>JBIKKY010000011.1:0-63128 GCA_044360105.1 Sulfuritalea sp.
CAGAACTCGGTCAGCGCCGTACCGCTACCGCCGACTTCTTCGGGATAGCGCATGCCGAAGAAGCCGAGATCGGCCAGTTCCTGGAACAGGGCGCGCGGATAGACCTTCGCTTCGTCCAGCGCCGCCGCTTGCGGCGCGATGCGCTCGTCGCAGAAACGGGCGAAGGTGTCGCGGATCTGCTGCTGGTCTTCGGTGAGATCGAAGTTCATTGGTGCTCTCCCTCGCCCCCTCCCCAGCCCTCCCCCACAAGGGGGGAGGGGGCGGGCGGTGCGGATTGGTTTTCTCCCTCCCCCTTCATGGGGGAGGGCTGGGGAGGGGGCGCCTCGTTCAATTTCCCCATGATCGTTTCCAGCACCCCATCGATGTTCTGCAGCACCTCGTTGTTCCAGAAACGCAGCGTACGAAATCCCTGCGCTTGCAGCCAAGCATCGCGCAGGTGGTCTTTCTCACTGTCTGCATGCTGGCCACCATCCACTTCTACCACCACGCTCGCGGCGAAGCAGACGAAATCGAGCACGTAAGAACCCAGGGGCGCCTGACGGCGGAAATGGGCGCCGAGCTGGTGGGCGCGGAGGCGGCTCCAGAGTTTGCGCTCGGCGTCGGTCATGGTGTGGCGGAGTTTGCGGGCGACTTGGGTTAAGCGGGGCGCCCCCTCCCCAGCCTTCGCCCCCTCCCCAGCCCTCCCCCATGAAGGGGGAGGGGGTGGGCGGAGCCTGGCGACGGGGTTGTTCATGGCTTGTGACATGTGTCAGGCGGGCTCATAGCCATAGTCGCGCTTGGCCGCTTCGGGCGTGATCACGCCGTTGCGGATTTCTTCGGCGAGAAGTTTGCGGTCGCGCTTCTTCGGGTCGCCGTAGCCGCCGCCGCCGCTGGCGACCTGGTGGTAGCGGGTGCCCATCGGTACGCCGGTGATCAGGTCCTTGTTCTTCGGCACCACGGTCTGGCCGTCCGGATAGTGCAGGCGGATGAAGTTGAGTCCGCCTTCGCCGCCGCCAAAGAGGCCGAAGGCCGGCTCGAAGTCGCCGTCGCCGAACGTGACGAGTTGCGTGTCGTTGGAGCCGATGGTGAAGATGGTTTCGACGCCAAGGCCGCCGCGCCACTGGCCGGCGCCGGCCGAATCGGTCAGCAGTTCGTGCTTGATCAGGGTGTGCGGCGTCTGCTGCTCGAACATTTCGTAGTCCTGGTCGAGCACGCCGCCCGAGGCGTCGATCATGCCGATGTGATCGTAGCCGTCGGTGCCGAGCATGGCGCCGGAGCCGCCTTTGAGGCCCATGAAGCCGATGTCCACGTACTTCTCGTCGTTTTTCGGATCGATGCCGGTGGTCAGGGACGCGAGCAGGTTGTTCCAGCCGGCGGTGACGCGGTCGGGCATCACGGGAGCCAGCGCGCGCTGGATGGCGTCTGCGTTGGGCGGGCAGAGGTGGTTGCCGAAGGTGGTGGCCTTCGGATAGGCAGCGTTCAATATCGTGCCGCTCGGAATGACAATCTCGATCGGCTGCACCATGCCCTCGTTGTGCGGGATGTCGGGATTGACCATCTGCAGCAGGGTCAGGATGGTGGCCGAGGCGCTCGACGTGAAGGTGCCGTTCACGAAGCCGTTGGTCTGCGGGTCGGTGCGCGAGTAGTCGAACTTGATGCTCTTGTCCTTGACCTCGATGTCCACACGGATGGTGTATTTCGAGCCGACGAAGCGGCCGTCGAAATACACGTAGCCTTCGCCCGAGTAGTTGCCGTTGGGGATCTTGGTGATCTCGGCTTCCATCATCTTGCGCGTCGCGTCGAACAGGGCCTGCTTGTGGCTTTCGTAGCTCTCGACGCCGTATTTCTTCAGCAGTTCCAGCAGGCGCCGCTCGCCGACAGTGCAGGCACCCATCTCGGCCTTCATGTCGTGCTGCACGATGTCGAGCCGCACGTTGGCGAAGATCAGGCCCCAGACGTCCTTGCGTAGTTTCCCTCGCTCGACCACCTTGACCGGCGGGATGCGCAGGGCTTCCTGCCAGACCTCGACCGCGTTCGGGTTGTAGCCGCCGGCGACGTTGCCGCCGATGTCGGCCTGGTGGCCCTTGACCGCCGTCCATGCCACCAGCTTGTCCTCGAAGAACACCGGCTTGAAGGCGGCGACGTCGTTGTTCTGGTTGCCCAGGCTGAACACGTCGTTGTGGAAAATCACGTCGCCGGGATAGATCTCGTCGCCGAAAAACTCCTTGATGTACTTGCACACCGGCGCCAGCGAAAAGGCCAGGATGGGCAGGTTCTCGGTCTGTTCCAGCATGTTCCCGTCGGCATCGTAGAGGCCGGTGACATAGTCCTTGGCCTCGCAGAGGATGGGCGAACGCGTGGTCTGCTCCATCGAGATGCTCATCTCGTCGGTAATCGACTTGAAGGTCCGCGCATAGACGGAGAGCAGGATGGGATCGATTCTGGTGTTCATGCGGCCTCCGTGAGGCGAAAGTCGGCGCTGGCGGGACGGCGGTAAAACGCTATCGATGCGAAAAGCAGAAAAGACTCTTTCAACACGGAGAGCACAGAGACACAGAGAGCACGGAGAAGGGCAGGACCATTCAGCGAGTCGCCAATTGCCCTCGAATTTCTCTGTGTCCTCCGTGCCTCTGTGTCCTCTGTGTTGAAAGAGGTGTTCCTTTGGGGCGGGTTCCGCAGTCGGGTGCTCATGCCGTTACCTCCGTGGTGCCTGTGAAGCAGGCCGCGGCGAGGTCCTCGCGGCCCTTCTGCCAGATGACGAAGGAACCCAGCGCATCGACCGCGCAGTCGTAGGAATCGCTGACGAAGATCGCCGTGGTGACTTGTTCGATCATGGCCGGCCCCGTGATGCGATTGCCGAAACCCATCTTGTGGCCGTCATAGACCGGTGTTTCGCGGAAGCTCTTGGTCTCGGGGATGTACATGCTGCGCTTGCCCTTGAGTGCCTTTGACGCATCCGTGCCGGCCCAGGCTTCCTGGCGGTAGGTCGGCTTGTCGGTGATGCCGATGGCCTGGACGCGGACGTTGATGATTTCGATCGGCGTCTTCTCGGCCTGCAGCGAGTAGCCGTAGAGGCGGTTGTGCTCGTCGTTGAAGGCGGCGGCGATGGCGACCGTGTCGCGGGCATCGATCAGTTCGCGCGGCACCGTGAAGGACACCTCGTGGTACTGCTTGATGTAGCGGCAGTCGAAACGGACCTCGTAGCGGCGGCGTTCCTCGCTGATGCGCTCCTCGACCAGTTGCCGTGTGCCGTCCGCCGACATTTCGTCGATCATCGCCGTGAGCTTCGCCCAGTCGATGGCTTCGAGGCGGGCGACGAAGGTGCGCACGAAGTCGTGCTTGAGTTCGCTCATCAGCATGCCGAAGGCGCACAGCACCGAGGATTCGCGCGGCACGATCTGCAGCGGGATTTCGAGTTCGCTGCAAATCAGGCAGGAGTGGATCGGGCCGGCGCCACCGGCGGGGATGAAGGGGAATTCGCGCGGATCGAAGCCGCGCTTGATGGTCACCTCGCGCACGCCCTGGGCCATGTTGTTGCAGGCGACGCGGTACATGCCGGCCGCGGCCTCCTCTACCGAAAGTCCCATGGGTTTGGCGATGTGTTCCTCGATCGCGGCACGCGCGGCTGCGGCGTCGAGTTTCATCTTGCCGCCTGCAAAAAAGCCGGGGTCGAGGTAGCCCAGCACCACGTTGGCGTCGGTGGTGGCCGGCAGCCTGCCGCCCTTGCTGTAGCAGGCCGGGCCGGGATCGGCGCCGGCGCTTTGCGGGCCCATGCGCAGCATGCCGCCCTGATCCAGCCAGCCGATCGAGCCGCCGCCGGCGCCGATGGTATGGATGTCGAGCATGGGCAGGGCGATCTTGTGGCGGGCGATCTCGCCGTCGTTCTTGATCATCGGCGCATCGACGGCGACTGACGCTTCGAAGCTTGTTCCGCCCATGTCGGTGGTGATGCACTTGTTCTGGCCGTGCAGGCGCACGTAAAACAGGCCGGCGCCAGGTCCGCCGGCGGGGCCGGAGAGCAGCGTCAGGGCGGCCTTTTCGCGCGCCAGTTGCGGCGAGATGACGCCGCCGTTGGATTGCATGATCAGCAGCAGGTTCCTGAAGCCGATGCCCTTGAGGCGGCCGACGAGCTGGTCGAGGTAATGGTTGAGCTTGGGGCCGACATAGGAATTCAGCGCTGTGGTGCTGACCCGTTCGTAGAAGCGGATCGAGGGCAGCAGGTCGGTCGATACCGAAAGATAGGCGCCGGGCATTTCCTTGCGTACCAGTTCGGCGGCTGCCTGTTCGTGCGCCGGATTGGCGAAGGAATTCATGAAGCAGATCGACACCGCCTGCACGCCTTCCCTCTGGAACAGGGCGATGGCTTCGCGGATCTGCGCCAGGTCGAGCGGCGTGGTCTCGAGGCCATGGCGATCGAGCCGACCACGGACGCCGACGCGCAGGTAGCGCGGCACCAGCGGTTTGACGTTGGTGTAGCGATTGTTGTACTGCTCCTCGCGAACGCCGCGGCGCATTTCCAGCGCATCGCGCACGCCTTCGGTTGTCAGCAGCCCGCACTTCGCGCCGGTGCCGGTCAGCGTCGCATTGGTGGTCACCGTGGTGCCATGCACGATGGTGTCGATGGTCGGCGCGAAAGCTTCCAGCGTCAGTGGCGGAGTCATACTGGCGGCGATGTCGGTGAGGCCGTTGACCACGGCGATCGACGGGTCGGCCGGCGTGGACAGCGTCTTGAAGATCGCCGGCTCGGCGTCGTCGCGGGTAACGACGAAGTCGGTGAAGGTGCCGCCGACGTCGATTCCGATCTTGAGTGCCATGAGATGTGCTCCGTCTTTTCTTTGGGTTTGTGCTTAATTGGTTCGCGCGAGCATCTTGCGCACGTCTTCCTTGCGAACCTTGCCCAGCGCTGTCTTCGGCAAGGTTTCGACGATGACGACTTCCTTGGGATGCTTGAAGCGGGCGATGCGGCCTTCGAGCAGTTTCAATACCTGTTCGCTGCTCACGGCATGGTCGGCCTTCGGCACCACCACTGCGACCACGATCTCGCCCCAGCGCGCGTCGGGGCGACCGATGACCGAGGCTTCGGCGATGTCCGGGCACTCGATCAGCAGGTTTTCGATCTCCGCCGGGTAGATGTTTTCGCCGCCGGAAATGATCATTTCCTTGCTGCGGCCATCGACGTAGAGATAGCCTTCCTCATCCTGGTGACCCATGTCGCCGCTGTGGAACCAGCCATCGACCAGCACCGCGGCGGTCGCCTGTGGTGCCTGCCAGTAGCCAGTCATCACGTTGTTGCCCTTGATCAGGATTTCGCCTGTACTGCCTTGCGCGACATCCTTGCCGTTGCTATCGACCAGGCGCAACTGGCAGTGCAGGGCGACGCGGCCGGTGGAGCCGGCCTTGCGCATGGCATCCCCGGCCTTGAGGTATGCCGCGATCGGGCAGGTCTCGGTCGAGCCATAGACCTGCACCATTGGCACGCCCTTGGCATGGACGGCGTTGATCACATGGCGCGGCACGATGGTCGAGCCGGTGGTGATCATGCGCAGCTTCGAAAAGTCGGCGCCGGCCCAACGGCGATGCGCCATCATCATGTCCAGTTGCGCCGGCACCAGCACCGTCAACGTGATGCCTTCCTGCTCGATGGCGTCGAAGGTGGCATCGGGATCGAACTTGGGATGCAGCACCACCGTGCAACCTGCGCGCAGCGCCGGCGTGGTCTGGTTGTTGAGGCCGCCGACATGGAACAGGGGCAGGGTGGTGAGGATCACGTCGTCCGCCGTCAGGTCGTGCATGTCGGCGCTGTTGGTCGCATTGCACTCCAGCGCGCGTTGCGTCAGCAGTACGCCCTTGGGCATGCCGGTGGAACCGGAGGTGTAGCAGATCAGCAGCGGCGTCATCGCGTCTGCGTCCGTGTCGCGCGGCGCAGGGCTCCCGGCGCGGAGACAAAATTCGGCCCAGGAAATCCAGCCGGTGCCGGCGTCGCCGAAACTGACCAGCGTCGTGGCGCCCAACCCGGTGCGGAGTGCGTCAATCTGGGCCACGAACGGCGGCTCGACGAAGAGCAGCGCGGGGGGGCAGTCTTCGAGCATCTGCTTGTGTTCGGGCGCCGCCAGGCGCCAGTTGAGCGGCATGAACAGCGCTCCGAGGCGGGCGCTGGCAAAAAGCAGAGCCAGCATTTCCGGGCTGTTGAAGCCGAGATAGGCGACACAACTTCCGCGCTGGATCCCGCTGGCCGCCATTGCCGCCACCATGCGTTCGATCAGCGCCGCCAGTTCTGCATAGGAAACGTCGCGACCCGGAAAGCGAATCGCCGCCTTGTCGGGCGTCAGCCCGGCGTTGTGCGAAATCCAGTCGGAAAGGCTCATGCAGGGGCCGCGTGACTAAGCGTCGCAGACTTCGAGAACGACCGCCATCGCCGTGTCGCCCGCGGCGCAGCCGGTGAACAGGCCGAAGCCGCCGCCCTTCAGCGCCAGTTCCTCGATCAACTCGATGATGGAACGCGTGCCCATCGGCGCCTGGGGATGGCCCCAGACCAGCGAGCAGCCGTAGTTATTCATCGCCTTGAGGTCGGCGCCGGTCTGTTTCGCGAAAAAGATATCGTTGGCGGCGAAGGGGTTGTGGGTCTTGATCGCTGCCATCTGGGCGAGGCTGCGCCCGGCCTGCTGCAGCGCGCGTTGCGCCGCCGGCAGCATGGCCTCGGGCATGTAGGCCAGCTCCGCGCGCGCCAGGCCGAAGCCATGCAGGCGGACGGCGATCTTCGGGTTGGCGGACAGTTCCCGCGCCTTGTCCCGGGTGGTGACGACGATCGCCGCGTTGCCGTCGGCCGGATGCGTCTGGGCGCCGAAGGTGACGACACCACCGGGCAGGACCGGCTTGAGTTTCGCAAACCCTTCCGGCGTGGACTGCGACACGCCTTCGTCGCCGGCCATGGTGTTGGCCACCTTCTTGTAATTGGGGGTCGGCACCTCGAAGGGCAGGGTCATGAAGCGGCGGAGGAAGGCCGAGTCGTTTTCCAGCGACATCCGGTACTGCTCCTCGCGGCGCAGCACCAGTTCGTGCTGCTCGGCGGTGCCGATGCCGTGCCTGGCGGCAACGTTCTCCGCCGTCTGCAGCATCGTGTGGCCGCCCAGCGGGTCGCAGTTGAAGTTCTCCATGACCCAGTCTTCGGCCGCGCCGGTACCACCGGGGCCGCGCGGATTGGGGTAGTAGATGTGCGGTCCGTTCGAGGTGCGGTCGCAATTGATCGCCAGCGCGGCTGTGGCCATTCCAGCCTCGATTTCCTGTGTCGCGGCGAGCAGGGTGCGCACGCCGGTGGCGCAGGCCTGCATCAGCGTCGGGCCGCCGGCGTTGGCGGCGCCGATCATGCCGGTAAGCCAGGGCAGGCCGTAGAAGGCGTGCTGTTGCGGCACCGAAATCCCCAGCGCGCCGTAGTCGAAGCATGTCGGGTCGATCTTGCGTCTGGCCAGTTCCAGCCGGGCGACGTGGGCGGCGAACTCGATGCTGTGCAGGTTGGCGAAGCTGCCCTGCCAGCGGGCGAAGGGGGTGCTCCAGTAGGCGCCGTAGGGAATTTCTGCCTTGTAGTCCATGTCGATGTCCGGTTGAGCAGGTGCTGCGGGGTCTCGTTACTGGGTTTCCTCGCCGGCCCGAAGGCGGACACGGACGTTCTAGTTCTTGGCGCTGCGCTTCGTCGCCGGTGCTTCGCCGGCGGGCGCCGGTAGCGGGGCGCTTTCGGCGGCCTTGTCCTTCTCGATCTGTTCGATGGCCTTGACCAGGCAGTGCCTGGCGGCTTCGAGGTGCTTGTGCATGGCTGTCGCGGCAGCCCCGGCGTCGCGCTTGCGGAAGGCGGCGTGGATCGCCTTCATCCCGGTCAGCGCCGCCTTGCGCGCGGCCGCGTCGCCCAGCGTCAGCACGCGCAGGAAGCGGACGTGGCCGACGTACTGGTCGAGCAGCCTGGACATGCGGCGGTTGGGCACCAGGGCGCGCCAGGCATGGTGGAAGCGGCTGTTGGCTTCAAGGAAGGCGCGAAAGTCGCCGCTCTTCTCCGCGGCCACGGCATCATCGACGGCGGCGGACATGCTCGCCAGGTCGGTCGGGCTGGTGACCTCGGCGACCGCGATGCCGGCCGCCGCCGGTTCCAGCAGGAAACGCAGCTGGTAAATCTCCTCGATGTCGGCATCGGTCAGTTCGGGTACCACGAACCCACGCCCCTCCACCGTGATCATGCCCTCGCTTTCGAGGCGCGCCAGGGCTTCGCGCACGGGGGTGCGCGAGACGCCGAGCTGCGCGGCAAGGCTGACTTCCTGCAGGCGTTCGCCGGGACGGATCTGGTGGCTGCCGATGCTGTCGCGCAACTGGTGATAGACGCGATCGGCCAGGCCGGCAGGGCGATCAAGGGGCTTGATGGACATGTTCATGGCAGAATGAAATGCGCTATTGCACTCGCGTCATGGAATACTGGATACTGTATACGCAGTACATTGAAGGTGTCAATAGCAATAGGTGCAACGGATGGCAATCCATGAGTCTTTCGCTTGACGATCTGGCGCAGCGGGTCGGCGCCGGAGAGCGGCCAGCGCTGGCGCGGGCGCTGTCCCTGGCGGAACGCGACGCCGCATCCGGCGCCGCCCTGGTCGCCCGCCTGGCGCAACGACTGGGCCGGGCCCACGTGGTCGGCATCACCGGCCCGCCGGGCGCCGGCAAGTCGACTCTGGTCGGCGTCCTGGTGCGGCGCTTCCTCGAACTGGGGCAACGCGTCGCGGTCCTGGCGGTCGATCCATCCAGCCCGGTAAGCGGCGGTGCGCTGCTGGGCGACCGCTTCCGCATCGGCGAGTGCGCCGACGACGGTCGCTCCTTTGTCCGCTCCACCGCCACACGCGGCAGCCTGGGCGGTCTCACCGCCGCTGCGCGGCAGATGGTGCAGATCATGGATGCCGCCGGTTACGGACTGGTATTGGTGGAAACCGTCGGTACCGGCCAGTCCGAGATCGATGTCGCGCGGCTTGCCGATTCCCTGCTGGTGATCTTTCCGCCCGGGCTGGGCGACGAACTGCAGGCGATCAAGGCCGGCGTCCTCGAATTGGCCGACCTGCTGGTGGTGACCAAGAGCGATACTGCCGCCGCGGCGCAGGCCAGCCAGTCGCTGCAAAGCGCGGCGCACATGTGGCGCAAGGCGCCGCCGATCCATCCGGTCAGCGCGCTGTCCGGCGCGGGCATCGCCGCCCTGGCGGACGCGATCCTGGCCCGGGCGGGAAAGGCCGGTTCGGTCGCGCGGACCGAGCGCGATGCCGCGCCGGCAGCGCGCGACGCACTGGCGGCGCGCTTCGACATCCTCTGGAACGAACTCGGACGCCGCCTGCCTTTTGCCGCCACGGACCATCTGACGGTGCGGCTGCTGGAGCCCGCAGCGGGCGATCCCTCATCCTGTCTGCGACTTCACATCGGCCTGGGCGAGGGCGGCAGTGCCCTCCATCTCGGCACCGTGGCGGGAGCGCTGGCTTTAGGCGAAGCGGCCAACGGCCTGCGCTGCAGCATCGGGGAAGTCGACGCGGCCGGCGGCAGCCTGGAACTGCGGCTCGAGCCCGTCGCCTGAGGACTGCCGGATCAAAGAGTCGGCGCTGGCGCTACGGCGGCCAGATGTCGCGGCGGGTGCTGGACGAATTCGACTGCAGGGAAGAGCGGGTCAGAATCCTCTCGATGTTCAATCACTCCGAGCCGATGGCACGGGGACCGGCACTGCATCTGTGCAACGATCCGTTCATTACGATGGGTGTGTCGCGCAGCACTCCCGCTGAACTCATCTACAACATCGTGTGTGCCTATTAGCCGGTCGGGCGGCCAGGCAGGCGGGACGCCCGGAGAGGAACAATCGGGCAAGAAGCTGGGCGGGGGCGGGTGGCGGGTTAATACCTGATTGCGGACGGTGGAATTTCCGCAGCCACTGACAAGTCCGTGCCCATGGACTACCTGCCGCACACAGTGCCGAACTGGGGGCGCCGCAGAACCTTCTTAGCCAGGCACGAATACCGCCGGACTGATGTTGAAGAACCTGGCCAGTTTCCCAGCCAAGGTCGCGCTGATCTTTCGCTTGCCGGCGAGAATCGCTGAAAGATTGCTCTGTGGGACGATTTCCGCGAGATCGCCTTGCTTCAGGCCGCGCAATTCGATCAGGTAGCGCAGAACCTCATTGGGCTCGGAAGCTTCGATGGCGAAGTGGTTGGTGTCATAGTCGGCCACCAGTTCGCTGACGAGATCAAGAAGCCCTGACAAGGCGTGATCCTCCTGGTCGCCGACCATGTCCAGCAGATAGTTCATCAGCGAAACCGTACGGTCATACTCTTCCCCGGTACGAATCGGACGCAAATGGGCGATGCGATCAAACGCAACCCAGGTTTTTTGCAGCGCCTTGATGTCCAGAGTAGCAGTAGCGGTTGTCATGGTTACACCTTGCCTTTCCTGTATCGTTTGCACCAGTCGTCGTATTCCCGGTGAGTCATTACCCAGCGCACGAACATCTTGCCGTCGCTGTAGCGAACGATGACAACGACCCGGTAGTTGTTGCCGCCGACATCGAACACGGTATAAGGCGGAACATAATCCGCACTGCCAAAGCTCTGCCGTAGATCAGCAAAGTCTGTAAAGCGAGAATTCTCGGCAACGGTGTGCCAATTGCGCAAAGACTGCTCGGCTTCAGGATGCCTGTGCCAGAAGTCACGCAGCATCTTCAGTGAAATGATGTGCATGGTCGCACTATATCAAAACGATATACTTGCTGCAAGCGCAACCTCTGGGCTTATGCGCGGGCCGGATCGACCTGATCGTGACGCAGAATGTCGATGGCCTGCACCACAAGGCGGGCAGCGCTGCCGTGCTGGAACTTCATGGCGGCCTGGCGGCGGTGATTTGCCTGTCATGCCGGGTCAGGCATCCGCGCGCACTGGTGCAGGAATGGCTGGGCGCCGCCAATCCGGATCTTGCAGGCCAGCCCGCGCCGGCCGCCCCGGATGGCGATGCCAGCGTGGCCGCCGAGCTGTATGCCGGCTTTCGCGTGCCGTCCTGTCCCGCCTGCGACGGCGTGCTCAAGCCCGACGTGGTGTTCTTCGGCGACAGCGTGCCGCGGGAGCGGGTGGCGTCGGCGGGGCTTCTGGTGGTGGGCTCCTCGCTGATGGTGTATTCGGGATTCCGCTTCGTCGAATTTTCCCGTCGCGAGGGCAAGCCGGTCATGGCGGTGAATCTCGGCACGACGCGGGCCGACCACCTGCTCGATGCCAAGGTGGAACAGGATTGCGACGAATTCCTCGATGGTTTGCGGACCGGGTGATGCCGGCGGTTTGAGCGTTCTGCAACTGATGGGCCACAAAATCGCCGTGTCGCCAGCGCCAACTTTCGGGGTCGCCATGGTTGCCGGACGGGCGCCTCTGTTAGGCTAGGCGGAACGAAATGGAGAGCCGATCATGACCAGCAAGATCACCGTGGTGGCGTCGCAGGTGCGGGTGAACGACCATATCTACAACGGCACGGGAAGCAACGCCCACCCCACTTTCGCCTGGGAAACCGTGACCGAGGTGCGCGTCGAGGATGGCCTGATCCTGCTGATCACCGGCAATGCCAAGGGGCCGCACGGCGAGTTCTGGCTCGAACCCGACGAACAGATCGTGGTCATACGCTATCCCGAACCGGCCGCCGCGGCAGCGCCTCCGGCGAAAGCGCACGGCAAGCACGGACATTGACGAATGACGATGAAGCACCCGCCTGGCTCGCTTGCCGCAGCCCAGCCAAATAATCCGCTGCATGGCCTTACGCTGGAGGCGATGCTGAACGAACTGCTGAGTCGCCACGGCTGGGATGGCCTGGGGCGGCAGATTGATATCCGGTGCTTCCACAATGAGCCGAGCATCGCCTCCAGCCTCAAGTTCCTGCGGCGCACGCCCTGGGCGCGGCAGCAGGTGGAAGCGCTGTATCTGGCCGGCCTGCAACCGGCGACACGACAGGATGATCCGGCATGACCTACGAAGAACACCTCGACGAAGTCACCACGCTGATTACCGAGATGTACGGGATGGACGACGAGGCGGCGATCCAAATGGTGATGCGCGCCCAGGCCGACGATTTTTTCAGCGGCCACGACGACGATCCGGCGATCTGCACGCTGGAGCGCGCCCACCGCGACGCGAAAGCCGTTTTCAAAAAGTACAAATAGCATTCCTCCAATTCACCGAAACCAAGGAGTCCCAGCCATGATGCCGATCCCGCGCACCCTGTTTGACGAGGACCACGCCGCCTTCCGCGATACCGTGCGCCGCTTCATGGAGCAGGAGGTTGCCCCCCACCACGCGCGCTGGGAAGAGCAGACCCACGTCGATCGCGAGGTCTGGAACAAGGCCGGCGCCGCCGGCCTGCTTTGCGCCACCATGCCGGAGGAATACGGCGGGGTCGGCGTGGACAAGCGCTTCTCGGTCATCGTCATGGAGGAGTGTGCCCGCATCAATGCGACGGGCCTGGGCTGGGGCCTGCATTCCGAGATCGTCGCGCCCTACCTGCTGCACTACGGTAGCGAAACCCTGAAGCAGAAATACCTGCCGCGGATGGCCAGCGGCGAAATGATCGGCGCCATCGCCATGACCGAGCCGGGCGCCGGTTCCGACCTGCAGGGGGTGCGCACCACGGCGGTGAAAGACGGCGACCACTACATCGTGAACGGCTCGAAAATATTCATCACCAACGGCTACCTCTGCGACTTGGTCATCGTCGTCGCCAAGACCGATCCGGCCGCATTTGGCAACCGCGGCGCCAAGGGCACCAGCCTGCTCGTCGTCGATACCTCGATGGACGGATTCAGCAAGGCCAAACCCCTGCACAAGGCCGGCATGAAGGCGCAGGACACCTGCGAGCTGTTCTTCGACAACGTCCGCGTGCCCGCGGAAAACCTGCTCGGCGAAGAGGGCAGCGGCTTCATCTACCTGATGCAGGAACTGCCCTGGGAGCGCCTGCAGATTGCCGTGATCGCGATGGCCTCGGCCGAAGCGGCGCTGGACTGGACCATCCAATACACCAATGAACGCAAGGCCTTCGGCCAGGAGATCGCCAAATTCCAGAATACGCGTTTCAAGCTGGCCGAACTGAAGACCGAGATCCAGATCGGCCGCGTCTTCGTCGATCGCTGCATCGAACTGCTGCTGGACAACAAGCTCGACCCGGCGACCGCCTCGATGGCCAAGTATTGGTGCACCGACCTGCAGTTCAAGGTCATGGACGAGTGCGTGCAACTGCACGGCGGCTACGGCTACATGTGGGACTACCCGATCACCCGCGCCTGGGCCGATGCCCGCGTGCAGCGCATCTACGGCGGTACCAACGAAATCATGAAGGAACTGATTTCACGGAGTCTGTAATGGCCGATGCGTATATTTTCGACGCCCTGCGTACGCCGCGCGGCAAGGGCAGGCAGGGCGGGGCGCTGAACCAGGCGACGCCGATCTATCTGGCGGCCACCGCCTTGCGCGCCTTGCGCGAGCGCAACCACCTCGACACCTCGCTGGTCGACGACGTGGTGCTCGGCTGCGTCGAGCCGGTGGGCGAGCAGGGCGCCGACATCGCGCGCGTCGCCGCACTCTACGCCGACTACGCCATCAGCGTTCCGGGCGTCACCGTCAGCCGTTTCTGCGCCTCGGGACTCGAAGCCTGCAACCAGGCGGCAGCGCAGATCATGGCAGGGCAATCCGATCTCGTGGTGGGTGGCGGCGTCGAATCGATGTCGCGCGTGCCCTTGTTCTCCTCGGGTGGTGCCTGGCCCATCGACCCGCAGGTGGCGGCGAAAACCGGCTTCGTGCCGCAGGGCATTTCCGCCGACCTGATCGCGACCAAGTGGGGCTTCACGCGCCGCGACGTCGATGCCTACGCCCTCGAATCCCAGCGTCGCGCCAAGGCCGCCTGGGACGAAGGGCACTTCGCCAGATCCATCGTGCCGGTGAAGGACATCAACGGCCTGGTCATGCTGGCCCACGACGAGTACATGCGGCCGGAAACCACATTGGAGGCCCTGGCGCAACTCAAGCCGGCCTTCCAGGAGCAGGGCGAAAAGTACGGCTTCGACAGCGTGATGCTGCAGCGCTATCCGGAAGTCGAGTGCATCGACCATGTGCATCACGCCGGCAACAGTTCCGGCATCGTCGACGGCGCCGCCGCGGTGCTGTTCGGCACCAAGGAAATGGGCGCGGCGCTGGGCCTGAAGCCGCGCGCACGGATCCGGTCCTTCGCTTCGATCGGTTCCGAGCCCTCGATCATGCTCACCGGTCCTTCGTATGCGGCGGAGAAGGCCCTGAAACGCGCCGGCATGAAGGTGGGCGACATTGACCTGTTCGAACTCAACGAGGCTTTCGCCGCGGTAGTGCTGCGCTTCATGCAGGTGCTGGACGTGCCGCACGACAGGATCAACGTCAATGGCGGCGCCATCGCCATGGGCCACCCGTTGGGCGCCACCGGTGCCATGATCCTCGGCACCCTGCTCGACGAAATGGAGCGGCGCAATCTCACCACCGGTCTGGCGACATTGTGCGTGGGAGCCGGCATGGGCACTGCAACTGTCATAGAGCGAGTCTGACATGCTGAATTACACCGTGGATGGCGACGGCATTGCCACGCTGGAATGGGACTACCCCGGCAAGTCGCAGAACATCCTCAACCATGCCTCGCTGACGACCTTTGTCGAGGCCTGCCGCATGGCGCTGGCCGATGCTTCGGTCAAGGGCCTGCTGGTCTGCTCGGCGAAGAAGGATTTCATCGCCGGCGGCGACCTTGCCGAACTGGCCGGGGTCACCGACGCGGCGGCATTCCACGCCGCGATCGGCGACTGGCGCGCATTCATGCGTTCCTTAGAACTCGGCGGCAAGCCGGTCGCCGCGGCCTTGAACGGCAGCGCGCTGGGCGGCGGCATGGAACTGGCGCTGGCCTTTCATTACCGCGTCGCGGCGGACAACCCGAAGGCGCGCTTCGGTTTCCCCGAGGTCACGCTGGGCCTCTTGCCCGGCGCCGGCGGCACGCAGCGCCTGCCGCGCCTGATCGGCATGCAGGCCGCGGCGCCCTTGCTCATGGAAGGCAGGCGCATCACGGCGGCCGAAGCGCTGAAGATCGGCATGATCCACGCCGTGGTGGCCGCGGGTGAGGAACGCCATGCGGCGAGAAAATGGCTGCTGGATGCCATCGCTTCCGGCGCCAAGCCCCTGCAGCCCTGGGATACCAGGGGTTTCAAGATCCCCGGCGGCGGCCCCGGTACGCCGCACGGCATGCAGATGTTCATGGCGGCCAATGCCATGCTGCGCGAGAAGACCCACGACAACTACCCGGCGCCGAAGCACATCCTCTCCTGCATCTATGAAGGCCTTTCCACGGACTTCGATACGGGCCTCGCCATCGAGGGACGCTACTTCACCAACCTGGTGATTTCGCCGGTGTCGAAGAACATGATCCGCAGCCTGTTCTTCGGCATGCAGGACGCCAACAAGCTGGCCTCGCGGCCCGCGAATTTGGCAAACCCGGTTCCGCCGCAGACCTACTCGAAGGTCGGCATGCTCGGTGCCGGCATGATGGGCGCGGGCATCGCAATGTCGACCGCTGCGGCCGGCATCGCCGTGGTACTACTCGACACGACCCGGGAAGCGGCGGAAAAGGGCAAGGACTACGCGCGCAAGCAGTGGGGCAAACAGGTGCAGAAAGGCCGCATGACGGCCGACGCCATGGAAGCCCTGCTGGCGCGCATCCATCCCACCGCCGATTACGCCGACTTGAAGGGCTGCGAACTGGTGATCGAGGCCGTGTTCGAGAAGCGCGAAATCAAGGCGGCGGTGACGCAGCAGGCCGAAGCCGTGATCGCCGCGGATGCCATCTTCGCCTCCAACACCTCGACCCTGCCGATCACCGGCCTGGCCGAGGCATCCTCACGTCCGGCCAATTTCATCGGCCTGCATTTTTTCTCGCCGGCGGAGAAGATGCCGCTGGTCGAGATCATCGTCGGCAAGGCCACCAGCGACGCCACGCTGGCGCGCGCCATGGATTTCGTGCGCGCCATCGGCAAAACGCCGATCGTGGTCAATGACGCGCGCGGCTTCTACACCAGCCGCGTCTTCGGCACTTATGTTTCGGAAGGCATGGCGCTGCTGGAGGAGGGCGTGCCGCCGGCGCTGATCGACAAGGCCGGGCTCATCGCCGGCATGCCGGTGGGGCCGCTGGCGCTGGCCGACGAAATTTCCATCGAGCTGGTGCACAAGATCGGGCAGCAGACGCGTGCCGATCTGGGCAGCGCCTATGTCGAGCGCGCCGCGGATCGCGTCGCGGCGAAGATGGTCACGGAGTTGGGCCGCCTTGGGCGCAAGTCGGGCGCCGGCTTCTACGACTATCCGGCGGACGGGGCGAAGCGCTTGTGGCCGGGGCTGAGGCAGCAGTTCCCGCAACAAGTTCCCGCAGGGACGCAGAGCGCTGGCGCTGGCGATACGGCGACGATTCCGCTGGAAGAAACCATCGAGCGCCTGATTCTGGTCCAGTCCGTCGAGACCGCGCGCTGCCTCGAAGAAAAAGTGCTGCGCGCACCGATCGACGCCGATGTCGGCGCCATACTCGGCTGGGGCTACCCGCCCTTCCGCGGCGGGCCGGTCGGCTGGCTGCATACGCTGGGCCTGCCCGTCGCCGTGGCGGCGCTGGATCGCCTCGCGGCAAAGCACGGCCCGCGCTTCGCCGCTCCACAAAGCCTGCGCGACATGGCGGCGCGGGGAGAGCGTTTCTATACCTGAGGCAAAAGTCGGCGCTGGCGACACGGCGGCCGTACCCCGTTTTCAGTTGCCGGACGATGAACTGCGCGGCAGGCTCGGCGTCACCAGTGCTTTCCAGAACACCATGAAATACAGCGCGAACGCGGCGGCCCAAAGGATGGCGGAGAGCGCTATCACCGCGCTGTCCAGGCCATGCACGGTGACCGCCAGGCGCAGCAGGGCGGCGACGAACATCAAGATGTAGGCAACCAGCATGGCGCGCGGCACCACCAGCGGGCGGCCGGTGTGGCGCAGGCTGACGCGGGTCATCAGGCCGAGCATCATCATCCCGAGGCTGCCGACGGTGAAGGCATGTAGCCAGGCGGCTTCCGGCACGATGCCGGTCAGTTCGGCGGCGGCCTTGAGGGCGAAAGCGAAGACCAGCCAGGCAAATCCCAGATGCATGACCAGCACCAGCGGCACGTCGGCGACACGCCAGCCTTTCCAGCGCGCGCAGCGCCAGCCGTGCAATGCGGTGCAGGCCAGCGCCGCGGCGCCGGTCCAGGCGGCGGGGGCGGCGGCGAGGTCGAGTGCGGCGAGCAGGAGCAGGGCGCCGGTGGCGGCGATCTCCAGCGGCATGTTGCACGGCGCCAGGGTGCCGCGGCCTTTTTCGCGCAGGGCGTTGCCGGTGAAGATCGGCGCCAGCACGCCGCCCTTGAGGACGTAGAGCACGACGATGGCGTAGATGGCCAGGCGCAGGGCGCTCCAGGCCTGGGCGTGGTTGGTCGTGGCGATGCCGTGGTGGTAGATCGCGTTGGCGGCGAACAGCGCCAGCAGGATGGGCAAGAGCAGCAGGTAGAGGCGGTTGGCCGCGCCCAGCAGTTGCGGCGCCAGCATGGCGAACATGGCCGGGAACAGCAGGCAGTCGATCACCGCCGGCAGCAGCGGCGGCAGCCAGGGGGCTGCCCAGAAGGCGATGCGCCCGGCGAGCCACAGCGCGACCAGCAGCATCAGGCGCCCGCCGCGGATTTCCTCGGTGCCGGCCCAACTCGGCAGCGCGGTCAGCACGATGCCGGCGATGATGGCGGCGGCGAAGCCGAAGATGAATTCGTGGCCGTGAAGCAGCTTCAGCGGCAGGTCGCCTGCGGGCAGGTTCCACAGGCCGAGATACGCGCCCAGCCAGGCCGCTATGAGCAGCGGGGCATAGGGTGCGCCGAGGAGGTAGAAGGGCCGGAAAGCGCTGGCCCAGAGCGGCGATGAGGTCAAAGTCTGGCCGGGGAAGGGAAGGGACGGACGGAATTATGCGCCATGCCGCCCGCCTGTCCGCGGACAGGGCCGGCGGCATGCCGGAAGTGATAATCGAAGCGCGGTATGATTGCCCGGTCATTGCCGAATGCCTGCAACCCGAAGATCCGCCCTCATGAACCCGTCCCTTGTTTCCCGCCTGCCATCGTTGAGGACGGCTGCGCTTGTCGCCGTCGGCTTGATTGTCGCGGCGCTCCTGTTCCTCTGGCTCGCGCTGCCGGGCATCATCCAGTCCCAGGCCGAGGAGTTCGTCCACGCCAGGACCGGCCATCGCCTGACGCTGGACCGGCCGCAGTTCAACCCCTTCCGCCTCGAGTTGCGCCTCGCCAACCTCAAGCTCGCCGATCCCGAGGGCAAGCCCCTCTTCGGGTTTCGCGAGTTGAACGTCGATGTCTCGGCCGCCAGCCTGCCGCGTCGCGCCGCGGTCTTCGATGCGATCCGCCTCGAAGGCCTCGACGTCGCGCTGGTCGAACTGCCGGGCGGGAAGATCAACTGGAGCCGCTTCATCGACGCCCTGCAGGACAAGGAGGACAAGACGCCGTCCACCGGCCTGCCGCGCTTCGACATCCGCAGTTTCGTCCTGGTCGATGGCCGCCTCGACTTTGCCGACCGCCGCACAGCGCAAGGTTTCGCCACCCGCATCGAGCCACTGAATTTGAGCCTGTCGGACGTTTCCACCCTGACCGACGACAATGGCAAGTTCAGGTTCGAGGCCCGCACCGCGACGGGTGCGCAGATCGCCCTCAGCGGCACCATGGACTTCAACCCCGTCGCCGTCAGCGGCAGCTTCAGCCTGAAGGATTTGCAGCTGGGCCAGTTCGCCCCCTATCTGGCGGATCTCCTGCCGGCGGCGCCGTCCGGCGTGGCGGAAGTGACGGCCAGTTATCGTGCCGGCAATACCGGCGACAAGCTGGATGTCGCGGTGGACGGCATCGAGGCGCGCCTGACCGGCCTGCGCCTGCCGCTGGGCGCCGCGGCGGCAGGGGAAGGCGGCGCCGGCCTGTCGGTCGACACGATCGCGCTGAAGGGCGGCAGCTTCGACCTGTCGCGGCAGATGCTGGCCATCGGCTCGATTGCCATCGGCGATACCCGCCTCGAATTGCCGAAGGTCGACCGCTCGCTGGAACTGGCGACGGTGACGCTGGACGATGCGCGCATCGATCTCGCCGCGCGGCAGGCCGCAATCGCCAGCCTGAGCCTGGCCGACGGCAGCCTGTTCGCCGTGCGCAAGCCCGAGGGCCACATCTATCTGCTGGATGGCCTCAAGGCGCTCGCCGCGCTGGGGACGAAGAAGACGCAGGCCGCCACGCCGGCGAAAGACGAAGCGGCCGTGGCGCCTTGGCGTTTCCGTCTCGAACAGTTGAACGTGGCCGGCCTCGACGTATCCATGCGCGACGAGCGCGTCACGCCGGCCCTGGAAATCGGCTACCAGAAGATAGCCTTGAACGTGAAGGGCGTCAGCGAGGACCTCGGCGTCGCCCTGCCGGTGCAGCTCGCATTCAACGTCACCGGCGGAGGCCGCTTCGAGGGCGAGGGCAAGTACACGCCGGCCGGCCCAGTGGTCGACTTCAAACTCAAGCTGGTCGATCTGGCGCTGAAGTTGGTCGAACCGCTGTTGGCCAGCAAGACGACATTGGTCATCGCTGACGGTCGCCTGTCCACCCAGGGACAGGTCAGCTATGGCGCCAAAGGCGTCGAGCCGGGCTATCGCGGCGATTTTTCCGTGCGCGACCTGCGCCTCACGGAAGAGGGCAGCGGCGAGCAGATGCTGGCCTGGAAAAACCTTGCCACGCAGCAGTTCAGCCTTACGCCGGCACGGCTCGACATCGGCGAACTGCGCCTCGACGGGCTCGATACCAAGCTGATCATCGGCAAGGACAAGAGTATCAACCTGATGCGGGTGCTGAGGCCGTCGCCGGGCGCGGAAGCCCAGGTTGCCGCGACACCTGCCGCCTCGTCTGTGGCTGCCGTACCCGCCACTCCTTCGGCACCTGCCGAAGGCGTGGCCGCTGCCCCGGCCCCGGCTGCCCCGGCGCCCGATGCGACGGCCGGCGCGGCACCTTTCCTGGTCAATATCGATCGCCTGCGATTCTTCAAGGGCGATCTGGAGTTTGCCGACCTTTCGCTGATGTTCCCGTTTGCCACGCGCATCCACAATCTGCGCGGCAGCATTGGCAATCTTTCGTCGCGCCCCGGGGCGCCGGGCCAGCTCGAACTCGAAGGCGAGGTCGATGAATTCGGCATGGCGCGCGCCGTCGGCCAGGTCGATCTGTTCAATCCGACCGACAACATGGACATCAAAGTCATCTTCCGCAACGTCGATATGAGCCGCCTGACGCCTTACATGGCCACCTTCGCCGGCCGCAAGATCGAGTCCGGCAAGCTTTCGCTGGATCTCGAATACAAGCTCCAGCAGCGCCGGCTGAAGGGCGAGAACAAAGTCGTCATCGACAAGCTGAAGCTGGGCGAGCGCGTCGAAAGCCCGACCGCCACCTCGTTGCCGCTCGACCTGGCGATCGCCATCCTGGAGGATTCGGATGGCATCATCGATCTCGGGCTTCCCGTCTCCGGCAGCCTCGACGATCCCGAATTCAGCTACGGCGGGCTGATCTGGAAGGCTATCACCAACGTCCTGACCAAGATCGTGACCGCGCCTTTCCGGGCTCTTGGCGCCCTGTTCGGCGGTGGCGGCGAGAAGATCGAGAGCATCGCCTTCGAGCCCGGCGCGCGGCAGCTGACGCCACCGGAACGGGAAAAACTGCTGAAGATAGGCGCCGTGCTCGGCAAGCGACCGAAGCTGGCGCTGGCCGTGGGCGGCCTCTACGCCGAGGTCGACCGCGTCGCCCTGCAGGATGTCCAGTTGCGCCGCGCCGTCCTGACCCAGTCCGGCCTGACCCTGTCGGAGCGCGGCGATCCCGGACCGATCTCGCTGCGCCAGCCCAAGATCCAGGCCGCGCTGGAAGCCCTCTATGCCGAGCGCGTCGGCAAGAGCGAACTGGCGGCATTGAAAGAAGGTTTCCGCAGCGCCAACCCGGGCCAGATCGAGGAAGGCGTCGCCGACAAGATGATGTCGCGCCTGACCGGCCTGCTGCGGGAAAAGAAGACCCTGAACGAGGACGAAGTGGCCCGGCTCAAGGGCGCGGATTTCTACACCGTCCTTTTCGAACGCCTGCGCGAAAAGGAAAAGGTCGGCGACGACATCCTGCAGGCGCTGGCCCAGGCGCGCGGCACGGGCACGCTGGACATCCTCAAGGCGGGTGGTGTCGCGGCGGAGCGGCTGCAGTTGCTGCCGCCGGAAAAGGTCGACGGCACCGGTGACGGGGTGCCGCTGAAATTGTCGCTGGAAGCCGGCAAGGGCGGCGGCAAGGAGAACTGATCGCGGCACGGCGCCGGCAGGAAAGTCGGCGCTGGGCGGAGCGGGGGTTTCGCAGAGCACCGCTCTGCGCCCGCGAAGCCGGCAGGCTGTGCAAAGCCTGCCGTGGGGGTACGGCGATTCAGGATTCCGGTTGCCGCGGTAATGGATTCAAGCCCGGCCGGGCTTGCCGTTCGGGGTTGTCCTTATTGTCCGCACGCGGGCTGGATACCATCGATGCCCCTCAGATCCGGACGGCGCCCCGTGGTGCGCGCGATGCCGGTATCCGCGTCGAACATCACGTCAAAATACTCTTGGGCATTCCAGCTGCTGCAGTACAGCCATGACCAGGCGAGTTCGTTGCGCCTCGAAAAGTACTGTGTCTGCGGCGCGCTCGGCGGACCGAGGACACGCAGCACCTCGTCCTTGTGCATTCCCGACCTGATGCGGTGAAATTGCGAACCGTCGAGCACCTTCTCGATGCGCTGCAGCTTTCCGTCCGGACCCAGATAGGCCATGAAGGTCTGCGTACCCTCGGGCCCCCGCGGGTAAGCCAGCTGTTCGCTGCCGTCCGGGTTCTTCCAGGACATCGCCGGCGTGCCCATCGATGCCAGGACTTCGGGCCGCGTCGACGTCCCCGGCTTGAGGTCGCTGCCGCCGTAGCCGGCGCAGGCCGCAACCAGCAGCGTGCCGAGTATGGCCAGGCCGCGCTTTCCCGCCGAAAAGTTTCCGTCCATTTCGTCCTCGCATTCGATCGTGATGGAATTCATTCTGGCATATTCGCGGCAGCCCGGCAGGATCGTCTGCCGCTGTCACTTAGAATCGGGGCTCCGCCCGCCCGACCTGCACCGTGACCAGCTTCCTCCACCATTTCGTCCTCGCCAGCCCGCTGTTCCTGCTGATACTGGCCGGCTACCTTCTGGCCCGTTCCGGGCACTGGCCGGTGTCCGTATCCGATGCGCTGACGCGCTTCTCCTACGTGGTGGCCATGCCGGCCATGCTGTTTCGCATGATGAGCGATTTTTCGGCCATGCCGCCGGTCGACGTGCGCCTGCTGGCGGCCTTCTTCGGCGGCTGCCTGATCGTTTTCGTCATCGCGCGCGTGGTGGCGCACACGCTGTTTCGGCTCGACGGCGTCGCGCAATCGGTGTTCGCGCTGGGCGGCGTCTTTTCCAACAACGTCATGCTCGGTGTCGCCATCGCCAGGACCACGCTGGGCGATGCCGCGCTGCCGGCGGTGTCGATGGTCATCGTGTTCAATGCCCTGATCCTGTGGACCCTGGTCACGGTCTCGGTGGAGTGGGCGCGCCACGGCGAGTTTTCGCTGCACGGCATCGGCAAGACCACGCGCGGCGTGCTGACCAACCCTATCGTGGCCTCGATCCTGGCCGGCACCGCCTGGGGCTTCGCCGGGCTGTCGCTGCCCGGCTTCATCGACCGCCCGCTGGCCATGCTCGGCGAGACGGCGGTGCCGCTGTCGCTGGTCGCGCTGGGCATGGGCCTGGCGAGCTATCGCGTCGCCGAAGGCCTGACGCAGAGCCTGGCCATCTGCGCCTTCAAGCTCGGCCTGCAACCGCTGGTGGTCTGGCTATTGGCCCGGGCACTGGGCCTGCCGCCGCTGGAAACCCAGGTGGTGACGCTGCTCGCCTCGCTGGCGATCGGCATCAATGTCTACATGATGTCGCAGCAGTTCCGCAGCATGCAGGGCCCGATCGCCGCCGGCCTGGTGCTGTCGACCGTGCTCTCGTCGATCACCACGCCGCTGGTGCTGGCACTGGTCCAGGCGGCGGGCTGAGCGGGCTGTGGCGGAACGTCACCCGTAACGGAGGAAACACACGTGATACTTCTCGAATTTTCCATGTCGCCCTTCGCCAAAGGCGAAAGTCTGAGTCCGTATGTCGCGCGTTCGCTCGACATCATCGACAAGAGCGGCCTGCCCTACCAGCTGACGCCGATGGGCACCATCATCGAAGGCGAGTGGGCCGAGGTCATGGCCGTCGTCACCGCCTGCTTCGAGGCGATGCGCGGCGACTGCGACCGCATCAGCACGCAGATCAAGATCGATTACCGCGCCGGCCCGGGCGGACGCATCAAGGCCAAGGTCGACTCGATCGAGCACAGGCTGGGGCGCAAGCTCTCGACCTGAGCGTCGCAGCCGGCGTTGCATGAAAAGTCGACGCCGGTGGTACGGCGCTTTACATTCGTGATGGCGGTTTTCAGGCCACTTCGGCAATTGGTCGATGGTGTATGAACTGCTGTTTCGTGCCCAAAACGGCCCGTCAGATCTCTCCAAAGCGGCCGCCCAACCAAACCAGGTATTTGCGCATTGGAGTTCTACGAAGCGGCCGTTGCCGACCTCACCCAACTGGCCAAGAGTGGAAATTCAATCCGATCTGGTAGCTGTCGTTGGGACGACTGCTGATCTCTGATTGCTGTCTATGGCGTTGTCAGGATTACGCCGCACTTAGCGGCAAGCGACCAGCCAGTTTCAATCCATCCCGAAAGCTTCGACCCAATAAGGTCAACTGCAAGAGGCCCACGGCAAGTTCGATAACCTGAACAGTGTAAAACACAGTGTCGAAGCTCCCGGTAGCGGCCTTGCTATTCAGGAATAGCGCACAGGGAATCATGACCAACAGCCCATTGGCACCAATTTTCGGCATTCGCTTCTTCTTTTCGTCGACGATCCGGCCTTTGCGTCTTTTGGCAAGAAAAAATCCACTTCCACCGACACCCGCCATCAGGATTACGAGGGGAATTAACCCGTAATAAACAATGGCGTGCTTGACGAACTTGACGGCCTCCTGCCCCATGAATAACTCGGATACCAAAGTCGAGGTCCAGAAAGTGGCAACGGTCAGCATGGCAAGGGCGCCAGCTGTCGCGTGGATAATGGATTTTTTCATCATTTCACTCCTTGCTTGGGAAGCGGGGTTGATTGAAGGCGGTCCTCAAGTTCGCGAAGGACGCCCAGAGTGGTTTGACAATCTGAAAGGGCGACACCCCTTGCCAATGCCTTGGACCAGACTGCCTGCAAACTCATGGCTTTGTCGTACGCTTTCTGTCCAGCCGGGGTGAGTTCATAGAGCGGAGACCTGAGATTTCGCGGGTTCTCGTGAACAGCGAGCAGTTGATCCCCAGCGGCGAGATTAAGCTGTTTCTGAGCTCCTTGGCGCGAGATACCCATTGCTGCGGCAATTTGGGGGCAGGACATAGTGTCTCCTGCCAAGGCGAGCGCGCCTAGCACTTGCCAGCGTGCGCTGGTCATTCCCAGAGGAGTGACCATCTGATTACCTTTTTCGAGGAGAAGCGAGTTGAGGCGGAATATCTCAACCATGATCTCTGTTAAGACTTCGCTTTGAATGTCACTGGTTTTGGTCACATCAGAGCCTTAGTTGATCAATGCATGGGCGGGATGACAACCAGTTTCCATTAATGGCCACTGGTTGTCAATATCTTCGACAGTTATCGCAACCTTGTTCAATCTGTCTATCGATTGCTGAACAGTTTGGCCGGCGGCCAGTTTGTCGGGATGGGTGCGAAGGACCGCTCCACTCCGATACCGACCGTCAACCTCTGGCGTACTTGGGTGGCAGCAATGGGTCGCTATGCGACCGACAACTGTCAAAGTTGATTGCCGTAAAGCAGCCGGCGAATTTTCGCTTCCCGAAAACGGGCTTTCGTTGAATACACTGGATGTAACATCAACACCATCATCAGAGATGAACATTCAACAGACAGTAACGCCATGTTCAGTCAGAGGAGTAATGCTTTGAAAATAACAATCAGGTCTGAAAACGAAGCCGACCACCTCGCCGTTGAAGTATTGACCCGCGAAGCCTTCTGGAACCTATACAGGCCAGGCTGCGATGAACACTACACCACACATTTGACCCGTGGCCATGGAGACTTTCTGCCAGACTTGACCTTCGTAGCTGAGGTAGATGGCGAGATCGTTGGCAGTATCATTTACACCCGATCATGGGTGAACGATGAGTTCGGCGAGAGGGTAGAGACGGCCACCTTTGGGCCGTTGTGTGTACACCCGGCTTGGCAGCGGCGGGGCGTAGGTTCGGCTCTGATCGGGCATTCACGGGCGCTGGCAGTAGAGAAAGGATATCCTGCAATCATAATTCTGGGTGACCCGCACAACTACTGTAAGCATGGCTTTAAGACGGGAAAGGACCTAGGAGTCTGCACTCTAGATGGCAAGTACCCCTTGGGACTGCTGGTATTGGAATTACGTCAGGGCTTTTTTGCTTCTAGCCGACAATGGAAATTCCAGACCAGTGAGGTGTATGAGTTTGACGCCGCCCAAGTGGATGCGTACGACGCACGCTTTCCGCCCAAGGAAAAGAAGTATCAGTACTCGCAGGAACTGTTTTCCATGCTAGTGCGTGCGGTGGTGGAGTAAGCGGCGCAGTCAAGCGCATCTCAAGTTCCTTACCGAAAATCGGCCACTCAATGGCGCAAAACAATGGAAAATTCGAACGCGCCCGAGAGGACCGCTGATGGCCGAACTGAGGCATAAATCAGACCATCATTGATGGCCGCTCCGGCCAAAATTCCGCCAATCTTCGGCCCCTGATCGGGGCCCTCGGTGGGCCTTGCATGGCCCACCGACCGGCGAAGGCGCGAAGCAATGCTTCGCGACACCCCCTTCGCCGTCCCGCCGGCGCCGCCCGCAAGGGATACCGTCTCCGGCTTCGCCGCAGAGATAACTTTTCAACTCAGCGTCTAAGGCGCCGGAAGAGTTCCTTCACCGCCGCCACGCGCTCCTTGAGTGCGGCGGTCGGCTTCTGCCAGATGAGCTTGTCCGGGCCGGCGAGCTTGAAGCTGCGGTCGGACTGGATCAGCCGGATGATGTCGGCCGGGTCGATCGGCGGGTTCGGCACGAATTGCAGGCTGATCGCGGCCGGGCCCGCATCCAGCTTGGCCAGGCCCAGGGCGCGGCCGGCCAGGCGCAGGCGGTGGGTTTCCATCAGGGCCAGCGTCTGCGCCGGCATTTCGCCGTAGCGGTCGATCAGCTCCTCCTGCATGGCGCGCAGCTCGTCGTCGCTGTCGCAGTTGGCCAGGCGCTTGTAGAGCGTCAGGCGTTCATGCACGTCGGGGCAGTAGTCGCTGGTCAGGAGCGCCGGCACGCGCAGGTTGATCTCCGAGGTGATGGACAGCGGCAAGGTCAGGTCGGGCACTTTCTCGCCGGCCTTCAGCGCGCGCACCGCGGCGTTGAGCATGTTGGTGTACATGGCGAAACCGATTTCGTGGATCTCGCCGCTTTGCGATTCGCCCAGCACCTCGCCGGCGCCACGGATTTCGAGGTCGTGCATGGCGAGGAAGAAGCCGGAGCCGAGTTCTTCCATGGCCTGGATCGCGTCGAGGCGGCGCTTGGCCTGCGCCGTTGGCTTGGCGTCTTCGTGGGTCAGCAGGTAGGCATAGGCTTGATGGTGAGAGCGGCCGACGCGGCCGCGCAGCTGGTGCAGCTGGGCGAGGCCGAACTTGTCGGCGCGGTTGATGACGATGGTGTTGGCATGCGGGTTGTCGATGCCGGTCTCGATGATGGTCGAGCACAAGAGCAGGTTGTGTTTCTGCTGGGTGAACTCGCGCATCACGCGCTCCAGCTCGCGCTCCGGCAATTGCCCGTGGCCGATTACCATGCGCGCCTCGGGCAGCAGCGCGTGGAGGCGCTCCTTCATGTTTTCGATGGTGTCGACTTCGTTGTGCAGGAAGTAGACCTGGCCGCCGCGCTTGAACTCGCGCAGGCAGGCCTCGCGCACCTGGCCGGTAGACCAGCGGGTGACGAAGGTCTTGATCGCCAGGCGCTTCTGCGGCGGCGTGGCGATCACCGAAAAGTCGCGCAGGCCTTCGAGCGACAGGCCCAGCGTGCGCGGGATCGGCGTCGCGGTCAGGGTCAGCACGTCGACCTGTGCCCGCAGCGCCTTCAGCGCCTCCTTCTGGCGCACGCCGAAGCGGTGTTCCTCATCGATGATGATGAGGCCGAGGCGCTCGAACCGGACGTCCTTTTGCAGCAGGCGATGGGTGCCGATCAGGATGTCGATCTTGCCCTGGCCCAGCAATGCGACGGCTTCGTCCTGTTCCTTGGCCGACTTGAAGCGCGAGATTTCGGCCACCTTGATCGGCCAGTTGGCAAAGCGGTCGGAAAAATTCTGGTAATGCTGCTCGGCCAGCAGCGTTGTCGGGCAGAGGATGGCGACCTGCTTGCCGTCGGCCACCGCGACGAAGGCGGCGCGCATGGCGACTTCGGTTTTGCCGAAGCCGACATCGCCGCAGACCAGACGGTCCATCGGTTTTCCGGATTTCATGTCCTCGATCACGGCATTGATCGCGGTCTGCTGGTCGGGCGTTTCCTCGAAGCCGAAGCCGTCGGCGAAGGCTTCCAGGTCGTGCTGCCTGAAAACGAACTGGTGGCCTTCGCGCAGCGCGCGCTGGGCGTAGAGGTGCAGCAGTTCGGCGGCGGTGTCGTGCACCTGCGCCGCGGCCTTTTTCTTCGCCTTTTCCCATTGGCCGGAGCCCAGCGTGTGCAGCGGTACCGATTCCGGATCGGCGCCGCTGTAGCGCGAGATGACCTGCAATTGCGCCACGGGCACGTAGAGCTTGGCGCCGTTGGCATATTCGAGGTGGAGGAACTCCGTGTCGCCTTCGCCGAAGTCCATGTGCAGCAGGCCCAGGTAGCGGCCGATGCCGTGGGCTTCATGCACCACCGGATCGCCCACCTTCAGCTCGGACAGGTCGCGCAGCCAGCCTTCGAGGTTGGCACGGCGGGCGTCGGAGCGCCGTCCGCGCGGCCGCGCGGTGGCGGCGTAGAGTTCGTTCTCGGTAATTACTGCCAGCTGCGCAGCGCTGCCGTCCAGCAGGAAGCCGCCGGAGAGCGGGCCGACGCCGAGCATGAAGCGCGATTCGGCGGCGATGAAGCCGGAGAAATCCATGCAGGGTTCGGGCGCCAGGCCATATTCGGCGAGGTAGTCGGCCAGGGTCTGGCGCCGGCCCGGCGATTCGGCCAGCAGCAAAACGCGCCCGGCGTGGGCGGCGAGGAAGCCGCGCAGGGCGGCCAGCGGGTCGTCGGCCTTGCGGTTCACGGCTAACACAGGCAGCGTCGCCGTGTCGCCAGCGCCGACTTTCAATACCAGCTGTGGCAGTGATTTGACGGCAACGAAGAATTCCTCGTCGCGCAGGAACAAGTCGCCCGGCGGCAGCACCGGACGCGAGCGGTCGCCGCCGAGCATCTTGTAGCGGCCCCGGGTGTCGGTCCAGAACTCGGCGATCGCTGCGGCGACGTCGCCGTGCAGCAGCAGCGTGGCATGCTCCGGCAGGTAGTCGAACAGCGTCGCCGCAGTCTCGAAGAACAGCGGCAGGTAGTACTCGATGCCGGCCGGCATGATGCCGTTCGAGACGTCCTTGTAGAGGCTGATGCGCGAGGCGTCGCCCTCGAAGGCTTCGCGGAAGCGCTGGCGGAAGGTGGTGCGGCCGGCATCGCCCGCCGGGAACTCGCGCGCCGGCAGCAGGCGGATTTCCGGCACGGGATACAGGCTGCGCTGGCTATCGACGTCGAAACTGCGGATGGTTTCGACTTCGTCGTCGAACAGCTCGATGCGATAGGGCAGTTGCGTGCCCATCGGGAACAGGTCGACCAGGCCGCCGCGCACGCTGTATTCGCCGGCGGCAACCACCTGCGTCACATGCTGGTAGCCGGCCACGGTGAGCTGCGTGCGCAGCTTGTCGATGTCCAGGCGCTCGCCCTTCTTCATGAAGAAGGTGTGGCCGGCGAGAAAGGCGGGAGGCGCCAGCCGCGTGACCGCGGTCGAGGCGGCCACGATCAGCACTTCGCATTCGTTGCGCGAGGCAGCGTACAGCGTCGCCAGCCGTTCCGAAATCAGGTCCTGGTGCGGCGAGAAGCTGTCGTAGGGCAGGGTTTCCCAGTCCGGCAGCAGATGCACGCGCAGGTCGGGCGCGAACCAGGCGATTTCCTCGGCCAGGCGCTGGGCTTCAAGCGGGCTTGCCGTCACCACCGCCAGCAGCGCGCCGGGCCGGGCAAGCTGCGCCAGCGCCAACGCGTCGGCGGAGGCGGCGAGGGGCGGCAGATCGAGGCGTTGGCCCGGTTTTGGCGAGGCGGGGAGGGACAGCAGGGACTTCATGGGATGCGGCGGGCAAAGAGGCGCGAATTATACGCAGCGCCGTCGCGCCATCGGCGACTATTGCCTCCCGTAACTCGCGGGGGCGGGTAGTGTGCTGACTTGTGCACAAAAGCGCCTGCAGTAGGAAGCCGGCGGGCGGACGCTTCCCTCGCGGCGATCGCCGTCGAACGGCCCGATCATTTTTTCCCGCCGCTGTCCGTCCGCCCCAGCCGTCGCCCGAGCAGTGCCCAGACCACCGCCACCGGCGCGGCGGCCAGGGCGATGCCGCCGACCGTCATGCCCAGCGCGGCGAGTCCGGCATAGATCCAGCCGCTGAGGAGGTCGCCGCCGCGATACACGGCGGCATCGATGAAGGCCTTGGACTTGTAGCGCTGTTCGCGGCCGACGCGGGTGAACAGCACCTCGCGCGCCGGCTTGGCCAGCGCGTGGCGGCTGCCGTCGTAGAGCACGCGCACCACCAGCAGCGCGCCCAGCGTGAGTGCCGTCGGCGCCGTCCCGAGAACCATGAAGCCGAGCGCGGCGACCGCCGGCAGCAGTGCCAGCGTCAGGCCGATGCCCAGCCGGCGCAGGATGTGCGCGGTGAATAGCAACTGCGTGAGGATGGTGACGGTGTTCACGGCGAGATCGATGCGCGCGAGGAAGGCACGGCGCAGGGCGCGGTCGGCGATGGCTTCGCCGACGATATGCGATTGCACGAAATAAAGCATGGTCGAAGCGAATGTCATCAGCAGGATCCACAGCGCGATGTCGCGCAGCCTGCGGTCGCGGAACACCGGGCCGATGCCGCTCCAGGCGCTGCCGCCGACGCGCGCCTCAGGCTCGCTGTTCAGCGTCTCCGGGTTGCGCCCGGCATGATGATCGAGGGCGCGCGCCAGCCAGCAGGCGGCTTCCAGCGGCAGCACAGCCAGCAGAAGCAACAGGAATACCGGCAGCTGCGTCGCCAGCGCGGCGGTGGCGGCCGCGCCGACGACACCGCCAAGCGAGGCGCCGACCGAAACGAAGCCGAACAACCGTCGGCCCTGCTCGTCGCGGAACAGGTCGACGACGAAGCCCCAGAACACGGTGACGACGAACAGCGCGAAGACGCTTGTCCAGACATAGAACACCCGGTCGATCCACGGCCGCGCAGCTTCCGGCAACAGCACCAGCGCCGCGTAGAAGGCGATCAGGTTAAGCGCGAAAAAGCGGTTGGCGAGCGGAATGAAAACGCCGCGCCGCAAACGCGCCACCGCCGCCGAATACAGCGGCACCGCCAGCAGCATGACGCAGAACACCGCCGTCCACAGCAGTTGCAGGTTGCCGCGGTCGGCGGCGCCGATCTCGTCGCGCACCGGACGCAGCAGGTAGTAGGCGAACAGGATGCTGAAGCCATAGGCGGTGGCCAGCAGCAGCGGCACCGTCTCGCCGGCGCGCACCGGCACGAACCGGCTGAAGAGCCTGGCAAACACTCCTCAGCTATCCGCTATGGCGTCGAAATAACGTGCGATGGTCTGCCGCAGCGCCGGCAAGGCCGGCCTCGAGGATTTTCCGACGCGAGGCGGACAGATTGTTCGGCATGGTCGGCCTGCCTGGCGCGACAGATAGTGAATCATGAGCGATCTTGCTCACCGAAATCTCCTCAGGGATTCAACGGGTGACTGCGCCAGAAGGCGGCGTCGGGTATCGGTCCGCTGCCGGCGCCGGCATTGTCCGCCATGTGCTCGGGCCGGCCGGTACCGGGAATGGCGCAGGTTACCGCCGGATGGCCGAGGACGAACTTGAGCAGGAGCTGGGCCCAGCTCGCGGCGCCTATCTCGGCGGCCCAAGCCGGCAGGGACCGGCCCTGCAGCCGGCGCAGCAGCCCGCCGCCGCCGAAGGGGCGGTTGATCAACACGGCCATGCCGCGTTCCGCCGCCAGCGGCAGGATCAGCCGCTCGGCTTCGCGCTCGTCCGGCGAATAGTTGATCTGCAGGAAGTCGAATGGCTCGGCGCGCATCACGGCCGCGAGTTCCTCGTAGGCGCCCGCGCTGTAGTGCGTGATGCCGATGTGGCGGATGCGACCGGCCGCCTTCAATTCGCGCAGCACCGGCAGGTGGCTGCGCCAGTCGAGGAGGTTATGCACCTGCATCAGGTCGAGCGGATCGGCGCGCAGCAGGCGCATCGATTCGTTCATCTGGCGCAGGCCCTCGGCGCGTCCGCGCGTCCACACCTTGGTGGCGACGAAGGCCCTGGGGCGACTGCCGGTGGCGGCGAGCAGTTCGCCGGTGGTGGCCTCGGCGCGGCCATACATCGGCGAGGTGTCGATCACCGACCCACCTGCGGCAAACAGAGCCTGCAGCACACCCGACAACCGTGCGTATTCCGCGGAACCCGGCGCGACGTCGAAGCCCTGGTAGGTGCCGAGGCCGATCACCGGCAGTCGCTTGCCGGTAGATGGAATCGGCCGCGTCTGCATCGTCGCCGGCGCCGCCGCCGACAGTGCGGTGCGACTGCCGAGAGCCAGGCCTGCCGCGGTCCCGGCTGTGAGGCGCAGGAATCCGGCGCGAGTCATTGGCATCGAAGTATCGGATTCGTCGGGCCACTTCTTCATGTGCGTCTCCTCGGGTATCGGGCACCCGAAAAGACGGGCAAGGTTCCCGATGTTGCAAAAGTCGGCGCCGGCGGGACGGCGGCTACGGTCATGTGCCGGCGTGCAGCCTGACCGGAATCCGCTGCGGGCCGAAGGGCTTGCCGAATTTGCCGTAGCGCCCGGCGATTGCGGTGCCGCAATGCCGGCAATGCCCCATGTCGTCGAGCGCGTAGCCGAGGATGCGGTACCAGTCGCGCTGGATCACCGGCTTGCCGCAGCCGGGGCAGAGGGTTTCGTCCCCGGCCTTGTCGTGCACGTTGCCGGTGTACACGTAGTGCAGGCCGGCGTCCATGGCGATGCGGCGGGCACGGGCCAGCGTGGCCGGAGGCGTCGCGGGGATGTCGCTCATCTTCCAGTCGGGGTGGAAGGCGCTGAAATGAAGCGGCACGTCGGGGCCGAGTTCCTTCGCCACCCAGGCGGCGAGCGCCTTGAGTTCCTCGTCGCCGTCGTTCTTGCCGGGGATCAACAGGGTGGTGATTTCCAGCCAGCAGTCGGTTTCGTGGTGGATCATGGCCAGGATGTCGAGCACGGGTTGCAGTTTCGCACCGCAGAGCTTGACGTAGAAGTCGTCGGTGAAGGCTTTGAGGTCGACGTTGGCGGCGTCCATCTTCGAGTAGAACTCGCGCGCCGGATCGAGGTGCATGTAGCCGGCCGTCACCGCCACGGTCTTGACGCCGAGCGCATGGCAGGCGTCGGCGGTGTCCATCGCATATTCGGCGAAGATCACCGGGTCGTTGTAGGTAAAGGCCACGCTCTGCGAGCCGTTCTTCTGCGCGGCGCGGGCAATCGCCTGCGGCGTGGCGTCGTCCATCAGGCGGTCCATGTCGCGCGACTTGGAAATGTCCCAGTTCTGGCAAAACTTGCAGGCCAGGTTGCAGCCGGCGGTGCCGAAGGACAGGACGCTGGAGCCGGGGTAGAAATTGTTCAGCGGCTTCTTCTCGATCGGGTCGATGCAGAAACCCGAGCTGCGGCCGTAGGTGGTCAGCAGCATCTCGCCGCCCTGCATGGCGCGCACGAAGCAGGCGGCGCGCTGGCCTTCGTGCAGCTTGCAGTCGCGCGGGCAAAGGTCGCACTGGATGCGGCCGTCGTCCAGTTTGTGCCACCAGCGGGCGGGCACTCCGCTTATGGGATCGGCGCTTCTTTCCATTTCTGCACCTCGTAGCGTTGCAGTTGCACGTCGGACGACCAGTAGTCGGCGGGCAGGCCGGCCTTCTGCTTGAGGTGGGCCATGAAGGTGTGCGGGTCGGGCAATTGTTCCCAGACCTGGGGCAGGAAGGTGCTGCGGCCGAGTTTGCCACCCTCGCCCGCAATGAAAATGATGCCGTCGACATTGGGCCGCAACTGGTGCAGGGCGTCGGCCTCGTCACTGAACGTCATCGGCTGCGGCGCCGTCAGCAGGGAGACCTCGACGCGGGTGCGCGGCAGTTCGGCCAGCGTCAGCGGCGGGAAGCGCGGATCGCTGAAGGCGGCGGCGACGGCATTGGCGCGCACGTCCTGGTCCAGCGCACGATGCGCCTGCAGCGAGCCGATGCAGCCGCGCAGGGCGCCGTTCTGCGTCAGCGTGACAAAGGTCGCACCGGGCTGGTTGAGCGCCGGATGTGCCGGTTCGGCCCGGGTTGGCTGCTTGAGATGGGCGGCGATGGCGTTACGCGCGCGCACCAGCAGCGCCGGGCCGGGATCGGCGGTGACGGCTTCGGGCTCGTATAGGGCGAAAGACGCATAGCCGACCACGCGCGACTTGTCGCCTGCCGTGTCGCCCGAGTTGCACTGCGCGATGCGTTCGATGCGCAGGCCGCGCTGGCGCGCCACGGCAATCAGGCCGTTGATCGGCAGCGCGCCGCAGGCCTGCTCGAAACTGGTCAGTTGTTCCAGGGCCAGGATGTGCTCCGCGGTGGCGCCGTCGATCTTTCGCGCCTCGGCATAGCCGTGGAAATGCGAAAGGTCGGAGCTGATCACGATCAGGGTTTCGGGGCCGCCCCAGAGCCGGGCTATGACCTGGGCAACCTCGGCGGCGCCGGTCTGGCCGACGGCCAGCGGCACCAGCTTGAATTCTCCGAGCACGGCCTGCAGGAAGGGCAGTTGCACTTCCAGCGAATGTTCCTGGGCATGGGCCGCGTCGCTGGCGACAACCTGCGGCAGGTCGGCCAGTGCGTCGAGTGCGCTGCGATCCAGCGGAATGTCGCCCAGAGGCGTGGCGAAGGCATTGACGGTGGGCGCGGCAAGACCGCGCACCGACACGCGATGGCAGGGACCGAGCAGCACCACGCGGCGGATGCGCCCTGCCAGCGGGGCGAGCAGGGCATAGGCGCGGCCGGCCGTGCCGCCGGAATAGACATAACCGGCGTGCGGCACGATGACTGCCTTGAGCAGTCCGGACGTGGCAGGCACAAAAGTCGGCGCCGGCGGCACGGCGAGGCAGGTCGCGAGGTCGTCGCGCAGGGTGTTCGGGTCGCCGGGGTAGAACATGCCGGCGACGGCGGGCGGGCGGATGGCGGTGGCAGTGTTCATGTGATTCCTCGCGCGAATTCCTGCACCAGATAAGCCGTCACACCGGCGAAAGCCGATGTCCAGTGCCATGATTCCCCTGGATTCCGGCGTTCGCCGCAATGACGAAACTTGACTTGATCAGCGGTTCCTTGAGCTTGATTGTATAGAATTGCCCGATGCCTTATCACGCACTGGTTCCCGCCGCCGGCTCCGGCTCGCGCATGCATGCGCTCTCGGGGCGCGCCGTGCCCAAGCAATACCTGCCGCTGGCCGGCCAGCCCATGATCCGCCACGCCCTGGCGACATTGTGCGCCGTACCGGCGATAGAACATGTGTTCGTCGTGCTGGCACCCGACGATGCGCATTGGCCGGCGGCCGTGATGGCGACGCTCGGCCCCAAGCTCTGCGTTCTGCGTTGCGGTGGCGATACCCGCGCACAAAGCGTCGCCAACGGACTGCGGGCGATGGCCGGCGAACTCGGCGACCCGTCCGGGATCGGCGATGACTGGGTACTGGTGCACGATGCGGCGCGGCCCTGCCTCACCGTGGCCATGGTGGAAACCCTGATCGCCGAAGTGGGCGAGGACGATGCCGGCGGCCTGCTCGCGGTGCCGGTCGCCGACACGCTGAAGCGCGCCGACGAAAACGGCCGTGTGCAGCAGACCGTGCCGCGCGATGGACTGTGGCAGGCACAGACACCGCAGATGTTCCGCCACCGCCTGCTGCTTGATGCCCTCGATTTCGCGCCGCAAGTCACCGACGAGGCCAGCGCCATCGAAACGCTGGGGCTGCTGCCGCGGCTGGTGGCGGCCGATGCGAGCAATCTGAAAGTTACGTATCCGCTCGATCTGCAGCTTGCGGAGTGGATATTGCAGGGCCGGGAAAAGGCCGGGAATCCGTGAAGATCATTTTCAGCCTGGCCATGGCGGCGCTGCTCGCAGCCGCAGTGCCCGCCGCAGCGGCCACTCCCGGCGAAGTCGAGATCGGCGCCATGCTGCGCGAGGCGGCGATGCAGGGCTTGTCGGGGCCTTCGCGCAAGCTGTCGGAGTTTCGCGGCAAGCCGCTGATCATCAACGTCTGGGCCAGCTGGTGCGGACCCTGCCGCTCCGAAATGGGGTCCCTGGAAAGGCTGTTCTGGCGCTACGAGGGCAGGAAGTTCGCGATGATCGGCATTTCCACCGACGATTACCGCGACAGGGCCGAGGCCTTCCTCAAAATGTCGCCGAGCAGCTTCAGCCACTTCATCGACAAGCGCCTGGAGCTGGAAAACATGCTGGGCGCCAACCGGATCCCGCTGACCGTGCTGGTCGATGCGCGCGGGCGCGTGGTCGGCAAGTACTACGGTGCCAAGGATTGGGACAGTCCCGGGGCGCGGGCGCTGATCGGCAAGGCCTTCGGCATCGGCATGGGGGCGCAATGAGCGCGGCCGACGCACCCCGTGACGCCGAACCGTCCCGCGACGAGGTCGATGCCATGCGGGAAGCCGTCGTCATCGAATTCGGCGCGGCCCACTGCGGCCACTGCCGCGCCGCCCAGCCGCTGATTGCGGCCGCCCTGCAAGAGCATCCGGCGGTGCGGCACATCAGGGTCGAGGATGGTCCCGGGCGAAAATTGGGGCGGTCATTTCGCGTCAAACTCTGGCCGACGCTGATTTTCATGCAGCAGGGACGGGAGGTCACGCGCCTGGTGCGCCCGGGCGATGCACAGGCCATCGAACAGGCCCTGGGCCCGATCGATGGCACGACAAAGGGAGATTCCTGAAATGAAACTGCCATATCGCGTCGGCCAGGGCTATGACGTGCATGCCCTCGCACCGGGGCGCAAGCTGATCCTGGGCGGCGTGCACATTCCCCATCCCCAGGGCTTGCTCGGGCATTCGGATGCCGATGCGCTGCTGCATGCGATTACCGACGCCATCCTCGGCGGCGCCGGGCTGGGCGACATCGGCGGCATGTTTCCCGATACCGGCTCGCAGTGGGAGGGGGCGGACAGCCGGGCCCTGCTGCGCGGCGCCATGGCCGCCGTGCGCAAGGCCGGCTGGCAGGTGGGCAATATCGACGCCACCGTGATCGCCCAGGCACCGCGCATCGCGCCGCATGTCGCGGCCATGTGCGCCAACATTGCTGCCGATCTGGGCATTTTGCCCGCTGACGTGAATGTCAAGGGCAAGACCAACGAGCGCCTGGGTTTCGAAGGGCGCGGCGAGGGCATCGCGGCGCATGCCGTGGCCATGCTGGTGCGCGCAGATCAGGGCTGAATGAGTGAACTGGCTTCGCGCCGGGTGTTCTTTGCGCTCTGGCCCGACGACGAGGCGACGGCCCATTTGTCGGCGCTGGCACGCGATCTGACAGCGCGCGGCGGCGGCCGGGTGGTGCGCCCGGCGTCGCTGCACCTGACCCTGGCCTTTGTCGGCTCCGTGACGCCGACCCAGCTTCTCCAGCTTGAGGAAATCGCCGGCGCGATTCGCGCCGGGTCTTTTGAACTGAGCCTCGACCGCCTTGGCTTCTGGCCGCAGCGCGGCATCCTGTGGGCGGGTTGCCGCCAGGCACCGGCGCCGCTGCGCCGCCTTGCCGGAGCGCTCGTTGCCGGTTTGCGCGCCGCCGGCTTTGCCATCGACGCGCGGTCCGGCAGCGACCTGGTGCCCCATGTCACGCTGGCGCGCCGCGCGTGCTGCGCCGCGCTGCCCCGGCTGGGAACGCCGATCACCTGGCAGGTCGGCGAATTCGCCCTGGTCGAAAGCCACCTGCATCCCTTTGCGGCGGATTACACGATTCTGGCCGGCGTTCCGCTCGCGGCAGCGAGCGCCGGATGAATTAGAATCGCGTCGTTTAATTCAGTCGAGGCGGGATGCCTGCTTTCGCCGGCACTGAAACTCCGCCATGCCATGCCCGGGAGCCGATAATCGTGGTCACTCTGTTTCAGCCCAAGAAAACCTCGCCGCGCCTGGACCGGCTGCACGAGCTGAGCCTGTTCGTCAATCTGACGCCGGCCGAACTGGAGATCGTCGACAGCCTGCTGCATGAGCGCAACTACCTCGAAGGCGAGGTGGTCTTCGACGAAGGCGACGAAGGCCAGGCGATCTACATCATCGCCGCGGGCGAGGTGCTGATCGCCCGCCAGGACCAGGGGCTGCACGTGGATGGCCACAACCACGAGGCTGCACATCCGCGGCGGCGCCAGGGCGACACCGGGCGCGTCGCGCAACTCGGCCCCGGCACCTTCTTTGGCGAACTGGCGCTCCTGGACAACTCGCCGCGCTCGGCGCAGGCGCGCGCGGCCAGCCCCTGCAAGCTGTTCGTCTTCTTCCGCGACGATTTCGTCGGCCTGCTCGACACCCATGCCCGCCTTGCCTCGAAGATCTCGCGCCAGCTGGCTTGCCACCTCGGGGCGCGGGTGCGCGCCATGGCGGCGTCGATGAGCGCGAACCAGCGCCTGGTCTAGCGACAAGACATGGGCGCGCCATCCATCAACGCGGCAAATCCGCACTCTGCGCATGCCGGGCACCATGGTTCCGGCCCGGTGGTCTGGGCGGCGATCATCGCCGGGACCTGCCTGCTGCTGCTGGTATTCCAGAAAGTGCTGTGGCTGGTGGTGCCCTTCCTGCTGGCGCTGATCCTCTACTACTTCCTCTATCCGCCGGTCAGGGCGCTGATCTATCGCGGCATGAGCCGCAACGCGGCGGCCAGCCTGGTGACCCTGGCGTTTCTGGTGCTGGTGGGGATCGTCGGCGTCGCCCTGATGCCGCGCCTGACGAACCAACTGACCCACTGGCAGGACACGGTGGGCCGGTATGTGCAGGGCGGCACGCAACTCCTCGATACCTCGCTGCGTTCGCTCGAACGCCACTCGCCGCCGCTGGCCCGCGCCCGGCTTGCCGACACCGTCGCCGCGCGCCTGGCGCAGGACAACGGAAGCATCGTCGACCACCTTGAGCCGGTGGCGCTGGGCATCATGGCGTGGACGCCCTCGCTGCTGCTGGCGCCCTTCCTGGCCTTCTTCTTCCTGCGCGACGGGCGTCGCTTCAAGCGCTTCCTCGGCGCCGCGGTGCCCAATGCGTTTTTCGAGCGGTCCTTGTTCCTGTTACACGAAATCGATCGCACGGCGCGCGCCTATTTCCAGGGCCTGATCAACCTGACCATCCTCGATACGGTGACGCTGGCGGCGGGGCTCTGGCTGCTGGGCATCCCCGGACCACTGGCTTTGGGCCTGATCTGCGCGGTGCTGGCCTGGGTGCCCTATGTCGGCTCGATCCTCGGCGGCCTGCTGGTGGTGCTGGTGGCCGCCACCGATTTCCCGGGCGATCCGACCATGGCTTACTGGGCGATCGGCCTGTTCGGCCTGGTGCGCCTGCTCGATGACTTCGTGTATATGCCGATGACCATAGGCAAAAGCCTCGAACTGCATCCGCTGATCACGGTGCTGATGATTTTCGCCGGCGGCGCCGTGGCCGGCGTGGCGGGCCTGATGCTGGTGCTGCCGGTACTCGGGGTGGTGATGGTGATCGGCGAAACCATCGGCCTCATCATCACCGACCCGCGCCTGATGGCCCGCCACCGTTACGCAATGGCGTTGCGCCAACAACAGGCCAGCGCCGACCTTTAGGCGACGCGCCTTACGCCGCGGGCGGGTCGTTGCGGTTGCGCATGTGATAGGCCAGGTCGTTGAGCGACTTGTCGAGTCCGGCGCGCAAGGCCTCGTCGGCGATCACCTCCGCCATGGCCGTGCGCATGCACAGCATCCACTGCCCGGCCTCCTCGCTGGCGATGGCAAACGGCAGATGGCGCGCGCGCAGCCTGGGATGGCCGTATTTCTCGACATAGAGTTGCGGGCCGCCGAGCCAGCCGCAGAGGAACATGAAGAGCTTTTCTTCGGCGCTGCCCAGGTCGGGCTGGTGCAGCTTGCGGATGCCGTAGGCCTCGGGCAGGGTATCCATCAGTTGATAGAAGCGCTTGACCAGGCGGCGCACGGCCGGTTCGCCGCCGATGCGCTCGAATGGGGTCGTGGCGACGGAGTCGTTCATGGCGCGGCAGGGCCTTTCGAATCGGATGGGCGCAGCACCAGGCGTGCGATCAGACCGCCGCCGTGGCGCGGCAGCAGTTCGAGGCGACCATTGTGGGAACGGGCGATGCGCTCGACGATGGCCAGTCCCAGACCGGCGCCGGCGGTGTTGCTGCGAGCCTCTTCGAGTCGGGCGAAGGGGCGCTTGATGCGTTCGACATCCTGCGGCGGGATGCCGGGGCCGCGATCGCGCACCTCGATCACCGATTCGCCGCCGGCAAGGTTCAGGTCGAGCTCCACCGGATTGTCGCTACCGGCATAGCGCAGCGCATTGTCGATCAGGTTGCTGACGGCGCGGCGCAGGGCTTGCGGGCGCACCGCCTCAATAGTCGGCCAGCCCTCTCCCTCATTCCATCTCCCGGAGGGAGAGGGAAGCAGTCGGTCTCCTCTCTCCCTCCGGGAGAGAGGTCGGGAGAGAGGGATTGACGGGACGGCGGCCGTCATATCCACGGCGAAGCCGCGGCGGCGGTACTGGCTGGCGATATCGGCCAGCAGCGCGGCGACATCCACGTCCTGCGGCGCTTCGCCACCCTCCGAACGCGCAAAGTCGAGAAACTGGCCGATGGTCTTGTCCATTTCCTCGATGTCGGCGGTCATGCCTTCGCGCAGGTCCTCGTCGGCAGACATTTCGATGCCCATGCGCAGGCGCGTCAACGGCGTGCGCAGATCGTGCGAAACGCCGGCCAGAATCAGGGCGCGATCCTGGTCGATCTGCGCCAGATCCGCGCTCATCTGGTTGAAGGCACCGGCGACGGTCGCCAGTTCGGTCGGGCCGCCCTCATCAAGGCGCGGCGGCGTCTCGCCGGCGCCGACTTTTTGCGCGGCCTGCTGCAAGGCCTTGAGCGGCCGCGTGATGCGGAAGACGATGAGCCAGGCGCCAAACAGTGAAAGCAGCAGCGCCGCCACACCCCAGCCCAACCAGCCCAGGGGGAACACGCGATCGATGCGTTCGCGCGGCAGGGCCAGCCAGTAGTCGCCTTCGTCGCTGTCGTCGATGCGGAAGTTGACGAACAGGGCCTGCTCGCCCTCGCGCTCGAGGGACAGGCGGGTGCCCGGTCCGAGCTGTTCCCTGACCAGTTCCTCGACGCGGTGCAGAAAAAACCTGTCGGGCAGGGGCTCGATCCGGTCCGTGGCTTCGGCCGGATAAATGCGGATGCCTTCGCGATCGGACAACTCGCGCAGGAGTTCGCGGCGCGCGTCCGGCCTTGCGGAGATCAGTGCGGCGCGCGTCAGGTTGGCGACGCTGACCAGGGTTTGCGCGAGTTGCCGGGCGCGCGGTTCGCGCTCATAGGCCCGGAAAATGGCGAACCAGGCCGCGACGGAAAGCATCATCAGCAGTGCGACGAGGAGGAAAGTGCGCCACAGCAGCGTGCGCGGCAGGAGCTTCATTGCGGCAACTTGCTAGTCGTGCTTCTTGCCGTCAGGAACGAAAACATAGCCGAAGCCCCAGACGGTCTGGATGTAGCGCGGCTTGCCCGGATCTTCCTCGACCAGCTTGCGCAGGCGCGAAATCTGTACGTCGATGGCGCGATCGAAGACTTCGTATTCGCGGCCGCGCGCCAGTTCCATTAGCTTGTCGCGGCTCATCGGCTGGCGCGGATGTTCCAGCAGCACGCGCAGCAGGCCGAACTCGCCCGAAGTGAGCAAGGTGCTCGTTCCTTCCCGTTCGAGTTCGCGCGTCGCCAGGTTGATGGTCACCTTGCCGAAACTCACGCTTTCCTCGGTGATGGCAGGCGCACCCGGCGGCGGCGGCGCGGCCTGCCGGCGCAATACGGCATGGATGCGCGCCACCAGTTCGCGCGGGTTGAAAGGTTTGGGCAGGTAGTCGTCGGCGCCGATTTCCAGCCCGACGATGCGGTCCACTTCGTCGCCCTTGGCGGTCAGCATGATGATGCTCACCGGGTTGGCCGCACCGCGCAGGCGGCGACAGATGGCGAGGCCGTCTTCGCCCGGCAGCATGAGGTCGAGCACGATCAGGTCATAGAGCTCGCGCTCCAGCGCGCGGTCCATGCCCGGCGCGTCGGGCACGGCCTTGACCGCGAACCCCTGATCGGAAAGGTAGCGCTCGAGCAACTGGCGCAGGCGCATGTCGTCATCGACGACAAGAATCTTGGTTTTGGTCTCGTTCATGGGTTCGAGTCTATTTCAGAAATCGATTGTGAATCCTAGCCGGATCGAAAGCATCCTGCCAGCAGCCTTTACAAACGATTACAAAGCCCGGCCGTCCGCAACAATTGCCTTACGCACGCCGCCGAGAATGCAAGCGTGCCGGAAGAGCGGCAAGGGCGAAACGGCTGACGGAGGCGATCATGAAGGCATTGTTTTTCAGCATGGCACTGGGTATCGGGCTGGCGCTCTGGGGCGCCGAACCGCAGGCCGGCGTCGACCAGTTGATGGCGGCCGGCAAGCTCGCGGGCGAACGGATTTACAGTATCCTTCACTGATGGAATCGAAAGGACGGACGTGAACGCGCAACGCCGCGCGAAGTGGGTCGGCATGGCAGCCGCCTTGCTGCTGCTGGCGGTCGACGCTTCGGCGCAGGGACAGCAACAGCCTCCGCCACCAGACGGGAGCGATGCTGCCAAGCCACAGCGCATGGGGCCCGGAGGCATGGGGCCCGGACCGCATCGTCAGCAAGGCCGGGGGAACGGTGCCGGCCCGCAGGGCATGGCGCCAGCGCCCGGTGCGGCGCAGTTGGCGGCCGGAGACGGCGGCCCGCCGCGCGGCGGGCAGATGTCGCGCGAGGAACGCCGCCAGTTGCGCCGCGACGTGGATCAAGCGGGCCGCGACCTGTATCCGGAGCGCAGGCGCGGCGGCCGCCAGCAGCAGAACCCGCCGCCGGAGTCGGCTCCCGCCCGATAAAAGCCCCGGCGAATTTCTCCGGGGTTTTTTCACCGACGCAAAAAGTCGGCGCTGGCGCTACGGCGTTGCAGTGGCTAAGCCGCGTGCAGCGCCTGCTCGAGGTCGGCCAGCAGGTCGGGCAGATCCTCCAGGCCGATGGACAGCCTGACCAGCCCTTCGCCGATCAGGTGCTCGGCGCGCTCTTCCGGCGTGTAGAAGCAGTGCGTCATGCTGGCCGGATGCTGGGCCAGGCTTTCCGCATCACCGAGGCTGACAGCACGGGTGAACAGCCGCAGCGCGTTCATGAAACGACGACCCGCCTCGATGCCATCCTTCAGTTCGAAGGCGATCATGCCCCCGGCTTGCGCCATCTGGCGGCGGGCCAGCTCAAACTGGGGAAAGCCGGGCAGACCGGGGAAATGGACCACTGAGACTTTGGGATGCGCGGCGAGGAATTCGGCCACGCCCTGCGCGTTGGCGCAGTGGCGATCCATGCGCAGGGCCAGCGTCTTGAGGCCACGCAACACGAGAAAGGCGTCTTGCGCCGAGAGCACGGCGCCGGTCATGTCCTTGAGGCCGTAGAAGCGCACCTGGGTCAGCGTTTCCGCCGGGCCGACGATGGCGCCGGCGAGCAGGTCGCCGTGGCCGCCGAGGTACTTGGTCGCCGAATGAATCACGAAGTCGGCGCCGAGTTCGAGCGGGCGCTGCAACCAGGGCGTGCAGTAGGTGTTGTCGACCACCGTCAGCGCGCTGTGGCGACGGGCGATGGAGCTCACCGCCGCGATGTCGACCAGGCGCATGTTGGGATTGGCCGGCGACTCGAAGAACACCACGCGCGTCGCCGGGTTGATGGCGGATTCGAGATTGCCCGGATCGGTGAGGTCGACGTGCGTTACCTTGACGCCGAATTTCGCCAGGCCGTGGTTGAGGAAGCCGAAGGTGCAGCCGTAAAGCGTCTTGTCGGCGATGATTTCGTCGCCCGGCGCGAGCAGGGTCCACAGCAGTGAAGTCGTCGCGCCCTGACCCGAGGCCGTCACCAGCGCCGCCTCGCCGCCTTCGAGTTCGGCCAGCCGGGCTTCGAGCAGCGCCGTGGTCGGATTGCCGACGCGCGAATAGACGAAGCCGGCCTGCTCGCCGGCAAAGCGCGCGGCACCGTCCTCAACCGTGGGGAAGGCATAGGTCGAACTCATATACACCGGCGGATTGAGCGAGCCGTGGCCGGCGTAGGCGTCGTAGCCGTGATGGATGGCGCGGGTGGCGAAACCGGCGCGGGGTTTGTCGTCGTTACTCATGGGATGGCCCCGGGAATGGTCAGTGGGCCGTATCTTAGCGGCTTGTCGCCCACAATGAAAAACGCCCCGCGGATTGCTCCACGAAGGCGTTTCGTTTGCAAAGCAAAAGTTCCGTAGGACGCAGCGCGCTGGCGCTGGCGCTACGGCGCCGAAACGCTACGCCGCGCATTGGTCGGTTGGAAGGCGCGCCCGTTGCCATGAGTGTTACCGTTTGCTATAGTAATACCTGTTTAAAAAGTATTACTGGAGATTGTCATGCTGAGTTCGTCGGTCACTACCAAGGGGCAGGTCACCATTCCCATCGAGCTTCGCGAAAAGCTTGGCATCAAGCCTGGCGACCGCGTGGGTTTTGTCGACGAGGGCGGCAAGATCGTGCTTCAACGTCAGGAAACCGCCATCGAAGCCGTGTTCGGCATCGTCAAGACGCGCAAGGGAGCGACGCTGGAACAAATGGAGGACGCCATCGCCGCCGGCCGAGGCCGCCTTGCTCGCGGTTGATACGAATGTGCTGGTGCGCGTGCTGGTCGACGATCCGACGGCACCCGATCAGTGCCGGGCCGCACGCCAGGCCGTGAGCGAGGCCGGCGAAGTTTTTGTCTCCCAGGCGGTGCAGATAGAAGCGGTCTGGGTGCTCGTCAGCGCGTATGGCCTGAGCAAAACGAGACTGCAACTCATCCTTGGTGCAATCGCCGACCATCCCGCCTTCCATTTGCAGCGCCGGGAAGTGTTCCAGGCGGCGCTGCAGAATTATCTGGCGGCGAATACAGACTTCGCCGATTGCATGATCCTGGCGGAAAGCGCCAGCGCGGGCCATGAACTGGTGACTTTCGATCGCAAACTCGGCAAATTGCCCGGCGCCCGCTTGATCCCCCGGTAAGGATTCGACCAGAAGCCCAGTATTCAAAAAAAACGCCCCCGACGATTTCCTGTCGGGGGCGTTTGATATGAAAAGTCGGCGCTGGCGATACGGCAAATGCGCGCCGATGTGCGCCGCTTAAACCGTCACCGTATCCGCCACTTCCCTGAACTCCGCAATCTGGTCGAAGTTCATGTAGCGATAGACGTCGGCGGCCTTGGCATTGACCGTCTGCACCTGTTCCAGATACTCGGCCATGGTCGGGATCTTGCCCATCAGCGCCGTCACCGCCGCAAGTTCGGCGGAACTCAGATAGACGCGGGTGTCGATGCCGAGCCGGTTGGGGAAGTTGCGCGTCGAGGTCGACACGGCCGTGCTGCCCTTCTTGATCTGCGCCTGGTTGCCCATGCACAGGCTGCAGCCGGGCATTTCCATGCGCGCGCCGGACTTGCCGAGGATGGCGTAGTAACCCTCTTCGTTGAGGATCATGGCGTCCATCTTGGTCGGCGGCGCGATCCACAGCCGCGTCGGGATGTCGCTCTTGCCTTCGAGCACCTTGCCGGCGGCGCGGAAGTGGCCGATGTTGGTCATGCAGGATCCGATGAAGACTTCGTCGATTTTCTCGCCGGCAACGTCGGACAGGGTCTTGACGTCGTCCGGATCGTTGGGGCAGGCGAGCAGCGGTTCCTTGACGTCGGCCAGGTCGATCTCGATCACGGCGGCGTACTCGGCATCGGCATCTGCGGCGAGCAGGGTGCCCCTGGCGATCCATTCTTCCATGGCCTTGACGCGGCGGCCGAGGGCGCGCTTGTCTTCATAGCCCTCGGCGATCATCCACTTCATCAGCGTGATGTTGGAGCGCATGTACTCGACGATCGGCTCCTTGTTCAGGCGCACGGTGCAGCCGGCGGCGGAGCGCTCGGCGGAAGCGTCGGTGAGTTCGAAAGCCTGTTCCACCTTGAGGTCGGGCAGGCCTTCGATTTCGAGGATGCGCCCCGAGAAGATGTTCTTCTTGCCCTGCTTGGCCACGGTCAGCAGGCCCTGCTTGATGGCGTAGAAGGGAATCGCATTGACCAGGTCGCGCAGCGTGATGCCGCGTTTTCCCGCCTCGGCCAGCGAGCCCTTGAAACGCACCAGCACGGATTCGGGCATGTCCAGCGGCATGACGCCGGTGGCGGCGGCGAAGGCCACCAGGCCGGAACCGGCCGGGAAGGATATGCCGATCGGGAAGCGGGTGTGACTGTCGCCGCCGGTGCCGACGGTATCCGGCAGCAGCAGGCGATTGAGCCAGCTGTGGATCACGCCGTCGCCGGGCTTGAGCGAGATGCCGCCGCGCGCGGTGATGAAGGAGGGCAGGGTGCGGTGGGTCTTGACGTCGACCAGCTTCGGGTAGGCGGCGGTGTGGCAGAAGGACTGCATCACGAGGTCGGCGGAGAAGCCGAGGCAGGCGAGGTCTTTCAGCTCGTCGCGGGTCATCGGGCCGGTGGTGTCCTGGCTGCCGACCGAGGTCATCTTCGGTTCGCAGTAGGTGCCGGGGCGCACGCCTTTGCCTTCGGGGAAGCCGCAGGCGCGGCCGACCATCTTCTGTGCCAGCGAGAAGCCCTTGCCGGAATCGACCGGCGGCTGCGGCAGGCGGAACAGGGTGGAGGCGGGCAGACCGAGGAATTCGCGGGCCTTGCCGGTCAGGGCGCGACCGATGATCAGGTTGATTCGGCCGCCGGCGCGCACTTCGTCAAGCAGCACTTCCGACTTGTAGTCGAAGGTGGAAATGAGTTGTGGTCCATTCGCGCCGTTCTTCTCGACCTTCTTGTCGTAGGGGTAGATGTCGATCACGTCGCCCATGTTCATCTGCGCCACATCGCATTCGATGGGGAAGGCGCCGGCATCTTCCTGGGTGTTGAAGAAGATCGGGGCGATCTTGTTGCCCAGGCAAAAGCCGCCGAAACGCTTGTTGGGGACGAAGGGAATGTCGTCGCCGGTCCACCACAGCACGGAATTGGTCGCCGACTTGCGTGAGGAACCGGTGCCGACCACGTCGCCGACGTAGGCGACCGCGTGACCCTTTCTCTTGAGTTCCTCGATCAGTCCCATCGGGCCGCGCTCGCCGGGCTTCTCGGGCGTGATGCCGTCGCGGGCGTTCTTCAGCATGGCCAGCGCGTGCAGCGGGATGTCGGGGCGGCTCCAGGCGTCGGGCGCCGGGGAAAGGTCGTCGGTATTGGTTTCGCCGGTGACCTTGAACACGGTGACGGAGATCTTCTTCGGCACTTCGGGGCGCTGGGTGAACCATTCGGCGTCGGCCCAGGACTGCATTACGGCCTTGGCGTTGGCCGAGTTTGCCCCATTCGCGGCCTTGGCCTTGTCGGCGACATCGTGGAAGAAGTCGAACATCAGCAGCGTGGATTTCAGGGCCTTGGCGGCGACGGCGCCGACCACGGCGTCGTCCAGCACGTCGATCAGGGGCTTGACGTTGTAGCCGCCGACCATGGTGCCGAGCAGTTCGGTGGCCTTCTCGCGCGAGATCAGGCCGCAGGCTTCTTCGCCCTTCGCCACGCGGGCGAGGAACTCGGCCTTGACCTTGGCGGCATCATCGACGCCCGCGGGCACGCGCTGGGTGATCAGGTCGACCAGGAAGGCATCCTCGCCCTTGGGTGGGTTCTTCAGCAGTTCGACGAGTTCGCTCGTCTGCTGCTTGGTCAGGGGCAGGGGCGGGATGCCGAGGGCGGCGCGTTCGGCGACATGGGCGCGATAGGCTTCAAGCATGATGACTTCCTCTCGTTGGAATCAGTGGGAATGGGGTTCGTGTGCGGCGGGGTGAAAGAATCTGTGGCGGGCTTCGGCGGGCAGGCTTGCGCCGGTGGCATGGGCGCGTCGCAGCAATTCCCAGTAGTAGCGGTAGGAGGCGCGGTCGTGCAGTTTGCCTTCCCAGGCGATCGGCCCCCAGTCGGCATTCTGCGCGGCGAGCAGGATGCCGGAGGCTTCCGTCACTTCGGCGAAATCGGGGCGCATGGCCTCGACGATGGGCTGGATCTGGCGCGGGTGGATGCTCCACATGCGCAGGAAGCCGAACTCGTTTTTCGCACGGCGCGCGTCCTCGCCGACGACATCGGCATCATTGAGTTCCGTGGTCACGTTATGCGACGGAACCACGCCATTGCCCAGCGCGGCCGCCGCAATGTCGCACTTGGCGCGCGCGATCAGCGGATGCGAAAACTGGCCCGGCGAGCGCATGGCGCTGCCCGGAATGGCGCCGTGATGGGCGCTGACGAAATCCATCAGGCCGAAGTCCAGGGTTTCGACATGCGGCAAGGCCGCGATCTGCCATACCTCGTGCAGCGCGCCGGGCGTTTCGATCAATACATGGACCGGAATTTCACGCTCGATGCCGTGCCGTTTGCGAACTTCGTCGAGTTCGGCAATCTGGGTCAGGGCATCGTCGGCATTGGCGACTTTGGGCAGGACGATGTAGGCGACCTGCTCACCGGCACGACCGACAATGATCTTCAAATCGTCGCGCCAGTGAGCATGGGTCACATCGTGAATGCGGGCGCCGAGTCGTCCGTGGCGATTGTCGGTGCCGAGCAGCAGGCCGGCGATCATTTCCGCGTGTTCGGTCTCGCGGCCGGCGGGCGCGCCGTCCTCGCAATCGGCCGTGATGTCGAATACGGGACGGTCATCGACCTGCAGTTCCGACTGCATTTGCAGGGCCTTGCGAATGGTCTTTTCGGAGCCGGCGAAGTGCTCGCAGGCAGCAAGCGCCGGAAAGGGCTTGATGCCCTGAAACAGAACTGCGGCAGGATGCAGCGGCAGGCTCACCTCAGTCTGACCTCAGTGCGCTGCGCCACATCCCGCCGCATCCCATCAGCCAAGCAGGCTGGCGACGCCGGCTTGTTCTTCCTGCAGCTCGGCCAGTGTCTTGTCCATCATGGTGCGCGAGTAGTCGTCGATGGCCAGGCCTTCGACGCGCTTGTACTCGCCGTTTTCACAGGTCACCGGCACCCCGTAGATGATGTCCTTGGGGATGCCGTAGGAACCATCGGAGGGAACGCCCATGGTGACCCACTTGCCGTTGGTGCCCAGGGCCCAGTCGCGCATGTGGTCGATCGCGGCATTGGCGGCCGAGGCAGCGGACGAGGCGCCACGAGCGGCGATGATGGCGGCGCCACGCTTGCCAACGGTCGGGATGTACTCATTCCTGTACCAGGCTTCGTCATTGACGGCGGCCGCAGCGGCCTGGCCGGCGACGGTGCAGAAGCGCAGGTCCGGATACATCGTCGGCGAGTGGTTGCCCCAGACGATCATCTTCTCGATGTCATTGACCGACTTGCCGGTGCGGCTGGCCAGTTGCGACACGGCGCGGTTGTGGTCCAGGCGCAGCATGGCGGTGAAATTCTTGGCGGGCAGGCTGGAAGCCGACTTCATGGCGATGTAGGCATTGGTGTTGGCCGGATTGCCGACGACGAGAACTTTGACATTGCGCGAGGCGACTTCGTTCAAGGCGCCACCCTGCTCGATGAAGATCTTGGCGTTGTCCATCAGCAGGTCCTTGCGCTCCATGCCCGGGCCGCGCGGCTTGGCACCGATCAGCAGCGCGTAGTCGGCATCCTTGAAGGCGACCCTGGCGTCGCCCGTGCCGACGACGCCGGCCAACAGGGGGAAGGCGCAGTCGTCGAGTTCCATCATCACGCCCTTGAGCGCGGCCTGGGGCTTTTCTGAAGGATGCTCGAGCAGTTGCAGGATCACGGGTTGATCCTTGCCCAGCATGTCGCCCGCAGCAATGCGGAATATTGCGGCATAACCGATTTGGCCGGCGGCGCCGGTCACTGCAACTCGAACGGGGGCTTTTGCCATTTCTAAGACTCCTGTATCAGTTTGAATCGATTGGTCAAAACATCAATGTGGCCGGCTGATCGGATTGCGCGTGACACTGCCTGCTGGGAAGTGAATGATACGCGACGATCAATCCAACTAAGTTTACGAACAATGTTGCGCTGTGTCAATAGTTGTCTGATATCTTATATAAGACATAAGACAAGGTGTAGACCTGTCTAAAAAAATATGGTCAAATGCAGTCCATGCCGCATTCTGCATTATCCCAAAGGGAATTTCCTGCGATGCACGGTCGCCCGGGGGTTAAAACGTGACAATTGCGAACGCGTCTTCTGGCGCTTCTCCATCGCCCACATTCAGCCCGCTGTACCGCCAGATCAAGAGCCTGCTGATGCAGCGGCTCGAATCCGGTGAATGGCGCCCGGGCGAAGCGATTCCGAGCGAGTCCGAACTGGCCATCCGCTTCAACGTCAGCCAGGGTACGGTGCGCAAGGCGATAGACGAGATGGCCGCGGAAAACCTCCTTCTTCGCCGCCAAGGCAAAGGCACTTTCGTCGCTTCCCACGACGATCCGCGCGCCTTCTTCCGCTTTCTGCGCGTGGTGCCGCTGACGGGAGGCATCGAGCAGACCCAGAGCGTGCCGCTCGAGTGCTGGCGGGCCAAAGCCGGGCCGGAAGTCGCGCGCATGCTGGAACTGAACATCGGCGATCCGATCACCATCGTTCGCCGCCTGCTGAAGTTTTCCGGAAAGCCGGTCGTGGTCGATGAAATCTATCTTCCCGGCAGCATTTTTGGCGCGGTGACTCTGGAAATGCTGCGCGACTATCAGGGCTCGCTCTACAGCTTCTTTGAAAACCGTTTCGGCATCCGCATGATCCGCGCCGAGGAGCGCCTGCGTGCCGTGCCCGCCGACCGCGCCAGTGCCGAACTTCTGAACGTGGCCGAGGGCAGCCCCCTGCTGTCTGTCGAGCGCGTCAGCTTTTCCTACGCCGACAAGCCGGTCGAGTGGCGGCGCGGCCTGTATTCGACCAACGAGCATTGCTATTTCAACGAGCTCGGTTAGCGCGGTAATAGATTTTGTTTTCAAGTTAAATGGTTTGTTTTATAGTGCACCGCATCAAATTCAAGCAAAGCGCGCTTTCAGTGAAGGTCAATGCCCGCAAGGGCTTGCCTTACACCGAAACCAAAAACGGAGAAACGGATCCATGCCCGAGATGACCAAACAGCGTCCGAAGCATTTGGCGCTAAATGAGATACGACTGCCGCTGGCAGGCTTTGCCTCAATTCTGCATCGCGTAAGCGGCGCCGGCCTGTTCCTGATGTTGCCGCTGCTCATCTGGTTGCTGCAGTTGTCACTCGGCTCCACCCAGGGCAGCGCCGAAATGTTTGCTGCCGCCACCGGCAACTGGCTGGTCAAGTTGATCCTGCTCGGCTTGATCTGGGCCTTCCTGCATCACTTCTGCATGGGCATCCGCATTCTGCTGATCGACATTCATGTCGGCGTGGAGAAGGAGCAGGCGCGTTCGTCCGCGATGACGGTGATGGTGGTCAGTCTGGCGCTGACAGCCATCTTCGGCCTGAAACTTCTGGGAGCCTACTAACATGAACCGACTCGTCGTCGGGGCCGGCTACGGCCTCAAGGACTGGCTGGCGCAGCGCATCACCGGCGTCGTCATGGCGGTATTCACGCTCATCATCTTCGCCGCCGCCCTTGCCGGCGCGATGTCTTCGCGCGAAGCCTGGCAGGCCTTCATGGGCAACGGCTTCATCCGTTTCATCACTTTCCTGTTCATCGTCAGCCTGTGCTGGCACGCCTGGGTCGGCGTGCGCGACATCTGGATGGACTATCTCAATTCCGCGGCGCTGCGTCTGTTCCTGCACGTGATGACGCTGCTCGCCCTGGTCGGCTATGCCGGCTGGGCAGTTCAGATCATCTGGAGGCTGTAATGTTGTACATATCCCCCAGCCCCTTTTCCATGAAAACGCAGTTTCAGTGCAGGCTAACGCCGGATCTATCGGCGTTAAGCGCAGCGGCCGAAACTAAAAGGGGTGACCACGGTTCGCTTCGCTCCATTTTCAATGAACGGCCTTCCTTGGGACGGCCCTGCGGAAGGCAATCATGAATTACACCGTTCGCAAATTCGATGCGGTCATCGTCGGTGCCGGCGGCGCCGGCCTGCGTGCCGCGATTCAGTTGTCCGAAGCCGGCTACAAGACCGCCGTGCTGACCAAGGTTTTCCCGACGCGTTCGCACACCGTCGCGGCGCAGGGCGGCGTCGCCGCCAGTCTCGGCAATTCCGAGGAGGACCACTGGCACTGGCACATGTACGACACCGTCAAGGGCTCCGACTGGCTCGGCGACCAGGACGCGATCGAGTTCATGTGCCGCAAAGCCAATGAGGTCGTGGTCGAGCTTGAGCACTACGGCATGCCCTTTGACCGCCTCGATAACGGCAAGATCTACCAGCGCCCCTTCGGCGGCCACATGTCGAACTTCGGCGAGAAGCCGGTGCGCCGTTCCTGCGCCGCGGCCGACCGCACCGGCCACGCCATGCTGCACGCGATGTACCAGCGCAACATCAAGGTCAATACCCAGTTCTTCGTCGAATGGCAGGCGCTGGATCTGGTCCGTGATGCCGACGGCGACGTCATGGGTGTCACCGCGATGGACATGGAAACCGGCGAGATCGTCGTCTTCCACGCCAAAGCCACCATCTTCGCCACCGGCGGAGCGGGGCGCATCTACTATTCCTCGACCAACGCCTTCATCAACACCGGCGATGGCGTCGGCATGGCGGCGCGCGCCGGCATCCCGCTGGAAGACATGGAGTTCTGGCAGTTCCACCCGACCGGCGTGGCCGGCGCCGGCGTACTGATCACCGAAGGCGTGCGCGGCGAGGGCGGCATCCTGCGCAATTCCGACGGCGAGCGCTTCATGGAACGCTATGCGCCGAATGCCAAGGATCTGGCCTCGCGCGACGTGGTGTCGCGCGCCATGACCACCGAGATCAACGAAGGCCGCGGCTGCGGCCCGAACAAGGATTTCGTGCTGCTCGACATCACCCACCTGCCGCCCGAGACCATCATGAAGCGCCTGCCCGGCATCCACGAAATCGGCATCCAGTTCGCCGGCGTCGATTGCCTCAAGGAGCCGCTGCCGGTCGTGCCGACCTGCCATTACCAGATGGGCGGCATTCCGACCAATTACCTGGGCCAGGTGGTGGTGCCCAAGGGCGGCAACCCGAGCGAGCCGGTGCACGGCTTCTATGCCGCCGGCGAATGCGCCTGTGCCTCGGTGCACGGCGCCAACCGGCTCGGCACCAACTCCCTGCTCGACCTGCTGGTGTTCGGCAAGTCGGCGGGCGAAACCGCGGTCAATGACCTGAAGAACAATGTCAAGGCGCACAAGCCGCTGGCGCAGGAAGCCATCGACCGTACCCTGGCCCGCGTCGATCGCCTCAACCACCAGAAGGACGGCGCCGACGTGCATGAGACGCGCCTGGCCATGCAGCGCACCATGCAGAAGCATGCCGGCGTGTTCCGCTTCAAGGACATGCTGGCCGAAGGCGTCAAGCGCATCGACGAGATCGCCGGCCATGTGGCGCAGACCCAGATCAAGGACAAGTCGATGGTGTTCAACACAGCGCGGATCGAAGCGCTGGAACTCGACAACCTGATCGAGGTCGCCAAGGCTACCATCGTCTCGGCCAACGCCCGCACCGAGTCGCGCGGCGCCCATGTGCGTGACGATGCGGTCGACAGTCCCGAGACGCCCGACGGGCGCGACGACAAAAACTGGCTCAAGCACACGCTGTGGTATCGCGAGGGCAACCGCCTCGACTACAAGCCGGTGCAGATGAAGCCGATGAGCGTCGACACCATCGAACTCAAGAAGCGCGCCTACTGACGCCCATGATTTCGATGAACCAACCAGATCATGAAATATTCCACCTTCGATGCTCACCGGGCTGGCAAATGGGCCCGCCCCTCCCATCCTCCCCTCGCGGGGAGGCTTCCAATTGGCTCGCTTCGCTCGTATATCACCCGTTGCGGTGAACGGCGTATTTCACGATAACAAGGAATGACGATGACGAACGCCAACCGTACCGTCCAGTTCAAGATCTATCGCTACGATCCGGATCAGGACGCCAAGCCCTACATGCAGGACATCTCCGTGGAGCTCGAATCGACGGATCGCAAGCTGCTCGATGCCATGGTCAAGCTGAAGGCACAGGATGACTCGATCTCCTTCCGCCGCTCCTGTCGCGAAGGTGTCTGCGGTTCCGACGCGATGAACATCAACGGCAAGAACGGCCTGGCCTGCCTGACCGCGATGGACAGCTTTCCCGAAGGCAAGCCCATCGTCCTGCGTCCGCTGCCGGGCCTACCGGTGATCCGCGACCTGATCGTGGACATGACGCAGTTCTTCAAGCAGTACAACTCGATCAAGCCCTACCTGATCAACAATGACCCGCCCCCCGAGCGCGAGCGCCTGCAGTCGCCCGAGGATCGCGAGGAACTCAACGGCCTCTACGAGTGCATCCTCTGCGCCTGCTGTTCGACGTCCTGCCCGTCCTTCTGGTGGAACCCGGACAAGTTTGTCGGTCCGGCCGGCCTGCTCGCCGCCTACCGCTTCATCGCCGATACGCGCGACCAGGCGACCAACGAGCGGCTCGACGACCTCGAAGACCCGTATCGCCTGTTCCGCTGCCACACCATCATGAACTGCGTCGACGTTTGCCCCAAGGGACTGAACCCGACCAAGGCGATCGGCAAGATAAAGGAAATGATGGTCAGGCGGGCCGTCTGACCATGGAAGAAGATCGCAGGGCACGCATCAATCGCCTGAAATGGCATTGCCGGCGCGCCTTGCTGGAGCTGGATCTGGTGTTTGACCGTTTCTGGGAGCGTTACGAAGACACTCTCGATGCGCAAGGAGAAGCGGCGCTGGAAAGTTTGCTGGAGCTGGAGGACCACGATCTGTGGGCGCTGGTGAGCGGCAGGGATGCCACCGGCGATCCGCAACTGGCGGCAATGATTGAGCGGCTGCGGGAAGTTTCTCCCATAGCCAATTTCGAGTAACAACGGTACTTAAACGCAACGGACCTGAAAGAGGATCTGATCATGAGCACGAATCGCACAGCAACCCTGACCATCGACGGAAAGACCGTGGAATTCCCGGTGATGACCGGCGTTCATGGCAATGACGTCATCGACATCCGCACCCTCGGTGCCAAGACCGGCCTGTTTACCTACGATTCCGGCTTTCTTTCGACCGCAAGCTGCCAGTCGAAGGTGACCTACATCGACGGTGACAAGGGCGAGTTGCTGTATCGCGGCTACCCGATCGAACAACTGGCGGAAAGGTGCAACTTCCTCGAAGTCGCCTGGCTGCTGAAAAACGGCGAACTGCCCAACGTCCAACAGAAAAACGAGTTCGAAACAACCATCAAGAAGCACACCATGGTGCACGAGCAACTGGTGCGGCTCTACCAGGGTTTCCGCCGCGACGCGCACCCGATGGCCGTCATGGTCGGCGTGGTCGGCGCGCTGTCGGCCTTTTATCACGACGTCACCGATTTCGCCGATCCGGAGGACCGCAGCATCTCCTTCAACCGCCTGGTCGCAAAGCTGCCGACCATCGTCGCCATGGCCTACAAGTACAACACCGGCCAGCCTTTCATGTATCCGCGCAACGACCTCGATTACACGGCCAACTTCATGCACATGATGTTCGGCACGCCCTGCGAGGAATACAAGCCGAATCCGGTGCTGACCCACGCGCTCGACACCATTTTCACGCTGCATGCCGACCACGAGCAGAATGCCTCGACCTCGACGGTGCGCCTGGCCGGATCCTCAGGTGCCAATCCCTTCGCCTGCATTTCGGCCGGCATCGCCTGCCTTTGGGGCCCGGCGCACGGCGGTGCCAACGAGGCTTGTTTGCAGATGCTGGAAGAGATCGGCGATGTATCCCGCGTCGGCGAGTACATCAATCGCGCCAAGGACAAGAACGACAGTTTCAAGCTGATGGGCTTCGGCCATCGCGTGTACAAGAACTTCGATCCGCGCGCCAAGCTGATGAGCAAGGTTTGCGCCGATGTCCTGGCGGAACTGGGCCTGGAGAACGACCGTCTGTTCAAGCTGGCCAAGGAACTCGAAAAGATCGCGCTGGAAGATCCCTACTTCGTCGAGAAAAAGCTGTATCCGAACGTCGATTTCTACTCGGGCATCGTGCAGAAGGCGCTCGGCATCCCGACCTCGATGTTCACCTGCATCTTCGCGCTGGCGCGTACCGTCGGCTGGATGACGCAGTGGGAAGAGATGATCACCGATCCGGAATACAAGATCGGCCGTCCGCGCCAGCTCTACATCGGCGCGGCCAGGCGCGACGTCAAGGCGCTGGCCCAGCGCTGATCCGTTTCGGCCAGGACGGGGGGGCGGCTGACGCCCCCCGGTTTTTTTCCCCCAAACATGAGCAGGTGACGCAATGATGAAGCAGATGCTGTCCAACTCGTATCTGTTCGGCACCAATACGCCGTACATCGAGGCGCTGTACGACGCCTACCTCGCCAACCCGGCCTCGGTCGAGCCGGCCTGGCGCGATTACTTCGACAAGCTCGGCACGCTGCCGGGCGCAGGCAACTACACCGGGCCGGATGTTGCCCACTACCCGGTGATCACCTCCTTCGCCCAGCGCGCCAAGGATGGAACCCTCCAGGCGGGACGGGCGACGGCGCAGTCGGACGGCAAGCAGATCAAGGTATTGCAGATGATCAATGCCTACCGTTTCCTCGGCAACCGCTGGGCGCAACTGGATCCCCTGAAGCGCGCCGAACGCCCGGCGGTGGCAGAGCTGGAACCGTCGCATTACGGCTTCACCGAAGCCGATCTCGGCCAGGTGTTCCAGACCGGATCCTTCGCCGCGGTGCCTGAGACCGCCACCCTGCGCGAAATCCTCGAAGCCTGCCGGCAGACCTTTTGCGGCAGCATCGGCGCCGAATTCATGTACCTGTCGGATGTCGGCCAGAAGCGCTGGCTGGAGGGCAAGCTGGAACCGATTCGCGGCACCCCGGCCTACAACGCCGAGGACAAGAAACGCTTCCTGGTGCAACTTACCCACGCCGAGACTCTTGAGCGTTACCTGCACACCAAGTATGTCGGCCAGAAGCGCTTCTCGCTCGAAGGCGGAGAAGCCCTGATCCTGGCCATGGACCAGCTGATCCGTACCGCCGGCAGCGTTGGCGTACAGGAAATGGTCATCGGCATGGCCCACCGCGGTCGCCTGAATGTCCTGGTGAATACCCTGGGCAAGCTGCCGGCTATGCTGTTCGACGAGTTCGAGGGAAAGAAAAAGCAGGCCTTGTCGGCCGGCGACGTCAAGTACCACATGGGTTACTCGTCCGACGTCGGCACGCCCGGCGGCCCGGTGCACCTGACGCTGGCCTTCAACCCGTCGCACCTCGAAATCGTCAATCCGGTGGTGGCCGGTTCCGTCTATGCGCGCCAGGTGCGCCGCGGCGCCGAGGGCAAGATGCAGGCCCTGCCGGTGCTGATCCACGGCGACGCTGCGGTGGCGGGGCAGGGCGTCAACCAGGAGATGCTGAACTTCTCCAACACGCGCGGCTACGGCACGGGCGGCACGGTGCATATCGTGGTGAACAACCAGATCGGCTTCACCACGTCAGACCTGCGCGACTACCGCTCCTCGCTGTATTGCACCGACATTTTCAAGATGATCGAAGCGCCGATTTTCCATGTCAATGGCGACGACCCGGAGGCCGTGGCGCTGGTGACCCAGATCGCCATGGAGTACCGCCAGGAATTCAAGAAGGACGTCGTGATCGACATCGTCTGCTTCCGCAAGCTCGGCCACAACGAGCAGGACGAGCCGATGGTGACGCAGCCCCTGATGTACAAGAAGATCGCCCAGCATCCGGGCACGCGCAGGCTCTACGCCGACAAGTTGCAGGCGCAGGGCGTGATCGCCGAGGGCGATGCCGAACAGATGATCAAGGACTACCGCGCGGCGCTGGACGAAGGCCGCCACCTGATCGACCCGGTGATCAGCGATTACCAGAGCAAGTTCTCGATTGACTGGACGCCGTACATCAACGTGCCCTACACCGAGAAATGCGATACCACGGTATCGATGACCGAAATGCAGCGCCTGGCCAAGCGGCTCACCACGATCCCACCCAATTTCACCTTGCACTCCCGCGTGCAGAAAATTATCGACGATCGCCGCCAGATGGGCGAAGGCAAGCTGCCGGTCGACTGGGGCATGGGCGAGAACCTGGCCTACGCCTCGCTGGTGGCCGCCGGCTACAACATCCGGGTTTCGGGTGAGGACGTCGGGCGCGGCACCTTCTTCCATCGCCATGCCGCCCTGCACGACCAGAATCGCGAGAAGTGGGACGAGGGCACCTACTGGCCGCTGCAGAACATCCAGGAAAACCAGGGGCGCTTCATGTGCTTCGATTCGGTGCTTTCCGAGGAAGCCGTACTCGCCTTCGAATACGGCTTCGCCACGGCGGCGCCCAACGAAATGGTGGTCTGGGAGGCGCAGTTCGGCGATTTCGCCAACGGCGCCCAGGTGGTGATCGACCAGTTCCTCTCGTCCGGCGAAGCCAAGTGGGGCCGCGGTTGCGGCCTCGTGATGCTGCTGCCGCACGGTTACGAAGGGCAGGGTCCGGAGCATTCCTCGGCCCGCCTCGAGCGCTACATGCAGCTTTCCGCCGATTTCAACTGGGAAGTCTGCGTGCCGTCCAATGCCGCACAGGTCTATCACATGCTGCGCCGGCAAATGCTGAGGAAGCAGCGCAAGCCGCTCATCGTCATGACGCCGAAGTCCTTGCTGCGCCACAAGGACGCCAGCAGTTCGCTCGAGGAACTGGCCAACGGCACCTTCCAGACCATCATCGGCGAAATCGACAAGGTCGATCCGAAGAAGGTCACGCGCATGGTGACCTGCGCCGGCAAGGTGTATTTCGACCTGCTCGCCGCACGGCGCGAAAAAAAGATCGACAACGTCGTCCTGATCCGTGTCGAGCAGCTTTATCCCTTCGACGATCGCCGGCTGTTCGAGGAGATGGAGAAGTATCCCAACCTCAAGGAACTGATCTGGTGCCAGGAAGAGCCGATGAACCAGGGTGCCTGGTATGCCAAGCACCATCGCCTGGAGCGGCTGATCAAGAAGGGCCAGACGCTGGACGCGGTGGCGCGTGCCTCATCGCCGTCACCGGCCGTCGGCTATGCCGCCAAACACGCCCAGCAGCAGAAGGAAGTCGTCAACACTGCCCTCGGCATCAAGGAATAACGGAGAAATCATGATCATCGAAGTCCAAGTCCCACAGTTGTCCGAGTCAGTCGCCGAAGCCACCCTGTCGACCTGGCATATCAAGGAGGGCGATGCCGTCGTTCGCGACCAGAACCTGATCGACATCGAAACCGACAAGGTCGTGCTCGAGCTGCCGGCGCCGGGTGCCGGCGTGATCGTCAAAATCATCAAGGCCAACGGCGAATCCGTAGCCTCCGGCGAAGTGATCGCCCATATCGATACCGAGGCCAAGGGCGCCGCTGTCGCTCCTGCCGCGGCGAAGCCGGCGGCCGCCGCAACCGCGATGCCGTCGGCGCGCAAGATCATGGACGAGAAGGGCATTTCCGCCGCCGACGTGCAGGGCAGCGGCCGCGGCGGCCGCATTCTCAAGGAAGACGTCAGCGGCGGCGCCAAGGCCGCGGCCGTTCCGGCTGCCAAAGCCGCCGTGTCGCCAGCGCCGTCCGCAAGGGATACCGCCCCCGGCTCCGCCGGAGGCATAACTTTTTCGGCCAAGCCGGCCTTGCCCCAGCCGAACGTCATCAACGCCGACGCCATCATCGCTGACCGCCCGGAACAGCGCGTTCCCATGTCGCGCCTGCGTGCCCGCGTCGCCGAGCGCCTGGTGCAGTCGCAGTCGACCAATGCCATCCTGACCACCTTCAACGAGGTCAACATGGCGCCGGTGATGGAAATGCGCAAGAAGTACCAGGAACGCTTCGAGAAGGAACACGGCGTCAAGCTCGGCTTCATGTCCTTCTTCGTCAAGGCGGCGGTGGCCGCGCTGAAGAAATATCCCGTGATCAATTCCTCGGTGGACGGCAACGACATCGTCTATCACGGCTACTTCGACATCGGCATTGCGGTGGGCAGCCCGCGCGGCCTGGTGGTGCCGATCCTGCGCGATGCCGACCAGATGAGCCTGGCGCAGATCGAAAAGAAGATCGCCGAATTCGGCGCCAAGGCCAAGGACGGCAAGCTCTCTCTCGAAGACCTGACGGGCGGCACGTTCTCCATTTCCAACGGCGGTACCTTCGGCTCGATGCTGTCGACGCCGATCATCAATCCGCCGCAGTCCGCCATCCTCGGCGTGCATGCGACCAAGGATCGCGCGGTGGTCGAGAACGGCCAGATCGTGATCCGTCCGATCAACTACCTGGCGCTGTCCTACGACCATCGCATCATCGACGGTCGCGAAGCGGTGCTGGGGCTGGTCACCATGAAGGAAGCGCTGGAAGATCCGGCCCGCCTCCTGCTCGACGTTTGAGGACATCTCCATGGCAAACAAGCAATTTGATGTTGTTGTAATCGGCGGCGGCCCCGGCGGTTATGTCGCCGCGATCCGTGCCGCGCAGCTGGGCCTGTCCACGGCCTGCATCGAGTCCGAGTCCTACGCCGACCCGAAGGGCGAAGTCCGCCTCGGCGGCACCTGCCTCAACGTCGGCTGCATTCCGTCCAAGGCATTGCTGCAGTCCTCGGAGCTTTACCAGCAGGCCAGCCATTCCTTTGTCATGCACGGCATTTCCACCACCGGCGTGAAGATGGACGTGGCGACCATGATCAGGCGCAAGGACAACATCGTCGATCAGTTGACCGGCGGCATCAAGGGCCTGTTCAAGAAGAACAAGGTCACCCTGCTGCCCGGTCACGGCAAATTCGTCGGCCAGGAAAATGATCGCTGGCGCGTGGATGTGAATGGCGAGATTGTCGAGGCCACCCATGTCGTCGTCGCTACCGGTTCGCGGGCACGCCATCTGCCGGGCATTCCCGTCGACAACAAAATCATTTGCGACAACGTCGGCGCGCTGTCTTTTGATTCGACCCCGAAACGCCTCGGCGTCATCGGCGCCGGCGTCATCGGCCTCGAACTCGGTTCGGTCTGGAAGCGCCTGGGTTCGGAAGTGACCATCCTCGAAGCGATGCCGGAGTTCCTTGCGTCCGCCGATCAGGCCGTGGCCAGGGAAGCCTGGAAGACCTTCACGCAAAAACAGGGGCTGAACATCCAGTTAGGCGTCAAGATTACCAAGGTTGAGACGGGCAAGAAGGGCGTCAGCGTCGAATATGAACTCGGGGACGAGGCCAGGACCCTGCAATGCGACCGCCTGATCGTTTCGGTGGGACGGGTGCCGCACACCGCCGGCCTCGGCGCCGAGAATGTCGGCCTCGAATTGCGTCCCAACGGCTACATCAACGTCGACCAGAACTGCCGCACCAACCTGCCCAATGTCTGGGCGGTGGGCGACGTCGTGCCCGGCCCGATGCTGGCGCACAAGAGCATGGAAGAAGGCGTCATGGTGGCCGAATGCATCGCCGGCCAGAAAGGCCACGTCAATCTCGATACCGTGCCCTGGGTCATCTACACCCACCCCGAAATCGCGTGGGTCGGCAAGACCGAGCAGCAGTTGAAGAACGAAGGCGTCGAGTACCGTACCGGGCAGATCCCCTTTGCCGCCAACGGCCGCGCGCTGGGGCAGGGCGACACCACCGGTTTCGTCAAGATGCTTGCCTGTGCCAGGACCGACCGCATCCTCGGCGTGCATGTGATCGGCAACAACGCCTCGGAACTGATCGCCGAAGCCGTGGTGGCGATGGAGTTCAATGCATCCTCGGAAGACATCGCCCGCATCTGCCATGCCCATCCGACGCTGTCGGAGGCGATGCACGAGGCTTCGCTCGCCGTGGATAAACGCGCGCTACACTTCTGATCCCGACGGTCAACGCGCCAGGGCGGCCGGGGGGACCCGACCGCCCTTCTTATTGATGCCCCACAGAATCCTCAAAGTCCCCAGGGACGGCATGATCGATGGCTTCAATGCCGCGCTGGCCTTGCGCGGCATCGTTGCCGATCCGGCACAACTGATCGCGGCGCGACGGCTGCAGAAGTTCTATGACGAGCTGCTGGCGCTCAAGGCGGCACGCAGGAGCAAGCTCAGAAAGCTTCTGGTTCGCCCGGAGCTGCCGCGCGGCGTATGGTTCTGGGGCGGAGTAGGGCGCGGCAAGAGCTTTTTGATGGATTGTTTCTTCGCCGCAGTGCCTTATGAGCGCAAGCGTCGCGTGCATTTTCATGCCTTCATGCGCGAGATCCACGAATCCCTGCGCAAGCATCGCAGTGAATCCGATCCTTTGGCCAAAGTGGCGGCGCGCATCGCACGGGAAACGCGCCTGATGTGCTTCGACGAATTCCACGTCTCCGACATCGCCGATGCCATGATCCTCGGCCGCCTGATGCAGGCCCTGTTCGATGCCGGTGTGCTGTTCTGCATCACCTCCAACTACGCGCCGGTCGGGCTCTATCCCAACGGCCTGCAGCGCGAACTCTTCCTGCCGACAATAGACCTCCTGCAACAGAAGTTGGACGTGATCGAGATCGATGCCGGCGTTGACTATCGCCTGCGCCTGCTGGAACAGGCCAGTGTCTATCTCGCCGGCGATGACGGCGCCAACCGCACTGCGCTGCTAAGAACCTTCAACGCGATCGCGGGCGGCGCCGGCAATACCGGGCCGGTCGAGGTACTGGGGCGCACGTTGCCGGTGGTGCACCATGCGCCGGGCGTGATCTGGTTCGATTTTGCCACGCTGTGCGGCGGCCCGCGTTCGCAAAACGACTACCTCTGGCTGGCCAACAGCAATCACACGCTGTTCCTTACCGGCGTGCCGAAAATGGGGGCCGGCGAGGCCAGCGCAGCGCGGCGTTTTACCTGGCTGGTCGACGTGCTTTACGACCACCGGGTCAAGCTCATCATCGGCGCCGCCTGCGCCGCGGAGGAACTCTACACACAGGGTGTGCAGGCCGGCGAATTCAAGCGCACGGTGAGTCGCCTGATGGAAATGCGCTCGCTCGAATACCTTGCCAGCCCGCATCGACACGAGGATGTGTCATCGATTTATGGCGAGGGCGGCGGTGGCCGGGACGGGACTTGATTTCCACCCGGCAGACTCGGTTAGAATGAATCGAGTTCCCCTGAGGAGGAGAACCGCATGCTGCATCAAGGAGAAAAGGCGCCGGAGTTTTCATTGCCGGATGCCGACATGGAATGGTTCGATTTCGCGTCGCTGCGCGGTCGCCAGAACGCCGTGTTGTTTTTTTATCCGCGCGACGGGACGCCCTATTGCACCCTGGAGGCGGCGGATTTTTCGGATCACGAAAACGAATTTGCCCGGCTCGACTGCGTCATCCTCGGCGTCTCGCGCGATGATTGTCTTTCGCACGCGGATTTCCGCGACAAGCATGGCCTGTCGGTGCGCCTGCTGTCGGACGAGGAGGGCGAAGTCTGTCGCAAGTTTGGCGTGTCCCAGTTTCGCGAACGGGACGGCCACAAGA
>JBIKKY010000093.1:0-8025 GCA_044360105.1 Sulfuritalea sp.
GCCAGCTGGCCGGCGCCCTCGGCGGCGTCCTGGTGGATGCGCAACGCGCGCCGCTGGCCGATGCCATGATCGATGCGATTCGCGCCAAGACCGGCGAACTGCAGGCGCGCATGAACGAAGCCGGCATTGTTCCGGGCAGCGTGCGGGCGCTGCGCCTGTTCTCCTGAGCGCTTATGAATAAATCTACTGTGCGTGCCGGATCGGGGCTTGGGCGGTGCTCTTCCACGGCCGGCTTTGCACAGCCGGCCGGCTGCGGCGGTGCGAAGCATGCTTCGCGAAACCCCGCCTCGCCCTCATGTACAAACGCGTACATTCCGGTAGCTGCCACCGCAACGCACGCAGTGCGCTTGCGCGCCTGCTTGGGGCCGCACCCCGCTGCGGCCCGCTCGCTACGATTTCTTCACAAGCGCTGAAAAGGCGATGGACGCGGCAGAACGCGTTGCGGCGCTGCGCCGCGAGATCGAGCGGCACAACCATGCCTATTACGTGCTCGACGCGCCGACCATCCCGGATGCGGAATTCGACAGGCTTTTCCGCGAACTGCAGGCGCTGGAGGCGGCGCATCCCGATCTGGTCACTGCCGATTCGCCGACACAACGGGTCGGCGGCAAGCCCTTGCCGGAATTCGCCCAGGTGCGCCATGCGGTGCCGATGCTGTCGATCCGCACCGAGACCGACACCGAGCCGACGGGCGCCCAGGCCTTCGATGGACGCGTGCGGCGGGAGTTGGGCCTGGCCGAGGTCGATGCTCCTGTCGAATATGCCGCCGAACTGAAATTCGACGGACTCGCCATCAACCTGCGCTATGAGGACGGGATGATGGTGCAGGCGGCGACGCGCGGCGACGGCGAGACCGGCGAGGACGTGACGCAGAACATCCGTACCGTGCGGCGCATTCCGCTGCGTTTGCAGGGCGCCGCGCCGGCGCTGCTTGAGGTGCGCGGCGAAGTGTTCATCAGCCGTCCCGATTTCGAGCGCTACAACGAGAAGCAGCGTGCGCTGGGCAAGGCGACGCTGGTCAATCCGCGCAACGGGGCCGCCGGCAGCATCCGCCAGCTCGATCCGGCCATCGCCGCCGGGCGACCGCTGTCTTTCTACGTGTATGGCCTCGGCGAAACCCGCGGCTGGGATGTTCCGCCGACGCACGCCGGCGTGCTCGATGCGCTTTCCGCCTTCGGTCTGCCTGTCTGCGAGCACCGCGCCGTGGTGGAGGGTGCCGACGGACTGATCGCGTTTCACGTCCGGATGCGTGAAATGCGCGACAAGCTGCCCTTCGACATCGACGGCGTGGTGTACAAGGTGAATTCGCTGGCGCTGCAGCAGCGCCTGGGCTTTGTGACGCGCGAGCCGCGCTGGGCCGTGGCGCACAAGTATCCGGCGGAGGAAATGCTGACCACGGTGGAAGCCATCGAGGTGCAGGTCGGCCGCACCGGGGCGATCACGCCGGTGGCGCGCCTGGCGCCGGTCTTCGTCGGCGGCGTGACGGTGACCAATGCCACACTTCACAACGAGGCCGAGGCGCGGCGCAAGGACGTGCGCATCGGCGATACCGTGGTGGTGCGCCGTGCCGGCGACGTGATTCCCGAGGTGGTGTCGGTGGTTCTGGAAAACAGGCCGATGAAGGACTTGTTCGGTGGCGAAGCGCTGCATGCGGCCTTCGAACTGCCGAAAACCTGTCCGGTATGCGGCTCCGCCATCGAAAAACCCGAGGACGAGGCGATCGCCCGCTGCACGGGAGGCCTGGTCTGCCCCGCCCAGCGCAAGCAGGCGCTGTTGCATTTCGCCGGCCGCCGCGCGCTGGACATCGAGGGACTCGGCGACAAACTCGTCGAGCAACTGGTTGACAACGCCATCGTCAAGACGCCGGCCGATCTCTACAAGCTCGGCTTGCTGGCGATGGCCAACCTCGAACGCATGGCGGAAAAGTCTGTGGCGAACATCCTGGCGGCCATCGAAAAGAGCAAGGCGACCACGCTGGCGCGTTTCATTTTCGCCCTGGGCATCCGCAATGTGGGTGAGGCGACGGCAAAGGATCTGGCGCGCCACTTCGGCAATCTGGATGCGTTGATGGCGGCGGATATCGGTAGCCTGCAGCAGGTGTCGGATGTCGGCCCGGTGGTGGCGGCGTCCATCGTTCGCTTCTTCGCCGAAGCGCACAATGTCGAGGTCATCGAGCAGTTGCGCGCGGGCGGCGTGCACTGGCCGGAAGGCGAGTCGGTCGCGCTGGCAAATTCCCCGATCGCCGGCAAGACCTTTGTCCTCACCGGCACGCTGCCGACGCTGACGCGCGATGACGCGAAGGACATGATCGAGGCGCTGGGCGGCAAGGTCGCCGGCTCGGTGTCGAAGAAAACCGATTACGTGGTGGCCGGTGCGGAGGCCGGTTCCAAACTCGATAAGGCGCACGACTTGGCGCTTGCTATTCTGGATGAAGCACAATTCAGGGAGTTGCTCACAGGTGGTCACAAATTGTGACCACCTCGCAAACTTAATGCGGAGACAGTGAAATGAAAAAAGTTACCAAAGCCGTTTTTCCCGTGGCCGGCATGGGCACGCGCTTCCTGCCGGCGACCAAGGCCAGTCCGAAGGAAATGATGCCGATCGTGGACAAGCCGCTGATCCAGTATGCGGTGGAGGAGGCGGTGGCCGCGGGCATTACCGACATGGTCTTCGTCACCGGCCGCTCCAAGCGCGCCATCGAGGACCACTTCGACAAGGCCTATGAGCTGGAAAGCGAGCTCGAATACCGGGGCAAGACCGAGCTGCTCGAGTTCGTGCGCAACATGCTGCCGAAGAACATCAATTGCATCTACATCCGCCAGCCGGAGGCACTCGGGCTCGGCCATGCCGTGCTTTGCGCCCGCCCTGCGGTGGGCGACGAACCCTTCGCCGTGCTGCTGGCCGATGACCTGATCGACGGCCAGCCGCCGGTCATGAAGCAGATGACGGATGTCTACGACTATTACCGCAGCTCGGTGATCGGGGTGCAGGAAGTGCCGCGCGAACACACCCGGAGCTACGGCATCGTCGACAGCAAGCCGATGACGGAATCCCTGGAGCAGATTCTGCGCATCGTCGAAAAGCCGAAGCCCGAGGAGGCGCCGTCGACCCTCGCCGTAGTCGGCCGCTACGTTCTGACGCCGCGGATCTTTCACCACCTGGCGAAGATCGGCAAGGGCACCGGCGGCGAGATCCAGCTCACCGACGGCATCGCCGCCCTGCTGGCCGAAGAGCAGGTACTGGCCTACCGCTACAAGGGGACGCGCTACGATTGCGGCTCCAAATTGGGCTACCTGGAGGCGACCGTGGCCTTCGGCCTGCGCCACGCGGAAGTCGGAAAGGACTTTGCTGCCCTGCTGAAGAACATGGCATGAGCCCGCAGGAGGCGCAGAAGATCCTCGACGAGGCCGACCTGCTGTGTTCGGCCGAAAAGTCGGCGCTGGCGGTACGGCGCGTTGCCGCGGAAATCACCGCGCGCCTGGCCGGGGCCAATCCCCTGGTGCTGGCGGTGATGGGCGGCGCCGTGGTATTCACCGGGCAACTGTTGCCGCAACTCGCCTTCCCGCTGGATTTCGACTACCTGCATGTCTCGCGCTACGGCGACGTCACGACCGGCGGCCGGCTTTCCTGGATCGTCGAGCCGCGAACTATCGTCGCGGGGCGCGTCGTGCTGGTCGTCGATGACATCCTCGACGAGGGCGTGACCATGGCCGAGATCGTCAGGCGCCTGCGGGAACAGGGCGCCAGCGAAGTGCTGAGCGCCGTGTTCGCCGACAAGAACCTTGGCCGCAGCAAGCCGATTGCCGCCGATTTCGTCGGCGTCCGGCTGCCGGACCGCTATGTCTTCGGCTACGGCATGGATGTGAAGGGGGCCTGGCGCAACCTGCCGGCGGTATACGCGGTAAAGGGCCTTTGAAGAAAGTTGCCGCCGGCCTGCAACAGCGCAAAAAAATTTTCATCAGGAACCGTTGCAGGGCTTGCCACGACGGCGGATTTAGTGGAACAATGCGTTTTTCCAAAACAAGAGGGGAACTGAATGAACAAGAGCGAACTGATTGAAGCCGTAGCGGAGCGTGCCGAGCTTTCCAAGGCCGCGGTCAACAAGGCCATCGATGCGATGACCGAAGTGATCACCGCGGTGATCTCCAAAGGCAATCCGGTTGCACTGATCGGCTTCGGCACCTTCAAGTCCGTGAATCGCGCCGCGCGCACCGGCAAGAACCCGAAAACGGGTGCCGTCCTGAAAATTGCCGCCAAGTCCGTGCCGAAATTCACCGCCGGCGCCGGCCTGAAGGCCGCCGTGGCAGGCAAGAAGCCCGCCGCGAAGAAGGCTGCTCCGGCCAAGAAAGCCGCTGCCAAGCCCGCCGCGAAGAAGCCCGCCGCCAAGAAGAAGTAAATCTTCCGCCGCAACAAAAAAGGCAACCCTCGGGTTGCCTTTTTTGTTGTCGCGCCGCAGGCGCGGGCGATGTTTTTCCGGCCGCGATTCAATCCAGCACGTGCGACACCAGACCATCGGCCAGCTTGGGCTCGAACCAGGTCGACTTCGGCGGCATGACATTGTTGCTGTCGGCCACGGCCATCAGCTGGTCCATGCGCGTCGGATGCAGCGCGAAGGCCACCGCCATCTCGCCGGAGTCGACGCGCTTTTCCAGTTCGGCCAGACCGCGGATGCCGCCGACGAAATCGATGCGCTTGTCGCGACGCAAGTCGGCAATGCCGAGGATCGGCGCCAGCAGGTGATTCGACAGCAGCGAGACGTCGAGGCTCTCTACCGGATCGTCTGGAATCAGTTCGGGTTTGATGGCGAGCCTGTGCCAGCGGCCCGCCAGATACATGCCGAATTCGCCGGGGCGCACCGGATGCATCGGCCCGGGGCTGTCTTCGACCGTGAAGGCCGTGCCGAGGCGTGTCACCAGCGCCGACTTTTCGAGGCCGTTCAAATCCCTGACGACACGGTTGTAGTCGAGGATTTTCATCTGGTGGTGCGGGAATATCACCGAGAGGAAGGAGTCGGCGGACGACTCCCGTCCCTGCTGCCGGCGCGCGGCGGCAACGCGCGAGGCGGCGGCGGAGCGATGATGGCCGTCGGCGATGTAGAGCGCGTCCATTGCATCGAACGCCGCCGTGATCGCGGCGATCCGTGCGGCGTCCGTCAGCACCCATATCTGGTGGCGGATGCCGTCGTCGGCGGTGACATCGGCCGCCGGCGTGCCTTGCGCGATGGCATCGATCATGGCGTCGACGGTGCTTGACGCCGGATAGGCCAGCAGCACCGGGCCGGTCTGGGCGTTCAGCGCCTCGATCTGCCGCACGCGATCGTCTTCCTTGTCGGGACGCGTGAATTCGTGTTTGCGGATGCGATTGCTGTCGTAATCGGCGACGCTTGCGGCGGCTACCAGGCCGGTTTGCACATGCGCGCCCATGGTCAGGCGATAGGCGTAGTAGCAGGACCCCGCATCGCGCGCCAGGACGCCGGCAGCGAGCATCTTCTGCAGGTTCTCCGCGGCCTTGGCATAAACCGCGGGCGAGTAAATGTCGATGTCACGCGACAGGTCGATCTCGGGCTTGGAAATGTGCAGGAAGGACCAGGGCTTGCCGGCGGCGCGCGCTCTCGCTTCGTCGCTGGACAGCACATCGTAGGGCGGCGCGGCGATGGCGGCGGCCTGGTCGGCGGCAGGGCGCAAACCACGGAAGGGACGAATCAGGCTCATGTGGATACTCAGGCGGGGTTGGGAATGACGGTGCGCAACGCGGCATCGGCGTCGCGCAGCATTTTTTCGGTGGTCGGCCAATCGACGCAGGCGTCGGTGACCGAACAGCCGTATTTCAACTGCGACAGATCGGCAGGGATGGGCTGGTTGCCGGCCTCGATGAAGCTCTCGATCATCAGGCCGACAACGGAACGGTGGCCGGCATTGCGCTGGTCGCGGATCTGGTTGACGCAATCGTGCATCACCAGCGGCTGCAGCTCGGGCTTCTTGTAGCTGTTGGCATGCGAGCAATCGACCACGATGTTGTGCGGCAATTTCGCCTTGGCCAGCGCGTCCTCGGCCAGCGCGACGCTGACCGTGTCGTAGTTCGGTCGGCCGCCGCCACCACGCAGCACCAGGTGTCCGTAGCGGTTGCCGGCGGTGCGCACCACGCAGGAGCGGCCCTGCATGTTGATGCCGAGGAAGCTGTGCGGGCTGCCGGCGGAAATGATGGCATTCACGGCGGCGTCAAGCGAGCCGTCGGTGCCGTTCTTGAAGCCGACCGGCGTCGACAATCCCGATGACATTTCACGGTGGGTTTGCGACTCCGAGGTGCGCGCGCCGATTGCGGTCCAGGCAATCAGGTCGCCGAGGTATTGCGGCGCGATCGGGTCGAGCGCTTCGGTGCCGGCGGACAGTCCGATTTCATTCACCGCCAGCAGGAATTTGCGGGCCTTCTGCAGGCCTTCCTCGATATGGAAGGAATCATCCATGCGCGGATCGTTGATGTAGCCCTTCCAGCCGGTCGCCGTGCGCGGCTTTTCGAAATACACCCGCATCACCAGAAGCATGGTGCCGGCGACCTCGTCGGCGAGTTTCTTCAGGCGCCGGGCATAGTCGAGGCCGGCCACCGGATCGTGGATGGAGCAGGGCCCGACCACGACGAAGATGCGCGGGTCGCTGCCGTCGAGTATGCCCTGCAGGGCGAGCCGTCCCGCCAGCACCGACTCGGCGGCCGCATCCGACAGCGGCAGACGGGCGTGGACTTCCTCCGGCGTGGGCAGGAGGTCGAAGGCTTCGATGTTGAGGTTTTCGGTTTGTTGCATGTCGGTCACCGTGATAGTCGCGTCAGCGACTCACAAAGCTCCCTTCTCCCCTGGCGGGGGAAGGGTTGGGGAAGAGGGGGGGACGGCACGGCGTTCAGGGTCAGCGGCGAGTCGATAATCATTCTCGGTTACCAGATGCGTTTGACGCCATAGTCGGAAAACGCCCGGTCGGAACTGACCACGGGCAGCTTGCGGTTCTTTGCCTGCGCGACCAGCAGGCGGTCGAAGGGGTCGCGATGATGCAGGGGCAGGGTTTCGATGGCGGCAACGTCGTCGAGTTCGATGCCGAGCAGGCGAAAGCCGTTGGCCTCGATATGGCTCGCCACGTAGCGTCCGACCGGCTGCGCCAGCCGGATGCCGCCCTGACCGGACTTGATCGCCAGTTCCCAGGCGACGACGACGCTGACCAGGATTTCGTTGTCCGGGTTGGCGATGCAGGATTTGGCCTTGACTGACAGCTTGTCGTCGCCCTCCACCCAGCGCAGGAAGGCATTGGTGTCGAGCAGCGCAATCACCCGGTGTAATCCTCGAAGCCTTCGGGGATCGCGTCGAAATTTTCCGCCATGAACAGAATCTGTCCCTTGCCCGAGCCCGGCGTGCGCTTTTGCCGCGCGCGCTTGATCGGCACCAGCATCGCCAGCGGCTTGTTGTCGCGGGCGATGACGATTTCCTCGCCCATCATGGCTTTCTGCACCAGCTCCGAGAGATGGGCCTTGGCTTCGGCGATGTTGTACTGCTGCATGGCGAACTCCTTGTATGTTGGTCATTCTAGATGACCAACTGCGGCGGGTCAAGACATGGACTTGAGAAATTGCAGGTGGCCGGGGTGCGGCTTGGACCGGTCGAGGAGGGCGGCACGGCGGTTTTCAGCCTTTGCCGGCTTTCGCCCGAGTCGGTGCAACCAAGGGGAACGACTGCAATTCGGGAATCCCCTGAACTCACACTCCCGGCCAGTAAGCGACATTCGGGTCGCCCCTCCAATTTCCAAGTTTATTTTCCTTGGTTTCTCGGAAGCAGTCATTGAATCTGCGCCGTCAAGTTTTCTCCCCTGACGGGCTCCAATGCAGCGGGAACGGACAGTCAGGTCAACAGCGCCACGGGCAGGTCCCGGCCTATTCTGTTGAAAAACTCCTTGACATGCCATATGCATTAATGATATGATTATGGCATTGTTTAGGAGGGTACATTGCCATGATGGGTCGCCAAGAAACAGGCCGTGAGCAACTGTT
>JBIKKY010000012.1:0-61905 GCA_044360105.1 Sulfuritalea sp.
GAAAAGGCCAAGAAACTCGGTTACACCAACGTGCTGACCTACCCGCCCGGCTATCCGGAGTGGGAAAAGATGCATGGCGCGCCGGCCCCCGCGGGTGCTCCCGCAGGCGCAACGGCCGGCCCGGCAGCAAGCTCGGCGGCGCTGGTGCCGGGCAAGGAAAAGGGTTCGGTCACGGTCGACTCCTTCCAGGCCGTGTGGAAAGCCAATCCGGGTTCGGTGATGCTGGTCGATGTGCGTGATCCGAAGGAAGTCGCCTCCGGCATGATCAAGGGCTCGGTCAACATCCCGATGAACGAACTGGAGAAGAAGGTCGGCACGCTGCCGACCGACAAGCCGGTGGTCTTCGTCTGCGGCACGGGCGCGCGCTCCGGCGAAGCCTACGACACCGTCAAGCTGCTGGGCGGCAAGGTGCAGGCGTCCTTCCTCGATGCCGACGTCAAGTTCAATGCCGACGGCAGCTACACCATGGCGGCGAAGAAGTAGTCATGCAATAAGCGCCGGACGGCACCCTGCCGTCCGGCACCCCGCAGCAAATCAACGGAGAACAAAAAATGCACAAGCTTTCCATCGCCCTGGCGCTGGGTCTTTCCTGCGCCTTGCCCGTCCATGCCCAGAGCCCTGCCGAACTGTTCGTCAGCATCAACTCGGGCGTCACCCAAACCCAGGGCGTGGCCATGGTCCTCGCCAGCCAGGCGCTGGCGCAGAAGGCCGCAGTGCGCGTGCTCCTGTGCAGCGACGGCGGCCAGCTGGCGGTCAAGGACAAGGATTCCGCCGTGCTCAAGCCGATGAACAAGTCGCCCAAGGAGCTTCTGCAGGGGCTGATGAAGGCCGGCGCCAAGGTCGAAGTCTGCGCGCTGTTCCTGCCCAACGCCGACCTCAAGCCGACCGACCTGATCGAGGGCATCGGCGTTGCAAAGCCGGCCGAGGTTGCGGCGTATTTCCTGCAGCCGAATGTCAAGACTTTGTCGTATTGAAATCAACCGTTCGAGCGGCGGCGCTTGAGGCACAGTCCCCGACGTGACCGCCGAACCATCCGAATTCCAGCGCCTCTACACCGGCCGCCTCTGGTCGGTGCTGGCTTGGGACCAGTTGACGGCGCTCTGGCAGCGCATCGACCCCGCCGCCGGCTGGTATCTCGTCGCGGTCGGCGTCTCGCCGGCGCCGACTTCCGGGATGACACCGGCCGATGCCGCGGGTGTCAGCGCTTTCATCGAACGCATCGACGCCCTGCTGCGGGCGGAGCACCATGAATCCTATTGCGGCATCGTCTATGCCGACGACCTCGAAAACCCGCGCCTGATCAAGATCTACGATCCGAACAACCTCGGTTCCTCCTGCGGTTCGTCGAAAACGCCTCATCCTCCGGGCTGGATCATGAGCCGCCTGCCGCCCGACGAAATCATCGCCGGCCGCGCCGCGCCCGAAAACCGGAAGCGCTGGTGGCAGGGTTTGCTCGGAGATAGCTAGGCAGTTCCCTCCCGTATTCACGGTTTTGGCATGCCTGAGCCTGAGGCATAGTTCCGGTTATGGCGCCACCGACCGAGACCCTGCCCGACCGCACCTCACTCAAGTTCCTCGTGGTCGACGACTTCTCGACCATGCGCCGCATCGTGCGCAACCTGCTCAAGGAACTCGGCTTTACCAACGTCGAGGAGGCCGAGGACGGTGCCGTGGCCCTGTCCAAGCTGCGCCAGGGCGGCTTCGAGGTCGTCGTTTCCGACTGGAACATGCCCAACATGGACGGCCTGACCCTGCTGCAGACCATGCGCGCCGACGCCGAGCTGAAATCCCTGCCGTTCCTCATGATCACGGCCGAGGCCAAGAAGGAAAACATCGCCGCCGCCGTCCAGGCCGGGGCGTCGAGCTGCATTGCCAAACCCTTCACGGCCGCCACGCTGCAGGAGAAGCTGGACAAGATTTTCGAGAAGATGGGGATCTGAGCAGCCCGCCGCGGCATTTCAGCCGGTCTTGACGGACTTATATTCGATCAGCTGCCTTCTGCGCCCGGCCCGGGCGTCGAAAAAGTAGCCGACTTGTCCCGCCAGAATCGGAACGTGCTGGAAGTGCGAGTGCAGCGCATACAGCACGCGCGTTGTCCGGCTTTCGGCTTTCCAAGCGCAACGCCTGAAGGTCCGGCCGAGCAACGCAAATCCGCTGCCTGCCAGGGCGACGAACAGCCATGGCCAGAAGACAGATGCCGCCAGCAGCAACGGTGCGGCAAGCAGCGCGCCGCCGTGGATCAGGTTGCGGCGCGCGTCCGCCCGCCAAAGCGGGTCGTCGCTGTCACGGAAACGCGCCGCCACCTCGGCGTAGGCATGCCCGGCACGGCAAGCCCGCTTCCAGTAAGCGGAAAACCGGGTAATGGCGAGGTCGTGCAGCGTCATCGGCGCGTCGATGTGCAGGATCGAATGTCCCTGCGCCCGGATGCGCCGGCATAGTTCCGGTTCCTCGCCGGCGATCAGGCTGGCGTCGAAGCCACCCACCTTTTCCAGCACGTCGCGCCGCATCAGCGCGTCTCCGCCGCAGAATTCGCCCGGCCCGGGCGGATAAATCCAGTCAAGGTCCAGCGCGCGGACATAGATCGACTGCTCCGGGTGCGCTTCGCGGCGATGACCCCAGACCACGGCCACCGCCGGGTCGCGCATCGCTTCCAGCGCACGACGCACGAACAGCGGATGCAGCTGCGTGTCGCCATCGAGGAAGAGGACAAAGTCGGCGCTGGTAGCACGCCACCCGGCGTTGCGGCCAAGCGCTGCGGACGGGCGCTGCGGACGGACCTCGATGACCCGCGCCCTCAGCGCGGCAGCGCGCTGCGGGCTACCGTCGGTCGAGGCGGAGTCGACGTAGAGGGTTTCCACGGCAAAACCTTCCGTCTCCATGGCAGCGATGGATTCCAGGCAGCGCACGAGGCGCTCGCCTTCGTTGCGGCCAATGACGACGACCGAAACCACGGGCAGGCGAGCGGGGCTGTCACTGACGGAGTGGGCGGTATTCATGCGGAGATCCTTGGATTTTGGCGTCTTGCGCCTGGGTCATGTGGCAAAGCGGCCGGCCAGCCGGATGCGGTCGGCTTCCGGCACGACGGACAACAGATCGGCGACAAAGCGGTCGTGCGCGGCATAGGCCGCCTCGGCCGAGTCGTCGATGGAAGAAACGCGCACCAGCATGCCGTCCGGGACGCGGCCCGAAAGTACCTGGCGCAGTTGGGCCAGTTTGCGCGCCAGGCCGGGCAGCGTGGCTTGGTCGCCCACCGTCAGCCAGTAGCTGACCGTCTCGCGGCGGCCGGGGCGATGTGTCAGCAGGCGACGGATCGGGAGCGCGCCGTAAGGGGTTGCGAGTTGCCCGTCACTCGCCGCACCGACGACGAAGCCCTGTGCCTGGTAGCAGTATTCGGGGCGATGCGCCTGCAGCCGGTCGCCGAGCTGGCGATCGCCGTAGGCGATCGAGAGCATGATCCGGCGGTTGTCGCCATCGACGTAGATGCGCTCCAGGGTCTGGGCATAGGCGCCGGCGGCCTTGTTCGCGGCAACGGCGCTGACCGGAAGCATGGCTGCCGTGGCGTCAAGTCGCCAACCGGCGAACCGGGTCGGCACCAGGCGCGCAAGATCGCCTTCCTGCCCGGCCGGGCTCGATTCGGCGCCGTAGCGCAGGACGTTGGCCAACATCGCCGCGGCCAACAGGGCGGCGGCGACAAGCCAGGCACGGCGCAGCAAGAGCTTGCCGGGCGCAGCGCTCATGGCTGCGCCCCTGCCGCCGGGCGCCGCGCCAGTGCCAGCAATGCGCCATCCACGGCAAACAGCAGCGCCAGGGCGACGAGAAAGACCAGTACGCCCATCGCCTCATGGATCTGCCGACCGAGGGCATCGCCGCCATGGTAGGTAACGAGGATCAGCAGCAGCACGCGCAGCAGGTTTGCGGCCAACGCAACGGGCAGGATGGCGGCGAGCAGCAGGGCGGCATGCGCGCCGCGATATCCGTCACCCTGTCCGCCGCCAGTCCCACCGGTTTTCGCCTCATCGCGGCAAGCCGTGAGATGCACATAGAGCAGCCCCAGCGCTGCGAGAGAGAACAGGGAATGCAGACCGGAACAGGCATCCGCCATCAGCAACTGGTACTGGCCGACGACGATGACGACGCCGCTGCGCGCCGCCGGATAGCCCAGGGCATGGAGCAAATTGACGCTTGCCGCCGACAGCAGTTCCTTCAGTTGTCCTGTCATGGCCTCGACGACAATGCCGGGCAGGGGCACCATGAAGGCCAGAAACAGCAGCGGAAAGGCGGCCAGCCGCAGGCCCACCGTGCCGCGCAGAACGAGCAGAATACCGGCCAGCACCGGCATTTGCGACGCCATGGAAAGCAGCGGCATCTCCAGGCTGCGGCCAGCCACCGCCAGCAGCAAGCCGCCGCCCAGCAGCGCGGCACCGGGCAGGACGTGGCGCGGCGCAGGCAGCGCCGCCAAGGCTTGCCGCAACTGCCAGAAGAGCGCGGCGGCGACCAGGGCGATGACGGGCGCATGGCTCTGGGCCTCCTCCTGCCACAGCGTCCGCGACAGATCGGCGTAGATCGGGGCGTACAGAACCAGCAGCCCGAGCAGCAGCGGAAGCGCCGCGCCGCCAGCCAAGCCGGGCGCATGCGCGAGAGCGCGACTGGCGGCCATGTTCATTCGGCCTTGCCTGCTGCCGGGGCGAACAGCGGCGCGAAATCACCGAGCCAGACGATCTGCGTGGCGCCGCGCAGATGGCGCATATCGCTTTCGACCGCGCGCTTGCCGCCTTGCCTGGCGAGGTAGTCGCGCACGATGGGCTTCGCGGTTTCCCAATTCACGGCGGCCGGCTGTACCGCCAGCAGCTTGTAGGCGATGACGCCGCGCGGACTTTCGAAAATCACCGTTTGCCCTTCAATGGCCTTGTTCAACTGCGGCAGCGCCTCGATCGGCAATTGTTCGGCGGCGCGGATCACCACCTGCTCATTGAAGGGCACGCCCTGTTGCCGCAGCCAAGCCAGGACGTGTTCCAGCGGCTGCTTTTGCACGAGGCGGCTCTTGGCCTCGGTCAGTTCCTTCATGTCTCCCGGCAGGGCGGCCTCGCGCAGGCGATAAATCTTGCGCTCGGCGAAGAGTTCGGGATGCTGCGCGAAATAGCGTGCGGCTTCGTTTTCCCCCGGCGTGGCCGCGGCGGCCGCCAGTTGCTCGGCATAGGCGCGGGCGAGAACATCGCGGCGCGCCTCCTCAAGCTGCAACATGACTTCCGGCCGGCGCTCCAGTTTGCCGGCCAGCGCCTGCTGCACCGCCAGTTCCCGATCCACCAGCTTGCTCGCCACTTCCTTGCGCACCGGGTCGCCCGGATTGGGCACACCGACGTTTTTCAGGGCGTGGTTGAACTGGAGCATGGAAATTTCGCTGCCGCCAACGCGCGCAATCACCTGGGTAGGCTGCGCCGTGTCGCCCGTCGGCGCACACCCCGCCAGTAAGATGAGGCCGGCGGCGACAAGGAAAATTCGCGGCAAGCCGCGACTGTTTGTGCGCGACATCTCAGCCGGCCGCGCCAAAGCTGCCGCTGGCGCCGGACCTGGCGGCCACACCAGCCCGTTCACGCCGCCGCACCGCCCAGCCCAGGCCGCCCATGCCGAACAAAGTCAGCATCAGGCTGGAAGGTTCGGGCGCCGGCGATACCATGCTCATGGCCACGGCGTTGAACGTCACCGAACCCCAGTAATCGACGCTGTTGCCGGCGCCCATGCCGTCGCCCTTGACCTGAAAGACGTAGCTGCCCGCGCTGAGGGTGGCGACGCCGTTGCTGGCCGTCACCATTCCGCCGCTGGCGTCGTAGATGCCATAGGACAGATCGGGATTGCCGCAGCCGCTGCGGCACACGTCGAACTGGAAGGTGACGTTGTAGGCCGCGCCGGACTCGCCTTCCAGGGTGAAGGCGTACTGGTCAGTAAAGTTGCTGCCGATGCCGTACTGGGCGAAGGAGAAGCTGGTCTCGGTGGTGAGCGGCGTCGCCACCGTACCCCAGTCGGCGACGAGTTCGGCGGACGCCGGGGTAGCCAAAAGAAAGCTGGCGGTCAGCAGGACGATACGCAACAAACGATTATTTTTCATCCGGACCGCCTCAAATCAGCGCACAGGCGATTTCGGGATCGAGATCCCAAAACCGCGCGGCACGAAGCTGCTGCGCGTCGTTTCCGGTACCGAATACCGGCAATTGTCTAGCAGGCATCGGCGGCGCCAGATGGAAACCCTGGGCCGATGAACATCCCATGGCTTGCAGCGCGGCGAGCGTCGCGGGATTCTCGACACCTTCCGCGGTGACCTGCAGCCCCATGTTCTTGCCGGTGTCGATGATCGACTTGACCAGCGAACGCGCACGCAGGTCGCCCTGCATGGCTCTCACCAGAGAGCTGTCGATCTTGATCTGATGAATGCTGGAATGACGCAAGCGGGAAATTGACGCATAACCGGTACCGAAGTCATCGAGGGCCAGCCTGATCTGCATCTCGTCCACGGCCGCCAGCCATTGACGCAGGGCAGGCGACTCCTGCAGCAAGGCTTTCTCCGTGATGTCGAAGGTCAGGGCCCCGGGGTCGATGCTGAATCGCGCCAGGGTTTCGCGCAGCCAATCGACGGGAATGCCCTCCGGAATCTGCTGGCCGGATATATTCACGGAAACAGCCATGTTCCTGCCTTCCCGCGTCCAGACAGCGGATTGGCGGCATGCCTCGGTGATCACCCAGCGACCGATCTGCTGCATGAGTCCGCTTTCTTCCGCTGCGGGCAGAAACACCTCGGGGCCGATCAGGCCGTGCTCCGGATGGTTCCAGCGTATCAGCGCCTCGACCCCGGCAAGGCTGCGGCAAGGCAGACGCAGAATCGGCTGATAGTGCAAGACCAGCTGTCCATCTTCCAGCGCCTGCTGCAGGTCGGACTCCAATGCGCGCGTCGCCACGAAGTCACTCTGCATGGCCAGGTCGAAGAAACCCGGCAGCCACCCTCCCGCCAGACCGGACTGATGCCTCGCCAGTTCGGCATGGCGCAGCAGGGTTCCTGCGTCGTCGCCGTCATCGGGGAAAATCGCCAGCCCTATGGTGGCCCCCGCGTTCGCCGCCAGGCCCGACAGATTGAAAGGAAGGCTCAATGCTTCGATCAGGTTCAGCGCCACCCGACCCGCCGCAGCGTCTTGCGCAAGGTCCTGCAGGACGACAATGAATCCGCCGGCGTCCTTGCGCGCCAGAATGGCCGGCTCGCGCAGGCCGGCGCGCAGGCGGCCTGCAGCCTGGCGCAGCAACTCGTCTGCGGCTTTGAGCCCGAGTGTGCGGCAGACCTGATCGAAGCCATCGAGCTCGATCGAAAGAACCGCCAGTTCGACTGACCTGCTTTTTGCCAGAGGAATTGCCATGGCCAGCAATTCGGCCAGCAAACCGCAAGTGGGCAAGCCGGTGACCGGATCGCGATTTGCCGGGCTGACCGGGTAGGCTGTTGCGTGCGTATGCATCAATGTTTCCTGAGTCGAACGGTATGGACGCATTAAAGCGAAGCGGCACCCCCGCTTTGTGTCGGAAGTGAAAACTTTCCGAAAACACTCGGGCAGGACGGTCGCGCGGTAGCCCGATAGCCTAGATAATGCGTGCCATGCATCCTGCGTTACGACCCATCCGTGAAGGCATCGAACTGACATGCACCTGATCATCTGGCTGGGCGTGGTCGCCGGCCTGGCGGCCGTGGCACGCATGTCTCCCGGACGGGCGCTGATCTGGATGTACGTGCCGGTCCTGCTCATCGTGCCGGACACCTTCCACGCCATCACGCCCGGCCTGCCCGATCCGAGCGCCAACGTGGCGGTGATGATCCCGCTCTTCTTCGCCACGCTCGCCGCCTACGCCCGTTTCTGGCGACCCTCGACGGCCGACGTGCTGGTGATCGCGATCGCATCCGCGATGACCTGGTCGGAATACCTCGCGGCGGGCTACAGCGAAGCGCAGAACCTGCTTTCCGGCACGCTGTTCCAGATCATCGCGCCCTATCTTGTCGCGCGCATGGCGATCGACCGCGAAGGCCTGCATGTCGACATGGCCAAGCGCGTTGTCATCATCATGTTCGCGATCGCCCTGATCGGCCTGTTCGAGTTCAGGTTCGGCTGGAATCCGTTTCTCACCCTGCCCGAGCGAACGCTGTTTCCCGGCCAGGGCCTGGGCTGGGTCACCACCTTCCGCCACGGCTTCGCCCGCGTCGCCGGCCCCTATGCCCACTGCATCCTGGCCGGCATGATGATGATCATGGCCTACCGCCTCAACCGCTGGCTGGAATGGGGCGGGCACTGGGAACCGGCCTTCCGGCGCTTTCCCAACCTGCCCTTGTCCAAGGGCAGGATCATCACCATCGTCCTGCTCATCGGCTCGATCACCACCATCGCCCGCGGCCCCTGGCTGGGCGGCCTGCTGGGCGCGCTCTTCGTCAATGCCGGCCGCCACCCGAAACGCGAGAAGGCGTTTGCCATCGGACTGGGTGCCCTCCTCCTGCTGTCGGTGCCGGGCTACCTGGCCTTCCAGGCCTACCTCGACGTCGCGCCGGGCATGGAGGCCACGCTGTCGCAGGAAACCGCGATGTACCGCAAAGTGCTGTTCGAGAAGTATTACCTGATCGCACTGGACCACGCCTGGTTCGGCTGGGGGCGCAATACCTGGCCGAAGATTGCCGGCATGGCCTCGATCGACAACTACTATCTGTTGCTGTCGCTGATGCACGGCGTGCTGACCACTGCGTTGCTGGCCACCCTGATCGGCTGGATGTGCATCCGCCTGTTTCGCAAGGGCATGGCCGAACCCGCGGCCGAGAGTTCGCTGGCCTTCACCTTCCTCGGCATCATCCTCGCCTTCGCGGTGTCGATGGTGACCGTCTACCTCGGCGAGAATGTCGTCCCGGCCTTCTTCATGCTGCTGGGCTGGGCGGAAGGCTACATCCAGGGCAAGGGCTATCAGGGCATCGGCGGCGGCAAGGCAGAAGGCAGTGCCGCCGACACCCCGAAACCACCCTTCCGCTTCAGACGCGTTATCCGCTGAGGCGACGGCATTCTGCGAGTTGGCTTCGTCGCTGCCTTCAATGCCGGCAGCTCAGCCGCAGCCAGCGAAATTCCCTCGGCATCCTTGGCCGACAGGACAGGCGGGCCCTGCAAGGGCCAGTCGATACCCAGTTGCGGATCGTCCCAGCGGATGCAGCGTTCATGCCCGGCCGCCCGGTAGTCGGTGACCTTGTAGAGAAATTCGGCCGATCCGGAGAGCACCAGGAAACCATGCGCGAAACCGGCCGGGATCCACATCTGGCGCCGGTTTTCAGCCGACAGGGTGCAGCCGTACCAGCGCCCGAAGGTGGGCGACGAACTGCGGATATCCACCGCGACGTCGAAGACTTCGCCGGCCGTGGCGCGAACCAGCTTGCCCTGGGCCTGCCGCACCTGGTAGTGCAGGCCGCGCAGCACGTTGCGCGCCGAGGTCGAATGGTTGTCCTGCACGAAGACGGCATCGACGCCCGTCGCTTCCCTGAAGTCGCGCGCGTTGAAGCTCTCGTAGAAGCTGCCCCGGGCGTCGCCGAACACCTCGGGTTCGATGACCAGCAGGCCCTCGATGGGAGTCTTGATGACGTTCATGTTCAGAATACTTTCTCGTGGAGGATATTGAGCAGGTAGCGGCCATAGGCGTTCTTGGCCAGAGGTCGCGCCAGTTGTTCGAGGGCGGCGTCGTCGATCCACTTGCGGCGCCAGGCGATCTCTTCCGGGCAGGAGACCTTGAGCCCCTGCCGGTTTTCGATGGTGGCGATGAACTGCGAGGCCTCGAGCATGGACTCGTGGGTACCGGTATCGAGCCAGGCGTGGCCGCGCCCCATGACCTGGACGTCGAGCGCGCCCTGTTCGAGGTAGAGCCGGTTGAGGTCGGTGATCTCGAGTTCGCCGCGGGCCGAGGGCTTGAGGCCCGCGGCGAGTTCGATCACGCGGTTGTCGTAGAAGTAGAGTCCGGTGACGGCGTAGCGGCTCTTGGGCACCCGGGGCTTCTCTTCGAGGCTGACCGCGCGGCCGCCGGCGTCGAATTCGACGACGCCGTAACGCTCCGGGTCATTGACCGGATAGGCGAAGACCGTGGCGCCCGATGTCCTGGCGCCGGCGGCTGCCAGAGCGCTTGCGAACTCGTGGCCGTAGAAGATGTTGTCGCCGAGGACCAGGGTGCTGGGGTCGTCGCCGATGAAATCGCGGCCGATGACGAAGGCCTGGGCCAGGCCGTCGGGCGACGGCTGCACGGCATAGGAAAGATCGAGCCCCCACTGGCTGCCGTCGCCGAGCAACTGCTCGAAGCGCGGCGTGTCCTGCGGCGTGGAGATGATCAGGATCTCGCGGATACCCGCCAGCATCAGGGTACTGAGGGGATAGTAGATCATCGGCTTGTCGTAGATCGGCAGCAACTGCTTCGACACCGACATCGTGACAGGGTAGAGCCGGGTGCCGGAGCCCCCGGCGAGGATCAGGCCTTTGCGTCGAGTATTCATGTCTGGACCAGTCGTAGGTAAATTGGGGTTTTGCGTGGTTCGGGAATCAGGCGCCGTACTGTTTTGACACCCAGTCGCGGTAGCCGCCGCTTTGCACGGCGGTGACCCATTCCCGGTTTTCGAGGTACCACTGCACGGTCTTGCGGATGCCGCTGTCGAAAGTCTCCGCCGGCTTCCAGCCGAGTTCGCGTTCGATCTTGCGCGCGTCGATGGCATAGCGGCGGTCATGCCCGGGACGATCGGTGACGAAACTTATCTGCTCCCGGTAAGACCCGCCGCCGGCACGCGGGCTCAGTTCGTCGAGCAGGGCGCAGACGGTATGCACGATGTCGATGTTGGGCTTCTCGTTCCAGCCGCCGACGTTGTAGGTCTCGCCGACGCGGCCCGCCTCCAGCACGCGGCGGATGGCGCTGCAGTGGTCTTTCACATAGAGCCAGTCGCGCACCTGCCGGCCGTCGCCGTAGACCGGCAGCGGCTTGCCGGCCAGGGCGGTGACGATCATCAGCGGGATCAGCTTCTCCGGGAAGTGGTAGGGACCGTAGTTGTTCGAGCAGTTGGTGGTCAGCACCGGCAGGCCGTAGGTGTGGTGGTAGGCACGCACCAGGTGGTCGCTGGCGGCCTTGCTGGCGGAATAGGGGCTGTTGGGCTCGTAACGATGGCCTTCGGTGAAGGCCGGATCATCCGCCGCGAGAGAACCGTAGACCTCGTCGGTGGACACATGCAGCAGGCGGAAGTCCCTGCGCTGCGGCTCGGGCAGGCCGGCATGGTAGGCGCGCACGGTTTCGAGCAGATGGAAAGTGCCGACGATGTTGGTCTCGATGAATTCGCCGGGGCCGTGGATGGAGCGATCGACATGGGACTCCGCGGCGAGGTTGACCACGGCGCGCGGGCGGTGTTCGGCGAGCAGTTGCGCGACCAGATCGACGTCGCCGATATCGCCGCGGACGAAAACGTGGCGCGGGTTGCCTTCCAGGCCGGCGAGGTTCTGCCGGTTGCCGGCGTAGGTCAGCTTGTCGAGGTTGATGACGGTCTCGTCCGACTGCGCGAGCCAGTCGAGGACGAAGTTGCTGCCGATGAATCCGGCACCGCCGGTGACGAGTATGCTCATATTTTTCTCACTTGCCGCCGGCGCCAAGGCCGAAGGTCATGAAGGACAGGCCGGGCAGGAGCTGGCGCAGGAAGTAGCCCACTTCGGCGATGCCTTTCTTCCGGACGTAGATGACATCACCTTCCTCCAGCGCGAAATTGAGCTTGCGATCGGCCGTGAGCAGCGACTTCAGGGGAATCTGCTGGACGGCTTCGCGGCCCGGCCGGTAAAGGGAAATCTCGTCGTCATTCGCATCCTCGTTGGGGCCGCCGGCCTGCGCCAGTGCGTCCATGACGGACATGTCCGGAGTCAGGCGGTAGCCGCCCGGCTTTTGCACGGCCCCCATCACGTACATCAGGGTGTCGTTGGAATCCGGGATGTAGATCAGGTCGTCGGGCTTGAGGCGGATGTTGTAGGCGAGGTCGCCGCGATTGAGCAGGTGCTTGAGATCGACCCAGATGATCTGCTCGCGGCCGCGGAAGATCGCGCAGCGCGTCAGCGTCGCCTGCTTGTCCAGCACCGGCAGGCTGCCGGCACGGGCCAGGGCCTCGAGCAGCATCGGCGGCTTGTCGAACTGCATCACGCCCGGCGTCAGCACGCGCCCGAGGATCGTGACGCGGTTGCCGTGGTATTCGTCGACGCCGAGATTGACCACCGGCGCGGTGTAGTAGCGCCGCAGGCGTTCGCCGATGTTGCCGGCGGCCTCTTCCCGCGTCATGGTAGTCAGTCGCATCGGGCCGATCAGCGGCATCGTGATCTGGCCGTCCGGACCCACCGTATGCTTGCCGCTGAGCTCCGGCCGGTTCCAGACGTTGAGCGTGATCTTGTCGCCCTCGCCCAGGCGGTAAACCGGATTGACCTCGGCCTCGAATGCCGCCAGGGCAGCTTTGTCATGAAAGCTCACGCGGTCGCTCTTCTCGGCCTTCTGGAAGGCGTCGACGTTCTTCGGCGTGTTGGGGATGCCCATCCCGGCACAGCCGGCAAGCAGCAGGAAGGATGTGAGCAGCAAAGGGTAGGCGGCGCGATGCGTCATGTGTTTTTCCATTTCGGGAAGGCGTTGATAAACCGGTCGAGCAGGCCCCGCACGCGGAACCGCTCGTTCTCCTCCAGCAATTTCCAGGTCAGCACGGTCCATGCGGCGCTGTAGGCCAGGCCGAAACACAGCAGGCCGGCCAGGGTCGTCCAGCGTCCGGGCAGGCCCGGCATCACGGCCTGCCAGAGCAGCAGCAGCGCCGCGGCCAGGGGATAGGCGACGAATCCGGGCAGCAGGATCTCGCGGAACAGTTCGCCGGCGGGCAGCCCAAGCTGGCGCTGGTTGAAGAGCAGGTAGGCGACGGCAGCGACGGCGTTGCCGGCGCTCAGGCCGACGATCAGCGCGGTCGCGGTGCCGCCCAGAAGCAGCATGGCGAGGCCGATGCCGGCGGCCAGCGCGGCGATGCGCAGGCCGTGGTACACGAACTCGTTGCCCATCCGCCCCATGGCGCGGAACACCGCAGAACCGGGGCCGGTGACGATGTGCAGGTGGGACCAGAGCGCCGTCAGCGCAAGGATCTGCGGCATCTGCTCGAGGCCTTCGCGGTCGCCCAGCCAGGCGAGGCCGAGCGGCGCGGAAAACACCGCCATGAAGCCCAGCGGCAGGCCGGCGAGCAGGCTCACGGCACGACTCGACTGGCGGTAGAGGGTGCGGATCGCCGGCATGTCGTCGTTCGCCGCGTGGCGCGCGGCAGCCGGCATCGCCACGTTGCTGATGGACGAGGGCACCGAAATCGCCGCCACCGGCAGCTTGGCGCCGAGTTCGAACAGGGCGATGCCCTTGGGCCCGAGCAGGACGCCGGCGATCACCCGGTCGATCGAGAACAAGGCCGTGCCGACCAGCGTGCTGGCCTGGACCGCGACGCCGAAACCGAAGAAGTGGCGCAGCATCGCCTTGTCGAAATGGCGCGGGCGCAACTCCAGGCCCGGCAGGAAGCGATGCGCCAGACGGGCGAAGGACGCCAGCGACCAGGTGTAACGCAATACAAAAGCCGCCAGCAGGCTATAGACGCCGGCCCCGGCAAGCAGGAAGATCAGGATCAGGACCGGCTCCAGCGCGTAGCCGACGATGGCGACCTGCTTCTCCTCGCGGATGCGCTGCAGGCCGTGCAGAAGGTAGCAATACGCGCCCAGCGACAGGTCGAGCAGGAACATGGCCGCCGAGCCCATGACGAGGATGGTCGCCATCCCGCGCTGCTCGGGCAGCACCTTGAGGAAGGCCAGCACCTGCGGCAGCGCCAGCCAAAGCCCCGACAGCACGCAGACCGCCAGAAGCGACAGGGTGATCACGCCGGTGCTGAGCAGACGGTTGATCGCCGCGGTATCGCCGTGGGCGTGATAGCGCGCGACGAAGCGCACATAGACGTTGGAAAAACCGACATCGGTCAGGCCGATGTACATGATCAGGATGAAGCAGGCCGACCACAGCCCGTATTCAGCCAGCGACAGGTGCGCCAGCACCAGCGGCGGCAGCAGCAGGCGGCTGGCCAGGTAGAAGGCGTTGGCGAACATCGCAAAGCCGGCGTTGCCGGCGACATCTGGCGTCGCAGCGGGGCCTGCGCGGGTGGTGCCGACAGCGGGCGGCGGAATGTCTTTTTCCATGCCGCCAGACTAAGGATGCGGCAGGCCGGGTTGTGTCAGGAAGGTGAACTGTTGGAAAACTTCCGCCAATTCCGCGTCAGCCAAGCCATTCGCGCGGCGCTCCCCGATACAATGATTTTCCAGATTAGCCGTAACCTTCAGCCGACCATTAATTTGCTCACATGTCGCTTGCTTTTCCTCGTCACACCGGCGAAAGCCGTTGTCCAGTGCGGCGCGCCACTGGATTCCGCCCCGGATTCAATCTCTCCGGCGTGTCGTGTTCGCCGGAATGATGCGCTGGACTTGGTGGTTAAACATTTTGACTCTTTATTGGCCAGCACATTTGTTGCACTTCACCCGCTGCCCCGCAGCACGACCCGGCCGCGCAAGCAACCGGCTCACCCGCCTGCGTCCCTTTGCATTGATGGACTTCGCGGTAACCACAACTCAGTGAGATGACCATGAAACAGCAACTTCCTGCACTTGATGACGACGTCCTGCTGGCCCTGACGAAAGCGGGGGAATGCGAGCTTCGTGAACCCGGAACTCGGCTTGACGCGGAATCGCTCGAAGCGCTGGTTTTGATAGATGGCCTGTCGACCGTGGCGCAGTCCGTCAGGCGGGTATCCGGGTTGAGCGGAACGGATCCGGATGTCGTGCGGTCGCGACTGGGCGACCTGGTCGCCAGAGGACTTGCGTGCGCCGGCGCCGACCTGGGCCGTGGCATCCTGGACCCCGGCGACTTCTTCAGTTCGAGTACGCCCGGTGCAGCCAGCTCCGGCGACCAGACTCAGGCAGACACGGATGCGGAATTGCTCCGGCGCAATGGCTACTGCGTCAATATGGCGCGGCGCTCCGGCGTTGCCCGCAAACGGACCGCCGCAGACAAATTGACGGTTGTGGTTGTCGACGACGACCGGAACATCTGCAACTTGCTCAAGATGTACCTCAAGTTCGAGGGTTTGGAAACCCGGCTGGCGACCAACCGCGAGGAAATTGTGGCGGCGTTTCGCCAAGCTCCGCTGCCCGACCTGGTCTTGCTCGATGTCTGGCTGCCAGATGCCAACGGTTTCGACGTGCTCGCCAGGATGCGCCAACATCCGGTGCTCCGGACCGTACCGGTAATCATGGTCACGGCCTCGGCAACGCGTGAGGCCGTGCTCAAAGGAATACAGGGCGGCGCTGACGGCTACATCACCAAGCCGTTCCAGATTCATCCCCTGGTCAGGGCCGTCAAGTCGGTACTCGGCCTGACCTACGATCCCAAGGATTCCGACTGGGATCTTTCGCTTTGAACCTTTACCGGCCGGGTCAGGGCCGGACGACCGCCAGGCTGTAGGCGGGAATTTCAAAGCCAGCCAGCCCCTCACGGCAAGCAAGTGTTATCGACCGCGTGCGTACCTGTGCGCCGCTTTCGTTGTGCAGGCCGACGTCGGAACCATCGAGCAGTTCCACCTCCAGCCGGTCCTGCCTGCAGGAAAGCGAAAGCTGAGTCGACTCGCTACGCGCGGACACCACCGCGATGCGGCTTCCCTGGTCGAAGGCCACGGCGGTTAGGTCGGCGCAATGCGCGCCGCTGCACTTGACGGCCTGTGCGGTTCCGCCCGCGGCGCGATTGAGCATGGCCAGCGCGAGGCCGGTCGGGCGCATGCGATCGGCATCGGCCAGATCGCGGGTGACGCCCCACAGGCGCACCAGACCCTTGCCTTCCTGCAGATAATTGTCGAAACCGGCGAAGCTGTAGACCGCCTGCTCGCGGATTCCGGCCAGGGTGCCCTGCAGCAGGCGACGGGCCAGTGCCGGGCCGCTGGCGGCACCGGTGACGACGGCATTGCGGGTCGCCACATCGGCGGTGCCCAGCGTGGTGTGAAAATTCTCCTCGTAGACCGCAAGGCGCTTGCCCTGCGCGCGGGCTGTTTGCGCTTCGCGGCGGATCAGTTCGCCGCTTTCCTCAAAGGCGGCACGCTGCGCGGCAGGAAGCGTGGTGCCGGCATCGAGGCGATACAGGAAGTAGGGCGCCACGGCGATGCGCGCGGCTTCATTTGAGAGGGCGCCGGTTTCGCGCGGGCTGTCCGGGTTGACGAACTGGGCGTTGGCAACGGTGACGATGCGCGGGTCGTTGCGGCTGCCCTCGCGCAGCAGGCGGAAGGCACGGTCGGCGACGGCGGCGTGGGTGGCGGCAGCGGGTATGCCGCCGGGGCGGAAGATGGCGTTCCAGTTCTCGTTGCCGAATTCCAGCATCACGGTATCGAAACGGTGTTGATCCGCCGCTTCGCGCAGCCAGGCGCCGAAGCGCCGCCATTCGTCGTCGTCGAGCGTGGTCGGCGCCACCACCCAGGGCTGCGCGCCGACTTCTGCGCAGAGCTTGAAGAAATCCGGCAGGCCGTAATGGTTCTGCGCCTCGTTGTCCCCGGGGCGGTAGCGCACCGGGCGATGGCCTGCTCCCACGGTCAGCCGGTTGTCCAGCGTGTCGCCGAGCTGCCCCTGCCAGTCCCGCAGGAAACCCGGGTGCAGGGTCTTCAGTGTGTCAACCGCCACGCGGCGGAAGCCGCCGGCACCGGCTTCGGCCTCGCCGAGGTAGGCGTCGTCGATCAGCACCTCGCCCTCACTGGCCGTGATGCCGAAGGTCAGCACGCCGGGCGGGCCGTCGTCCCGGCCTTCGAATTCAAAGACGTGTCGCTGCCAGACGCTCTGCAGCGGCACCTTCGCATCGAGGAACACCTCGTGTCCGTTGCGGTCGAAATGCACCTGCAGGCGGGCGCCGGAGCTGGCGGCGCGCGCCCAGAGTTCGAGTTTCCATTTGCCGCGGACCGGCAGCAGCTTGCCGGCGCGGTCGGCGATGTTGTCGAAGTAGTGCAGCAGTTCTGCGGCATGCCCGGGGGTCGCGAGCAGGCGCAGCGACTGCCGGCCCGGACTGCCGGGGCGCACCTCGTCGGACGCGTTGGCGATGCGGCTGCCTTTGCCTCGCCACCAGCCGGGCGCGACCTGCGGGTCGGCGTCGCGGGTGAGCACCACCACGTCGCCTGCGGCAAGGCCATCGGCATTTCCGTCCAGAGAGATTTCGGCGAGGCCGTCGGCGCGCTTACGCGACTCGGCCACGCGGCCGCTGCGCCCCGCCGCCATGCCGCTGCGGATGTCATAGCGGCCGCCGTTCCAGAAACCGTCGGGGCGCGCCAGCCATGCGGTGTCGTCGACGATGCGGCGGCCATGTACGGACTTGACGATCACGATGCTGCGGTCGAGCACGGCCTCGAAGCCGGGGTTGGCGAGGACATTGGAGCGCAACTGCTCGGCGCCCCAGGTGCCGGAGCCGCCGAGGTTAAGGCCGTAGCGCGGCAGTTCGGCCTCGAGCGGCGGGCCGTCCGGCGTCAGCGTGGCGGTGTTTGAGAAGGCATTGCAGCCCGCAAGCAGGAGGCCGCCCGCTAACAGGGCGCACCAACGCCTGCAGCGGCCGGGGCGCCGTACCGCCAGCGCCGACTTTTGCGCGGTATCGGCCGTGCTCATGCTGGCGCGAACTCAGGCGACCTGCAGTCGTGCGGCGGCAAGTGCCGGCGTCGTTTCGGGCTTGCGGGCGCTGAGCAGATACTGGAAGCTCAGGAAGTTCCGCAACAGACCGAAGCTCAGCAGGTCCTTCCATTTGTCCCAGCTGCCCCAGGCATAGGTCGGGCGCTCGTCGGTCAGTTGCAGGCCGGCTTGTTGCAGCAGGTCGATGGCGGTGGCGCGGCTGAAGAAGCGCAGGTGGGTGCGATCCATGATGCCGGCGGTTTCGTAGCGCCATTTGCCGGTCAGGAGCAAAGGCAGGATGACGCTGTGATGGCGGATGTTGGGCAGGCTGGCGATGAGCTTGCCGCCGGGACGCAGCAGCGACTGCAGGCGTTTTAGGGTGGCCCAGGGATCGACCAGGTGCTCGAGCACGTCGAGGCACAGGATGAGGTCGAACGATTCCGGCGCCAGCCCGTCGATGTGTTTATCGACGTCGCCCTCGTGCAGCTCGTCCAGCTTCGTCCGGGCCACCGCGGCGGCATCGGCGAAGAGTTCGATGCCGACGACCCAGCCGGCGCGGCCGGAGGCCTTCAGCCAGGCCAGCGTGCCGCCGCCGCCGCAGCCGACTTCCAGCACGCGTCCGGCCCGCTTCGGCAGCAGCGGCTCGATGTCCCTGCGCACGAAGGCGAAATAGTTGTCCTGCTTGTCCTCATACATGCTGGGCTCCTTCGATTCGTGACGGGCTGCGAACCACGCGGTTCTTGACGCCGCGTGCGAGGCCGGCGAGCTGGCGGGTCAGCGGCAGGCGGTCGTACCACTTGTTGGGAAATATGTCGCTGCGCGAACTGCGCTGGCCGCCCAGCGAGGGCGTCGCCATCAGCGTCACCACATCCGGATGCTGCATGCGGAACAGCGAATAGGCGCCATCGACGTGCATCGGGCTGCCCAGCGGATGGCCGGTCGGCCGCTGCAGGCAGGCTTCGAGGTGATCGTGCAGCGGACGCAGCACGCGGCCGTTCAGGGCATAGAAATGCGTCGTCGCCAGCGGCTCGCGGGTTTCGCGCCACGCCGGCGCCGCGCCCGCGGCAACGGCCTCGACATGGCCGAAGTAGGCGAAGTCCCACGATCCTTCTTCCAGCCTGAGCCGCATCGCCTCCGGCGCCGCGAGGATGCGGAGGTCGAGGGCGAGGTCGTCTTCCATGACGAGGATGTTGTCGAGTCCGTCGCGGATGGCCTCCTTGAGGATGCCCAGATGGCTCATGAAACAGCCGCGGGCGCCGAGGCTGGGGAACTCGCCGGCGTCGGCGGGGCGCACGGCGCGGAAATAGCGGATGCGCTCGCCGTCGGCGCGCAGGCCCGCCTGCTGCAGTTCTGCATTCATTTCACGGCGACGGTCGTCGCGCTCGGGCAGGTTGACGATGTAGCTGCGCTGGAAGTGCTGGATCAGGTGCATCAGGATTTCCTTGCGAAGAAGTTAACGTGAAACGACATGTTCGGAGTGGCAGGTGATCGCCGAGCGAAGCGAGCGGACTGGTAGCCCCCCGCGAGGGGGGATGGGGGGGCGGGCCTTCAATTCGCCTTTTGCGTGTTTCATCATCGCGGGTGCCTCAACCTGGCAAGAAAGTCAGGGGTGCGGAACAGCCAGGCCGGCAGGGTCGTCAGCGCGGCGCGCAGGGCAATCTGCCAGCCCGGCTCGGTGAAGTATTCGGCGGTCTTGCGGCCCGTCAGGTATTCGAGCAGCATTTCGCGCAGGTAGCCGCCGCCGGAGAAGGCCTGGACGCGGTTGACCACGGCGCCCACGGCGGCCGGAGCAATCCGTTCGAGCTGGCGTCCGGCGCGGCGCAATTCGCCGCCGGTGATGCCGCCCGCTTCGACCACCAGCACCAGGTGCTGTAGGTTGCGCGCCAGGATCTCCGCGTCGGCGGACAGCAGCAGCGGCGGAATATCCACAAGGACGAAGCGGAAGTCGCCCTTGCATCCGGCGGCGATTTCGCTGACGCGTTCAAGGTGGTCCATATGGCGGCGGCCGCCGGTATCGCCGACCCAGACCCGTGCCGGCAGATCGCCCGCAGCCGGGATGATGCACTCCGCCACGGCGGCCTCGCCGGCGAGGCACTGCACCAGACCGGGCATGTCCGCCGCACCGGTCCGCATGCGGGCATCCGGCTTGAAGGCATTGGCCTCGATTGCCAGCGCCGGATAACCCAGCGCCGTCAGGGTGCGCGCCAGCGCGAGGACCATTTCGCTGGAACCGGCGCCGGGCTTGACTGCGGAAAAGGCGAATACGTGGGTGCCGTTCTCGGCCTGTTCGCGGATCAGGCTGCCGGCCATGCGCCGCATCAGGTCCTCGCCGAACATCGCGGTGGGCCCGTCGGCGTCTTCCACCATCCAGCCCAGGGCGGGGATGCCCAGCACGCGCTCGACGTCATTCACCGTATATATGTGGCGATCCAGCAGGTCGCGGGCAACCGGCGCCAACAGACCGGCGCCGAGCGCCGCAACCAGCACCATCAAGAGCAGCTTCTTCTTGCCCGGACCGAAGGGCAGTTCGGGCGGCAGGGCTGGCGTCACGAGGCGCACGAAGCCGAAGGAGTTTTCCTCGGCGGCGAACTCGTTGAGGCGCTCGCGCAGCAGATTGAGCTCCTTGCGGTCCTGCTCGAGGTCGTGGGTCAGCGTCATCGCCTGGTCGAACAGGCTGGCGAAGCGCGCGCCCTTCTTTTCCTGTTCGGCAAAGTCGCGGCCGAGCTCCGCTTCCACCTGGCGCGCCTGGTCGACGGTGGTCAGGTAGCGCGCCATTACGCTGCCGGAGACCATCTTCGTCAGGGAGCCGATCTGGGTTTCGATTTCCGTCTCGATGCGCTTCATTTCCTCGTTCAGTTCGCGGTAGGCGGGGTGCTGGGGGGTGAGGCCGGAGAGCGTGGTCAGCAGTTCGGCGCGACGCTTGTAGAGGTTCGACTTGAGGTTGGCCAGGCCCGGATCGATCAGCACCGCCTCCTGAACCGAGCGCGTGGTGATGTCAGTCTCGCCGCGCTTCTGGAAGGCCTGCAGCTTGGACTCGGCGTCGAAGCGCTTGTGGCGCGCCTCGGCCAGCGCCGTACGCTGCGCGTTGAGAACGCGGTCATAGGGGTTTTCCACTTTCTCGTCGAAGCTGGCGACGCCCAGTTGCAGCGCCAACTCGGTGCGCTTCGCGGTCTTTTCCTCGACACGGCGCAGCAGTTCGGCCTCGCGTCCTTCGACATTGCGCTGGCGCACATCGGCGCCATAGATGCGCTCGGTCTTCATGCGCGCGACGTAGGCCGTGACGACGGCGTTGACCAGGTCGGCAAGGCCTTCCTGCTTCGGGCTTTGCAGGGAGATCTCGATCATGTAGGTGTCCGGCACGGTGCGCACCGACATCTGCGCACGCAGGCGCTCGATCGCCTGGCGCTCGCTTTCCGCCGGCAGGCGCCAGACGGCGGCCTTGTCGCCAAGGCTGTGCAGCGCATCCTGGACGATGTCGTAGCGCAGCACGCTGCGCGTCTGGTGCTCGAGGAACTCGCGGTACTGCGTGTTCGAGGGGAAGCTTAGCTCGCCGTCGTCGCGCAGGTTCTTCATGTAGCGCGGCGCCACCTGCACGGTGGCGGTGGTGGCATACAGGGACTGGCCCTTGATGAAAATCACCGGAATCCCCGCCAGCAGGACCATGAGGAAGACCGCCAGTGCCAGCCGCGGATGGGCGAGCAGGCTGACCAGGGGCTTGATGCCGCGGCCGGGCAGGCTGGCGGTGGTGGATTCGGACATGGGCTTGGCTCTCCGCTCAGGCCGCGCGCAGCAGCGCGTAGCCGAGGATTTCTTCCTGCGTCCGGTTGAGGACTTCTTCGTCGCTGCGCGCATCGCCGAACATCCAGGCGGTGTCGGTGTGGCTGCCGTCGAGCACGGTGCCGTCGGCGGAAGCGCAGTAGTTGCTGCCGACGATCTTGCCGCGGCAGTAGGTGCCGCCGCCGACCCGCGTGTGCTCGGTGACCACGCTTTGCTCGATGTGGGCGCCGGCTTCGATGACGGCGCCGGCACCGATGACCACCGGACCGATCAGGGTTGCGCCGGGCTGGATTTCGGCGCTGCCGCCGATATACACCGGCGGCACGACGCGGCAACGGTCGAGGTCGGCCTTGACGTTGACGCCCGTCCAGACGCCGGGGCGCACCTCCTTGCCCGGAATGCGGAAGCCGTTGATGTCGCCGCGCATGGCGCTCATGCTGACTTCGTGGAAGTCGGGCATGCGGCCGATGTCGAGCCACTGCCAGGGCACGCTGGCGGTCATGCCGTAGAGCTGGCCGGCGCGCGCCAGCTCGGGGAACAGCTGGCTACCGATGTCGAACGGCCCGCCGGGGGGAATGTGCTGCAGGATCTCCGGTTCGAAGATGTAGATGCCGGTGTTGATGGTGCAGCTTTTCGCTTCCTCGGGGCTGGGCTTTTCCTGAAACTCGGTGATGCGGCCTTCGCCGTCCTGCACCGCGACGCCGTAGCTCGATACCTGGTCGCGTGCCACTTCGAGCAGGGCGATGGTCGCCAGGCCGCCCTTGCGGCGATGGAAATGCAGCAGTTCGGAAATGTCGAAGTCGATCACCGCATCGCCGCAGAGGACGATGAAGGTTTCGTCGAAAAAGCCGGAATGGTCCTGGATCTTGCGGATGGCGCCGGCCGAGCCGAGCGGCTCGTCGATCAGCCGGCCGTTTTCCTCGCGACCCTCGAAGGAGTAGGCCATGTCCACGTCGTAGCGCGCGCCGTCGCCGAAATAGGCTTCGATCTGCGGGCTCAGGTAGCTGGTATTGACCATGATCTGGCGGATGCGGAAGCGGCGCAGGTGCTCGACCAGGAAGGCCATCACCGGCTTGTTGATGATGGGGATCATCGGCTTCGGCATGCTGTCGGTCAGCGGGCGGACGCGGGTGCCGCGGCCGGCGGCGAGGATCAGTGCTTTCATGGTGGCTTCCTTGTGCTTTGCGAGTGAGCGCATTACACACGGGGGGCCCATGGGGGATGTGAACGAACTGCAAACTCTTCGAAAACAGCCCCGCAACGTCACTGGCGGGGGAGGAAGCGCCTTAGCGGTCCTGGAATTCCACCTTGAAGGCTGCCAGCAGCCTGTCGATCGCGTCGATCAACACGCCGGCCCGCTCCGGCCCGCCGGCGCCGGCTTCCAACTCCTGCGCCATTGCGGCCAGCTCATTGAGCCCGAGGGTTGCCGCCGCGCCCTTCAGGCCATGCGCCAGGCGCCCGATCGCCGCCGTGTCGCCGCCGGCGCAGAGAGCCCGCAGCCGCACCGCATCGTCGCCGTGGTCTTCGAAAAAAACCGTCCTGGCGCGGGCAAGCGCCTCCCCGTCATGAAGGAAGCGGGCTTCGACCGTATCCTCGTCCGGCTTCGCGTCGGCCCCTTCGACAGGATGCAGCCAGCGCGTCAGGCAGCCCCACAATTCATCGACATCGATCGGCTTGGCGATGAAGTCGTGCATCCCGGCAGCCATGCAGGCGTCCTGCTCGGCACGGCTCACGCCGGCCGAGAAGCCGATGATCGGAAGATCGTATCCGAGACTCCGCAAACGGCGCGTGGCTTCCAGGCCGTCCATCCCCGGCATCTGCACGTCCATCAGCAAAAGGTCGGGCGCCGCCGCCGCGACCTGCTCGAGCACCTCCTGCCCGTTTTGCGCGACGGTCGTGGCGATTCCCGCCCGCGCAAGCCATTGCGTGATGACCAGCTGATTGACGCGATCGTCCTCGGCGACCAGGATGCGGCGGCCGCGAAATTCCCGAGGCACATCGGATGCCGCGGCGGCATCCGGCGTCTTCGCACCGGCTGCGTCCGCCGCATGCAGCGGCAGCGTCAGAGTAAAGCGGCTGCCGCTGCCGACGCTGCTTTCCGCCTGCAGGTCGCCGCCCATGCCGCGCGCGAGTTCGCGCGAGATGTGCAATCCGAGCCCGCTGCCGCCATAGCGCCGCGCCGTCGCGGCATCGGCCTGGCTGAAGGGCGCAAACAGGCGCGCCAAGGCCTCGGCCGGAATGCCGATGCCGGTGTCGGCCACGCACAGGCGCAGCGTCGGCGCGTCGTTGTCTCCGGTCACATCGACATGCAGGTCGACGCGGCCCGCCGCAGTGAACTTGATGGCGTTGCCCAAGAGGTTGGTCAGGCACTGGCCGAGGCGCAGGCGGTCACCCAAGAGGCAGGCAGGCACTTCGGGAGCAAGGTGAAAGCCCAGCTCCAGCGGTGTGCCGGCGGGAACCTGGCTGCGGATGGCTGCGAGTTCATCGAGCAGTTCCGCCAGCAAAAAGGGTTCGTGCTCGAACTCCATGCGGCCGGATTCGAGCCTGGCGGCATCGAGCAGGTCATTGATGATGCGCAGCAGATTTTGTCCGGAACGGGCGATCTTGCCAATGAAATCGCGCTGCCGCGCATCGAGCTCGGTGAGCAGGACCAACTGGCTCAGCCCGATGATGCCGTTCATCGGCGTGCGCAGTTCGTGGCTGACATTGGCCAGAAAATCGCTCTTGGCACGGTTCGACTCCTCGGCCGCAATGCGCGCCCGCTCGATCTCCGCCGTCGCCTGGCGCTGTTCCGTGACGTCGTCGAAGACGTGGCCGTAGTGGTCGTCGTCGACCTGGATCGAGGCGAGTTCGATCACGATCTCTCTTCCGTCGCTGCGCGCAACCCGAAGCTCGGCCTGACTGATGCCCTGCTCGCGCAGCAGGTTCAAGTGACGCTCCAGCCTGGCCACGGACGCGGGGCCCGCAAGTTCCTGCAACCGGCTTCCGCAAAGCACCTTGACGTCTCGCCCGGTGATGCTGGCAGCCGCAGGATTGGCGCGCAGCACCCGCCAGTCGCGGTCGGTCTCGAGTATCCCGGTCAGGGCGTAGTCAAAATAAACGCGTGCTGCCTGGTCTGATGCCCGCGGCGGGACTGCCTCGCCGCTACCGAGGCGAGACAGCAAACCTTGCGCGGCACGGGCAAGTTCCCGCCTGAGCGTTTCGTCAGGCAGGGCGCCGCCCGGCGCGTCGAGTTGCGCGAACAAGGCATCGATGGCGCGCCGTGCCGCCAGCGCCGACTTTTGCAACTCTTCCCCGCTGCTCATGAGGATGTGGCGGCGCCGCGGTCGCGGGCCGTGCGCTTGATCAGGCGGATGCTGCTGACGCCTGGCATCGGACTGGCGTACTCGACGGCATCGACGCAATTGTTGATGATGTAGAGGCCGAAGCCGCCATCGCTGTTGCCGCTGAAATCGGGCTGCGGGTCGACGGGCGGCGAAAAGTCGGGGCCGGGGTAGATCAGTTCGACGGAATACTCGTCGGGCCGCCGTGTCAGCCGGCAGGCGATGGTGGCGTCGCTGAAATAGGGCTCTGCGTGGCGCAGGATGTTGGTTGCCGCCTCGAAGCTGGCCAGGATGAGCGCCTGCACTTCATCCTCTGCCAGATGCCCGGCCGTTTCGGCGATTCGGGCGCGCAGCGCGCCCAACCCATCGAGGCGCCAGGGAAGTATCAGCAGGCTGGGATCGACCCACTGCTCCATGCCGCGGCGCGGTGGAATGCGGCCAGGAAGCACCTCGACCATGATCGCGGTCTGGTCGTCGTCGAGGATCTCGCTGCCGACGAAATGCCGCACCTGCTGCCGCATCGACTGCAGTAGGGAACTCGGCGGCAGGGAAACGGCGTGACCGGCGCCGAAAATCGAGCAAAGGCGCGCAAGGCCGAATTCCTCGCGCTGCCCGTTGAACGACTCTGTGATGCCGTCCGAATAGACCAGGAGCGCGTCGCCGGGCACGACCGCAAGGCTCTGTTGCGAATAAACCTCGTCCTCGATCACACCGATGGGCAGGTTGTCGCCCACGACCCGCAGGATGCCGCCGTCCGCACCGCGCGCCAGCAGCCCGGGGGTGTGCCCGGCATTGACGACACACAGGGTGCCAGCGGCAATGTCGAAGCGGTACAGGGCGAGGGTGACGAAGGAACTGAGCTCGATCAGGCGCGGCGTCAGGTTGTGGTGCAGCGCATTGATGATCTCTGCCGGCGCCGGCAACTGGTGTTCGTCGGCACGCTGCGCGAAAAGCTCGGCGAGCACCTTGTTGTAACTGCTCTTGACGCCGGCGCCGATCAGCGCGGCCGGAACGCCCTTCCCCATCACGTCGCCGACCAGGAGTTCGAAGCAATCGGGCCGGAAGCGCGTGACGGCGAAAAAGTCGCCGTCGATGCCCTGCGACGATTCGGTATAGGTTGCCAGGCGGGCGCCGTGTATGCCCTCGGGAAAATCGCCGAGCAGCAGCGAGCGCTGGATCTCGCTGCCCGTCTCCAGTTCGCGGCGACGCGCATCGGCGAGGTCGTGCTCGATGCGCTTCTGCGCGGTGATGTCGGTGCGGATGGCCACGTACTGGTAGGGCAGGCCGGCGGCGTCGAGCCAGGGCACGATGGTCGCAGCCACCCAGTAGAGGTTTCCGTTCTTGTTGCGGTTGGCGATCTGTCCGTGCCAGACCTTGCCCGAAGAAATGGTTTCCCAAAGCTCGCGATAGAAGGCGGGGGAATGCACTGCCGACCTGACCATGCGGTGATTCTGTCCCAGCAGTTCGTGGCGGCTGTAGCCAGAAATCTCGAAGAACTTCTCGTTGGCGTAGGTGATTGCCCCCGTCGCGTCGGCGATGCTGACGATCGAGTGCTGGTCCAGCGCGAATTTCTGATACTCGAGTTCGCGCAGGGACTGGCTGAGGAGGCCATTGACGCGCACCTGCTCTGCCTCGAGGGCCTTGCGTTCCGTAATGTCTCGAATGAAACCGGCAAAGTAGGTGCGGCCCTCGGCCTCGAAGGGGACAACGGCTATTTCAATCGGGAATTGGTAACCGCTGCGGCGGATCGCCGTGATCTCGATGCGCTGCTTCAGGATTGGGCCGCTGCCGGTGGCCAGGTACAGCTTCATGCCACGCTCGTGGGCAGCGCGGTGTTCGGTTGGAATGATGGTTTCGGAAAGGGTCCGGCCGCGAACCTCCGCGGCGAGAAAACCGAAGGTGCGTTCGGCTGCCGCGTTGAAGTCCACGATCGCACCCGCATCATCAATGGTGATGAGGCAGTCGAGCGCGGCCTCCATGATCGCGCTCTTGCGGCCTTCGCTATCGACCAGGGCCTGGTGCTGGGCCGTCAGCTCCTGCGAAACGCGGTTCAAGGCCGCCACCAGGTCCCGCGTTTCGCTGACGGAACTGTCGATCGCGACCATGCCGCCGAGGTGGCTGGGGAGTTCGCCGGCAAATCGTGCGGTGACCTTCAGGTCTTCCACCATGCGGCGCAGCGGCACCCAGATCAGCAGGTGCCCGGGCAGCAGGCAGAATGCCGCGAAAAGCAGCGAAATCTTGGTGACGGTCCAGACCTCGCCGGCTATCGACTCGGGCGAAAAGTTCAGGCGGAACACGCCATAGTCCTTGCCGCCCACCAGAATGATGCGGTTGATCGGATACAGGCGCCCGGCAACCTGTGCGCCGATCCAGTCCGGCGGCTTGACCATGTTCCGCAGGCTGTTTTCGGCGCGCACCCGGCCGCCGGATAAATCGATGAACTCCGCCGACGCGAGGTACGGGCCGACGGCGGCTTTCGCCAGGGTGCGCCTGACGGTGTCGTAATCGCCGATCACGGCGCTGTCGGACAAGGTCGGCGTCAGGACATCGGCGAGGATGCTGGTCGATTCGTAGGCGTCGTCGATCGCCTGGGTGAACTGCTGATAGTAGAAAAGCCCGAGGCAGGCGAACGTGATCGCAAACAGGCTTACCGAATAAAGCGCAAAGATCCGGCTGGCGAGCGATCGGGGGAAGCAGCGGGCGATAAGACTCATGCCGGGTTCAGCGCAGATGCGCCGGAGCGGTCTTGAAGAAGTTGAGGTATGCGCCGTACTCGCTGCCATCCGATGCAATGAACACGGCATCGTCCGGCAGTTCGACCTGCCTTGACGCTTCCCGGATGACAGCCAGTCCTTTCGGATCCCGCGCCATCCCGACAAAGGCATCGGCGACGGCCTTCGCATCCTTTGCCGGCACCGTCGGCGAAACCATCAGCGCGAGGTCGTGCACCGGCTCGGAACTCCACAACACACGGTAGGCCTTTTTCTCCCTGCGCGCAAAGCCCTCGACCAGTTGCGAATTGGCGCCAACGGCCTTGACCTTGCCGCTGAAGAGTTGCTCCAGCGCGCCATCCATGTTGCCGCCGAAGATCACCTTGACGTCGATGCCTTTGGACAGCAGGTGTGCATAGGGCATTTTGTAGGCGACGAGGGCTTCCGGTCCGGCAAAAGCCACATCCTGTCCGGCGAGCTGGGAGATGTCGGTAACCGGGGAGTCGGCGGCGACGATCAGTTGCGCATGGAGCGGCGGTGTTTTGCGCCGGGCGAATACCTTCCAGCCGAGCTGCTGCCGCTCCGGACTGAACAGGTGATTGGTAAATGCAAAGTCCACTTCCTTGGCGAGAACAAAACTCGTGGTGTCCGCCGACGTCCTGCCAATCTTCAGCGTGAGCTTCACGCCGCTCTTCTGCGACACGTAATTGAGAATCGGATTCCAGTAGCCGGCTGTCAGGTTGATGCCGTATTGATTCACCGGCGAGAACTTGTAGCCCTCTCCCATTTGCGCACCGACGGGTGAAAATAAAAACAGTCCGAAAAGGCCTGCGATGAGCGTGAAGATCCTGCCGGGAAACCTTATGTTCATTGTCGCGCCTTGAAAATGACGAATCGAAATCCTTTACCTGGCCGCAATTCTGCGACCCAAGCGGCTGTTGCGATGCAGCGGACAGCTGCCGACATTATCTCTTTCCCTGCAACCGGTTCCCCGGATGCCTTTCGTCGGTCGGAAGTTATTGCGTGGCGGTGCCATCTTCCCCTCAGGCTGCCTGCATGGGCTGAACCGGCTCGGCACGCCCCAAGGCGTGTTGCCAAGCATGCCGGACAATATCGCCCAGCTCGGGGTAGCGGGGTACCCAACCGAGCTGATGCCGTGCCTGCCCGCTATCGGCGATCAGTCGCGCCGGGTCGCCGGCCCGCCGCGCCTCGATCCTGACCGGAACGGCGCGCCCGGTGACGGAGCGCACGGTGTCGATGACTTCGCGTACAGAGAAGCCCTGGCCGTTGCCGAGGTTGACCGCCAGACTCTGCCCGGTTCGCTGCAGGGTTTCGAGGGCGAGCAGGTGGGCCTGGCAAAGATCATCGACATGGATGTAGTCGCGGATGCAGGTGCCGTCCGGCGTGTCGTAGTCGTCGCCATAGACCGACAGCTGCGCCCGCTTGCCCAGCGCCACTTCCAATGCAATCGGGATCAGGTGGGTTTCCGGTTCGTGGCGCTCGCCGATGCGGCCCGCGGGATCGGCCCCCGCCGCGTTGAAATAACGCAGGCAGGCGCTCTTGAGTCCGTGGGCATGGTCGAAGTCGGCCAGCATCTGCTCCACCATCAGCTTGCCGCGGCCGTAAGGATTCACCGGCTGTGCCGGATGCTTTTCGTCGATCGGCACATAAGCCGGCTCTCCGAAAATGGCGGCCGTCGAGGAAAACACCAGATGGCGCACCTCGTGGCGGACCATGGCCTCGAGCAGGTTGACGGTATTGGCGACGTTGTTGCGGTAGTACAAGCCGGGCTTTTGTACGGATTCGCCGACCTGGATGCTGCCGGCGAAATTCATCACCGCGTCGAAGTGTCCGGCGGCGAACAGGGCATCGAGGGCCACCGTGTCGGCCAGGTCGCCCTGCACGAAACGGCCGCCGAGCACGGCATCGCGATGTCCGGAGGAAAGGTTGTCGAAGATGGTGGTGTCGTAACCGCCTTCGAGCAGCGCCTTGACCATGTGCGAGCCTATGTAGCCGGCACCGCCGACGACGAGAACCGCCTTCCTGCCTGAATCCCCATCGGCTGCCATGATGCTGCCCTTTCCTTTACGTGCTGCCGGGACGCTCACAGCGCGGCCAGCGCTTCTTCACGGGTATTGTAGATGGAGAAAATGCGGTGCATGCGAACGAGTTCGAACAGGGCCTGCACCGGCTTGGCCATGGCGAACAGCTTGAGCTGTCCCTTCTTGCCGTTCATGGTGCGCAGGCAGGACAACAGGGCGCCCAGCCCGGAACTGTCGATGAAGGTCAGCCGGCTCATGTCGAGCAACACGTTGTCGAAGCTTGTCAGCTGTGGTTGAAGCGCCTCCTTGAAGGTCTTGACGTTGCCGGCATCCAGGTTCTCGCTCTGGACGATGATGATGGCGCCCTTGCCTTCGGGAATTTTTTCGATGTCGAGTTGCATGGTGTTCTCCTGTCAGATGGATTGATGATGTATTGCGGGTTTAATCCGCTGCACCGGATGGCACAGCGGCAATCGGGTTTGATGCGGGGTTCGGGCGGGTGTTGCGCAAGTTGCGCAGCACCCGGCCCAGATAGAGGGACAACAACTTCCATGTGCTGCGCAGGTCGCCCTGCGTTGCGCAGGCGATCACGTCGCCGGCGAACTGGTCGTCGAAGTCGGATGCGTCCATATCCTGCAACAGTGCTTCGTTCAGGAGGCCGCAGCGGTTCGCGGCATAAAGCCGGCGCCACTGCGGCGGCAGGCGGCTCACCTCGCCATGGCTGCGCAGCGCCGGGCCGACAAGCTGCAGGCGGCCGGCAATCACTTCGCGCAGGCCCGGGTAGAAGCTGCGGCAGAAATGCGCAGCCCAGTCGCGCGGCTCCCTGGCCGACGGGGCTGCCGGCAGGGTCACGGCAACCAGCAGGCGGCCCGGCTCGGTGCGGCCGGCGTAGGGGAAGGGAATGGTTGTGGGAAGGCCGCTGTCTTCACGCTGATGGCGTGTCTGCCAGCGTGCCAGCCAATGCACCGGCAGCAGGGCCAGGCGCAGGGCCCGGGCCAGGGCGCGCTGTCCCGGCAAGTCCGCCAAGCGCTGGCGCGGCAGTCCGGTCAGCAGGTTCGGATCCGATATCTCGGTGACGGTGTTCAAGGGAATGTTGGCCAGAAGACTGCCATTCGTGATGATGCCATGCAAATCGAGGTCTTCGCCGACATAGGTGTCGGGCAATACCAGGCTGTTGCTCAGATGCGCACCGCGATCGATGAAGCTGCCGGATTCGATGGACACGTTCGGCCCGATCACCGCGCCGGCGGCCACCTTCACTCCCGCGCCGATATGCACCGGAGCGATGATCTGCGCCGACGGATGGATCTCGCTGCCGCGCCCGGCGAAGGATGCCGCCGCCGCGTCCGCCAACAGGCGCCGGTTGCTGGCGAGCAGTTCGCCCAGGGTGGCCGCGGCGAGGGGCTGCGCCTCAAGCCGCGCTGCAAGCCTTGCGTCGCGCAGCACGCGTCGATCCAGTTGCGATCCCGCGGCCGGTTCGTCACAGGCCAGCAGCCACTCCCGGGAAAAGACTCCCCAGCCCGTCCAGCGGGGCTGCGATCCATCGCTCCAGCACAGCGGGCGGCCGGCGGCCACTTCTTCGCCGGTCGATTCAATCATCGTCAGGGGCGCGACCGGAAGCTGGGTCGCGTCGGCCAGCCAGTAGCGGCGCCGTGGTTCAAGGTCAAGCCGGCGCACGAAGCGCGCCAGCGATTCGTCGGCATTCAGGTAGTGGTAGCTGATGCGACAGCCCCAGCGTCCGCCGTCCTGCAGCAGTTCCCGCACCGGCGCGGCCGCATCGCCGACCGCGACGTGGAGCTGGCGGCAACCGGCGTGCGCCAGATGCTCGACGGCGCGCTGCAGGAAGGACCGGCCCTGCAGCGGCAGCAGCATGGCGGGAAGGCCGAATCCGGCATCGTCCGCAGTCGTGGATTGCGAGGTCGCGAGCAGGATGGCGACATCCGCGCGATCCGGGGATGGGTTAGGGTGCGTCATGATTTCCTCCGTGACACAATTTTGTCCGGTCGTGGTACCGGAATAGCGGCCCGCAGCCGGTCGGTGCCGATGCGGCACAGAAAGACGACGTTGCCGACGACGTAGCGCCGCCAAAGACGGCGCGGCTCCTGGATCAGGCGGAACAGCCATTCGAGACCAAGCCGGCGCATCCACAGGGGCGCACGCGGAATGCGGCCGGAGTAGTAGTCGAACAGGCCGCCGACGCCGATCGCCACGGTGGCACCGGTTTGCTCCAGGTTGCGCGCGATCCAGGCTTCCTGGGCGGGTGCGCCCAAGGCGACGAGGACCACGTCGGCTCCGCTGGCGTGGATGGCGGCGATGGTTTCGGCTTCGGCCCCTGCCGGCTGGTAGCCGTGCAGCGTGCCGGCGATCTGCAGCGCGGGAAAGCGCGCCTGCGCCCACCCGGCGGCAGCCGCCGCGACGCCGGGCTGCGCGCCATACAGAAACAGGCGCTTGCCCTGTTGCGCCAGGGCTTCGCACAGGCGCGGAAACAGATCCGTGCCATTCACGTTGTCGCGTACCGGCTGGTCCATGATCCTGCCGGCGATGCGCATGCCGATGCCGTCGATGAACACCCAGTCGGTGCCTGCCAGGGCTTCCCTGTAGGAGGCATCGCCGGCCGCGATGTTGACGCAGTCGGCATTGACGAAGCTGATCCGTGTCGGCTGCCGCGCCGCGAGGGCGGCGTCGATGGCGGCGAGGGCTTCGTCCATGGCGAGGTTGAGCAGGCGGATGCCGCGAATGTCGAGGCTGGCGGGAAAGGATGGGTTCATCATCGAAGCCTCAGTAGGCACCGCGGCCGGTGATGACCGCCGGTATCGTCAGCAGCAGGAGCTTGAAGTCCTCGCGCAGGCTTTGCTTGCCGATGTATTCGGCGTCCAGTTCCACCTGCTGCGGGAAGGGAATCTCCGAGCGCCCGGACACCTGCCAGATGCAGGTCAGGCCGGGGATGGCATCGAGGCGGCGGCGGTCGGCGAGGCTGTAGCGTGCCACTTCCTTTTCCAGTGCGGGGCGCGGGCCGACCAGCGACATGTCGCCGCGCAGCACGCACCAGAGTTGCGGCAGTTCGTCGATGCTGGTCTTGCGCAGGATGCGGCCGATCCAGGTGATGCGCGGGTCGCGCTTGATCTTGAAGGTGATGCCGTCGCCGTGCTGGTTGGCGCCCATGATCTGCTGCTGCAGCGCCTCGGCATTGACCACCATGGAGCGGAACTTGGGAAAGCGGAAGACCCGCCCCCACTTGCCGACCCGGGTCTGCCAGAACAGCACCGGGCCGTGATCGGTGAGCTTGATCAGGATCGCCGCCAGGCCCATGACCGGCAGCGCCGGGATCAGCACGGCGCAGGCGACGAGGATGTCAAACGCGCGCTTGGCCGCCCCGCCGGCGCGGTGCGAAAGGCGCCAGGCCAGGCGCACGGCGGCATTCATCGCCGCGCGCCGCACCGAGGGTGTCAGGCGTTGTTCGAGGCGGCGCAATTGCTGGTCGTTGATGGAAGTGGCGTTGCTCATGGCGCTTGTGTAACCCGGCTGTTTGTATGCTGCGCATTTCAGCAAACCCCGGCAGCCGGATGTGTCGGAACTGCAAACTGTTTGAAAAGGAGTATTCGCACCGGCCGCATTCGGCTCCATCCGACCCAATCCGGCCCCATCCGGCGGCCCGCCCTGCCGCGCCGCCGCCTTCCGGCGCGCCGCTTCGGGGTATGATTCCACGCTTGAAGGCCTCGTCCGGCGAGGCGGCCCGTACGCTTTCGGCATCCGCAACAGGACACGACATGTATATCGGCATTCTCGAAGACGATGCGGCACAGCAGGAGTTGTACAAACTCTGGTTCGGTACGCCGCCGCACAGCTGCCAGTGCCACGGCTCGGCGCGCAGCTTCATCGAAGCCCTGCAAAAGGAGCGCTTCGACCTGCTGTTGCTCGACTGGATGCTGCCGGAGAGCAGCGGCGAGGCGGTGCTGAAGTGGGTGCGCGAGAATCTGGGCTGGGAACTCCCGGTGATTTTCATCACCTCGCGCGACAGCGAGGTGGACGTGGTCACCGCGCTGCGCGCCGGCGCCGACGATTACGTGGTCAAGCCGCCCAAATTCCACGAACTGCTGGCGCGCATCGAATCGCTGTCGCGGCGCTCCAAGGCGCCGCCGCTGCTCAAGTTCGGCGCCTACGAGGTGGACCAGGAAAGGCGCAGCATCGCGATCGACGGCACACCCGTGGAACTGACACAGAAGGAGTTCGAACTCGCCTGCTACATGTTCCAGAGCCCTGGCAAGCTGCTTTCGCGCGTGCATCTGCTGGAAAAGCTCTGGGGCCTGAACGCCAACGTCGACACCCGCACCGTGGACACCCATGTCAGCCGCATCCGCCGCAAGCTAGGCATCGGTCCGGAGCGCGGCTGGCAGATCATTCCGGTGTACGGCTGGGGCTATCGCATCGAGAAAGTCGGCGCTGGCGAGACGGCGGCCAAACCCGCGAAGCAGGGCAAAACCTCCGCCTGAGCGGTTGGCAAAAGCGCCGGTACGGACATCGTGCCGGGCGCCTCCATGGCATCGATTTCGGCCGCGCTCAGCACATCGCGCAGCAGGCGGGCGAAATTGGATGAAGAGTTGCGCAGGTAGTCCGGAGTGACGGCCTTCAGGTAAGGCTCGCCCCACAGGCCTTCCCACAGGTGCAGGCAATACGACTGGCAGGCGCGCCGGTAGTGCCACTCGCGCCCGCGCAGGGCGTGGAAGGTGCGGTAGTAAGCCTGGCGGATGGCATCGCGCCGGCCGCCGAAGGGCTCGGCCGCGAGGCGCAGCAGGTTCTTCGCCAGCCGCATCGCCCGCTCGCGCAGCGTCGGCTGCTCGCCCCACAGGTAGCGATGCACGGGATCGTTGTGCGTCGGGTAGAAGAAGGCGTACTTGTCGGCGACGTGGATCAGTTGCGGATGCGCCTGCGCCATTTGCCAGGGCAACACCACCGAGTGATGATTCCAGCGGCTGCCGTCGAAGCTGCGGTACTGCTCGCGCCACATCTGCAGGAACTCCGCGTCGCCGCGGGCGAGGATGACGGCATTGCACAGGCCGGTGCCCGGCTCCATGCCCATGACGAAATCGTGCTGCAGCAGCGGGTCGAAGGGCCGCAAGGAAACGATGTCGAGGTCGAGATAGATGCCGCCGAAGCGTTGCAGCATTTCGAGGCGTATGACGTCGGCCATGTGCGCCGGATAGGTGATCGGGTTGCCGTGGATCTCGCGCACGGGTTCCACCCGGTGCAGGGTGAGGAACTGGCGCGCCTTCTCCCACCATTGCCCGGTCGGCTGCTCGGTGTGGTGGAAATAGATGCGGTCCGGCCGATTGACTTTCCACGCCGTGAATACCGCGAGGAAGTGGATGAAGGAGAAGGGCCGCCCCCCGACGTAGATGAAATGGATGATGCGGGGAACCATGGCCTAGTCCGCAAAGAGCCGCTGGTGGCGGATGATCAGCCGGTGCAGGCGCTGCCGGTCCGGCTCGCTCGCCGCTTCGATCGAGGCACCGATCCGCCACCTGTTTCCCTGGGCGAGGCTCACATGACGCAGCTCCAGATCCACCAGGACGATTTCGCCATCATGACTGCGCAAGCTCACCTTTGACCAGCGTTGGCCCGCTGACAGCCGGTCATCCGGTCGCCGTGGCAACAGCAAACCCACGCCACCCTCGCCAAGATCAACGACATCCCCCTCGCGAGTTGTCCCGGTGGTACCACCGACTATCGCCTGTATCGGTTCCCCCGCCGGCGGCGCAATCCGCAGCGAGTCGCGCAACTCGGAAAACAGCATCCACTCCGGCAGCGATGCGCGGTAAAGTGATTTGCCGCCGATGGCATCCGCATCGAAAAGCATTACCGGAAAAACCGTCGGCAGGTCCAGGAACCGGCTCGCGAGATTGACGCCTCCATCCCGAAGCATGGCGGCCGCGGCGGCCTTGTCTGCCGTCGCCTCTATCAGCACATGGCCGGGATGCGACCCGACCATGGCCACAATCCTGCCGCGCACCAGATGTTTGCGGTCCCTGTCGCCCAAAGTTACTTCCTGGCCCGTTTCAAGGAAGTGGCGAAGTACATGCACGATCTGGTCCCGGTCGCGGACAATCTGCCAGGAAGGTTCGCCGGCCTCGGCGACCGCAGCCACGCCGTCACCGGGGAACCCGGAGGCCGTCATGGCACTTGCTGCCACGGACATGCGCCTGGCAGAGGTGCCGACGCGTGAAAGTATGCTGATCATTTCTTGAGCTCCTGTCTGATGATTCGTGCGGGAATGCCGACGGCAAATGCTCCGGGCGGGACGTCCTTGAGGACCACCGCATTGGCACCGATCACGGCGTCGTCGCCGATGACGATGTCGCCGAGGATCTTGGCTCCGGCACCGATATCGACCCGGTTGCCGATGCGCGGCGCGCCGCGCTGGCCGGTGCGCTTGAGGCCGATGGTGACGCCGTGGCGCAGCACGACATCATCGCCGATGACGGTATCGCCACTGATGACGATGCCGCCGAAGTGTTCGATGCGCAGCCGGCGACCGACTCGGGTTTCGCACGGCAGTTCGACCCCGGTGAGCATCTGGCAGCCGGTGCGCAGGATCTTGTAGAGCAGCGAAAAGGGCTTGCGCAGAAAGGCGGGGCGGATGCCGTAGCGCCACTGGCCGAAGCGATAGACCCACATGACCCACAAGCCCTGGCGCCAGATGTCGCCTTCGTAGGTCTGCCAGTCTTCCTTCAGGTTCTCGATCATGGTGGTTTCGCGTTGCGGTTGCCGTGATGCGTATTGGAACGCCTGCGGGGTACCCGATTGCGAAGCAAGTCCAAACCTGTTGCAAACTTGTTGTGACATGCCGGCGCTTACCAGGGACGCGGCGGGCTGACCGCACCGCCATGGGTTTCCAGCCAGGCGCGCTGCATCAGGCCGACCAGGCGCTGCGACTCGGCGGCTTTGGCGGCGACCGCGGGCGACCGGACGGCAAGGCCGGCCTTGAGCCGGCGCAGGGCATGCCAACCGGTTTCCAGGCGCGCCAGCAGCCAGGCGCCGAGGCGGCCATGGTGCTTGCGGTAGTAGAGCAGCGCGCTGCGCATGCGCCACAGGACCAGCTGCGAGCCGGAGGAGGAGATTTCGGCGTTCTCGACCGTCTTCGAGGATTCGCCGCCGAGATGACGGATGACGATGTCCGGCCAGTACCAGATCTGCCAGCCGGCGGCCTTGAAGCGGCGGCACAGATCGACTTCCTCGTAATACAGGAAGAAGCGCTCGTCGAAGGCGCCGACGGCGCGCAGCGCATCGTGGCGCATGATGGCGAAGGCGCCGGGCACCCAATCGACATCGGCCGGCTGCGCCGGATCGGCCCAGGTGCGGTCGAAGCGGCCGAACAGGCGGGAGCGCGGAAAGCGCGCGGCCAGCCCGGAGATCACCAGCGCTTCATTGAGCAGGGAAGGAAAGCGCCGAGCCGAAGGCTGGTCGCGGCCCTCGCCATCCACCAGCCGGCCGCCGGCCATGCCGACTGCGGGCGAGGCATCCATGCGCAGGATGGCGTCGGCGAAGGCATCCGCCTCCACTTGCGCGTCCGGGTTGAGCAGGATCACGTAGCGGCCCTGCGCCGATTTGAAACCGAGGTTGTTGGCGGCGGCGAAGCCGAGGTTGGTCGTGCTGCGCAGCAGGTGCGCCTGCGGGAATTCGCGTTCGACCATGTCGGCGGAAGCGTCGCGCGAGGCGTTGTCGACCACGATGACCTCGATCACGCGCCGGCCGATGGCTGCGTAGAGGCTGTCAAGACAGGCCCGCAATATGTCGCGGGTGTTGAAGGAAACGATGATGACGGAAGCTTCGGGGGAATGATTGGAATTCATGGCGGGGTTCTCCGGGTCAGGAACCGCTGCGATCGGTTCGGATCCAGGCGCTACCACGGGCGGCGCCGGCGAGGGTGGTGGCAAGCATGCGCAGCTTCCACAGCAGGTAAAGGGGGACGCGTGCCAGGGACCACAGGCGCGACCAGGGCAGGCCGGCCACGCGCATGGCGACCAGGGTGTGCAGGACGACGATGCCGAGGCTGGCGCCGGCGACGATGGCCAAGGGACTCGCCAGCGGCGCCAGCAGCGCCAGGGCCGCCAGCAGCAACATGGCGTGGTAGGCCAGCGGCAGCAGCAGCAGGTCGGCCAGCGGCTCGAGGAAACGCCCCTGACCGCGCAGGACGGCGCCGGCCAGCGCCGGGCCGTGCTCGGCCAACATGCGCAGGCGGCCGCCTTCCCAGCGCGCGCGCTGCACCCGGCTGCCCTGCTCGCCGGTCGGCATCTCGCCGCGGACCTCGCAATCGTCGGCGAACGCGACGCGGATGTCGGCGGCGACCAGCCTGAGGTGGTATTCGAGGTCCTCGACGACGGAACTCGCGGTATAGGGAACGCGCTGCAGCACATCGCGGCGCAGGGCGAAGCCGTTGCCGAGGATGCCCGCCGACAGGCCGAGGCGGTCTCGTCCGCGCGGGCGCAGCACGTTGAAGGCGGCCAGAGCGATCCCGGCCAGCCGCGTGCGCGGTGCGGCATCGCCGTTGAGCACCGTGTAGCGCGCCTGCAGCGCCAGGGCGCCGTCGCCGAAATGGCGGCGGACGCCGGCCAGCAGCCCGGGCGAGGCGATGCTGTCGGCATCGATGACGATGTAGGCAACATGATCTTCTCCGGCCAGAGCGGTGAAGGCGTGGTCAAGCGCATAGCCCTTGCCGCGCCGTGTCGCGTCATGACGCTCCATGACGCGGGCGCCGGCGGCGCGGGCGATGGCGGCGGTGTCATCGCTGCAGTTGTCGGCCACCACCACCACCTCTGCATTGCCGTCGGTCCGCGCGATGGCAAGCAGGTTGTTTATGGTGCGGCGAATGCCGGCGGTCTCGTTGTGTGCCGGCACGACGATGGCGAGGCGACCCGGAAATGCGGCAGCAAGCCGGCGGCGCGCCGGCAGGCTGCCGGCGAGGGTGAGAACTGCGAGGTAGAGGGTGCCGACAAGAGTCGGCGCCAGCAACACGGCGGCGACGACCTCAAGGAGGGTGGCAAGGCTGGTCATGGCGGGTTCCTAGGCTGTCGCTTCGGCGGCGCTCGCGGTACTGGCGCCGAAGAAGTGCTCGATGCGCCGGCGATCGAGCGCGGCATCGGATGGTCCGGCATAGCCTGCTTGCATGAACGGGTGGCCATGCCACGGCAGGCTCGCCGTTTCGGTCTGCAGGCGCCGTACCAGGTCGGGAACGCTGCCGATCACCCGTGCCGGGACGCCACCGACGATGCTGCCGGGCGGCACGTCGCGGGTGACGACGGCGCCCGCCGCCACGATGGCATCGGGGCCGATCGTGACGCCGGGCATGATGATCGCCTGGTGGCCGACGAAGACGTTGTCGCGGATGTCGATCTTGCCGACCTTGTCGAGGCTCAGGCCGTAGGCCTGCTTCAGCATGGAAACCGCGCCGTCGTGGCAGAACAGGGTACAGCCGGTGAGGTGCACGTTGTTGCCCAGGCGCACGTAGGCCGGGTCGGTAATGGCCACGTTCATCTGGATGTAACAACCTGTGCCCATGGCCCGCAGGCCAAAGTGGCGCTTGATGATTTCGCCCCAGGCCTTGCCGTCGGGCTTGCAGACGCGCCGGTAGAGGCCGAGCAGGCGCCCCGTCTTCAGCGCATGGGCGGCAAGCATCCGGCGCAGGAGTCTGGCGATCATGCCGGTGCTCCCAACCGCGCTGCCAAGACGCCGCCGAGACGCTCGACATTGCGTGCCAGGTTGTAGTTCTGTTGCACCCGGGCGCGCCCGCTGCGTCCCAGATAGTGGCGCAGCGGAGCATCGTCCATCAGGCGGGCCAGCGCCGCAGCGAGTTCGTCGGTGTCCGAAGGGGTCACCAGCAGGCCGTCCTCGCCATCGCGAATGAGCTCGGGGATGCCGGTGATGCGCGTGCTGACACAGGGAATGGCGCTGGCCATGGCTTCCATCAGCACCACCGGGATGCCTTCGGCAAAGCTGGCCAGGGCGAAGGCATCGGCCCGGGCGTACCAGGCGCGTACCTCGGTCTGGTTGAGTGCGCCGGTGAAGCGCACGACATGCTCCAGGCCGTTTGCGGCGACGGCTGACTTGAGCTGTGCTTCGTCCGGGCCGCTGCCGACCAGCACCAGACGCAGCGTGCGGCCCGAACGGTGCAACTTGTGGCAGGCCTTGATCAGGATGCGCTGCCCCTTGGCCGGCGTCAGGCGGCCAACGCAGAGGATGGTGAAGGGCCGCGCGGAGAGGGTGCGCCGCACCGGTAGATAACGCTCGGGGTCGACACCCAGCGGGCAGATCTCGAACTTGTGCCACTGGCTGGGCGGCGACAGGTGCATCAACTGGCCGCGCGCGTAGGCGCCGATGCAGACGATGAAGTCGGCGGCGGCGATCTTCTCCGGCAGCCACTGGCCGGGAGCATCGTAGAACTCGTCCGGACCATGCACGGTCAGCGACAGACCGACGGGTGCGAACTGTTTCAGCACCAGGGCAACATTGGCCGCGGCGCTGGCGAAATGCACGTGCAGGTGTTTCATGCCGCGGCTGTCCATCCAGCGCGCCAGCATCAGTGCCTCGGTGAAATAGAAGAGTCCGTACACCTTCCGCTGCAGGTCCCAGCCGCCCAGGCCGAGGGCAAAACGCAGGCCGCGCAACCACGCGACCGGCCGGCTCAGCCCGTGCAGGTGAGCGGCAATGGCGCCGAGGATGCCGTGGCGCTTGACGTAGTAGGTGCTCCCGGCTTCGTCGCGCTCCTCGGCGCCCATGTCCTGCTCCGCGCTGTCCGGTGCATTGATCGAGGCGACCTCGATGTCGAAGCCGCGCTGGCGCAGTTGCAGTACTTCGCGCAGGATGAAGGTGTGGGAAACGGCCGGGTAACGGCTGACCAGGTAGGCCATGCGGACGCGGCCGGCTTGCGGGCTGGCCGTCGGCTCGGTCGATCCGGTCGGCTGCTTGCGGGGTGACTGCAGCGCCGGCTCGAAATGGGGCAGGCGCGGCAGCAGGGTGGCTGAATTCAGCAGCATGACAAAGTCCTTTCGACAATGATTTCGCGGTAGGTGTCCTCGGCGGCGGCAATCTTGGCCGGCCAGCTGTAGCGCTCCTCGACCTGGCGCCGGCCGGCGATCCCGCGCCGCTGCCACGCCAGCGGATCGCGCAGGACATCGCGCAAGGTGATGCACAGGGCATCGATGACCTGGGCCGGACTTTTCAGCGGCAACAGCGCACCGATCTCGTTCGTGACGATTTCGCCGGGGCCGCCGAAATCCAGCGCAATCACCGGGCGGGCACTGGCCATGGCTTCCAGCAGCACGGCGCCGCCCGATTCACGCACAGAGGGCAGACAGAAGACGTGGCAGGACTGCATGTGGCCGGCCACGCCGTCGAGCGGCAGCGCGCCGTGGAAGCTCACACTGTCGGCAAGCTTCAGTTGGTCGCGCAGCCGGGTCCATTCCTCGCGCAGCGGGCCGTCGCCGACGACGTCGAGCGTTACCTGCGCGCCCTCGTCGCGCAGCCGGGCCACTGCCTGCAGCAGCATGTCGAGGCCCTTGATCGGCACCAGGCGTCCTGCAAACAAGACTCGCAGCGGACGCGTGTCGGTGGGCAGGGGCGGCCACGGCGTGGCGGTGAAGCGCGACAGTTCGACGCCGTTTTCCAGCATCGTGCGGCAGCGCGGGTGGTGACGCGGCGCGATGGCGCGCAAGGTCGTGCGGCTGGCGGTCAGGATGCGGGCAGCATTGCGCGAGGAACCGAGCGCGGCGTCCACCAGGCGGCCCAGTTCGCGCACCTTGATCAGCCAGGTCGATTCCTGCTTCATGATGGTGGCGAAACCCGGCGGGTCGGTGAGGCCGCTGTTGAGGGGGCCGATCACCGTCGGCAGGCCGAGCCGGCCCAGCCAGGTCGGTGCCGCCAGGGTTACCGGGGTGACGCGATGCAGGACGCTCCACACGGCGCCCTGCGCCAGACGCCGGCGCAACTGGCGCCAGGCGGCGAAATCGAAGACGAAATAGTCGAGCGATGAAACCAGGAACACGCTGTGCTCGCTGCGCGGGAACACGCGTTTCGCCAGCCGGTACAGCGGGCCGGCGAACCACTCGGTGTCGATGTAGATGATCTCGCTGTCGTTCAGCGGGGCGCCGCCCTGCTCCAGCGCAGCGCGGTTGCGCACGTGCGTCACCAGCGTCACCGCATTGTTTGCGCACAGACGGGAATACCATTCCCAGCCGATCTGCGACACGGAACCCATGCCCGGACCGCACTGGTAGGCCACCAGCAGGATCTTGCGCGCGTTCATGCCGGGGCTCCCTGGTGCAGCGCTCGTGCCGGAACGCCGCCGACCACGCGGGCGGCAGCGACATCGCGCGTCACCACGGCGTTGGCGCCGATGACGGCGCCGTCGCCGACGGTCACGCCCGGAAGGATGGTCGCACCGCGACCGATCCAGACGTTGCGGCCGATGCGGATGGGGCGGACCTCGTAGCCGGAATCGCGCGGCGCCAGCCCCGCACCGAAACGATGGTTGGCGTCGCGCAGGCTGGCGTATTCGCCGATCATGCTGCCGCTACCGATCTCGATGCGGCCGTGGGCCACGATGTGGACGCCGCGCGACAGGACCACGTCGTCACCGATGTCTATGCTGCCCGCCTCCCGCGTTTCCAGATAAAGCTCGCGATAGAGATACAGGTTGCGGCCGAAGCGGATGCGCCCGGTGCCGTGCAGTTCGGGCATGCCCTGAACCACGACCGAAGCATCCAGGGATTCAACCCGGGCGCTGAGGCAGGCGAATGCCCAGAAGCGACGCAAGCGGCCGTCGAGGGTATCGCCGAGCATCACCAACGGACTCACCGCCTTTGCCAGAAATCCTTTTATCGCAGCCATCGTCTTCATCCCGCTTGCCTCGCAAATGCGATGGGACGTATTCAATTCGATGGCAGGGGGGCGGTTGTGTCGCGAATGAAAACTCTTTGCTACGTCGGCGCAGTCGTCCTGCGATCCGTCGCCGCTCGCTGCGGACACCATGGCGCCGCTGGCGGAATGCCATACTTGACTATTTTAATCGGGTATAGTTACAAGCTCTTTCCCGAGACCTTTCATGTCACTACCCCTGTCCAACCGGCTCGCCGCCGAAACCTCCCCCTATCTGCTGCAGCACGCCGACAACCCCGTGCACTGGCAGTCCTGGAATGAGCAAACGCTCACTCTGGCGCGCCGGGAAGACCGGCCGATCCTGCTTTCCATAGGCTATTCGGCCTGCCACTGGTGCCATGTCATGGCCCACGAATCCTTCGAGGACGAAGGCGTGGCGGCGGTGATGAACCGCCTGTTCGTAAACATCAAGGTCGACCGTGAGGAGCGCCCCGACCTCGACCAGATCTACCAGACCGCGCACCAGATGCTGACCCGGCGCGGCGGCGGCTGGCCGCTGACCATGTTCCTCTCTCCCGACGGCACGCCCTTTTTTGGCGGCACCTATTTCCCCAAGGAACCCCGCTACGGCCTGCCCGGTTTCGCCGACCTTTGCCAGCGCGTGACGGAAGCCTACCGCGACCGCCGCGCGGACATCACCGCCCAGGCCGCTGAAGTCCGCGAAGCCCTGGCCGACACCGTACCCGAACCGGCGGCAACGGCCGTCGCCTTCGACGCTGCACCCCTGGCCGCCGCCGAGGCGCTTTTGGCCCGCGGTTTCGACAGCCGTTACGGCGGTTTCGGTGGCGCGCCGAAGTTTCCGCATCCGACCGACCTCGCCTTTCTTCTCAGTCGCGGTGATGAGGCGTCACGGCAGATGGCCCTGACCACGCTGACACGCATGAGCGAGGGCGGCATCTACGACCAGATCGGCGGCGGCTTCTGCCGCTACAGCGTCGACGAGCGCTGGGAGATTCCCCACTTCGAAAAAATGCTCTACGACAACGCGCCGCTGCTGGCCCTTTGCGCCGACGCCTGGGCGCAGAGCGGCGATCCCCTCTATGCCCGGGTTGCCGACGAAACCGCCGCCTGGGTCATGCGCGAGATGCAGGCGCCCGACGGCGGCTACTACTCTTCGCTGGACGCCGACTCGGAGGGCGAGGAAGGCAAGTACTACGTCTGGGATCGCAGCGAGATCGAGCGGCTGCTCACGCCACAAGAGTTCCCGGAGGGACGCAGCGCGCTGGCGCTCGCGACACGGCGCTGGGGCTTCGACGGCCCGCCGAATTTCGAGAATCGCCATTGGCACGCCAAAGTTGCCGGCACGCTGGACGACGCGGAAATCCCCCTGCTCGCCGCCGTGCGCGCAAAACTTTTTGCCGCCCGTGAAACCCGCATCCGTCCCGGTTGCGACGACAAGGTGCTGACCAGCTGGAACGCGCTGATGATCGAAGGCATGGCCCACGCCGCGCGCGTCTTTGGCAGGAACGATTGGCTGGTCTCGGCGCAACGCGCGATGGACTGTATCCGTGCCACGATGTGGCAGGGCGGCGCTCCGCCGCCGGGCCGCCCCAAGGCGGGGCAAGCCAATCAACCGGAGCCGCGTAGCGGCGAACATGCGTCACCCCCGCGTGAGCGGGGGCGGGGGGGTGGGGGCCATTTGCTGGCGACCGCCCGTAACGGCCGCGCCCACCTCGATGCCTACCTCGACGACCATGCCTTCCTGCTCGCCGCCCTGCTCGAACTCATGCAGGCCGAATTCCGCAGCAAGGACCTGGCCTTCGCCGTCGAACTGGCCGATACCCTGCTGGCTCGCTTCGAGGATCCTCGGGCGGGCGGATTCTTTTTCACCGCCCACGACCACGAGATATTGATCCACCGCCCCAAGACCGGCCACGACAATGCCACGCCGGCCGGCAACGGCGTCGCCGCTTTCGCCTTGCAACGGCTGGGGCATCTGCTGGGCGAGTCCCGCTATCTGGCCGCCGCCGAAAAAACCCTGAAGTTGTTCTGGCCGCAGATAAGCCACTCGCCGGGCGGCTTCGGCAGCCTGCTGCTCGCCCTTGAAGAAGCGCTCGCTCCGCCGGATATCATTGTCCTGCGAGGTCAAGCCGAACAGATGACCGAGTGGCGGCGGGCATTGGGTGCTGCGCCGCACCGCATCATTCTGGCCTTGCCCAACGGAATTCCGGGCCTGCCGGCAACACTGGCGAAGCCAGAAAGCGATCACGTCAACGCCTGGGTGTGTCGCGGCGTTACTTGCTCAGCCCCGACAGTAAATCTGGAGGAGTTGATTTTTTGATGTGGAACATTTTCAGCGCGGCCGGAATCCGGTAACATTCGCAGCGTTTTGCTCGGCACATCCATTTTTCACACAACAAGGAATTCAACATGAAATCAGTATTGATCTCCGCGCTGGTTGCTGCCGGCGTAATGGCTTCGGCTCCGGCTTTCGCCAACAAGGACCTGGCCACCAAGAGCGGCTGCATGGCCTGCCACGCGGTCGACAAGAAGCTGGTCGGCCCCTCCTATCAGGACGTCGCCAAGAAGTACAAGGCCGCCGACGAAGCGATGCTGGCCGACAAGGTCCGCAAGGGCGGCAAGGGCGTCTGGGGTCAGATCCCGATGCCGCCGAACGCCGCCGTCAAGGACGAAGACCTGAAGACACTGATCAAGTGGATTCTCGCCGGCGCCAAGTAAGAAGCGTAACAACCCCAAAAAAGCCAGCCGCGCCTGTCGCAGAGCTGGCTTTTGTTTTTTGGCGTCCGGTCAGTCCCGGGCCCTGCTTTCGAACGGCATTGACAAGCACGCGACACAAGGCAAGAATTCCGCCGACCGAGACATTAATTGTCCTACCATTCATTCTTCCCCTGACCCGAACGGAGTATTGACATGCATGCACCCATGAAACTCGTTTCGCTTTCCGTGCTCACCGCCGTCGCCATGATGGGTTGCGGCAAGGAAGCGCCGCCCCCGCCGCCCCCGGTCCAGGCACCGCCCCCGGCGCCCGCGATGGTGATCAAGATCGGCAGCGTCGCGCCGCTCACCGGCGGCATCGCGCACCTGGGCAAGGACAACGAGAACGGCGTGCGCCTCGCCATCGACGAAGCCAACGCCGCAGGCATCACCATCGGCGGCCAGAAGGTCAAGTTCGAAATCATGACGGAAGATGACCAGGCCGATCCGAAAATCGGCAACACCGTGGCGCAGAAGCTGGTCGACGCCAAGGTCGCCGGCATCGTCGGCCACCTGAACTCCGGCACCACGATCCCCGCCTCGGCGATCTACAACGGGGCCAACATCCCGATGATCTCCGGTTCCGCCACCAACCCGGCGTTGACCGAGCAGGGCTTCAAGGGTGTGTTCCGCGTGGTGGCCCGTGACGACCAGCAAGGCCCGGCGGTTGCCAACTACCTGCTGCAGAGCAAACCCAAGACCGTGGCTGTAGTTGACGACGCCACCGCCTATGGCGAAGGCCTCGCCAACGAAGTCGAGAAGACCCTGAAGGCTGCGGGTGTCAAGGTCCTGCCGCGTGAAAAAGGCACGGACAAGACCGTCGACTGGAAAGCCGTGCTGACCAAGATCAAGGGCAAGAAACCCGACGCCGTGTTCTACGGCGGCATGGATGCCACCGGCGGCCCGCTGCTGAAGCAGGCGCGCGAGCTGAAGTTGACGGCGGTATTCGGTTTCGGCGATGGCGCCTGTACCGACAAGATGGCCGAGCTGGCGGGCGCGGCCGCCGAAGGTCTGGTTTGTTCGCAGGCGGGAATTCCGGTGCAGGCCTCCGGCAAGAAATTCCTCGACGCCTACAAGGCCAAGTTCAACGTCGATCCGATCCTCTACGCGCCCTTCACCTACGATGCCGCCAAACTGTTGATCGCCGCGATGCAGAAGGCCGATTCGCCCGATCCCGCCAAGTACCTGCCCGCGCTCGCTGCCAGCAATCTCGACGGCGCCAGCGGCAACATCCAGTTCGACGAGAAAGGTGACCGCAAGGACGCGGAAATCACCATCTTCACCCTGAAGGATGGCAAGGTCGCACCGACCGCAATCATCAAGGGCGGCAAGTCGATGACACTGGACGAGTACGCCAATATGGCCGCTCCTGCACCTGCCGCAGCACCTGCCGCAGCACCGGCACCTGCTGCTCCCGCAAAGTAAGCATCCGCTGAAACGAACGGGGAGGCCGCCCACAGGCGGCTTCCCCGTTTTTTTGGATACCCGCGCGACATGGACATCCTGCTGCAGCAGATCATCAACGGCCTCACCACCGGCAGCGTGTATGCCGTCGTCGCGTTGGGCTACACCATGGTCTATGGCGTGATTCAACTCATCAACTTCGCCCATGGCGAAGTGGTGATGATCGGCGCCATGGTGGCCTTTTCCATCATCACCTCGCTGGCCGGCAGCGGCATGCCGCCACTGGCCATCGTCCTCGCCGGCGTCATGGCGGCGATTCCGGCCTGCATGACCATCGGCTACCTGCTTGAACGCGCGGCCTATCGTCCGCTGCGCCATGCGCCGCGCCTGGCGCCGCTGATCACCGCCATCGGCATGTCCATCATCCTGCAGCATGCCGCCCTGCTGATCTGGGGCCGCAATCCGCTGGCCTTCCCGCAGATCATCGAGAACCCGAGCTTCAGCATCGGCGGCGCGGCGATCAGCGCCGTGCAAATCACCATCATCCTGCTTTCCTTCACGATGATGGCGGGCCTGTCCTGGTTCGTCTATCGCACCCGTTTCGGCATCGCCATCCGCGCCACGGCGGAAAACGTCCACGTCGCCAGCCTGATGGGCATCAATGCCAACCGGGTGATCGCCGCCACCTTCGTCATCGGCGCCGGCCTGGGCGCCGTCGCCGGGGTGATGTACGGCACCTACTACGGCATCGCCCACTACACCATGGGCTTCACCCTCGGTCTCAAGGCCTTCTCCGCGGCCGTGCTGGGCGGTATCGGCAACATCGCCGGCGCCATGCTCGGCGGCTTGCTGCTCGGCCTGGTGGAAGCGCTGGGCACAGGCTATATCGGGGATTTCAGCGACCTCTGCCGCTGGCCCGGTGCCGAAAGCTGGATGGGCGAACGCTGTGCCGACGGCGCGCATTTCGTGCTTTTCGGCAGCAACTACCAGGACGTGTTCGCCTTCCTGATGCTGATCCTGGTGCTGGTGTTCCGTCCTTCCGGCCTGCTCGGCGAGCGGGTCTCGGAGCGCGCCTGATGGGCATGTTGAAGCACATGAGCCATCGCGAAAAAATCGGCTTGGCCCTGATCGCCATCGCGCTGATCGCGCTGCCTTTCGTCCTCGCCTCGGCCGGCACGGCCTGGGTGCGCATCATGAACTTTGCCGTGCTGTTCGTGCTGCTGTCGCTGGGCCTCAACATCGTGGTCGGCTTCGCCGGCCTGCTCGACCTCGGCTATGTGGCCTTCTATGCGGTAGGCGCCTACGTCTATGCGCTGCTGGCCTCGCCGCATTTCGGCCTGCACCTGCCCTTCTGGGTCATCCTGCCGATCGGCGCCGCCGTCGCCTGCATTGCCGGCGTCATACTCGGGGCGCCGACCCTGCGCCTGCGCGGCGATTACCTCGCCATCGTCACGCTGGGCTTCGGCGAAATCGTGCGCATCCTGATGAACAACCTGTCCAATCCGGTCAACATCACCAACGGCCCGAAAGGCATCAACCGCATCGATTCCTTCCAGATCGGCCCGATCAGTTTTGCGGACAGCGACACGCTGGCCGGGCTGGTCTTCAGCGGCCCGATCAAGTACTACTATCTCCTAATGCTGGTGCTGCTGGCGGTAATCGTCATCAACCGCCGCCTGCAGGATTCGCGCATCGGCCGCGCCTGGGTCGCGATCCGCGAGGACGAGGTCGCGGCCAAGGCCAGCGGCATCAACACGCGCAACATCAAGCTGCTGGCCTTCGCCATGGGCGCCTCCTTCGGCGGCATCGCCGGCGGCATGTTCGCCGCGATGCAGACCTTCGTCAGCCCGGAAAGCTTCATCCTCAACGAATCGATCATGATCCTCGCCATGGTGGTGCTGGGCGGCATGGGCAACATCTGGGGCGTGATCGCCGGTGCCGTGCTGCTCTCCTTCGTTCCCGAGCTGCTGCGCTACACCGTGGAACCGGTGCAGATGGCCCTGTTCGGCAAACTTCTGGTCGATCCGGAAGTCCTGCGCATGCTGATATTCGGCCTGGCGCTGGTGCTGACCATGCGCTTCCGTCCCGCCGGCCTCTGGCCCGAAACGCGGCACCGCCGCGAGATGAGCGAAGGCCGCGCGTGAAGTCAAAACCCATTTGCCACAGAGGACACGTCCTTCGACCGTTCGACAAGCTCACGGCTCAGGATGAGCGGGAATACATCAATACCGATCATGGTGAGCTTGTCGAACCATGTGCCTTCTGTGTCCTCTGTGGCTAAAAAGATTTTTGGATGAACGATATCCTCCTCGAAGCCCGTGGCATAGACAAACGCTTCGGCGGCGTACAGGCGCTGAAGGATGTCTCGCTGACCATCAGGGGCGGGGAGATCTACGGCCTGATCGGGCCCAACGGCGCCGGCAAGACCACGCTGTTCAACGTGTTTACCGGCCTCTATCCACGCGACGGCGGCGAGGTGCTGTTCCTCGGTTCGCCCTTGCGCCTGGAAAGTCCGCATGAGGTCGCCGCCGCCGGAATCGCGCGAACCTTCCAGAATATCCGCCTCTTCGGCAACATGACGGCACGGGAAAATGTCATGGTCGGTCGCCATGTACGTACCCGTTCCGGCGTCATCAAAGCCATGCTGCGCACCCGGTCGGAACGCGCCGAAGAAGCGGCGATCCGCCGTCGCGCAGACGAATTGCTGCATTACGTCGGCATCGCCGACCGCACCGATGACCTGGCGCGGCACCTGTCCTATGGCGACCAGCGGCGGCTCGAGATCGCCCGCGCACTGGCCACCGAACCGAAACTGCTGGCGCTCGACGAACCGGCCGCCGGCATGAATGCCACCGAGACCGCTGGCTTGCGCGAACTGATCGTGGGCCTGCGCCGCGACGGACTCACCGTGCTGCTGATCGAGCACGACGTCAAGCTGGTACTCGGTCTTTGCGACCGCGTCGCCGTGCTCGACTATGGGGAAAAGATCGCCGAGGACGTACCCGAGTCGGTGCGCTCCAACCCGAAAGTCATCGAGGCCTATCTGGGGACGAGTCACTGACATGGAGCCGTCGAACTCAGCGGGCTCCTCCATACTTGCCGTAATGAACCTTCAGGTGCATTACGGCGGCATTGCCGCAGTGAAAGGCATTTCCTTCGCGGTCGAGCAAAACGAGATCGTCTGCCTGATCGGCGCCAACGGGGCCGGCAAGACATCGGCACTCAAGGCGCTGGCGCGCATGATCCCTTCCAGCGGGGAAATCCACTATGGCAGGGAGCGCATCGATGCGCTGCCGAGCCACGACCTGATCGGCAAGGGGCTGGCGCTGGTGCCGGAGGGCCGCGGCATTTTCGCCCGTCTTACGATCGCCGAGAACCTCGCCATGGGCGCCTACCACCGCAGCGACACATCCGCCATCGCCGCCGACCTGGAGCACGTCTACAGCCTGCTGCCGCGCCTCAAGGAGCGCGCCTCGCAGGTGGCCGGCACCCTCTCCGGCGGCGAACAGCAGATGCTCGCCATCGGCCGCGCGCTGATGGGCCGCCCGAAGCTGCTGCTGCTTGACGAACCCTCGATGGGCCTGGCGCCGCTGATGGTGGAAAAGGTTTTTGAAGTCGTGCGGATGGTCGCCGCCGAGGGCATGACCATCCTGCTGGTCGAACAAAACGCCAAGCTCGCGCTGGAAGTTTGTTCGCGCGGCTACGTCATGGAAAGCGGCCTCATCACGCTGGCGGATACTTCCGCCGCACTGCTCGCCGACTCACGCGTGCGTGCCGCCTATCTCGGCGAATAGCGCCGCAGCGCCAGGGCCGTCCGCAAGGGATACCGTCGCCGGCCGAGCCGGAGACTTGATAATTGCAATCAGCCGGCCGCGAAGGTAAATGCGTCGGCGAAAAACTCCTCGACCGGCAGGCCGGCGGCGGTAAATTCGGCACGCGCCGCATCGATCATGGCCGGCGCCCCGCAGGCATAGATCTGATAGGCGGAAAGATCGCCATGGTCTTCCAGCACTGCACGATGCACCAGGCCGCAACGCCCCTGCCATGCGTCCTCTACCATCGCATCGGAAAGCACCGGCACATATCGGATGTGGCTGTTCGCACCGGCCCAGGCTGACGGCAGATCCGGCAGGTAGAGCCCGGCACGGTTGCGCGAACCCCAGTAAACCTCCATCGGCCGCCTGATCCCCTGGTGGATCGCGTGCTCGACCAGTGACTTGATCGGCGCGAAGCCCGTGCCGCCGGCAAGCAGGATCATCGGCTTGGCCGACTCCTCGCGCAGGTAGAAGCTGCCGTAGGGACCCTTGAAACGCAGGATGTCCTTTTCCTTCATGGCGCCGAAGACATGACCGGTGAATTCGCCGCCGGCGATCAGGCGGACATGCAACTTCAGGAAGCCATCGTCATGCGGCGCATTGGCTATGGAAAAGGCGCGGCGCTTGCCGTCCTTGAGGAGAAACTCGATGTACTGGCCGGCAAGGAACTGCAGGCGTTCGTTGGCCGGCAGCTTGAGGCTCAGGATGATCACGTCGTCAGCCATGCGCTCGATCTTTTGTACCCGGCAGGGCATGATCCTGACCGGGATGTCCTTCGCAGTGCCGACCTCGCGACATTCGAGCACCAGGTCGGAGAGCGGTTTGGCGCAGCAGAACAGCGCCAGGCCGCCGGCCCGGTCAGCGGTGGACAGCGCCTGATCCTGCGCGGCGCCATGATCCACCAGGCCGTCGAGCACCTTGCCCTTGCAGGCACCGCAGGCGCCGTTGCGACAGCCGTAGGGCAGGGTCAGACCGGCATCGAGGGCCGCCTGCAGGACGGAATCGCTGCCGTCGGTGGTAAAGCTGTGTCCGCTGGGCTGCAGGGTGACGCGAAACGAGGCAACTGAGGAGGCAACTGAGGGGGCAACTGGGGCCATGCGATAATTATCCGATGCGTAGATTGTTGATCATTGGCTGCGGTGACGTCATGCGCCGCACGCTGCCGCAACTCGTGCGGCGCTGGCAGGTCATGGCCTTGGTGCGCCAGCGCGACCCCGAGCTGGAAACGCTGGGCGTCACTCAGATCGAAGGCGACCTCGACCGTCCCGACACCCTGAAACGGCTGGCCGGCATTGCCGATGCGGTGATCCACAGCGCCCCGCCGCCGGCGCAGGGAAGCGGCGACCCGCGCACACGAAACCTGATTGCCGCCCTGCAGCGCGGAAAAAGTCTACCACGCCAACTGGTGTACATCAGTACCAGCGGCGTCTATGGCGACTGCGGCGGCGTCCGGGTCAGCGAGACGCGCAGCCCGGCGGCACAGTCGGCGCGGGCGGCACGGCGGGTGGACGCCGAACGGCGCCTGCGCCGCTTCGGCCGCCAGCGCGGACGCCACTGCCGGGTCAGCATACTGCGCGCGCCCGGCATCTATGCCGAAGACCGCCTGCCGCTGGAACGGCTGCACAAGCGGTTGCCGCTCATGCTGCACGCCGAAGACAGCCACACCAACCACATCCATGCCGCGGACCTCGGCCGCGCCTGCATCGCGGCGCTGGCAAGGGCGGGAGCCAATCGCATCTACAATATCAACGACGACTCCTCGCTGGCGATGGGCGAATGGTTCGACGCGCTGGCCGACGCTTTTGCCCTGCCGCGCGCCCCGCGCCTGCCGCGCGAGGAAGTACGCCGCATCGTGCCGCCGATGCAGTGGTCATTCATGGCCGAATCGCGCCGTCTCGACAATACCCGGATGAAGCGGGAGCTGTGCCTGCGCCTGCGCTACCCGACCGTGGCAACGGGAATCATGGCCGCGACCGCGACAGCAACCCGAACGGAAACATCATGCTCTGGATAAAAGCCTTCCACATCGTCTTCGTCACCAGCTGGTTCGCCGGGCTGTTCTACCTGCCGCGAATTTTCGTGAACCTCGCCATGGTGCCGGCCGACAGCCAGGCCGAGCGGGAACGCCTGCTTCTGATGGCGCGCAAGCTGTATCGTTTCATCACGCCTCTGGGCGTGCTGGCCATCGGGCTGGGCTTCTGGCTTTGGTTCGGCTATGGCTTTGGCGGCGGCTGGCTGCATGCCAAGACCGCACTGGTCGTCGGGCTCGCCGCCTATCACCTCTGGTGTGGCCGGCTGCTCGCCAGCCTGGCGGCCGGCAGCTCGATGAAGTCGCACGTGTGGTTTCGCTTCTTCAATGAAGTTCCGGTGCTGGCACTGGTCGCCATCTGCATCCTCGTCGTGGTCAAGCCGTTCTAGGCCCGGCCGCTCTCCCATCGATCATGCAGAGATGCGCCCTCAGGGAAATCCCGGTTTGAACCACTACTTCACCACCTGCCCGCGCGGCCTCGAAGCGCTGCTCGCGGAAGACCTTGCCAATGCAGGTGGCAAGGATGTTGCCATCGTTCCGGGCGGAGCCGGCTGCAACGGCAGCCTGGAAACCGGCTATCGCATCAACCTTGAATCGCGCATCGCCACGCGGGTCTTGTGGCGCGCCGCCCGCGGCGCTTATCGCAGCGAAGCCGAGATCTACCGGCTGGCCTACGACGTCGACTGGTCGCGGCTGTTCTCGGTGGATCGCTCGATTCGCGTCTATGTCACGGCAATTCGCTCGCCCTTGAAGAGCCTCGAATTCATCACCCTGAAAGTCAAGGACGCGGTCTGCGACCGCTTCCGCGCCGATACCGGGCGGCGGCCGAGCGTCAATACGAAAAACCCCGAGGTCCGCATCCATCTGTTCATCACCGAACAGGAGGCGACGCTCTACCTCGACACCTCCGGCGAGCCGCTCTACATGCGCGGCCACAAGCTGGCCAAGGTCGGCGCACCGCTCAAGGAAAATCTCGCCGCCGGCATCCTGCGCCTGTCGGGCTGGCAGCCGCATGCCACGCCACCCCAGCCGCTGCTCGACCCGATGTGCGGCAGCGGCACGTTTTTGCTGGAAGCGGCACAAATGGCGCTCGATGACGCGCCGGGGCTGTCGCGCGAGCCGGGCGATTTCGGCTTCGAGCACCTGAAGTCCTTCGACGCCGGACTCTGGCGCAAGCTGCAGCGCGCAGCGGCCGAACGCCGCCGCGAGGCGGTGACCCTGCCGCTATTCGGCAGCGACATCGACCGCGACGCCATCGCCCGCACGCGGCAGAACCTTGCCGGTGCCGGATTCGACAAACTGGTTTCGCTGGAAACCTCGGACCTGCTGAGCCGGGCCGCGCCCGCCCCGTCGGGCGTGATGGTGGCCAATCCGCCCTACGGCGAACGGCTCGGCAGCGAGGAAGAACTGGCGGCGTTCTACCCGCTTCTGGGCGATGCGCTCAAGCGACGCTTTGCCGGCTGGAGCTGCTGGTTCCTCTCGGCCGACACGCACCTGCCGAAACTGATCCGGCTGCAGACCTCGCGCAAGATCCCGCTCTACAACGGCAACCTGGAGTGCCGCTTGTACAACATCAAGATAATCGCCGGAAGCATGCGTCCCGGCTGACAGTCGCGGGCCGGCGAGGCACGCCGTGCGCTTTGCATGACGGCCAGAAAGCGCGCCGTCACTTCCCCCAGAAAAACTTGGCGGTCAGCACAATCGCAATCGCGCCGAGCACCCACTTGTTGATCACCAGCATCATGAGGAATTCGAAGAGGGAGACCAGCAAATTCTTGTGTCCTGTCGATTCATTTCGAGTCGCCGCAGTGCCATTTCGGGTTTCGCGAAATACAGTACCCGGCGACGAATTCGGGTTATCCCAAACGTCATGCTTATGGCGAGTCACGTCGCCTTGATCGACTGCCTTGAACGCGGCATTGATGTTCATACTGTTCATTTTGGCAAAATCGTAGGCGCGCACCATCTTGTTCAACTCGGTCAGAAACAGAATCTCGGCTGCAACTTCAACGGGAAACCCGGAGCGGGCACCGTCGCGCGAATCCATTACCAGTGAGCTGAGGAAGGCATCCAGTTCCTGCGTTCCCCAGATGCCACAGATCTTGGTTTGCAGGCGCGGCATGGCTTCGATGCCGGCGCGAACATCAATGGTTTCAGGAACCACCTCCGGAACCGCATCGAGGTCGAGCAGTTCAAACTCTGAAAAAGAGAGCTTCTCCGTTTTTGGTGGGACGTCCTGTTCTTCCCGCGGACCTTTGCCGTCCTGCTCTTGCGACGTAGCCCGGTCTCCCTGAACTCCGGGCTGACTGGTGCCATTCTGTCGGTCGGGAACCGCAGGCATCGGGCCGGGTTTCCCGCTCGCAAGGTTTGACGGCTTGCCGCACAGTTCGATAAACGCTTCTGCGATTTCGGGCAGGACGTCAAGGCGACCGCTGTCGGCAAGGAAACCGACAAACTTGCGTTGTTCCTCGGAAAGCGGCTGGCCCGCACCTTCAAGGCAGGCGCGGGTCTGTTGCTCGGTTACTGTGCGCGGCCCGGCAGTCGGTCCGTTCTTTGTCGAACACATTGCGGCGCCAAGGCGCGACAGCGTCGCCGCCCAATCGGGGGTCGTGTCGGAGCGGCGCGCCAGCATGATTGCCGTTTCCGCGTAATGACGCGCCAGAGTGTGGTTTTCAGACATCGTGTTTCGATTCTATAGCGTAGGCGCGAACTTGCTGCCGGTGCGACCTCCCGCGACGATTTGGCTGGGGACGTCCAATATTGATCCCGCGAAGCTACACGATATCGAGGTGCTGGATCCCGGCGTTGCGATCCATTTCCTGCGACTGCTTGCTGTGCAACTTGATCATCAGGCGCACTTCGTTCATCGAATCGGCGAAACGCAAGGCATCATCGTAGCTGATGCGGCCTTCTTCGAAAAGATCAAAGAGCGCCATGTCGAAGGTCTTCATGCCGAGCTCCTTCGACTTCTTCATGATCTCCTTGATTTCGTGGACCTCTCCCTTGAAGATCAGATCGGCAATCAGCGGGGAGTTGAGCAAGACCTCAACCGCCGCCGCGCGGCCCTTGCCTTCCTTCAACGGAAGCAGGCGCTGCGACACGATGGCCTTGAGGTTGAGCGAAAGATCCATCAACAACTGCGGCCGGCGCTCCTCGGGGAAGAAGTTGATGATCCGGTCAATCGCCTGATTGGCGTTGTTGGCATGTAGCGTGCCCAGCGCCAGATGGCCTGTTTCGGCGAAGGCGATGGCATGTTCCATCACCTCCCGGTCGCGAATCTCGCCGATCAGGATGACGTCCGGCGCCTGGCGCAGGGTGTTCTTCAGCGCGATTTCCCAGGAATTGGTATCAACGCCGACCTCGCGCTGCGTGATTATGCAGTTGCGGTGCTCATGCACGTATTCGACGGGATCTTCGATGGTGATGATGTGGCCGTAGCTGTTCTGGTTGCGATAGCCGATCATCGCCGCCAGCGAGGTCGACTTGCCCGAACCCGTGCCGCCGACGAACAGCACCAGGCCGCGCTTGGTCATCGCCACGTCTTTCAGCACCGGCGGCAGCTTGAGATCTTCCATTTCCGGAATCTGCACGTTGATGGTACGCAGGATGATGCCCACGCGCCCCTGCTGCACGAAAGCATTGACGCGAAAGCGACCGATGCTCGCCGGCGAGATGGCGAAGTTGCATTCCTTGGTTTCCTCGAACTCGGCCGCCTGCTTGTCGTTCATGATGGCGCGCGCCAGTTCCTGCGTGTGCTGCGAGGACAATGGCTGCGTCGTGGCCGGCGTCATCTTGCCGTCGATTTTCATCGCCGGGGGGAAGCCCGAGGTGATGAACAGATCCGAACCCTTCTTCTGCATCATCATCGTCAGAAGCTGGTACATGAATTTCAGGCCTTCATCGCGTTCCATGGTGCAAATCTCCGGTCGTTTCTTCTTACTGCAGCCGCGTCAGCGGCTCTAACTTCGTCACCTCCCCCGCGAGGGGGAGGCCGGGAGGGGGCGGGCGTTTATTCGTGACAAGGATAACTTTTCCGGCTTTAGCCGGGAAAGTTATCCTTGTTGGCGGCCTTGCTGCGAGCTTCGCCGGGGGAAATTATTTTTTTCTTGACCAGGTCCTGCAGGTTCTGGTCCAGCGTCTGCATGCCGAACTGCTGACCGGTCTGGATCGCAGAGTACATCTGCGCCACCTTGGCCTCGCGGATCAGGTTGCGAATGGCCGGCGTGCCGACCATGATCTCGTGCGCGGCGACGCGGCCCTTGCCGTCCATGGTCTTGCACAGGGTCTGCGAAATCACCGCCTTCAAGGATTCCGAAAGCATGGCGCGGATCATTTCCTTCTCGGCGGCAGGGAACACGTCGATGATTCGGTCGATGGTCTTGGCCGCCGAAGAGGTATGCAGCGTACCGAACACCAGGTGCCCGGTTTCGGCGCCGGACATGGCCAGGCGGATGGTTTCCAGGTCGCGCATTTCACCGACCAGGATCACGTCCGGATCTTCGCGCAGCGCCGAGCGCAGGGCGTTGTTAAACGACAGCGTATGCGGCCCGACCTCGCGCTGGTTGATCAGGCACTTCTTGGATTCATGGACGAACTCGATCGGATCCTCGACCGTCAGGATGTGCCCGTATTCGCTTTCATTCTTGTGGTTGACCATGGCGGCCAGCGTGGTCGATTTCCCGGAGCCGGTCGGTCCCGTCACCAGCACCAGGCCGCGCGGCTGGTCGGCCAGCTCCTCGAAGATCTTCGGCGCGCCGAGTTCCTCGAGCGACAGGATCTTCGACGGAATGGTCCGCATCACCGCCGCGGCGCCGCGGTTCTGGACGAAGGCATTGACGCGGAAGCGCGCCAGGTTGGGCACGGCAAAGGAAAAGTCGCATTCGAGGTTTTCCTCGTAGGCCTTGCGCTGCCCATCGTTCATGATGTCATAGATCATGGCATGCACGTCCTTGTGCTCCATGGCCGGCAGGTTGATGCGCCGGATGTCGCCATTGACGCGGATCATCGGCGGCAGGCCGGACGAAAGATGCAGGTCGGATGCCTTGTTCTTGACGATGAAAGTGAGCAGTTCGGTGATGTCCATGAGCGCTTTCCTGTAGATGGGGTGCGATATACTTTGCAGCCGCTATATGACATCAATCGCCGCCAACTTGCAAGCTGTGCGTGCACGCATTGCCGCTGCCTGCATCGGCGCGGGGCGGGCGGCGGACTCCGTGCAACTGCTGGCGGTTTCCAAGACATGGCCGGCCGCCAGCGTGCGCGAGGCGGTTGCCGCCGGGCAGCGCGCCTTTGGCGAAAACTACGTGCAGGAAGCTGTCACCAAGGCGGCCGAACTGGGGGATGCCGGTCTTGAATGGCACTTCATCGGCCCGCTGCAGGGCAACAAGACACGCCTGGTGGCCGAAAACTTTGCCTGGGTGCACTCGGTGGAGCGCCTGAAGATCGCCGAGCGGCTTGCCGCCCAGCGCCCGCCGAAGCTGCCTGCGCTGCAGGTCTGCCTCCAGGTGAATATTTCGGGAGAAGTATCCAAGAGCGGCTGCAGCCCGCATGAACTGCCGGATCTGGCGCGTGCCGTCGCCGTCCTGCCCGGACTGCGGCTGCGGGGCCTGATGGCCATTCCCGAGCCCGGCGACGACGTCCGCCTGCAGCGCAGCCGCTTTGCCCTACTGCGCGAGTTGCGCGATCGACTCGCCACGGAAGGCCTCGCACTCGATACGCTTTCCATGGGCATGTCGCACGATCTTGAAGCCGCCATACTGGAAGGTGCGACTATCGTGCGCATCGGCACGGCAATTTTCGGACAGAGGAATTGAGAACAGCCCACCCCCCTTCCCCCGCCCCAAGGGCGGGGGTGACGCCGGTTCGCAAGCTGCGCTTGCTCCGGTCCATTGACAGGTCGTCTCCTTGGGACGGCCCAGCGGAGACGACCACATGAAAATCACCTTCATCGGCGGCGGCAACATGGCAGTCGCCCTCATCAGCGGCCTGTACCGGCAAGGCCTTTCGGCGGCGGCGATACAGGTCGTGGAGCCCTTCGCCGAAGCCCGCGATTCCCTCGCCGATCGCTTCGGCGTGCGCTGTACGGCAACCGTGGATGCCGCCGCGCTCGACTCCCAGGTCCTGGTGCTGGCGGTAAAACCGCAACAGATGCGCGAAGCCGTCGCGCCCCTGGTCGGCAAGCTCTCCGCGCAACTGGTGGTCAGCATCGCCGCCGGCATGCGCCTGGCGGACATTTCGCGCTGGCTCGGCGGCCACCACCACATCGTGCGCACCATGCCCAACACGCCGGCACTGATCGGTGCCGGCGTCACCGGCCTGTGCGCCGATCCCGGCGTCAACCAGATTGGCCGCGACTACGCCGAAAACCTCATGCGCGCCGTCGGCAGCACCTTCTGGGTGCATGACGAGGCGCAGATGGACGCCGTCACCGCGGTTTCCGGCAGCGGCCCCGGCTATGTCTTCTATTTCCTCGAAGCCATGGAAAAGGCGGCTCTCGACCTCGGCTTCGATGCCGAAACGGCGCGCCGCATCAGCGTCGAGACCTTCACCGGTGCGGCGCAACTGGCGGCGCAGAGCAGCGAATCGCTGGCCACGCTGCGCAGCCGCGTGACCTCGAAGGGCGGCACCACCGAAGCCGCCCTGCTCGCCTTCGACGCCTCCGGCGTCGCTGCCGGCATCGAGCGCGGCATCATGGCGGCCGAGGCGCGCGGACGTGACTTGGGCGACATTCTCGGCAAAGATTAACCAATCCAGATGCTCGTCCAGATCCTCCTCTTCATCCTCGACACCGTCTGCGGCCTCATGACGCTGGCGCTGCTGGTGCGCTTCGCCATGCAATGGGCGCGCGTTCCGTTCCGCAATCCGCTCGGGCAGTTCATCGTCGCCGTCACCGACTGGATGGTGCGTCCCGTGCGTCGATTGATTCCAGGACTTTTCGGCCTCGACATGGCCAGCCTGTTCCTGGCCTGGCTATGGCAGGTGGCCTACCAGGGCATCGCCCTGGGCTTCACCGGCGTCCTGCTCGCCGTGTCGCCGGCGCCGACTTTTGTGGTGGCCCTGCTGGCGCTGCTCGAGGTAGCGAAGATCGGCCTCTATCTGGTGATCGGGGCGGTGATCGTCTCGGCAGTTTTTTCCTGGGTGAATCCCTACGCACCGCTGGCCGAGGTGTTCAACACGCTGACACGGCCGCTGCTGCGCCCGTTCCGCCGCGTCATCCCTCCCGTCGGCGGCGTCGACCTGTCGCCGCTGGCCCTGCTGTTGGTGTTGCAGATAGGCCTGTTCGTGATCGCCAGCCTGCGCCAAAGCGTGGTGCCAATGATTCTGTTGCAATGAACCTGGCTGGTCGCCGACGGCGACGGCGACGGCGTGACGCTGCGGCTGCACATCCAGCCGGGAGCGAAGAAAACGGAGTTTCAGTGGAGGCTAACGTCGGCTCTATCGACGTTAAGCGCAGCGGCCGAAACTAAAACCGAAGTGGCGGGCCTGCACGGTGAAGCGCTGAAAATCCGCCTCGCCGCGCCGCCCGTGGATGGCAAGGCCAATGCCTGCCTCATCGCGTTTCTCGCCAATCAGCTTGGCGTCGCCAGGTCGGCGGTCAGCCTGATCAGCGGGGAAAGCTCCCGCGCCAAGCGGGTGTATGTCAGCGGCCTTAGCGCCGCCGAAGCGCAAGTCCGACTGACTTAATTCAGGGTGCCGTCGAAGGCCAGGTGGCCGTCGATCAGGGTGTAGCGCACGCGGCCCGGGAACTCCATGCCGAGGAAGGGCGTGTTCTTGCCCTGGCTCCTGAGGTTTTTGCGGCTGACCTTGAATTCGGCCGCCGGATCGAAGACGCAGATGTCGGCCGCCGCGCCCTGCGCCAGGCTGCCGGCCTTGACGCCGAGGATGCGCGCCGGGTCGGAGGTGACGCGGGCCAGCGCGGTGACCAGCGGCAGCTTCATTTCCTGCGCCCACTTCAGCGTCAGCGGCAGCAACAGTTCGAGGCCGGTGGCGCCGACCTCGGCTTCGTCGAAGGGCATCTGCTTGCCGTCGTCGTCGACCGGCGTGTGGTCCGAACACAGCGCGTTGATCGCGCCGGAGGCCAGCCCGGCGCGCAGCGCATCGCGATCGCGTTGCGAGCGCAGCGGCGGATCGAGCCGGGCGTGGGCATCGAAAAAGCCGACATCCATCTCGCACAGATGCAGGTGATGAACCGCCACGTCGCAGGTGACCCCGATGCCGGCGGCGCGCGCGGCGGCGATCATGTCGACGCCGGCCGCCGATGAAATTCGCGTGACATGCACCCGCGCGCCGGTCTCCTTGGCCAGATGCAGGATGGTGGCCAGGGCGATGGTTTCCGCCGCCACGGGAATGCCGACCAGGCCGAGGCGGGCAGCGACTTCACCGTCATGGGCGACGCCCTTCCTGGCCAGAAAAGGGTCCTGCGCCTGCAGCCAGACCGGGAAATCGAAAGTCGCCGCGTACATCATGGCGCGCAGCAGCACCTGGGTATCGACGATGGCGCGATTGGCCTGGCCGAAGGCGACGCAACCGGCTTCCGCCAACTCGGCCATTTCGGTCAGCGCCTTGCCCTCGAGTTGCACCGTCAGCGCACCCACCGGATGCACGTGGGCGAACTCGGGCAGGCGCGCGCGGTGGGTCAGCATTTCCACCAGGCCCGGCTCGTCCAGTACCGGGTCGGTGTCCGGCGGGCAGGCCAGCGAGGTCACGCCGCCGGCCGCCGCCGCCGCCATTTCGGATTCCAGCGTGGCGCGGTATTCGAAGCCCGGTTCGCGCAGCCGCGCCGCCAGATCCACCAGCCCGGGACAGACGATGCAGCCCGTCGCATCGAGCACGCTGTTGGCTTCGAACCCCGCCGGCGCCGTACCGCCAACGCCGACTATTCGTCCGGCGGCGATGAACACGTCAAGCGACTTGTCGGTCTTGCTCGCGGGGTCGATCAGGCGACCGTTCTTGATGTGGATTTTCATGGCGTCAGATCAATTTCCAGCGAGCATGGCCATTACCGCCATTCTCACGGCTATGCCGAAAGTGACCTGCGGCAGGATCACGGCCTGGCCGCCGTCGGCCACGGCGGAATCGATTTCGACGCCGCGGTTCATCGGGCCCGGGTGCATGACAATGGCGTCGGGCTTGGCCAGCGCCAGCTTTTCCGGCGTCAGCCCATACGACTTGAAGTATTCCTGGGTCGAGGGCAGCAGCGCACCCTGCATGCGTTCGTTCTGCAGGCGCAGCATCATCACCACATCGACGCCGCGCAGGCCCTCGCGCATGTCGTTGAAGACCCGCACGCCGAGGCGCTCGATGCCGGTGGGCAGCAGGGTCTTGGGCGCGATCACGCGCACTTCCGGCACGCCCAGCGTGGTCAGGGCATGGATCTGGCTGCGCGCCACGCGCGAATGCAGCACGTCGCCGACGATGGCCACCGTCA
>JBIKKY010000094.1:0-7846 GCA_044360105.1 Sulfuritalea sp.
TTGGGTCTTCGTGGAAGAGTGTGGGTGAATTTCGTCATGAAATCGCTGGGAAGCCTTGCTGGAAGCGGGTTTTAGCGGATTGACAGTGCCGTGGAAACTGGCATGCTTTTGCAATGGCTACTTTACGCAAACACAAGCGTCTTCTGGACGCATACCGGTTCGCCGGTTTCCGCCCGCAGAAAGAGGTTCGCGGCGTCTTCGGCGACTCGGCGGCGCGCGTCATCACGTTCGTGCGGCGCTCAAAAAAACTGTCTGCAAGGAGTGTGGTCGAGCGCACTCTGGTTGGTACGACCGAACGACACGGCGAGTGCGGGATCTCTCCTGTGGCAATACGCGGGTCTATCTGGAACTGGAGGTTCGACGAATTCTCTGTCGATGTTGTGGCAAGGTGAGGCGCGAGCAACTCGACTTCCTTGCAGACAATCCTTTCTACACGAAACGGTTTGCCTGGTTCGTCGGGCGCCGCTGCCGGAGCAGCACCATCAAGGATGTTGCCGAGGAACTGCATCTGGACTGGCAGACCGTCAAGGAACTCGACAAGCACTACATGGCAGTGCAGTTGGCGCGGATCGGCGTCCCTGGCCCGAAGGCGATCGGCATCGACGAGATATCGATTCGCAAGGGGCATACCTACCGCATCGTGGTCAGCGATCTGATTCGGCACCGGCCGATCTGGTTCGGCGGCGAGGACCGGTCGGAAGCCAGCATGAACCAGTTCTACGACTGGCTGGGCGAGAAGAAGACGCGCGGCATCCGTCTGGCGGTCATGGATATGTGGAAGCCGTTCCACAATGCCACCATCAAACGAGCGCCCCAGGCCGCCATCCTGTACGACAAGTTTCACGTCATGCGCCATCTCAACGAGGCGCTCGACAAGGTGCGCAAGGCCGAGTACGCCCGGCTGTCTGGCAAAGAACGGCGCTACATCAAGGGTCAGAAGTATGTCCTGCTGAGCAACCACGAGAACCTGACTCTCGATGGCAGGAAGTCCTTGAAGACTTTGCTGGCCGCCAACAAGCGGCTCCATACCGCCTACGTCCTGAAGGAATCCTTCGGCCAGTTGTGGAGCTACCAGCGCGAGGGATGGGCGCGACGCTTCTTCGACAACTGGAAAGCCAGTCTCAAGTGGCAACGCCTCAAGCCCTACGAGAAGTTTGCGGAAATGATCGAGCGTCATTGGGATGGGATCGCGGCCTACTGCAATCCGGAAAACAAGGTCTCGCTCGGTTTCGTCGAGGGACTCAACAACAAGATTCGCGTCATCCAGCGTCGCGCATACGGACTGCGCGACGAGGAGTACCTGCGACTCAAAGTCCTTACCTGCATGCTGCCGAAAATCTGATTGACATGCGTTTTTACCCACACTCTTCCACGAAGACCCTTTTAGTTAAACCTGACGTAGGAGAAATCCACCGGCTGGTTGTTGATGCCGCGCGCGGGCGGGGCGATCCAGTTGGCGTACTTGCCCGGCTCGGCGACACGACCCATGAGCGAACTGACGAAAGCGCGGTCCTCGACCGAGGGCAGCCATGCCAGGTGGTGGTGCGTCCATTCGGCTTCCGACAGCACCTTGCCGTCGGGCGAGATTTTCGCGGCCGACAAGGGGCCGATCTTGCGGTTGAAGGCCTTGTGCGGCGCCGTCAGCACGAACGGAATGCCGGCTTTCTGGATGATCTTGTTCCAGCGCTCGATGCCGGCCCTGGCATCGACCACATAGTCGTCGCGCAGGCGTTCGTTGAGCGCGTTGAGGTAGGGCGCCTGGACCGAGAGGAGCTTGCCGTCGGCGACTTCGAGCACGGGGTAAGCCGCATCGTTCAGCAGGTGGTCGTCGTCCTGCTTGGTCTCTTCGTAGCGGCCCTTGAGGCCGGTGTTGTAGAAGGTCGCGGCATTCGACGAGACGTCGGCGCCGAAGAGGTCCATGGTCACGCTGAAATGGAAGTTCAGGTAGCGCTGGATGGTCGGCAGGTCGATCACGCCCTGGGCGCGGATCTTCGCCACGTCGTCGGTCTTGAGCTGGTTCATGACCTCGCAGCTGCGCTGGATGACGCGGCCGACGCCGGATTCGCCGACGAACATGTGGTGGGCTTCCTCGGTCAGCATGAACTTGCAGGTGCGCGCCAGCGGGTCGAAGCCGGATTCGGCCAGCGAGCAGAGCTGGTACTTGCCGTCGCGGTCGGTGAAGTAGGTGAACATGAAGAAGCTGAGCCAGTCCGGCGTACTTTCATTGAAGGCGCCGAGGATGCGGGGGTTGTCCGCATCGCCCGAGCGGCGTTCGAGCAGGGCTTCGGCTTCCTCGCGGCCGTCGCGGCCGAAGTAGGCGTGCAGCAGGTAGACCATGGCCCACAGGTGGCGGCCTTCTTCGACGTTGACCTGGAACAGGTTGCGCATGTCGTAGAGCGAGGGGCAGGTCAGGCCGAGGTGGCGCTGCTGCTCGACCGAGGCGGGCTCGGTGTCGCCCTGCGTGACGATCAGGCGGCGCAGGTTGCTGCGGTATTCGCCCGGAACTTCCTGCCAGGCCGGCTCGCCCTTGTGCGCGCCGAAATTCACCTTGCGGCCTTCCTCGGCCGGGTTGAGGAAGATGCCCCAGCGGTAATCGGGCATCTTGACGTAGTCGAAGTGCGCCCAGCCGCCGGGATCGACGCTGACGGCGGTGCGCAGGTAGACGTCGAAATTCTGCGAATCATCCGGGCCCATGTCCTTCCACCAGTTGATGAACTCCGGCTGCCAGTGTTCGAGGGCGCGCTGCAGGGTCTTGTTGTCGTTGAGGTGGACGTTGTTGGGGATCTTCTGGTTGTAATCGATGCTCATGGTGCTCTCCTGTGGGGGATAGGGGATGCTGCTTTTGTCGTCATTCCGGCGAATGCCGGAATCCAGGAGCTTTTGCGCGGGCTTCTGGATTCCGGCGTGCGCCGGAATGACGAGCTTGTGTCAGACGCGTTCCCAGTTGAATTTCGCCTTGTTGCCGCTGCCGAAAACCTTCAGCGCGCCGCCTTCGCCGGTGGCGTTGGGACGGATGAAAATCCAGTTTTGCCAGGCCGAGAGGCGGCCGAAGACGCGGGTTTCCATGGTTTCGCCGGGGCCGAAGCGCAGGTTGGCTTCCATGCCGGTCAGCGCGTCGGGCGAAAGGCTGGCGCGCTCTTCGAAGACGATGCGGATTTCGTCGTCCCAGTCGAGATCGTCGGGCGTCGCGGTGACGAGGCCGAGTTCGAGCGCGGCAGAGGCGCCCAGCGGCGTGCCGATGGTGGCGCGGGCGGCGGCCAGCGGTGCATCTTCCTCATAGAAGCGGGCGGCGAGGCGGTAGCGGCCATTGACCATCGGGTAGTCGCCGAAATTCATGGCCGAGAGCGTGACCTTGCCTTCCTCGGCGGGCGCATCGGGCAGGGCCAGCATGTAGCCGCGGTCGGCGGCGAACAGCAGCTCGGCCATCGTGCCGGCGAAGCAGGAGTCGCGCTCGACCAGGGCGATCAGGGTGCGCGAGGTGACGTCCAGGCGCGCCAGTGTCCGCCGCAGCATGCCGATGGTTTCGCGCACGAACCAGTGGCCGCGCTGCTGGTCGAGCACGGCGTCGGCGGCCAGGACGCGGGCGGCGTCGCCCGTGGTCTTGAGCACCCAGGTGCCGACTTCGAGGTCGTTGGTGCGCAGCATCAGGATGGCGTCGTCGAGTTCGCGCGCCATCTGCAGCGGCCACCAATTGGCGCCGGCGGCGACGATCCGGGCGATGTCGGACTGCACGGCGGCGGTCGGCGCCTTGACGGTCAGCGTGGCGCGGCGCGCGGCGCGGTCGATCGTGACATCCACGGTTTCGTAGTGGTAGCCGGCCTCGTCGATCGAGCGCTTGAGCGGGGTCAGGGCGATGCCCCTGGCATCGGCCGGGCGATCGCTTTGCGCGGCGAGCTCGGTGGCGCGCTGCTTCACCTTCTCGGCGAAGACTTGCGGCTTGGTGTAGTCGTCGATCAATCGCCATTCCTTTGCGCGCTGGGCGCGGATGCCCTCGGTCAGGGTGCAGAAAATGTCGGCGTGGTCGCGCCGCACGCGGCGCTTGTCGGTGACGCGGGTCAGGCCGCCGGTGCCGGGCAGCACGCCGAGCAGCGGCACTTCGGGCAGGCTGACGGCGGAGGAGCGGTCATCGACCAGGATGATCTCGTCGCAGGCCAGGGCCAGCTCGTAGCCGCCGCCGGCGGTGGTGCCGTTGCAGGCGGCGAGGAACTTGAGCCCGGAATGGCGGCTGGAGTCCTCGATGCCGTTGCGCGTCTCGTTGGTGAATTTGCAGAAATTCACCTTCCAGGCGTGGGTGGACAGGCCCAGCATGAAGATATTGGCGCCGGAACAGAAGATCCGGTCCTTGCCGGAGGTGACGACCACGGCCCTGACCTCGGGATGCTCGAACCGCACGCGCTGCAGGGCGTCGTGCAGTTCCATGTCGACGCCGAGGTCATAGGAGTTGAGCTTGAGCTTGTAGCCGGGCTTGATGCCTCCGTCCTCGTTGATGTTGAGCGTCAGCGTGGCGATGGCGCCCTCGCAGGCGAGTTTCCAGTGCTTGTACTGCTCGGGACTGGTGTCGTAGGTGATCACGGGCTTGACGGCTTCGGGGCTGTTCATGGGGTTCTCCGTTATGGTTTTCTCTGGGAGCGGTTCAGGGGTTCGGGGTGACGGCGAGACGCAGTTTCTTGAGGCATTCTTCGGGCGGGCAGCCGGTGGTATCGAGGGTGAAGTCGGCTTTCGAATACAGGGGTTCGCGGGCAAGCAGGATGCGGCGCATGTCTTCCATGGCTTCGGCGCTGCCTTCCATGGGGCGCAGGTCGCCCTGGGCCACCACGCGCGCCATGTGCTCCTCGGGGCTGGCCTTGACCCAGACCGTGTAGCAGTTCATCAGCAGCAGGTTGAAGGTTTCGGCTTCCGAAACGATGCCGCCGCCGACGGTGATCACCGCGCTGTCGTGCTTGGCGATGATGGTTTCCAGGCAGCGCCGTTCGAGGCGGCGGAAGCCCGGCTGGCCGTAGAGCATGAATATCTCGTTGAGGTTCATGCCGGCCTCGGCTTCGATGGCGCCGTTGAGTTCGACAAAGGGCATGGCCAGTTCGCCGGCGAGCGCGCGGCCGAGCGTGGATTTGCCGGCGCCGCGCAGGCCCACCAGGGCAATGCGGCGGCGCCGCGAGGCATCTTCCTTGCCGAATTCGCGTAACAGGCAGAGCAGGGCGTCTTCGAGCCGGCTGGGCGAGAGCTGTTCGAGGAAGCGCTGGATCATGCGGTACTCGGTCGAGTCCTGTTGCGCTTCGAGCAGTTCCAGGAGCGAATAGCCTAGCGCCGCACTGACGTGGCGCAGGACCATGATGGACGGGTTGGTCTCGCCGTTCTCGACTTGCGCCAGGTAGCGCTCCGAAACATCGGCGTTCGTGGCCAGAGCCTTGCGCGAGATACCGCGGCGGGCGCGGCCTTCTCGGACCCGTCTGCCGATGGAGCGGATGAATTCTGCATCGGCGGCTTCGTCGCGGCGGGGCGGTGCGGCGGTGGCTCGGTCTTTGGTCTTGGTATCCATTGGGCGTGTCCCTCGCTGACGGTTTAGCGACGGTACAGGCAATATAGTGCATGTTTTTGATATAAGTCAACTGAATTTCAATTCATGAAATGCTTATTTAGTCTTTAAAACGTATAAAAGAGAATAAAAACAATGTGAAGAAGCAATTATAGGATAAGGAATAATAATTCATGTGAGTGTTGACAGCTGCATTCCGCTTACCCATACTTCGCTTCAGTTGTGCAGTATGGTTCAGACAAGGAACAATAGTTCCGATCTCAACAAGATCGATCTGCGGCGGACCTCGCGGCGGATGGACAACAAAGGAGGCAGCAATGGCAGATGGTTTGTTCGACCAGTTCCAAAACTGGTATGAGAAGCGCCACGACTACGCCCGCGACTGGAAAGCACGCACGGGTGGTCAGGTCGTCGCGACGATGTGTACCTATACCGCGGAAGAGTTGCTGATTGCCGCCGGCATGCTGCCGGTGCGCGTGCTCGGCGCCCATGAGCCGCAGAACGTTACCGAGCCGCATATCTTCGGCATGTTCTGCCCCTTCTGCCGCGATTCGCTGGCGCAGGGCCTGCTTGGCCGCTTCGATTACTGCGAAGGCGTGACGCTGACCCAGTCCTGCATCCAGTACCGGCAGACCTTCAGTTCCTGGCGCAGCAATGTGCCCAGCGTGCAGTGGGACTACTACGTGCCGATGCCCAACGACGTGCAGTCGCCGCACGCCCGCAAGGCCCACCATGCCGAACTGCAATCCTTCCGTACCTTCCTGCAGGCGCTGACCGGCAAGGAACTGACCGATGCGATGCTCAGGGAAGCGCTGGCCGTGGTCGACGAGAATCGTCGCCTGTTGCGCGAACTGTTCGAATACCGCAAGGCCGAGAATCCCCAGGTCACCGGCGTCGAGGCGCTCTATGCCTCGATCACGGCCCAGTTCGTGGACAAGCGTGAGCACAACGAGATGCTGAAGAAGGTGCTTGCCGCCTTGCCGTCGCGTCAGTTGAACCGCAAGGAAGGCGTGCGCTTCATGACCATCGGTTCGGAAAACGACGACCTCGCCTTCATGGCCATGGTCGAGTCCGTCGGCTCCACGATCGTCATCGATGACCAGTGTTCCGGTACCCGTTATTTCTGGAACCAGTCGAAGCCCGAGGATGACGTGATCAAGGCCATCGCCGACCGCTACTGCGACCGTCCGGCCTGCCCGACCAAGGACTACCCGAACCACACCCGTTTCGACCACGTGCTCGGCCTGGCCAAGGAATTCAACGCGCGCGCCGCGATCTTCCTGCAGCAGAAGTTCTGTGATCCGCACGAAGGCGACTACCCGGATCTCAAGGAGCATCTGGAGAAGAACGGCATCCCGACGCTGTTCCTCGAGTTCGACATTACCAACCCCATCGGCCCCTTCCGCATCCGTATCGAGGCATTCCTCGAAACGATGAGCGACGAAGAGCTGTTCTAGAACTTACGGGAGAGAACGATGAATGCACCTAACAAGTATCCGACCGAATCCCTCAAGCTGTGGGGCAAGGCCAAGGAGTTGCGCGAGCAGTATTACAAGAACTACGCCACGGCCAAGGACAACGGCGGTCTGCGCTGGTCCGGTTCCGCCTGGGCGCTGGATGCGCTGCCGGCGGGCCTCGGCGATGACGTCTATTCGCTGACCGGCGAGCCCTACGCCGCCGCCGTGGCGCACGACAAGAAGTTCGCCAAGGAATGCATGGACGCCGCCGAGTCGGTGGGTTTCGCCCGCGACCTGTGCTCCTACATGCGCATCTACTGGGGTGGCATGCACCTCGACAAGTATCTCTACGGCGGCAAGTTTCCCAAGCCCGACTTCATTTTCCAGACGCAGATCTGCTGCTCGCACTCGAAGTGGTACCAGCACGTCGCCAAGGAAGAAAAGGTGCCGCAGTTCTACGTCGATGTCGGCGTTGGTCCCTACAAGGACATGAACGCGGCGCGCCTCGACTACGTCACCAACCAGCTGCACGACGGCATCGAGTTCCTTGAGAAGTCGACCGGCCGCACCTTCGACGACGAGAAGTTCCTCAAGGCGGTCAAGAACGAAATGCGGTCGACCAGCCGCTGGGCCGACATCTGCGCCCTGAACAAGGTCAAGCCGGCGCCGCTCGACGAGAAGACCATGTACTCGCTGTATGTGCTGGCGACGCTGTCGAAGTCCTCGCAATGGTGCGCCGACTTCTACGACGAGCTCTACGACGAGGTCAAGGATCGCGTCGCGCGCGGCATCGCCGCCGTGCCGAACGAGAAGTGCCGCATGATGTCCGACACGCAGCCGCCCTGGTCCTTCCTCA
>JBIKKY010000013.1:0-61753 GCA_044360105.1 Sulfuritalea sp.
CCGCAGACCATTTTCGTCTCGCGCGAGGGCGTGAAAACGCCGGAGGGGGTGATCTCCGCCGAGCAGTTCGGCCGCGATCTGGCCAATGCGGTGTCGAAATTCCTCGAAGATCCGGCGCGTGCCGTGGAAGTGCTGGGCGCCATCCAGTCGCCGGCGACCCTGGCGCGGCTGGAGGCGGCCCATGGACTGGGCGAGGTGTTGCGTGCGTCGGGCGCGATTGCACACCCGCAGTGGCCCGAAGCCCGTGTGCGCAGCCCGCTGATCCTCAGGGTGGGCGTGGCCGACGAGCGCGCCTACACGGAGGAGCGCTTCGGTCCGATCACCCTGGTGGTCGAAGCGGCGACCACGATGGAAAGCCTTGCCGCGGCGGAGCGCGTGATCCGCGAGCAGGGCGCGATCACCTTCGCCCTGTATTCGACCGATCCGGCGACGGTGGAACGGGCCGAGGAAGCTGCCTTGCGCGCCGGCGTGGCGCTGTCGATCAACCTCACCGGCGCCGTCTTCGTCAACCAGTCGGCCGGCTTCTCCGATTTCCACGCCACCGGCGCCAACCCGGCCGCGAATGCCTGCCTCACCGACAGCGCCTTTGTTGCCAGCCGTTTCTTTGTGGTGCAGAGTCGCCGCCATGTATAACGAAAGTCCGGTGGCGGGACGAGGAATGGAGGGAGGCTGAATGAAGGTCTATGCGATCGACGGCATCGTGCCGGTGGTGGATCCGACGGCCTTCGTGCATCCGTCGGCGGTGCTGATCGGCGACGTCGTGGTCGGGCCGGGGGCCTATGTCGGCCCTTGCGCCAGCCTGCGCGGCGATTTCGGCCGGCTGTTCATCGGTGTTGGCGCCAATGTGCAGGACTGCTGCGTGATGCACGGCTTTCCGGGCAGCGACACCATCATCGAGGAAAACGGCCATATCGGCCACGGGGCGATACTCCACGGCTGCATCGTGCGCAGGAACGGGATGGTCGGCATGAACGCGGTGGTGATGGACAACGCGGTGGTCGGCGAATCGGCCATCGTCGCGGCGCAGAGTCTGGTCAGGGCCGGCATGGAAATCCCGCCGCGCATGCTGGTCGGCGGCGTGCCGGCCAAGGTGATGCGCGAACTGACCGAGCTGGAAATGGCCTGGAAGGTCGAAGGCACCAGCGTCTACCATGATCTGGTCAGGCGTTGCGCCGGCACGATGCGCGAGGTCGAGGCGCTGACCGCCGTCGAGCCGGATCGCCGGCGGCTCAAGCTGCCCGAGTTGAAAACCCTCAAGGAAACCCGGCAGGCCGGGAAGTGAAAAGTCGGCGCTGGCGCTACGGCGCTTGCAGCGTCGTCTGCGCCACGGCGTGTTCCCAGCGCTGCATCAGTTCATAGGCACGGCTGCGTGACATGGTTGGATGGAACGTCCTCTCCGCCTGCCAATGCGAGGCGAGTTCCTCAATGCCCGCATACACACCGCAGGACAGGCCGGCCAGATAGGCCGCGCCCAGCGCCGTGGTTTCGATGACTTGCGGCCGTACCACCGGGATGCCCAGCAGGTCGGCCTGAAACTGCATCAGCAGGTTGTTCGCGCAGGCGCCGCCATCGACGCGCAATTCCGTCACCCCTTTTCCGTCCGCCAGATCGCGGCTCATGGCCTGCAGCAAGGCCGCACTCTGGAAGGCGATGCTTTCCAGAGCGGCGCGGGCGATGTGTGCCACCGTCGTGCCGCGGCTCAGGCCCAGAATCGCGCCGCGCGCATCGGGCTTCCAGTAGGGCGCGCCGAGGCCGGTGAAGGCCGGTACGAACACCACGCCGCCGCTGTCGGGCACGCTTTCCGCCAGATTTTCGATGGCCGCGCTGCCCGGGATGGCCTGCAGGCCGTCGCGCAGCCATTGCACCACCGCGCCGCCGATGAAGACACTGCCTTCGAGGGCGAACCCGGGCCGCGTACCGACTTGCGCGGCGCGGGTGGTGATAAGCCCGTTGCTGCTGGCGAGGCAGCGTTCGCCGGTATGCATCAGCATGAAGCAGCCGGTGCCGTAGGTGTTCTTGGCCAGGCCGGCCGTGAAACAGGCCTGTCCGAAGAGGGCGCTTTGCTGGTCGCCGGCGATGCCGCCGATGGCGATCGGCGCACCGAACAGTTCGGCGCGGGTATGGCCGAATACGTGGCTGGAGGCATGTACCGCGGGCAGGACTTGACGCGGGATATCCAGCATTGCCAACAATTCGTCGTCCCACCGGTTGCGGTGGATGTCGAAGAGCAGGGTGCGCGAAGCATTGCTGACGTCGGTGGCATGCATGGTGCCGCCCGTCAGTTGCCACAGCAGCCAGGTATCGACGGTGCCGAAAGCCAGTTCGCCGCGGCGTGCCGCGTCCCATGCGCCGGGATGGTGGTCGAGGATCCATTTGAGCTTGGTGCCGGAAAAATAGGCATCGATGACCAGCCCGGTCCTGTCGCGCACCAAGGCTTCGCAGCCGGATTCGCGCAGCGCGGCGCAATCGGGCTCGGTGCGCCGGTCCTGCCAGACGATGGCATTGCACAGCGGCACACCCGATTTCCGGTCCCAGACCAGCGTGGTCTCGCGCTGGTTGGTGATGCCGATCGCGGCGATGTCTGTCGCCCGGGCTTGCGCCTTGGCGAGCGCTTCCCGCGCCGTATCCAGCTGGCTTGCCCAGATCTCCATGGGATCGTGTTCGACCCATCCGGGCCGGGGAAAGATCTGGCGGAATTCGCGTTGCACCATGGCAACGATGTTGCCGCCGGTGTCGAACAGGATGCTGCGCGAACTCGACGTTCCCTGGTCGAGGGCCAGCAGATAGCGAGGTTGGCTCATATGGATTCCCGGTGGGTGTTGCGCCTGGTCCGGACATTACGCCCCTGATCGAGGACCGGTCAATCCGACGCTCGGAACGATCGGTCCAGAAGGGTTTTGTAAGCTTCGATTAAGTCTGCTTATGGTAGTATTTCGCGCCGCAACATGGGCGCTGCGACCAGTTCCGCGGCGCCGGCGGTGGCAATCGATTCCCCCGGAAATTCCACGGCCGCCGAGCCGATTCCGCGACAACAAGACCGGCACCCGCTGTGGCCGCTTGATGCCGGCTTCAATTCAACGCACCTCATACAACAAGGAAGACGCATGAAAATCCACGAATATCAGGGCAAGGAACTCCTGAAGAAATTCGGCGTGACGGTCCCGCGCGGCATTCCCTGCTTTTCCGTCGACGAGGCGGTCAAGGCAGCGGAAACCCTCGGCGCTCAGTTGGCAACCAAGGTCTGGGTGGTCAAGGCCCAGATCCACGCCGGCGGCCGCGGCAAGGGCGGCGGCGTCAAGGTCGCCAAGTCCATGGATGAGGTGAAGACCTACGCCGGCCAGATCCTCGGCATGCAACTGGTCACGCACCAGACCGGCCCGATTGGCCAGAAGGTGCGCCGCCTGCTGGTGGAAGAGGGCGCCGACATCAGGAAGGAATACTACGTTGCGGCCCTGACCGACCGTGCCACGCAGAAGGTCGCCATGATGGCCTCCTCCGAGGGCGGCATGGACATCGAGGAAGTCGCGCACAAGACCCCAGAGAAGATCATCAAGGTCTTCGTCGATCCGGCGACCGGCCTGACCGATGCTCAGGCCAATGAACTCGCGAACGGTATCGGCGTACCGGCCGGTTCTATGGCGCAAGCCGTGGATACGCTGAAGAAGCTCTACACCTGCTACATGGAGACCGATGCCAGCCTGGCCGAGATCAACCCGTTGATCCTCGAGGGCAACGGCAACATCAAGGCGCTCGACGCCAAGTTCAACTTCGATTCCAACGCGCTCTACCGTCACCCGGAAATCGTCGCCTACCGCGACCTCGACGAAGAGGATGCCGACGAGATCGAAGCCTCGAAATTCGACCTCGCCTACATCTCGCTCGACGGCAACATCGGCTGCCTGGTGAATGGCGCCGGCCTGGCCATGGCGACCATGGACACGATCAAGCTGTTCGGCGCCGAGCCGGCCAACTTCCTCGACGTCGGCGGCGGCGCCACGACCGAGAAGGTGACCGAGGCCTTCAAGATCATGCTCAAGAACCCCAAAGTCAAGGGCATCCTGGTGAATATTTTCGGCGGCATCATGAAGTGCGACACCATCGCCAACGGCGTGGTGACGGCGGCCCGCGAAACCCATCTTTCCGTGCCGCTGGTGGTGCGCATGAAGGGTACCAATGAAGACCTGGGCAAGAAGATCCTTGCCGAATCCGGTCTGCCGATCATCACCGCCGACTCCATGGCCGAGGCCGCGACCAAAATCGTCGCCGCCGTCAAGTAAGGAAAATCCATGTCCATTTACATCAACAAAGACAGCAAGGTCATCACCCAGGGCATCACCGGCAAGACGGGCCAGTTCCATACGGAAAAGTGCCAGGAATACGCCAACGGCAAGAACTGCTTCGTCGCCGGCGTGAATCCGAAGAAGGCGGGCGAAAAAATTTTCGACATCCCGATCTTCGGCTCGGTCAAGGAAGCCAAGGCGCAGACCGGCGCCACGGTTTCCGTGATCTACGTGCCGCCCGCCGGCGCCGCCGACGCGATCTGGGAAGCCTGCGAGGCCGACCTCGACCTGGCGATCTGCATCACCGAAGGCATCCCGGTGCGCGACATGCTGGTGGTGCGCAACAAGATGAAGGCCAAGGAAGCCGCCGGCGGCAAGAAGACCCTGCTGCTCGGCCCCAACTGCCCCGGCCTGATCACGCCCGAGGAAATCAAGATCGGCATCATGCCCGGCCACATCCACCGCAAGGGCCGCATCGGCGTGGTTTCCCGCTCCGGCACGCTGACCTATGAAGCGGTCGCCCAACTCACCGAGATCGGCCTCGGCCAGTCCTCGGCGGTCGGTATCGGCGGTGATCCGATCAACGGCCTGAAGCACATCGACATCATGCGCGCCTTCAACGACGATCCCGACACCGATGCGGTGATCATGATCGGCGAAATCGGCGGTCCGGACGAAGCAGAAGCCGCGGTATGGTGCAAGGCCAACATGAAAAAGCCCATCGTCGGCTTCATCGCCGGCGTCACGGCCCCTGCCGGCAAGCGCATGGGCCATGCCGGTGCGCTTATTTCCGGCGGCGCCGACACGGCGGATGCCAAGCTGGCGATCATGGAAGAGTGCGGATTCACGGTGACGCGCAATCCTTCGGAAATGGCCAAGCTGCTCAAGGCACTGCTGAAATAAAAAGTCGGCGCTGGCGATACGGCGCGCTGGTCCTCAAAAGCCGCGTCGGCGCAAGCCGGGGCGGCTTTTTTGCGCATAGAATCGCGACACTGCCCTCCCGGATACGGGTCAAACGGTATTAAATTGATTGACGGACTTGATGCAGGACTGTAAGAATTGCGCTTATTGTCCTGTTTTAATGAGGGCTCTCACACAGGTAGTGACCGATGAAGAAGGCAGGCTTCTGGAAAAGTGACTGGTTCTTCGGTGTCGTGGTCAGCGTCGTCGTGCTGATTCTGGGCAATGGCGAGTTGCTGCAAGGCCTGGAACGCAAGGCTTACGACATGGGGGTCGCGGCCAGTTCACGTTCGCCATCCGACAAGATCGCCGTGATTGCCATCGACAAGCCCAGCCTGGACAACATCGGCCGCTGGCCATGGTCGCGCGAGATCATGGCGGACATGGTCGACCAACTCGCGACCGCCAAAGCCAAGGTGATTGCGACAACGGTGTTCTATTCCGAGCCGCAGCGCGATCAAGGTCTGGCTTATATCAACAAGCTGATTGAAACCTGCGGCGTGACGCTGCCTTCTGTCATCGCCGTCGCTGCAGCCCCGGGTGCGGCAGCCGTACCGGCACCGGAAGCAGCCCCGGCCCCAACTGCAGCGCCGGTGGCAGTCGAGCCTGCCGCCGCTCCGGCGCCCGTAGCCGCGCCGTCCTCCTGCCCGCAGATCGAGTCGATACTGCTTGAGGCCGACCAGAAGCTGAATACCGATCGCCGTCTGGCGGATGCCTTTGCCAAGGCGGGCAATATCGCGCTGCCCATGCTGTTCGTGCTGGGCGAGCCGCGCGGCCGGCCGGACAAGGATCTGCCCGATTACGTGAAAAAGAATGCGGTCAAGCTGACCGGCGCCGCCGAGGCGCCGCCATATCCGACCCTCGGCGTTGATGCCGGCGTAATCGAACCCCTCGGCAAGGTGGCGACCGCCATCGGCCACCTCAATGTAACGCCGGATATAGATGGCGCGATCCGTACCGAACCGCTGGTCCTGTCCTGGTTCGACCAGGCCTATCCGTCACTGTCGCTGCTGGTCGCGGCCAGGAGCCACAACCTGAACGTGGCCGATATCCAGGTCACGGCCGGCGATTCGGTCAAGCTGGGCAAGCTCAAGATCGGCACCGATTTCGACACGCGGATGCTGACCTTCTTTTACAAGGACAAGGATGGCGGTCCGGCCTTCCCGGTCGACTCGTTCTTCGACGTGAAGAGCGGCAAGATTCCCTACGCGAAGTATCGCGACAAGATCGTGCTGATCGGTCCGACCTCGTCCTCGGTCGGCAGCGTCTTCGTCACCCCGATCAGCACCTCCATGCCGGCGGTATTGATGCAGGCCCATGCGGTATCCAGCCTGCTATCGGAGCATTTCTTTGTCGCGCCGACCTGGGGTTTCTGGGTCGAAAAACTGGTCTTCCTGCTCATCGCCGCCTATCTCATTGCCCTGCTGCCCAGGATCAAGGCCGGCATGGCCGCGGGAATCACGGCGGGGCTGCTGGTGGCATTGATTGCCGTCCACTTCGCGCTGATGACGACGCAGCTGATGTGGCTGCAACTGATGGTACCGGCGACGCTGTTGCTGGTCGGCCATCTGCTGCTGACCGTCAAGCGCTTCGCCGTGACCGAACGCGGCAAGGAAAAATCGGATGCTGATTCGGCGGAATCGAACCGCATGCTCGGTCTGGCCTTCCAGGGCCAGGGCCAGCTCGACATGGCCTTCGACAAGTTCCGCAAGTGCCCGATGGACGACGCGCTGATGGAGAACATGTACAACCTGGCGCTGGACTTCGAGCGTAAGCGCCAGTTCAACAAGGCCGAGGCGGCGTTCCGCTACATCTTCGATTACAACCCGAAGTTCCGCGACATCGAATCCCGCGTCAATCGTGCCAAGCAGCTTTCCGAAACCGTGATCCTCGGCGGCGGCGGAGGCGGGCGCAGCAATGCCAGCCTGATCGATACGGCCGGCAACGTCGAGAAGCCGATGCTCGGGCGTTACGAGATCGAGAAGGAACTGGGCAAGGGCGCCATGGGCGTGGTCTACCTCGGCCGCGATCCGAAGATCAATCGCGTCGTGGCGATCAAGACCATGGCGCTGTCGCAGGAGTTCGAGGCCGACGAACTGGTCGAGGTCAAGGAGCGCTTCTTCCGCGAGGCGGAAACCGCCGGGCGCCTCAACCACCCCAACATCGTCACCATGTTCGATGCCGGCGAAGAGCACGACCTGGCCTACATCGCGATGGAGTTCCTCAAGGGCAAGGATCTCGTTCCCTACGCCAAGCCGGGCAATCTTTTGCCGCTGCCGCGCGTCATGAGCATCGTCGCGCGGGTTGCCGATGCGCTGTCCTATGCGCACGAAAACAATGTCGTGCATCGCGACGTCAAGCCCGCCAACATCATGTACGAGCCGGAGTCCGACATGGTCAAGGTGACCGACTTCGGCATCGCGCGGATTACCGATTCGTCGAAGACCAAGACCGGCATGGTGCTGGGCACGCCGAGTTTCATGTCGCCCGAGCAACTCGCCGGAAAGAAGATCGACGGGCGTTCCGACCTGTTCTCGCTCGGTGTCATGCTGTACCAGATGTCCTGCGGCAAACTGCCCTTCGAGGGCGATTCGATGGCACAGCTGATGTTCCGCATCGCCAACGAGCCGCATCCGGACATTCGCGGCATCAATCCCGACCTGCCGGACTGCGTTGTGGCGATCATCGACCGGGCGATGACCAAGGATCCCGACTCGCGCTACCAGACCGGTGCCGAATTCGCCAAGGACATCCGGACTTGCATGACAATGAGCAGCGGCAGCGCCGCCGCCGGTGATTCCGGCGTCGATATCAGCATCTGAGGACCGTGCCATGGAAATGAATGCCGTTCTCGAAATAGTCACCCGCAGCGATCCGGGCATGGTGCGCTCCAACAATGAAGACGCCGTGATGGCCAACGCCGTGCGCGGTTTTGCCGTGCTGGCCGATGGCATGGGCGGCTACAACGCGGGCGAGGTGGCGAGCGGCATGGCGACTGCCTTGCTCGGCAGCGAACTGGAGAAGGCCTTTCTCGAGCGCGAACCGAGCAGCATGGATGCTTCCGGCAAGTCATGGGCGCATGTCACGCTGGAAGCTGAAATGATCCGGGTAAATACCGCCATCTATCAGGCAGCGCAGAGCCAGCCGCAGTATGCGGGGATGGGCACGACGCTCGTGGTGGGTGTGTTCCACGACAATCGGGTCACGGTCGGCCACACTGGCGACTCCCGGCTTTACCGCATGCGCGGCGAGGATTTTCAGCAGATAACGCGCGACCATTCGCTGTTGCAGGAGCAGATCGACAGCGGCATGATTACCCCGGAGCAGGCGCGCCATTCACAGAACAAGAATCTGGTGACACGTGCCGTCGGCGTCGATCCTGAAGTGCTGCCCGAGATACACGATCATGAGGTATTGCCCGGCGACGTTTACCTGTTTTGTTCCGACGGCCTCAACGACATGGTTGACGACGAGGAAATAGGCATGACGCTGGGCGCCCTCTCGGCAAATCTGGAGTTGTGCTCGATGCAGTTGATTCAAATGGCCAACGACAATGGCGGCCGTGACAATGTTTCGGTAATCCTGGTCAAGGTGAAGGGTGAATTCCCGGCCGCGCGCGGCTGGTGGTCCCGTTTTCTGGCCTGGTTCAAGTAAGAGACCCTAATGCAGCGCTCCGTGACCTCGAAGGATGACAACAATGGCTAAGCTCATACTCAGCATGGAAACCACAATGCTCAAGGAGATTCCCTTGAACAAGGAGCGCACCACCATCGGGCGAAAACCGCACAACGATATCCAGATCGACAACCTGGCGATCTCCGGCGAACACGCGGTGGTGATCACCATCCTCAATGATTCATTTCTTGAGGACCTGGGCAGCACCAATGGCACCTTCGTCAATGGCCAGTCCGTCAAGAAGCACTTCCTGAAGAATGGCGACACCGTCGAGTTGGGCAAGTACCGCCTGAAGTATGTCAGCGAGCTTCCGCAACAGACATCGAATGCGGATTTCGAGAAAACCATGATTCTGCGCCCGGAAGCCCAGCATGCCGCTTCGCCACCCGCCGCACCGGCACCGGCACCGGCACCGGTAGCCGCCGCGGTGCATTCCTCGACTTCTCCGGGCATGGCGCCGGCTACGGCGTCGACGCCGCCTCCTGCGGCTTCCGCACTACCCTTGGGCGCGATCCAGATTCTTTCCGGCGGCAATGCCGGCAAGGAGATGGAGCTGACCAAGACGCTCACCACGCTGGGCAAGCCGGGCATCCAGGTGGCGGTCATCGCCCGTCGTCCGCACGGCTACTTCATAACCCATGTCGAAGGCGCCAACTTCCCTACAGTCAATGGCAAGACGCTGGATGCCCAGGCACATCAACTCGCGGACCACGACGTGATCGAGTTGGTTGGAACCAAAATGGAATTTTTCCTGAAGAACTGAACGGGAAGGCGGTCAATTTCCGTGAAGCAGTACCTTCCCCGCTACTTGCTTGGACTGGTGATCCTTCTGGTTTTGCTCGGCCATTCGGCGCGCATCTACCAGATTCCGTTCATCAATCACATGGACTCGCTCATCTATGACGTGAAGGTGCGCCTGACCATGCCGCACGGGCTCGATGAGCGCGTGGTGATCCTGGATATCGACGAGAAATCGCTGGCCGAGCAGGGTCGCTGGCCGTGGGGCCGCGACAAGCTGGCGACCCTGATGAACAAACTGTTTGACCAGTACGGGATCAAACTGGTGGGTTTCGACGTCGTGTTCGCCGAGCCAGACGACAGTTCCGGCCTCAATTCGCTGGAGTCGCTGGCGAAGAAGGAACTCAAGGACGTGGCGGGCTTCCAGTCGGCGCTGCGCGAATTGCGTCCCCAGCTTGACAACGATGCCCGCTTCGCGGCGGCGATCAAGAACCGGCCGGTCGTTCTCGGCTACTACTTTTCCAGCAAGGAAGGCGGCATCAGTTCCGGCGCCGCTCCCGAGCCGGTTTTCCCGGCCGGCACCTTCAGCGGTCGGCGCATAGGTTTTACACAGTGGGTAAGCTATGGCGGCAACCTGCCCGAATTTCAGAAGGCCGCTGCCGGAGCAGGGCACTTCAATCCGCTGGTTGACATCGACGGCACCTCGCGCCGGGTGCCTTTGCTGGTCGAGCACAAGGGGGCCTACTACGAATCGCTTTCCCTTGCGATGGTTCGCAATCTGCTCGGCAATCCTCCGATCATTCCCGGCTATCCCGAAAATGCGCCCGGATCGTATGCGGCGATGGAGTGGCTGGATCTGAAAGCGGCTAGTGGCGGTGTGATGCGTATTCCGGTGGACGAAAATGCGGCGACGCTGATTCCCTATCGCGGCTATCAGGGAAGCTTTTCGTATGTTTCGATCACCGACGTCCTCAATGACAGGGTGCCCAAGGAAAAGCTCGCCGGCAAAGTGGCCGTGGTCGGCACCACGGCGCCCGGACTCATGGACTTGCGCGCCACGCCGGTGGGCGCCGCCTATCCGGGGGTCGAGATACACGCCAATCTGATCGCCGGCATGCTGGACGCCTCGATCAAGCACAAGCCGCCCTACATCCTCGGCGCCGATGTCCTGATGGTGCTGATCGCCGGCGCGGTGATGGTTTTCCTGTTGCCGATGCTGTCGCCGTTCCGGGCGACCGTGGTCGGCTCGATCGTCCTGTTGCTGCTGCTCAGCGTTAATTTTGGTTTCTGGCATCTTTCCCATGTCGTGCTGCCGTTGGCCAACGCCTTGATCGTGATCGTGCTGCTGTATGCGATGAACATGTCCTGGGGCTATTTCGTCGAGTCGCGAACCAAGCGGCAACTGACCGGGCTGTTCGGCCAGTACGTGCCGCCGGAACTGGTCGAGGAGATGAGCCGCGACCCGGAGAACTACAGCATGGCCGGGCGCAAGGCCGAACTCACCGTGCTGTTTTCGGATGTGCGCGGATTCACCACCATTTCGGAAGGACTGGAGCCCGACGAACTGGCGACCCTGATGAACAAGTACCTGGGAGCCATGACGATCGTGGTCCGCAAGCATCGCGGTACGCTCGACAAGTACATCGGAGATGCCATCATGGCTTTCTGGGGCGCTCCGGTTGACGACCCGGAGCATGCGCGGAATGCGGTACTGACCGGTCTGGAAATGGACGTCGCACTGCACGAACTGAACAAGGATCTCGTCGCCCGGGGCTGGCCGGAGCTCAAGATCGGCGTCGGCGTCAATACCGGGCCGATGACGGTCGGCGATATGGGATCCCCGGTGCGGCAGTCCTACACGGTGATGGGCGACGCGGTCAACCTCGGCTCGCGCCTCGAAGGCATTACCAAGCAGTACGGCGTCGGCTTCATCGTCGGCGAGGGAACGCGCGAACTGGTCAAGAAGGAGTTCGTTTTCCGCGAACTGGATCGGGTCCGCGTCAAGGGCAAGGCAGATCCGGTCGGAATTTATGAACCGGTCGGCGAGGAGGGCAAGGTCTCGCGCGAGGAGATCGAAGAGATCAAGTTATGGAACCAGGCCCTGCGCTCCTACCGCGCCCAGGACTGGGATCAGGCGGAATTGACGCTGATGAATCTGCAGCGCACGAAGCCGAGATACCTTTATGATCTGTACGTCAAGCGCGTCGAGCACCTGCGCAAGGAGCCACCCGGCGAGAACTGGGATGGAGTCACTGTTTTCGAGACGAAATAGCCATTATGAAAGTACGTATTCTCGGTTGCAGCGGCGGTATCGGCGGGCGGCACCTTCGCACCACTTCGTTGCTCGTTGACAACGACATACTGATCGATGCCGGAACCGGGGTTGGCGATCTGGCGATTGCCGAACTGGCGCAGATCGATCATGTCTTCATCACGCATTCGCACCTCGACCATCTCGCTTCGCTGCCGTTCATGGTCGACACGGTCGGTGAGATGCGCAGCCGTCCGGTCATTGTCCACGCGACCGAGGCGACGCTGGAAATCATCCGTGCGCATATTTTCAACTGGGCCATCTGGCCCGACTTCAGCGTGATCCCGACCGCCGAGAAGCCCTTCATGCGCTTCGACGCGATACGGATAGGCGAGAGCATCGACATCGATGGCCGCAAAGTGATCCCGCTACCGGCTAACCACACGGTACCGGCGGTTGGCTACCAGCTCGATTCCGGCCATGCCAGCCTGGTATTCACCGGCGACACGGGTCCCTGTCCCGATCTGTGGAAGCAGGTCAATGCGATCCGCAACCTGCGCTACCTGATCATCGAATGCGCCTTTTCGGACCGGGAAAAGCGGCTCGCCGTGGCGTCCCTGCATTTGTGCCCGAGCATGCTGCTGGAAGAACTGGCAAATCTGCAGCGGGATGCTGACATATTCATCACCCATCTGAAGCCAGGACAAATCGAACTGACCATGCAGGAGATCGAAGACTGCTTAGGCAACGAATTTCGTCCCGGAATGCTGCAGAACAATCAGCTCTTCGAGTTTTGAGTATGAGCGCGACGGTGAGCGTTGACCTGTTGGCCACCCTGCAACCCCTGATGTCGCTGGGCAGCAAGGGATTGACCGAGTTGCTGCCACTGTGCCGCACCCATCCCTTCAGTCGCTCGACAGATCCGTTTTCAGCAACGGACTGGAGCGGTCAGGTCGTCTATCTGGTGCGCGGCCAGCTCCTCGTGAAATTTCTGGATGGTGCTTCGCGCGTGCTGGTCGGCGGCCATGATCTGGCGGCGGCGCCGGTCGCGCGCGGCGGAAATGCCCCGCGTTACAGCAAGGCGATCACCGACATCGAATTGCTCAGCCTGGAGGAGGATCCGCTGGACATCGTGGTGACCTGGAATCAGCTGTCCACTTCACGCGACCTGGGAAAGGGCGCCACCGACCAGACCGATTGGCGCATGATGTCAAGCATGTTTGCCGTGGACAACCTGACGGTCGGCGCGTTTGCATCTTTGCCCCCGGCCAACATCCAGGCTCTGCTGGGCAAGTTCGTCCGCGTTCCGGCCAGGCGTGGCGAGACGATAATCAGGCAGGGCGACCCCGGCGACTACTACTATCTGATCGAAAGCGGGCGCTGCAAGGTTTCCCGGATGGTCGCCGGTGCCTCGGTGCAGCTGGCGGAGATCAGGGAAGGTGATGCCTTTGGCGAAGAAGCGCTGGTCGCGGATACGGTGCGCAATGCGACCGTGGTGATGAACACGGATGGCATACTGCTGCGTCTATCCAAGCACGACTTCAACCAGCTGTTGCTCGCGCCGCTGCTACAGAAGGTGACTGCTGAAGAGGCCGAGGGGCGGATTGCAGCCGGTGCGCAATGGATAGACGTGCGCTTTCCTGCCGAGTATCAGAGCGATGGCTATCCCGGCGCCATCAACATCCCGCTCAACGACATCCGCCCGGCCGCAGCCTCGCTTGATCCGGGAATCGAATACATTGTTTACTGCCAGACGGGACGTCGCAGTTCCGCTGCCGCATTCTTGCTTTCCCAGCGTGGACTTCATGCGACCCTCCTCGAGGGCGGCATGCGGGCATACGCGGGTATCTTGGAGTAACGCGAATGAGTGCCGTACCAGCCGCGCCCGCCGAAGCTTCGGCGTCCGATGTGGACAGCCGCCTGGCGTTCTTCAAGAGCCTCCAGGTCGTCACCAACAAGGTACACGCCACCGCGAACATCGACGAAATCATGCTGGAGCTGTCCGGCGAGATCTGCAGCCTGTTCAACGCCGACCGCCTCACGATCTATTCGGTCGGCGAAGACAATGCGTCCATCGTATCCAAAATCAAGACGGGCCTGACCTCGTTCAAGGATCTGCGTCTGCCGATCGCCGACCAGAGCATCGCCGGTCATGTCGCCCTGGCCAAGAAGACCGTGAATATCCGCGACGTCTATGACGAAGCGGAGCTCAAGGCGGTCAATCCCTCCCTGCGCTTCCTGCAGGAGGTCGACAAGCGCACCGGCTACCGCACCAAGCAGATGCTGGTGGCGCCGATTGTCGATGCGCAGAGCAGCGAGCTGCTCGGTGTGGTCCAGCTCATCAACAACAAGGCGGGGACGCCGTTCGCAGCGGTGGCCCAGGAAGGGGTCAAGGGCCTGTGCGAGACGCTGGCGATCGCCTTTACCCAGCGCAACAGACCGGCTGCGGCGGTCAAGACAAAGTACGATTTCCTGGTCTCGGATGCCATCATTTCCGCGCAGGAACTGGAACTGGCTGCTCGTACCGCGCGGCGGAAGAACCTCGACATCGAAGAAGTCCTGGTCAACGAGTTCCAGGTCAAGCATCAGGCTTTGGGCGAGGCCCTGGGCAAGTTCTTCAACGTGCCTTACGAGTCCTTCAAGTCCGACCGCATCAAGCCGGCCGACCTGCTGAAAAACCTCAGGCGGGAGTTTCTGGAGCAGGGCAAGTGGGCTCCCGTGGAGGAGAGCTCCGAAGGCATCATGGTGGTCTGTCTCGATCCCGAACAAGTCAAGGGTTCGCGCATCGTCAACAACATCTTCCCGCGGGCCAAGGTTGTCTATCGGGTAACCACCAACCACGAGTTCGTACAGGCACTCGATCTGTTGTTCGGTGCTACCGGCGTCCCCGGCTACACCGATGACAGCTCGGTCGGTGATCTGCTATCGACCCTCGACGAAGGGGAAATGGATGGCGAAGGCGGCGCCAGCGACGACATCTCCGCCGCAGCCGACAACGAACTGGTCAAGCTGGTCAACAAGATCATCGTTGACGCCTATCAGATGGGCGCTTCCGACATCCACATCGAGCCGGGCCTGGGCAAGGACAAGGTGCTGATCCGCTTCCGCCGGGACGGCTCGCTGCAAAAGTACATCGAAGTCCCGGCCAGCTATCGCAACGCGATGGTGGCGCGTCTCAAGATCATGTGCGACCTCGACATCGCAGAGCGCCGCAAGCCGCAGGACGGCAAGATCAAGTTCAAGAAATACGGCCCGCTGGATATCGAACTGCGGGTGGCGACGATCCCCTCCACCGGTGGCGTGGAAGACGTCGTGATGCGTATTCTCGCCGGCGGCGAGCCGATTCCGCTGGACAAGCTGGGTGTGCTGCCGACCAACCTGACCAAGCTCAAAGCGACCATCTCCAAGCCTTACGGACTGTTCTTCGTCTGCGGCCCGACCGGTTCCGGCAAGACCACCACGCTGCACTCGGTGCTAGGTTATCTCAACACGGTGGATACTAAGATATGGACCGCCGAAGATCCGGTGGAAATTACCCAGAAAGGCCTGCGCCAGGTTCAGGTCAACAAGAAGATAATGGACTTCCCGATGGTGATGAAGGCCTTCCTGCGCGCCGATCCGGACATCATCATGGTCGGCGAGATGCGCGATGCCGAAACCACGGGTATCGGCATCGAGGCCTCGCTGACCGGCCACCTGGTGTTCGCCACCCTGCACACCAACAGCGCGCCGGAATCGATCATCCGCCTGCTCGACATGGGCATGGACCCCTTCAACTTCTCGGACGCCCTGCTCGGGATTCTTGCCCAGCGTCTGGCCAAGCGCCTGTGCAAATGCAAGGAAAGCTATACGCCGGACGCCGAGGAAATCAGGCTGTTCATGAAGGAATATTGCAGCGAACTCGAAAATACCACGGCGTTCAAGAAAGATATGAAGGCGGCTTACGCAGAGACCGAAGCGCGCCTGCTCAAGGACTATGGCAAGGATGGCAAGTTCGTGTTCACCCGGGCCAAGGGTTGCGATACCTGTGGCGGCAGCGGCTACAAGGGGCGTGTCGGCTTGCATGAGTTGATGATCGGCACCGAGCCGCAGAAGAAGTTGATCGTTGAGCGCGCCCGCGTCGTGCAACTGGTCGCCCAGGCGCTGGAGGACGGCATGCTGACCCTGAAAATGGACGGTCTGGAAAAGTCCTTGCAAGGGGTGACCGATCTCAAGCAGGTGAGGGCCGTCTGCATCAAGTAGGGAATGGGCATGGATAATCCGACCGATCTGTTTCGCCGCCTCGAACAACTGAATTCCATCGGCGCCGCGCTCTCCAAGGAGCGCGACATCAACCGGCTGCTGGAGACGATCCTCATTGCGGCGAAAACCATCACCCATGCCGACGGCGGCACGCTGTATCGCGTGACCGAGGACGGCACGGCGCTGCGTTTCGAGATCCTGCGCACCGACTCCCTGCATATCGCGATGGGCGGCACCACCGGCAATGCCATCAACTTCCCGAACTTGCCGCTGACCAACGACAAGGGCAAGTCCAATGATTCGATGGTGGCCGCCTACGCCGCCATCCACGACAAGACGGTCAATATCGCCGACGCCTATACCGAGGCGGGTTTCGACTTTTCGGGTACCCGCGGTTTCGATCAGCGCACCGGCTATCGCTCGCAGTCCTTCCTCACGGTGCCGATGAAAAACCACGAGGGCGAGATCATCGGCGTGTTGCAACTCATCAATGCCCAGGATCCGCATACGCGCCAGGTCACCCCGTTTTCCTCGGCCGACCAGAGCCTGGCCGAATCGCTGGCCTCGCAGGCGGCGATCGCCCTCACCAATCGCCTCCTGATCACCCAGCTCGAGGAACTTTTCGAGGCCTTCATCAACCTGATCAACCTGGCGATCGACGAGAAGTCGCCCTATACCGGCGGCCATTGCCAGCGCGTACCGGCCCTGACCATGATGCTGGCCGAGGCGACGGACGCAGCGCAGGAAGGGCCGCTGGCATCGTTTCACATGGATGAGCGCGATCGCTACGAGCTGAAGATCGCCGGCCTGCTGCACGACTGCGGCAAGGTCACGACGCCGGTGCACGTGGTCGACAAGGCCACCAAGCTGCAGACCCTCTATGATCGCATCCACCTGATCGATACCCGTTTCGAAGTCCTCAAGCGCGACGCGGAGATCAGCGCTTTGCGCCGGCAGCTCGCCCTGCGCGTAAGCGTGGACGCCGCGGCAGAGGCGCAGATCAGGGAGGACTGCCAGAAGGAAATCTGCCGGCTGGACGAAGATCGGGAGTTCCTGCGCAAGTCCAATGTCGGTGGCGAGAAGATGAAGGACGAGGATCTGGAGCGCGTGCGCGACATCGGCAACGGTCGCAAGTGGCGCAATGTCGATGCCGTCGAAACAGAGTTCCTCAGCGCCGACGAAGCCGAGAATCTGACCATCCGCGCCGGCACCCTGACGATGAAGGAACGCGACGTCATCAACCACCACATCGTCGCCACCATCAAGATGCTGGAACAACTGCCGTGGCCGCGGCACCTGACCAAGGTGCCCGAATACGCCGGCGGGCATCACGAGCGCATGGACGGCAAGGGCTACCCCAAGGGCCTGACCCGCGAGCAGATGTCATGGCAGGCGCGGATGATGGGCATCGCCGACATCTTCGAGGCATTGACCGCCCGTGACCGCCCCTACAAGCCCGGCATGAAACTGTCGCAGGCGATGGGTATCATGGTCAATTTCAAGAAGAACGGCCATATCGATCCCGACCTGTTCGATGTCTTCGTCAAGGAAAAGGTCTATCTGAAATACGCGCAGCAGTTCCTCGATCCGCAGCAGATCGACGAAGTCGGCGAGCTTGTCGAATCCGGCAAGACGTAGACTCTGCAATCCGCCCGGCGGCACCGCTGCTTGACGGAGGCGGATGCGCCTGAAACTGCAGGGGCCAGGTAGCCCCTGTTTTTTGCTGAATTTTTTCAATGTATCGGACAGGTTTATGTGGAGTTTTTTTGAATTCCTGAATGACGATTCCGTGGTGACGGTGCTCGATGTCGGTGCTGCAATGGTCGATTCGCCGTCCTATCAGAGTCTTGTCGATGCAAAGCGGGCTCGCTTGATCGGCTTTGAGCCGAATGCGGTTGCCTGCAAGAAACTGAATGAACAATTCGGCGAGCCGCACCGTTTCTATCCCTACTTTGTGGGTGATGGCAAGCCGGGGATTTTCCACGAGACAAACTGGAGCCCGACCGGGTCGCTGTTCGAGCCGAACACGCCCTTGCTCGATAAATTTCACTGGCTTGGGGAAATTGTTCGCCCGGTGGCGCAACACCCGGTCGCGACCATGCGCCTGGACGACATTGACGGGATCACCGATGTCGATTTCGTGAAGATTGATGTGCAGGGCAGCGAACTGGCTGTCTTCGAAAATGCCTCCCGGGTGCTTGCCAGTGCCGTGTTGATCCAGACCGAAGTCTGTTTCGTCGAGACGTACAAGCAGCAACCGATGTTTTCCGATTTGGACGCATTCCTGCGCAGGCAGGGTTATCAGATCCATGACATGGTGGTTGCCCAGCGCTCCTTCAAGCCTTTGCTGAACAGTCATAGCAATGCACCGCACCTGCTGCGGGCATTCCGGCAGTGGATATGGGGCGATGCGTATTACGTGAAGGACTGGATGCACCTGGATCGAATGCCGCCGGTCAAACTGAAAAGTATGGCCGCGTTGCTGCATGACATTCTCGGATCCTACGATCTGGCCTATGTGGCCTTGCTGGAGATGGACCGGCAGTCGGGCACTGACCTTGCTGCGCGGTATCTGCAGCGCCTGGAAGATGATGGCGAATGTGTTGTTGAAAGGGGAGAGCATACGGCCGTGTATCTCGCTGGTTTGAACGCGAAACCCGAAGTTTCGCCTCCGCCCATTCCAGCCGAATTGCACCCGGCCGCAAGGCCGCCGATAGTCCTGACGACTGCGGATGGAATCGCGATTTCGGTTCCCGCTTCACTGAACTGCATCACCACTTATGTTCTCCTGGAGCAGGAACAGTGGTTTGAAAGGGAAACCGGGTTCATTCTTCGCTGGATGAAGAAGGGCATGAATGCAATTGATATCGGCGCCAACGTGGGAGTGTTCAGCCTGCCGATCGCCCGCCGTGTCGGGCCGGTGGGGAAGGTCTTTGCCTTCGAGCCGGGAAGCGAAAACCGGCATAACCTTGAAGCGGGCCGCATGGCCAATATCCTGAGAAATCTGACGATATCGGCGTGCGCGCTGGCCGACTCCGAGAAACTGGCATGGTTGCAGATCGCGGCATCGGGCGAACTGAATTCGCTGGGTGAGGGGCAGTCTCAGGCAGAAGGCTCGGAACAGGTTCGCGTTACGACGCTGGATCTGCAGGAGCAGGATAATGACTGGCCTTCGATAGATTTTGTGAAAATCGATGCAGAGGGTCAGGAGGCGCGAATCATCGCGGGGGGCCGCAACTTTTTTGCTCGCCAGTCGCCACTGGTGATGTACGAAGTAAAACATGGCGCAACAGTCAGCTCCGACCTGCGCTGGACCTTCGAAGCGCTGGGCTACCGAACCTATCGGCTGCTGGGCGACGCCAGTTGCCTGGTGCCGGTCGGAAGTGACGAGGAACTGGATTCTTTTGAATTGAACCTGTTTGCCGCGAAGCCGGATCGCGCCGCCCGTCTCGCGGTTGATGGATTGCTGGCCGACGACTCGGAACCGGTTGTGCTGACGGATGAAGAACGAAACGGGGCGATTGATTGCATGCTGACGCTGCCGTATGCGCGATCGTTTGAATTTTCGCGCGAAGACGTTCTGGAGTGTGATTACGGTGACGCGCTGGTGTTGTATGCCGCCTATCGATTCGTGTCGTTGACGCCTGGCCGCCGTTATGCGGTTCTGCGTGCGGCATTCCACCAGTTGCGTGACTATTGCGCCCAGTCTGCTGTTCCCTCGGCGCTGGCGTCACTGGCGCGCGTTGCGCTGGATCTGGGATATCGGAGTATTGCGGTTGAAATCCTGGATCGAATGCTCCGTGTCGCGGGGGGGCGCATTGGCCAGCCATTTTTCCCGGCTTGCGCGCGCTATGAGCACTTGCTTCCGGATGAGCGCGAAGCGGACTGGTTTGCCGCCGCGTCGATCGAGCAGTTGGAGATCAGCCAGGCGCATTCATCCATGTTTTCCGGAAACGTGGAGTCGCGCCTCGGGCTTTTGTGCGACAGCCCGTTCGCGTCGGCGGCGATCGGCCGGCGGATGATTCTCAAGTCGGTTCGGTCTGGAAAGCCCCTCGTCGAGTTGCGCGGTTACCTTCGGCCGCAGGACTCGCACGGCAACGCTGCCTTCTGGTCCGAATTCGGGCTGGAGACACTCATGGCGCTGAGATAGCCGCGCGCCGGGGGAGTCATTTCTTGTAGCGCCACTGACGTATTGCGTCACTCATGGACGCGTGCTGTATATAAGTCAGTACCTTACATTGTGGCCTGGTTATTGCTTTACTGAGGGGCAGAAGTCGCTTCGATGTTGGCCAAAGGGGGGGTAACCCCATTTTTTCTCAAGGAGAGTATCTATGAAGTCAACCGTGCAAAAGGGTTTTACCCTGATCGAGCTGATGATTGTGGTTGCAATTATCGGCATCCTGGCGGCGATCGCCATCCCTCAATTCACTGAGTACACGAAGAAAGGCGAGGACAAGGCCGCCCAGTCCGACGCCAAGAACCTGATGACGCAGGCTGTTGCCAATTCCACACAGTAATTCAGAAAATAGACAGGAGATTTATTATGAAAAGAGTGATTCTTTCTTCGGTTCTGGCGGCGGCGGCAATTGGCTCTGTGTCATCGGCGAATGCGCAGGCGACTACTACTCCGACCGCATTTTGCTCCGGCGTTGCCGGCAATGGTATTACCGCATCTCCTACAACGGCCGGCGGTTTCGTCATCACCGTGTTTACACCGAAGTGCTCGGCAAACGTATTCTTGTCTGGCAGCGACAGTAGTACCTTCTACCGGGTTGGAGCGGGTTCCTCGAAGGGCAAGAACCGGTTTGCCGGTTCGACCATGGGGGGCGGCATCGCGGCCGCAGGATCATGCGCCGTGACCGGTTGTAGCGCGTCAGATGCGACGACCGCGTTAGCGAGTACATACGCGGCGACAAGTTGATCGTTTTAGAGTTATAGCATCAATCAGGCGCGCCACTTGGCGCGCCTGACTTTTTGGGTTGTCGTTTCACCTGTAACCATGTTCTCTTTTGTTATTTCAGGTATTCGCTCTGGAATACGCGGTCGGAGTTTTCAGGCCGTGCTGGTATTTGGTCTTCTGTTGATAGGCGTCGCCTATCTGTCGGCGGGTTTCTCGCCGCGTCAGCCGCGCACCGTGGCGCTCGATATAGGATTCTCGGGCATCCGCTTTACGTTGGTGCTGCTAGTTCTTTTCTGGGTCCAGGAACTGGTGGCCAAGGAGATCGAGCGAAAAGCCATCCTCTACTCGTTGGCGTATCCGGTCTTCCGCTCCGATTTCGTGCTCGGACGTTACCTCGCCGTTGTGGTTCTGGGCTCACTCGCCGCCCTGGTTTTGGGCTTGAGTCTGCTCATTGCGGTAGCGGCCGCGAGTGCCTATAGCCAAGACTTTCCCGTTTCACTCGGGTGGCCGTTCTGGCTCACCCTTTTTGGATTGTTGCTGGACGCTGCCGTGGTGGCTGCCGTGGGGGTCGCCGTGGCTACCGTATCGACGGTCGCCATCATGCCCCTGGCGATTGGTCTCGCGTTTGCCATCGCGGGCAAGTCACTCGGTGCAACCATCGATTACCTCGCCAAAGGTGCAGACGGCGATGCGGCCTTGACGGCCCGGTTCGGTCCGCTGGTCGACATCGTGCGTCAAATCTTGCCCGACCTTTCGCGCCTGGACTGGCGGCACTGGCCTCTCTACGGCTTGCCTCCTGAAATGGCTGATATCGGCCTGTCGATCCTGATGGCCCTGGCGTATATTGCCGCGGCGCTTGCGGTCAGCGTTCTGGTGTTTACGCGGCGTGAGTTCTCCTGACCGTACCAAGTTGTTTGACGGCGTGGCAGCGAGGTCGTATATCGCTTGGGCCGCGTTGTCGCTTTGTTCGCTCGCATATTTCCAGGCCAGCGAGCATCTGGTGCACAAGCCGAGAATCGGGACTGCCGCAGAGTTTTCCGTGCGCTTGCCCGTCATGGCGCAGGTGTTGATGGCGATGGGGGATCGCCAACTGGCTGCCAATCTGAGCGGTTTTCGCGTCCTGGTTGCCGAAACAGAGCGCATGAGCAAAGAAGATTATGCGATACAGGCCGGGCTGCAGCGTGACATTTCCTGGCTGAATCCGGCGCACGAAGACAACTACTATATTGCCGCCGCCATCCTGTCCTGGGGGGGGCAACTTGAGGCCACCCAGTATGTTTTGCAGCGTGCGGGGCATGCCCGCCCCTTCGACTACTTGCCCCTGTTTCATCTGGGCTTCAATCACTATCACTTCTACAAGAATCCGGTGAAAGGCGCCGAGATACTGATGTCCGCGGTACCCAGGCCAAAGGATCAGCAGGATCAATGGGCGCTGCAGGCGGTGGCGGCCCTGTGGATCGAGCGCGGCTACCGGCTGAGCGATGCGGCGGGGCGCGTCGAAGCGATGGCGCAAGCCGCTCCGCCCGGCGGGTTCCGAAAGTATCTCGAGGCGCGTGCTTCACGTTTGCGCGAACTCGATCGATTGCGGGGCCTGGCGCGGCAGTATGAACAGCAGACTGGTCACGAGCTGACCAGCCTGGACGAACTGGTAAGTAGCGGATTGCTGGAGCGCGTTCCGGCTGATCCCCTGGGTATCGGCTTCGATGTGGACGCCAAGGGGGAACCCGTATTTCGAGACGCCTTGCGCGGGAGCCGGCAATGACAGTTGCAATTGACATAGTGGATCTGGACAAGGTCTATGCCAAGGGCTTTGGACGAAAATCCGTAGCTGCCGTGCGCGGCGTGTCGCTGCAAATTCCGCAGGGCGAGGCCTTCGGCTTTGTCGGGCCCAACGGCGCTGGAAAGACCAGCACGATCCGCATTCTGATGGGGCTTTCCAGGCCGACGCGCGGCGCGGTCAGGATATTCGGCATCGATGCGCAGGAGCCCCAAGCCCGGCTCGGCCTCGGCTACGTGCCGGAAAACCCCTATCTCTACGATTACTTGACGCCCATGGAGATTCTCTTGATGGGGCTGCGCTTGCATCGCGTCAGAATGGACTCCCCGCGCACCCATTGCCGGAAATGGCTGGAGCGCCTCGCCCTGGACTCGGTCGCCGACACCCCGATTCGTTCCTTCTCCAAGGGCATGACGCAGCGTGTGGCGATTGCCCACGCCCTGTGCATCGAGCCGCGCTTGCTGATCCTGGACGAGCCCTTGTCGGGCCTTGACCCGGTGGGACGGCGTGATGTGGCTGAGCTGCTGTCCGCCTACAAGAAGAATGGCGGCACCTTGTTCTTTACCTCGCATGTTCTCCATGATGTCGAGCGACTGGCAGATCGATTCGGCCTGATTCATGACGGGCAGATTCAATCGGTTCGATCTCCCAACGAACTGGTCGGCGATGAGGAGGTCTTTCTGGTTCGCTCCGCGGGGCTAGGGCCCGTTGCGGATATGTCAGAGGATTCACCGGGGCGCTGGGCCGGAGAAATTTCGCGCACCCGGCTGTGGCAACATCTGAATGACCTGCAGGCTGCCGGCCATGTCCTGCAGGAGGTGAGGTCGACGCTCTCTCTCGAAGCCGCATTCCTGCGCGCGGTTGGCCGCGACTGAAGCAGCGTGACTGGTGTGCGCAGGGGTCCCCTGCCTGACAAAGGATATTGAATGGATGCGGTTCCCGATTCCGTCGTGATTCAGTTCGCCGAGGCGGATGCGCTACAGGATCAGGGCGATCTCGACGGTGCATTGCGGATTTATGAAGCCATTGTCGAGAGTTTTCCCAAAGCTCACGAAGCCTGGCACAAACTCGGCAGGTGCTTTCAAAAGCGCAACCAGATGGATGAGGCTGAACGTTGTTATCGGGAGGCCATTTCCCTGTGGAAAGACTACCCCGAACCTAATAACAACCTGGGCTTGATTGTATTTTCCCGGGGCAACCACGCGGAAGCGGAGCGGCATTACCGCGTTGCACTGGCTGAGAATCCGGACTATCTCGCAGCACATCTGAACCTGGCGAATTTGCTGCTTGAGAATTTCCGTATTCACGAGGCGAAATACCTTGCCAGTCATGCACTGGAAATCGACCCCGAGTCGCCGGCGGCACACATGGCCTTGGGTCAGGCATTGGCCAAGACCGGCAAGTTCGGTGCTGCCATCACCGAGTTTGAGCGAGCGGTCGAACTGGATGCGAAGTTCGCCCCCGCTTGGGTCAATCTCGGCATCGCCTATCGGACAATGGACAGATTTGACGATGCGGAGCGCGCGTTCTCCGCGTCGCTGTCGGCTGCCCCTGCGCACTTACCCGCCTGGCACAATTTGCTGTTGCTCTCCAACTACCGGCTGGGTGATCGAGAGGAAATTTTCAGTCGGCACCGGGCTTTCGGCGAGCAGTTACGCAGGCAGTACGGAAGCAAGCCGGTCACTCAAGTGACTGCAAGACCCGATCCGCTTCGCAGGTTGCGCATCGGATTTATCTCAAGCGATTTTCGAGGCCACTCGGTGGCTTACTTTGTTCGGGGGGCGATTGCGCATCTTGATCGCAGACAGTTCCAGATTTTTGCCTATCACAACGGCCGTATTGAAGATGGGGTCACCGAGCAGCTCAAGCCACTGTTTCATCAGTGGCGAGCGATTTATGGGCTTTCAGATCCCGAGGTTACCGGAAAGATTCAGCAAGACGGGATTGATATCCTGGTTGATCTGAACGGGCATACCGGCGCCGCGCGGGAGCTTGTACTCGCCGGTTGCCCGGCGCCGGTTCAAGTGCATTGGATCGGCTACCCGAATACCACGGGCATGGACTGCATTGACTATCGGATTACGGACGTCCGTGCCGACCCGGTCGGCACGGACGACGGGCATTACACCGAGGAACTCTGGCGGCTGCCGGGATCTTTCCTGTGCTATACGCCATCGGACTCGGCGCCCGCGGTCGGGCCTTCTCCATGCATCGCTGGCGGCCACGTAAGCTTCGGCTCATTCAACAACCATGCAAAGCTGAGCGACGAATGTCTTGCGCTGTGGAGTGAGGTTCTGCGCGCAAATCCGGATTCCCGGCTGGTCATCAAGTCGATATTTGGCGAGGGAAGCGAGGTGCGGGATGTCCTGCTGGCGCGCCTCGGTCAGTCAGGCGCTGATTTGGCGCGAATCGAAATCCAGCCGCCCCATTCATCGACCGGTGAGCATCTGGCGGCGTATCACGACATTGATATCGCGTTGGACCCATTTCCCTACAACGGCACGACGACAACCTGCGAAGCGCTGTGGATGGGCGTGCCCGTGATTTCCCTGGTTGGCGACCGTCATGCCGCCCGCGTCGGCGCAAGTTTGCTGCGTGCGGCCGGGCTGGATGAACTGCTGGCTGACAGCCCGGAGAGCTACATCCGCATCGCAACGGAGCTGGCCAGAAATACCGAGCGGCTGGCGACTTTGCGGGCGTCGATGCGGGAACGGATGGCGGGGTCGGCGCTGATGGATCGACGTGCGATGGGCCGTGAATTGGGGGCGGCTTTCCATGAGATGTGGCAGCGCCACTGTGCCGGTTTTCCCGTCTCGTTGCCGTTGGAAAAGGCAGCAGCAGAGCAGTCGGAGGAATTGCTGAAGCTTCACATCGGCGGCAGGGAGCGCCGCGACGGCTGGCGGATTCTCGACGTCGAGCAGAGGGACGAGGTTGATTTTGTCGGCGATATCCGCAAGCTGGAATCCTTTGCCGACGAGAGTTGTGGCGAGGTCTATTGCTCGCATGTGCTTGCGCGCGTCGGGCCAAGCGAGATTCTGGATACCTTGAATGGTCTGCACCGGATACTGGTCCCGGGCGGCCGCCTGTATGTTTCCGTGCCCGATCTTGACGTGCTGACGATGCTGTTTGCCCATTCGGTTACGAGCAAGGCGAGGCGGTTTGGAGTAATGCGCATGATGTTCGGCGGCCAGGATGATGAATCCGATTGTCACAAGATCGGTCTGTATCAGGATCTGATGACCGACTATTTGCGGGATGTGGGCTTCGCCAGCGTCCAGCATGTCGAGTCGTTCGGGCTCTTCGATGACAAGAGCGAGGTGAGGGAAGGGGAACAACTTCTTTCGCTAAACCTCATTGCGACAAAATAGAAGCTCACGATGACAAAGGCAAAAAGAAGCTCCGGCGGTAGCAAGTCCAGCGGCGGCAAGCGCTATTCCTCCGATCCGGAACTGATCTCGCTGATGCGTCTGGTTGAAGCCCAGCGTTATGCTGACGTCGAGTTGTTGGCGCGCCGAATTCTTTCCAGGCGTCCCGATCAACCCCTGGCCGCCAAGGCGCTTTCCTTTGCCCTGATCGGTATGCATCGCTACGAAGAAGCGTTGCCGATTCTGGAGTACTCGATAGCGCGCTTTCCGCAAGACCCGGAGCTTCACAACAATCATGGGATCGTTCTGGCTTCGCTGATGCGCTGGGAGGCTGCGCTCGCCAGCTATCAGCTCGCGAGGAGTCTGGCGCCGGACGACTGGGAACTCCTGAAGAATATCGGCGCGACTTTTTTGCACATGCGACGCTGGACCGATGCGGTTTCAGTCTTGCTGGAGGCGATCGAAAAGCATCCCGGAGATTATGTCGAAGCCATCGGGCTTCTGGCTAGCGCGCTAGTGTACAGCGACCGGCTCGACGAGGCATCGGTATGCCTGCGCGAGCTGCGGGCCAACGACGAAACCAACCTCGTCGCGGCGTATTTGTCGATCTGGGTCGCGCTCAGACGCTGCGATTGGGAAGGATTGCCTGAAGAACTCGCCCTGCTGCGGGATAGAAGCGCGGATTATGCGACCGTGCTTGGCGAGCCGTTTTGCGCGTTGGCATTTCCCGGATTGGCGAGCGAGCAGCATCGCCGGGTTGCTGAGGGTATGTGTCGGAGTTTATTGCCGCGGGAGCCAGCCGTCGTGGAACAGCGGACTCCAGATGACTATCAGCGCGGCAAGCAGCGCTTGAGAATAGCCTATATCTCGGGTGATTTTCGCGTCCATGCGGTCGGGCTGATCATTCCGGAACTGATTGAGCGTCACGACCGGTCGCGTGTCGAGGTTTTTGCCTATATGACCAAGCCCGGGGATGGCAGCGAGCTCGCGATGCGACTGGTGGCGGCCTTCGATCGGTTTGTCGAAGTTGCGGGCATGCCAGCCCAACAATTGGCCGAGCGAATCAAGGCAGATCAGATCGATGTCTTGATCGATCTTAGCGGCTGGACCTTGGGAGGAAGCCCGGAGGCGCTGTATCTGCGCTGCGCCCCGGTTCAGGTCAACTGGCTGGGGTACGGCGGCACCATGGGGCATCCCCGCCTGGCCGATTACATCATTGGCGATCCGATAGTGACCCCCATCGAGCATGCCGCGTTTTATTCCGAGACCATCGCGCAATTGCCGCACTGCTATTTGCCATCGGACACCGTGCGGATTGTCGGGGAACGGCCGACGAGAAGCGCCGCAGGCTTGCCGGAAGGCGTGTTCGTGTTCTGCTCCTTCAACAACGGCTACAAATACAATCCGGCGCTGTTCGATCTATGGAGCCGCTTGCTGATTGAAGCGCCCGACAGCATCTTGTGGATTTCCCATCCCGGGGAAACCGCTGCCTCGGCCCTTCGGAACGAGATGCAGCGACGGGGAGTGGCGTCCGACCGATTGCTTTTCGCTTTCAGGGTAGATAGGCATTCGGATCATATTGCCAGGCTTCAATTGGCCGATCTCGCGCTCGACACCTTTCCCTACAATTCGCATTCCACCGGGGTGGATGCCTTGTGGGCGGGGGTGCCGATGGTGACCTGCCTCGGCGGTGCGTTCTCCAGCCGAGTCGGCGCCAGTATTGTTTCCGCGGCAGGTTTGCCCGATCTTGTAACGGCCACTCCGGAGGCCTATCTGGCGCTTGCGCTCGAGCTGTATCGCACACCGGACAAACTGGCTTCCATGCGCCGGCGCCTGAATGAAGACAAGCTGTCCCTGCCACTCTTCAACATGCAGGCATTTACCGCAAGCCTGGAGGATCTGTACTTCAGCATGTGGCAGAACTTTGTCGACGGTGACGTCAAACCCATTTTGTCCACGCCACTGGTTACGGTGGATTGATCGATGTTTGTCGTGCGCGAGCCGGGGAATGGCCGCGAAACAATTCTTGCGACGACTCTTCTGGCATCCGGACTGTGGCTTGCCCAGCATCCTTATCTGGGGCTGTATCAGGATGCGGCAATATATGCCCTGCTGGCTGCCAGACAACTCAGTCCCGATGCTTATGTCCGCGACCTGTTTTTTCTGTTCGGGTCACAGGATGGATTCAGCATTTTCTCACCGCTGTATGCTCTGCTGATTGATCAGGTAGGGCTTGATGCCGCGGCACGGATGCTGGTCCTGGTTGGCGGGGGATTGTGGATTCTGGCTTGCGTGGGCATCTCGCGAACCCTGTTGGGGAATACGTGGTATGCGCGTTCATGCGCCCTTGTGCTGGCAACGACCAGTCTTGCCTATACACCAAACTTCAGTACCTTCACGCTAAACGAGACCATCGCGACGGCGAGGCAACTCGCTGTTCCCCTTGGTCTGATGAGCGTCGCTTTCGCACTATCGGGGCGCCAGATTCTGGCGTGGGCAACGGGTCTCGTCGCGATGCTGATGCATCCATTGATGGGGATCTGGGCGCTTGCCTTTCTTGTGGGCAGGGCATGGACGGACCGCTGGCTTCTGATAGCGATTTCGTCAGTTTTCGTCGTTCTCCTGAGCGGCCGTTTCTGGCTGCCGACTGACGCACTCGATCTCATGGATCCCGGCTGGGAGCTCGTTCTCCGCGCGTCCACGGCTGACGTATTCCTTGGTTCCCTGGGCACGCTTCGACTGGGGCCGATCATCGCCCTGATCGGGGTTCTCTGGCTGGGGGGGCGTCACGGTGACGTCAGGTTTCGGCGTGCGTATCTGGTGCTTGCGCTGCTGTTGTCATCGTCCATCCTGCTGGCTCAGGTTTGCAGTTACTTCCTGCCGGTCCGGCTGGTGTTGCAAGTGCAGCCATGGCGCGTAATGTGGCTTGCGATTCCGCTGGCGACGATCGTCCTTTTTGATCTGGCGGGACAGGCGTGGCGAGCAGGGGCACAGCATCTTGCAGCTTTTTGTGTGCTGGCGACACTGGCCTGGTCGTTCGAAGCACTGCGTCCTCTGTTGCCTTATGCGGCAATCGCCGTCATGGGGATTCCGGTACTGGCCGGATACTGGCTGACCATACTCAAATGGCTGAGTGGGCACCGTCCTGTGGCCATAGCGGCTTCGGCCATGTTGGTGCTCGTCACATTGCCGGTCTACTATCTGTCAATGGAAATTGCGGGAGCTTCGCTTCACGCGCCGGTATTTGCCTTCGCTCCGGCGCTCGACGGATTCTTCATCAGCGGTGGTGCGGGTCTCGGCTTTGTTGTTCTTGCGGCGGCTCTCGGCTTTCGTCCGACGCGTTACGGGGTGTTATTGTTGTCGCTGTCGTTGGTGGTGTACGCCGCCAGCCATTGGGATGCCAGAAGCCCGTTTCTCAAAACGACTGAGAGCCAGTACTTGTCAGCTTCGGCCATTTCCACGAAGTTCGGCCAATATATTCGTCCTGGCGATGTGGTGTTCTGGCCGGGGCAAGGCATGGAGGTCTGGTTTGACTTGGGCACCGCCAATTACGCCATTGACCGGCAAACGACAGGACTCGTATTTTCCGCCGAGAAGACGGCGGAAGCGAGGCGACGCCTGGAGCGCATCTCGCTGGCCGCTGTGCTCACCGGGGAAGGCGCCGAGCTGGAATCCATGGCTCGGATGCAACTGGAAACCGCTCTGAGGGTTGCCAATCGCGATCCACTCAATGTGAATAGCTATGGCGATGGAGTTCCTGCCGAAGCGGGAGTCGCTTATCTGTGCCGGGACCAACAACTGGATTGGGTTGTATCCCAATTGGCCTCCGTGGCGGACTATCGAGGGGTTTCCGTTGACATTGATCGGGACTTGCGCAAGCCGTACTTCCTGTATCGCTGTGACTCCCTGCGTCATGGCTGACCTACTCGACGTCTCGTGCGAAAGGGCTGGTCGTCTATACTCCTCTAGCATCTAAAGGATATCGCCTTGGCGCGATGGGTAGCTCGTGCGAGCAACGCGGAGGTTGGAAGAAAATGAGGTTTGGGCAGCCTGTCGGCTTATCTGTCGGTCAACCCGCCACGGAGTTCGCTCGATATTTTTCGGCGAGCTTGATTGCGCTGATGCTGGATATCGCCGTATTGCAGATGACGGCACTGGTGCTGCACTATCTGCTGGCGGCTTCCCTGGGCTTTGCCGTGGGCGCCATTGCGAGCTATGTGCTGGCGACTCGGTGGGTCTTCCGCCGCCGCCGTTTAAGCGGACAGGCACCCGTCGAGTTCTCCGCCTATGTCTCGATTGGCCTCGTCGGTTTGGGCATCAATGATCTGGTGATATTTCTCGCCGTCGATAAATGGGGTTTGTCCTTGCTCGCAAGCAAGCTGATTGCCGCGGGAATTACCTTTTTCTTCAACTACGCAGCCAGAAAACTGGCACTCTTTTAAGATGGGGTGCCACGCATGAAGCCAACAGTCATTATTGTCGGTGCCGGGCCGGCAGGGCTTACCGCGGCGCTGGAACTTGTTCGCGATGGCAGAATGCGGCCGATCGTATTGGAGGCGTCTGAAGCGGTCGGTGGCATCTCGCGCACGGTGGAGTACAAGGGCAACCGCATGGATATCGGCGGCCATCGCTTTTTCTCCAAGTCTGACTGGGTGATGAACTGGTGGCGCGAAATTCTGCCAATTGCCATTGCCGACGCGACGGTGGAAATAGCCTATCAGGGACAGCGCAGAAAAGTCGGCGCTGGCGAGACGGCGACGAATCGCGGCGATCTCGTCATGTTGGTCCGCGACCGGCTTTCCCGTATCTACTTCCTGCGCAAGTATTTTGACTATCCGATCAAACTGAATGCGACCACGCTGACGAATCTGGGGCCGGTGCGTCTGCTCAGGATTGGCATCAGCTATGTGCGGGCGATGCTGTTTCAGCGACGGCCCGAACGCTCGCTGGAGGATTTTCTGGTCAATCGCTTTGGCGGCGAGTTGTACCGCACCTTCTTCAAGGACTACACGGAGAAGGTCTGGGGCGTGCCCTGTGATCGCATCAGCGCGGAGTGGGGTGCGCAGCGGATCAAGGGGCTCTCCATAGTAGAGGCTTTGCGTCATGCGCTGCGTCAGCGCCTCGGTGGCCCGGCCAAGGCAATGGCGACGAAGACCAGCCTGATGGAGCATTTTCTGTATCCGCGCCTGGGGCCCGGCCAACTCTGGCAGGAAGTGGCCCGCCGGGTGATCGAGGGCGGTGGCGAGATCCGTTTCGGGCAGCAGGTGACCGGCGTGCGCCACGAGGGCGGGCGGGTGACGTCCGTCCTGACGACCGATGCGGCGGGGCAGGTGGTCGAACTGCGGGCAGACCACGTGATTTCGACCATGCCGGTCAAGGACTTGGTGGCAGGCATGCAACCGCCGGCCCCAGGCGATGTGTGCGAGATCGCCGCCGCATTGCCATACCGAGATTTCATTACCGTCGGACTGCTGGTTTCCCGCATGCGTGCCAACCCGCAGGCGCAGAGCATCCGAGCCGACAACATGCCGCCGGATAACTGGATCTACATTCAGGAACGCGAGGTACGCATAGGCCGCCTGCAGGTATTCAACAACTGGAGCCCGGATATGGTCGCCGATCCCGACAAGGTCTGGCTGGGGCTCGAATACTTCTGCCAGGAAGGCGATGGTCTGTGGCGGCTGGAGGACCAGGCGATGATCGACCTTGCCGCGGGCGAACTCGAAAAAATAGGTATGATCGACCGCGCCGATGTGCTGGATGGCACCGTGATTCGCGTGCCCAAGACCTACCCGGCCTACTTTGGCGCCTACGAGGATTTCCCGCGCGTGAGAGCCTGGCTCGATGGCATCGGGAATCTCTATCTGGTCGGCCGCAACGGCATGCATCGCTACAACAACCAGGACCACTCGATGCTGACGGCAAAACTGGCGGTCGAGGCAATTCTCGGGGGAACGGTGGACAAGGCGGCGATCTGGGCGGTGAATATCGATGACGACTACCACGAAGTGGCGCAGCGAGCCAATGACTGAGATTCACGTCACGGCAGTGATGCCCTGCCTCGACGAGGAGAAGACGCTCGGTGGGTGCATCGAGAAGGCGCAGCGCGCGTTTCGCGAAATGGGCGTTGTCGGCGAAGTGGTAGTGGCCGATAACGGCTCCCTCGACCGCTCCGTAGCGGTCGCCGAGTCGCTGGGCGCCCGTGTTGTGCATGAACCGCGCAGGGGCTACGGCGCGGCATTGATGGCGGGCATCACCGCTGCCCGCGGCCGTATCGTCGTGATGGCCGATGCCGATGATTCCTACGACTGGGCCTCGCTCGGTGATTTCGTGCGCAAGGTTGATGAAGGTTACGATCTGGTGATGGGCAACCGCTTCAAGGGCGGCATCGAGCCTGGCGCGATGCCGGCGCTGCATCGCTATCTGGGCAATCCCGTGCTTTCGACCCTGGCGCGGGTGATGTACCGTATTCCCATCGCCGACTTTCACTGCGGCATGCGCGCCTTCACCCGTGAAGCTTTTGATCGCATGGGCGTGCGCACAACGGGCATGGAGTTCGCAACAGAGATGATAGTCAATGCATCGCATGCCGGCCTGCGGATCGCCGAGATTCCGACCCGGCTCTATCCGGACAAGCGCGACCGCGCGCCGCACCTGCGTTCATTTCGCGACGGTTGGCGGCATCTGCGCTTCATGTTGACCTATGCGCCTGACTGGCTGTATCTGGTGCCGGGATTTCTGCTTGTCCTGCCCGGTGTTCTGGGAATGTTGGTGTTGTCGGAAGGGGCGGCAACTGTCGGCGGCTTCCGCCTTGGCATCCATTTCCTTGCCTTGTCCAGCCTTCTCACCATGCTTGGCGCCAATGTCGTTGGCTTCGGCGTACTCGCCAAGGTGTACAACGCGTCGCGTTGCGCGATTCCGCCAGATTCCCTGATAGCAAGATTGCTGCGCCACTTCACTCTGGAACGCGGCATCCTCGTCGGCGGCTCACTCGCGATTGGCGGGATCGTGGTCGATACGGCAATTCTCGTCGAGTGGCTTGCCCGTGGCCGCTCCGACATGGGCGAGACAGTTCACCTGGCTTTCGTCGCCTCGACGCTGGTGGTGCTAGGTATCAATCTGATTTTCGGTTCCTTCCTGCTGCGCATGATGCAGGAGGATGTTTTGGAATGATTTCGCCGCGATGAGTTTCGCAAATGCACTCAGGTGGTCATTCCTGTCGGAACTGGCCGCCAAGGTCGTGGCTCCGCTGGTATTCATCATTCTCGCGCGCCTGCTTGCGCCGGAAGATTTTGGCGTTGTCGCCGCGGCCACGATGGTTGTCGCGTTTTCCCAGATCTTCTGGGAAGCGGGCATGGGCAAGGCCCTCATCCAATACCAGGGGGACCGCGCAGCGGCAGCCGACGCTGCGTTCTGGATCAACAGCGTACTGGCACTCGCCATCGCGACAGTTCTAATCGTCGTGGCGGACGGCGTGGCTGAGCGGATCTTTCATGATCAACGCGTGGCGCTGGTGCTGCAGGTCATGTCACTTCAGGTTGTTCTCTCGGCAGCGGTGTCGGTGCACACCGCCTTGCTGCAGAAAGACATGAAATTCAAGCCGTTGTTCTGGGTCCGGCTGGCCACCGTGGCCGTGCCGGGCCTGATCTCGATCCCGCTGGCCCTGTATGGCCTGGGCTACTGGGCACTGATCGCGGGCACGCTGATCGGGCAAGCGGCGCAGGTCATCATTCTCTGGCGCATGGCCCAATGGCGGCCCCGCTGCTCCTTCGATGCGCAGATCGCCAGGGAAATTGGCCGATTCGGTGCCTGGGTGGCGGTATCCGGCCTGCTGGCCTGGTTTTACGTCTGGGCTGATGCGCTCATCGTCGGCATGTACCTCGGCAGTCACGAACTGGGCCTTTATCGAACCGGCAACCAGTTTGCCATGATGATCTTCGCCATTCTCTTCGGTCCGATCGTGCCGGTGCTCTACAGCCATCTGTCAACAATGAAGCAGGACCGCGAACGGCTCGGAAACGCCATCGAAAAGGTCATCAAGGTACTTACCCTGATTGCCATTCCAGTCGCCTTCATCGTCTTTTCTCTCGCCGAGCCAATCGCCGCCGCGCTGTTTGGCGACAAGTGGCAGGGTATCGGTCTGGTGATCGGAGTCATGGCGTTGATGCATGGCTTTTCCTGGGTAGTGGGCATGAATGGCGAGGTTTATCGTGCCATGGGCAAGCCATCCTACGAAACCATCGTGTCCGCAGCGACACTTGCAGTCTATCTTGGCGCATATCTGGTCAGCGTTCGACAAGGTCTTGACGCATTCGTCTGGACTCGGCTCATATTGGCACTGGGCGCATTGGTCTTGCACTTATTTGTTCTGCGCCGAGTACTGTCAATCAGCCTTGCGCCGATTGCCCGATACCTTCTGGCAATCTCGATAGCGTCTGCCGTTGCGGTGACGTTAGTTCAAATCCTGGCAAGCCCAAACCTGACAGGCGCATGGTGGCAGCTTACGGTTGGCGGCACGCTCAGCCTTATTTTCGTGGGACTGGCAATCTTCCTGATCGACCGGAATGGCACTTTGCGCGAGGTAGCCGAGCTAATCAGGAGCCGTGCACGATGATTCCGGCACTGCTCGCAAGGAGCCTGAATTCCCTGCGAAATTCACTGCGCGATGCGCAAACCGTCCGTTACGTCGAACGAATTGGCCGATCCGGACGATTGCACAGCCTGGAGGATTTCGACTTCGACGAATTCAGCGCGAATGTCCTCAAGTTCGTTCAAGGCCTGCAATTCGATGAAAGCGGAATTCGCTTTCGCTATTCCGCCAGTTCGCAGGTCCCTACGCTGTATGCGTCAACTTATGCATGCATGACTTATAGCCTGCTGAAGCAACTCGGACACTTGAGCGGTGCCCAAAAACAGGACTGGCGTGAATATTTTGATTCTTTTCAAAGCCCGGATGATGGACTGTTTTATGACCCGGCAGTTATGAATGACATCTTTCCCGATACCGACTGGTGGGGCGCGCGGCACCTGGCTTTACACCTGATCAGTGCCTATACGGATTTGGGAGGAAGACCACGGTATCCATTCAAATTCCTGTCGCCTTATTACGGCGTTGGTTACATCAAGGGCTGGCTCGATGCGCAGGAATGGCAAACTGCATCGATCGGAATGGGCGATATCGACAACAAAATCATGAATATCGGCTGCCTGCTTCAATATCAGCGCGATCAATGGTCCGACTCTGCTGCAGGCGAGACAGTCAGTTACCTGAAGGAATATCTGCTTGGGCGGATCAACCCCGCGACGGGAATGTGGGGCGGTTTTGATCCATGCGATCCGGTTCAGCGTTCACGCATGGTCCAGTTTGCATATCATCTTTTCCCGCTGTTTTTCTATGACGGCTATATCGACTTCGATCACGACAGGATCGTCGAACTCGTTCTGCAGACCCAAAACAGAATCGGCGGCTGTGGTGTGAGGCTGAATTCCAGCGCGTGCGAGGACATCGATTCCATAGACATTCTTGTTCGCCTGGCGCCGCATGTGCCTGACCAGCGGGCGAAAATTGATGCTGCCTTGAACAGGGCATTTCGATGGGTTCTATGCAATCAGGGCGCGGACGGCGGTTTTGTGTTCAGGCTATTTGACCCCTTCGTCTACGGGCATGAAGCGACGTCGAGTGCGCGCGATGAAGGCGCATTGCTGCCCACCTGGTTCAGGACGCTTTCCCTAGCCTACATGGCCGAGTATTTGTCTGTTTCCGACGAGTTCGTCATCAGGCGATGCCCGGGGTACGAATTCTGAGTTCGAGCGTGATCTGGAATCTAATCGACTTGGTCCGCGCCACGGTGCTTCGCTTGAGCCACCCGCAGCTTGCCGTGGCCTTCGCCATCCCGTCGCACCTGACTGTGCAGGAGCGGATCGCCCTGAGTCGATTGGCTGCCTCAAAGAGACAGGTCTTGGAAATCGGGTCCTATGTGGGTGCATCGGCCTGTTGTTTCGGCGCGGCACAGCTGGACGCCGGATTCGGCCGGATATATTGCATCGACACATGGACCAACGATGCGATGTCCGAGGGTGCCCGGGATACCTACGCCGAGTTTATCGAGAATACGTCGCCCTTTTCCCGGTTCATTCTTCCGCTGCGCGGCTTCAGCATCGATATGTTCGATCAGGTGAGGAGCCTGACCGACCACTTGGAACTGCTCTTCATCGACGGTGATCATTCCTATGAGGGCGTAAAGTCCGATTGGGAAGCCTACAAGCATTTGCTGAGGCCAGGTTCGATTGTCGTTTTTCACGATTGGGGCTGGGCAGAGGGGGTGCGAAGGGTGGTCACGGAAGACGTAAGTCCTTGGGTGACCAACTCCGGAGATTTGCCAAACATGTGGTGGGGCACGATCAAGGCTTGTCCGTGTTAAGCGTCATCGTTCCATCCCGAGATCGGGGACCGTTTCTCCAGCGCGCTTTGCTTTCCATGCAGGAACAATCGCTGCCGCAGGATCAATTCGAAGTGCTGGTGATCGACAACGGTTCCTCCGACGACACGGCGGCGGTCGCCGCCGCCATGCAGTCGCAGTCGCCAAACGTCCGCTACTTCCTAGAACCGCGGCCGGGGCTGCACGCCGGGCGTCATCGCGGCCTGAAAGAGGCCGCCGGCGACGTCCTGGTGTTCGCCGACGACGACATCCGCGCCACGCCGGACTGGCTTGCTGCGATCGCCGAGAATTTCGAAGATCCCGCAGTTGTGATGGCCGGTGGAAACAACTACCCGGACTTCCTGGTGCCACCGCCGGCCTGGCTGGAACGGCTGTGGCGGCAGCCCAGCCTGGGCGGACAGGCCATCTCCATGTTGAGCGTGCTGTCGCTGCCTGAGGGACGGCGCGAGATCAGCCCGCTCCTGGTCTGGGGCTGCAACTTCTCGATTCGCCGTCAGGTTCTGCTCGACGCCGGCGGTTTCCATCCCGATGCGATGCCGCTGGAACTGATCCGCTTTCGCGGCGACGGCGAGACGCATGTGTCGAGCCATGTCGCCGCTCGCGGTTTGCGCTGCGTGTTCGATTCGCGTGCCAGCGTGCATCATGCCGTGCCTGCGGAAAGAATGACCCTGGAGTACTTCCGGAAGCGCGCTTACAATCAGGGTATTTCCGATTCCTACACCCAGCTGCGGGCCGCGACGGGTGCGGAAGACCGCTCGTCGCGGGGCGTCCTCGCATTGGCGCGGGGCGTTGTGCACGGCCTCCATGCCCGGGTCCGCGAATTCGGGCCGCAGGCTGCCGAATTGGGCGAGTTGCGGCGTGCGGTCCGGGCCGGGCGGCAGGAGGGGTTCACCTACCACCGAATGGCGTACCGGCAGGACGCGGAAGTCAGGGACTGGGTTCACAAGGCGGACTATTTCTAGAGAGCACTCATGGTCGAAAGCATCCTTCACAAGGGGGAAGTCCTAGCGCTGATCCTGCGCGCCGGCTACCGGGCCCAGGGCATCCACTTCTTCACGCCCGACCACTTTTCCCAGCAGCTTGCCTACATGAACCGGCCGCAGGGCTACGTCATTCCGCCGCACGTGCATAACCCCGTTGTCCGCGAGGTGCATTTCACCAAGGAGGTATTGTTGCTCCGCTCGGGCCGGTTGCGTGCGGATTTCTACGACGACGAGCGCAACTATCTCGAAAGCCGCATACTGCATCAGGGCGACGTGTTGCTGCTGGCTTCCGGCGGCCACGGTTTCGAGATGCTGGAACCGTGCGAGATCATCGAAGTCAAGCAGGGCCCCTACGCCGGGGAGGCGGACAAGACGCGCTTTTCCGGCATCGATGCGGCGACCGCAAAGATCGTCGAATGAGCTTGGCCGAAAGAATCAGCAGGCGTGGCCTGATGGGCTCGATGCGTGAAGCCGGGCGCCTGGTGTCGACACGGGCCGGTCGGGCTTTTCACCGCTGGCGGGTGCGCAATGCGCCGCGCTACGCCAGTCCTGCAGCCGCCGAACTCGGCGCCATCGAGCAGGAACTTGTCGCGGCCGGCATCGCCGTGCACGACCTCTCCCCATCGCCGCAGGCCTTCGCCGATTTTCAGGCACAGGGCTATTTCCCCGCGGACTATCACGGCGGGCGCGACGGGGCGGTCTGGGATGAAAAGCTGCTTGAACACTGGATCGCCGCGGAGCGCCTCGGCCTGATGGGCTACTCGCCGTCTGACGTCTATGTCGACATCGCTGCCGGGAACTCCCCCTGGGTCCATGCATTGCGACAGCGTCACGGCCTGGCCGCCTTTGCCGTCGATCGTTCCGAAATCGGCGCGTCCTTTCGGATCTGTCCCTACTACCGGCGCGAGGACGCGACCGCGACCGGCTTCGCCGATGCTTCCGTGAGCGGAGCCTCGCTGCACTGCGCCTACGAGATGTTCGCGGGAGACGACGACATCAGTCTGCTGGGGGAGCTCGCGCGGATCCTGAAGCCCGGTGGCAAGGCGGTGATTGCTCCGCTCTATCTGCACCGTGAATACTGCGCTTACTCGACGCCCGAATACTTTGGCAAGGGCCATGCGGACCCGGATGCGGTCGAGTATGTGCGCGACGACTGTTTCGGCATTCCCGCATCGAGAAAGTACGATGTGAGCAAACTCAGGAGCCGCGTTCTCGATACGCTGGTCGCGCTGGGCATGGCGTATCGGCTCATTGTGCTGCGCAATCAGTCGGACCTGGGTCGCAACATCTATTGCCACTTCATTCTCGAGATTTCCAAATGAGCTTCGTCCCGGTCAACGAACCCGTTCTCGACGGCAACGAGGAGGCGTATCTGGTCGACTGCGTGCGCAGCGGCTGGATTTCTTCGGAAGGCCCCTATGTTGCGCGCTTCGAGGCGGCTCTCGCAGCGAGGGTCGGCCGGCGCCACGGCATCGCCGTGGCCAACGGCTCGGTGGCGCTCGACGTCGCGGTCGCGGCGCTTGGTCTGAAGGCGGGGGACGAGGTCATCCTGCCGGCTTTCACCATCATTTCGTGCGCGGTGGCGGTGGTCCGTGCAGGTGCCGTGCCGGTTCTGGCGGACTGCGATCCCCGAACCTGGAACATGGACCCGGATCTCGTGCGTGCGCGCATCACGCCGCGGACGCGGGCGATCATGGTGGTGCACATCTATGGCTTGCCTGCGGACCTGGATCCCATCCTGGCGCTGGCGCGCGAGCATGGACTGAAAGTCATCGAGGATGCGGCCGAGATGCACGGGCAGACCTACCGGCAGCGCCCCTGCGGCAGCTTTGGCGATATCAGCACCTTCAGCTTCTATCCCAACAAGCACATCACCACCGGCGAAGGGGGCATGCTGGTCACCGACGATCCGGCACTTGCGGAAAGGTGCCGTTCGTTGCGCAATCTCTGCTTCAAGCCGGAACAGAGATTCATCCACGACGAACTGGGATGGAACTTTCGCATGAGCAATCTGCAGGCGGCGCTGGGCGTCGCGCAACTTGAGCGGCTGGATGAGTTCGTCGCCAGGAAGCGTCACATGGGCGCGCGCTACACGGAGCTGCTGGAAGGCACCGCAGGTCTGCAACTGCCGCAGCCGGTGACGGACTATGCCGAAAACATTTACTGGGTGTACGGCGTGGTGCTCGATGACGAGGTTGGGCTGGACGCCCGCGAGGCGATGCAGCGCCTCGCGCAGAAGGACATCGGCACGCGGCCGTTCTTCTGGCCGATGCACGAACAGCCGGTGTTTCAAAAGATGGGCCTGTTCACCGGAGAGAGTCATCCGGTCTCGGAGCGGATCGCCCGCCGCGGCTTCTATCTGCCCAGCGGCCTGGCGCTGACGGACGGGCAGATCCAGCGCTCGGCGATGGCGCTGCGGGAGGTGCTGGCATGAGTGGGGTCTTCGATGCCTACGCTCGTTATTACGACCTGCTCTATGCCGACAAGGACTATGCGGGCGAGGCCGCGTACGTCCTCGGCCTTGCCCGCGAGCACCTGCCGCCGCCGGCCGGGCGATTGCGGATACTCGAGTTGGGCTGTGGCACCGGTGGCCATGCCGAGCATTTCGTCGCGGCGGGGTGCACGGTATGCGGCGTGGACAGGAGCCCGGCGATGATTGCCCGCGCGGCGGAGCGCATGCGCGGCAATGCCGCCGCCCGCTTCGTGACCGACGATGCGACGAGCATCGCACTGGGCGAGAAATTCGACGTGGTTGTGGCCTTGTTCCACGTGCTGAGCTACCAGGCGACGGACGCGGCCGTCGCCGCTTTCTTCCGCACGGCTGCCGTCCATCTCAGGCCCGGCGGTGTGGCCATATTCGATTTCTGGCACGGCCCCGGGGTGCTGGCCGATCCGCCGACGATCCGTCTCCGCCGGCTGGCGGATGCGTCGCTGAACGTGCTGCGCATCGCCGAGCCGGTGCTGCACCCGGAGAGCAACGTCGTCGACGTCGGCTACACGCTGTTCTTCAACGTTGCCGGCAATGAAACCTGGCAGCGCACCGAGGAGACCCACCGCATGCGCTACTTCTTCCTGCCCGAGCTGACGGCCGCGCAGCAGCGTGCCGGCCTCGATCCGATGGACTTCCGGCCATGGCTGGCGTCCGGCCGCCACCCTGGTCGCGGCGACTGGCATGCGGTGCTCGTCGGCCGAAAAGCATGAAGATCGCCGCCATCCTCGAGAGCCAGGTGACCGCCGGCGGGGCCCATGCGCAGGCACTCAGCTCGATCGTGCAGTTGCGCCGCCTGTGCGGTGATCGCCACGAATTCGAACTCGTCACCACGCAACGCGAAAACCTCGCGGCGCTGCGACAGCTTGGACTCGATGCCAAGCACATCGGGGTTTCGCCGGTGGACCGTCTGCTGGGTGCGTTTGCGCTGAATCCGGCCTGGCAATGGCTACAGCGTCAGCGCGCCGTCAGCGGGCCGTTCGAGCGGGCGCTGCTCGCCCGCGACATAGACCTCGCCATTTTCCTGACGCAGTCACCAAGCGGATGGTTGCTGGCCCGACTGCCATTCATCGCCACCGTCTACGACTTGGCGCACCGCGAGCATCCGGAGTTTCCGGAGGTCGGCAGCGCCGGGATCCATTTCGCCCGCGAGCACCATTTCCGCCACAACCTGGTCCGCGCGATTGCGGTGATTTCCGCCTCCGAGGCGCTTTCGGAAGCCATCGCCCGCTGCTACGGCGTCGCCCCGGAGCGGCTGCTGGCGATGCCGTTCTCCGTCGCCGGGCACATTTCCGGCGAGAGGTCCGCCGCCATGGGCGAGGTACTCGATGCCTGGCAACTGCGTGAAGGCTACTACTTCTACCCGGCGCAGTTCTGGCCGCACAAGAACCATGTGCGGATCGTCGAGGCCTTGGCACACCTCCGCAGCAGCGGCGGGGACGCCCGCGTGGTATTCGCCGGAGGAGACCAGGGCAATCGCGGATTCATAGAGCGCTGCGCCGCGGACCTGGGGGTCGCCAGCCATGTAAGCATCCTCGGCTTCGTGCCTGCCACGCAGATGCGCGGCCTCTACCAGGGGTGCTGCGCCGTGGTCATGCCGACATACTTCGGCCCGACCAATTTGCCACCGCTGGAGGCGTGGAATGTCGGCAAGCCGCTGGTCTATTCGAGCCACCTCCGTGCCGACGGCGGCGAAGCCGCGGTCTATGCCGACCCGGACGATGCCCTTGCCCTTGCCGAGGCGATGCGTCGGTGCCTGGAGCCGGAGGTTCGCGATCAGGTGGTTGCGGCGGGCCGGCTCCGCCTGGAGGAGATTGGGCGGCAGCGCGGTCTTGCCGAGGCGGCACTGCTCGATCATCTCGCGCGCTTCGCTGTGCGGCGCCGCTGCGCGCCGCCGGGAAGCGCCCGACAGTGATCGCGAGCCTGCGGACATGAAATCGGCCGGCGGCCGCGGCATCTGCCCGGTGTGCGGGCATCACAGCGTCGAACTGGGATCGCGTCGCGACGACCGCTACGGCTATCCGGGCGATTTTCCGCTGTTTGCCTGTCCTGCCTGCGGGCACAAGTTCCTGGTGGCGGAATTCACGCCGGCGCAGATCGAGGATCTCTACACCCGCTACTATCCGCGCAAGGATCTAAGTCCCACCGCGTGTTCCGCGCCGGCCGACAAGGTCGCGCCCTGGTCCTGGCTGGACGGCGACAAGCGCTCGGCGTTCCGCTGGGTGGCGCCCGGTTCACGGGTGCTCGACATCGGCTGCGGCAGTTGCGGCAGCCTGCTCTACCTGAGGAACCAGGGCTGCGAGGTAGAGGGCGTGGAAGCCGACCGGAATGTCCTGCCGATCGCCGAGAATTTCGGCTTGAAGGTCATCTGCGGCGCTTTCGACCCGGTGAACTATCCGGCGGCCCATTTCGACTACGTCACCATGGATCAGGTGATCGAGCACTTTCCCGACCCGTTGCGGGTACTCGCCCAGGTCCGGCAGATCCTCCGGCCAGGAGGGCGCCTGGTCTTCAGCACACCCAACGGCTGCGGCTGGGGGCAGCGGCTGTTCGGGACTCGTTGGATCAACTGGCATGCGCCTTACCACCTCCAGCATTTCTCGCGCAGGTCGATCGAATTGGCGGCGGGCAGAACCGGCTTCCGGGTACTCAAGCTCGCGTCCGTCACCAGTTCCGACTGGCTGCACATGCAGTGGACCCATCTTCTTAATTACCCGGCGCCGGGTTCGCCGTCAGCCTACTGGACCAAGGCGCCCCGGCACGGCGTCACATCAGCCTTGCAGTGGTTCGTCCTTGGCGTGTTTCATCGCATGAAGCTCAACCATGTTATTACGCGGCTGCTGGACGCGGCCGGTATCGGCGACAACCATCTAGTCATTTTCGAGAAGGTGGCCGAGTGATTGCCAGCCTGTCCTGCCCCTCCGTCGCGCCGCCATGAACGAGACCATCTTCATCATACTTCCGGTGCATAACCGTTCCCGCGTGACCGCCGGCTTCATCGACAGCTTGCTCGCCCAGTCGGATCGGAATTACCAGCTGCTGCTGGTTGACGATGGCTGCACGGACGATACGGTCGAGATGGTGGCAGCCCGCCTGCCCGATGTAACTGTCATTCACGGTGACGGCCAGCTCTGGTGGGCGGCAAGCGTGCAGAAAGGCATCGACTGGTTGGTGGAGCATGCGGTCAGCACGGACAGCATTGTCTTGATCGCCAACGATGACACGACCTTTGGCAGCGAACTGCTGGCCAATGCCAGGAGCTACCTTGCGGCGCACCAGGGCGTGATGCTGCAGGCAGTTCCGGTCGATCCTGCCACGGAACAGGTACTGGATCGCGGAATTTCGATCGACTGGCTGCGCTTCAGGATGGGGCCGGCGATGCCGGGAGCGGAAATAGACTGCCTGGCGACACGTTGCCTGTTCTCCCGCCTAGCAGATGTAATGGCCACAGGCGGCTTTCGGCGGCGATTTCTGCCGCACTACTTCTCCGATTACGAATTTACGATACGTGCGAAGCGTAGCGGAATCCGGCTCGCGACGTCTGACGAGGTTCGAATTGTCGTGTCACACGGGACCACAGGAATTCGCTCGGTGCAGTCAATGACACTGAGGCAATACGTGCTTGCGGCATATTCGAGGCGGAACACTGGCAACCCATTTTATTCTTCGATCTTTGTGTTGCTTGCAGCTCCAGTCAAGTACTTGCCGGTGTGCCTGGTGCGAATATGGGGAAATCACCTGCTCGAACTGTTCAGGTCGTTGCGGTTCTCATTGCGTTCGTCCGGTTCGCCGGTCAATCTACCATGACGCACGACCGGGTGAAGACAAGCGACCCTGACCGGTTGAGGCAGAAGTGCAGACTTGCTGCAGAATGAACTCGATCGGAGTTACATCCTTGATCGACAGTGGAGAGCAGGCACGCCGCCATGGAAGTTGATGTTTCGATAATTATTCCGACATTTAACAGCTCGGCATTTGTGACGAAGGCGATTGATTCGGCGATTGCTTCCGCCACGCCATTTAGCTACGAAATAGTCATTGTTGACGATAAGTCTGATGACTTGGATGATCTGCGCCGGTTGATATCTTCGGTAGGCAATGTCGTTCTTGTCGAAAAGTCGGCCAAAGGTACCGCGTCAGAATCGAGAAATATTGGCCTGCAAAGGGCGTGCGGGGCAGTTGTGTTCTTTCTGGATAGTGATGACATGTTTCTGGTGGATCACATCTCAAACAGAGTGGGCTTGCACAAGAGTTCCGCGGCCGGGATTGTTTTCGGCGATTATCTGGTGCAGTCGTGCGATCAAATATCTGCCGGTAGAGTCCCGCGTTATTCTGGTGAAGACATGAGGGCCTACCTGTTTGAAAAGTGCGGCGACGTTCGGTCCTCAACGATAAGCATTGCCAGGAGTCAGTTCAGGGGAACGCTGTTCGATCCACTTCAGGCAAAGCATCAGGATTGGGGCTTTGCCATACGCGCATTCGATGGGAATGAAACAGTCGCCTTTGATGAGCGTCGAACGGTAATTCTTAGCGAAGTCGCCAATGCCCACAGAATGAGTTGCCGATTGAATATTGCGGCCAGCGCCTATTTTGTTGAAGCCTACGTGAAGGAGGGGCAGCATATGATGGCGTTTGCCGCATCTCACCTGCTGTTGGCCATTCGCACCAAGGACAAGGCTGCCGTATTGTTCCTTCGGGAGCTGATGTTTTCTGCAAGAAGGAGGGCAACTCAAGGAAAATGGATAAGGTTTCTTGCGCTAGTCTTGGCGACCGTCCTCCCTGGTACAGCCTTTTCAGCCGGGATGCTCGAGTTTCATCAATTGATCAAGCGAACGCTGGCACAGTGGCAGGCTGAGCACACGTGATACCCAAAGTTATCCATTACTGCTGGTTTGGCGGGAAGTTACCACCAACGATGTATCAGCGTTGTATCGAGAGTTGGTACGACGTTCTCACCGATTACAAGATTATTCGTTGGGATGAGGGGAATACGGATCTCAGTCACCCTTTTCTTCGGAATGCACTGCGTCGGCGCCAGTGGGCTTTTATTTCAGACTTCATAAGGATGCGGGTCATATACGAGAACGGTGGTACGTATCTGGATGCGGATGTCGAAGTAATTAGGAGTATTGACGATCTTCTCAAGAATCGGTGCTTTCTGGGGGAAGAAGCAAGAGGTGTTGTAAATACCGGGGTTATCGGTTGTGTAAAGGGTCATGTCTTCCCGAAGATATGCATGGATCTGGTGGCAGAACGCTTTGATCAGCGCAAGCCTTACCTTGTCGCTCCCGAGGTTGCCGGGCTTGCTCTCAAGCAAATTGATGCCGTTCGGGAAGAAGTACGGATCTATCCGTCAGAGTACTTTTATCCTTACAACCCATATGATCCTGCCAGGACGGTAAAGAATCTGATGTACAGCGACATTACTGACAATACCTACGCGATACATCATTGGGGCAAGAGTTGGAAGCTTGGAGTTCTTGAGATATTTCACAAGAAACTCTTTGGATAGGGAAGCCGTTCCGGCTATTTGCGCAGAATTTCCTGGTAGAGCGGGATGACGCGCTGGCGGATGATTGCCCCCCAGTCGAACTCCTTGACCGAATCCCGTGCCTGCGCAGCCAGTCGCAGTCGTCGATCGGCATCCCGGACGAGATCGAGCATGGCCTGGCCATAGGCTTCGGGACTGTCCGGACTGAGCACGCCGTTCAAATCTGGGCGTACGAATACGCGGTTGCCCGCCGTGTTGGTGGCGATCACCGGGAGGCCCTGGGCCAGATACTCGACGGTCTTGGTCGGTGGCTGATGTTCGAAGCAGGCGTCCATGGAAATGAAGGCCAGACCAATGGCGGTGATGGCCAGGTAGGCCGGAATCTGATCGTAGGCAATGAGGCCGGTGAAGAGGACGCGTTGGTCGAGTTTCAGGTTGCGGACTTGTTCCTTCAGTTCGCCCAGCGCGGAACCGTCGCCGATGATCATCAGCTTCGCGGAATTGTCCTGGCGTGCGGCGAAGGCAAATGCATCGATCAGTTTGTCCATTCGGCGGTTGTGGTCCAGGGTGCCGCAGTAGGAAAGGACGCAATCGGTCGCCGCAATGCCGAGTTGCGACAGCAGCGCCCGATCTGGCGGCAACGGCCGGAACCGGGCAAGATCGGCTCCCAGCGGCACGATGGCGGCGACCGGTATGCCGGGGCCGAAGACGATGTCGCGGATGCCTGCGGAGAGTACGGTGATAGCGTCGAAGCCGCGCGACTCGAGCCGTATAAGCCAGTTTTGCAGCCCCAGCAACGGGGGCTTTATGGCGCTGGTCTGGCAATCGCAGAGCCAGCGGGTATCTTTGCGCTTGCTGAGCAGGGGGAGCAGTCCCACGCCGACAAAAGCGTAGATATGGATCAAGTCGAAGTGGCCCTTGCGCAGAATGCGCGAGGCTTGAATCAGAAAGCGGAGTCTGTCGAGGGAAAATCGCCCTATCGAGCGCAGTGGAATGCGATGGACCCGAATGCCCTCGGTGATTTCAAAAGGGGGCTCGCCGGGCCGTCCTGGAGCTATGACGGTTACGTCGAGCCCCTGCCGCGCCTGGTGGCGCGCAAATTCGTAGAAAATCGTCAGGCCCTGGCCGGGGAAAAAGTTGAATCCGATGTGGCAGACACGCAGCTTTGTCATTTGGGGCGGCATGCATTACGCCTTGCAGGCTATGCAGACACCTCGGAAAAATTTGAGGGACTTCAGGCGGGGCAGTTCGGTGTGACTTCCCGCGGGGAGGGGTGTGACGTGCGTACCGCCGCTGGGTTGCAGCAACTGTGTCAGCCAAAGCTTGAAGCGAGGCATGCGTTCCACCATTTTCCGCAACGCCGAGAGGCGACCGGCCGCCAATACAAGCCGTGCTATCCGGGTGCGGGCAATGGCCCGATCATCGGCAATGTCGTCGGTCGCCGTGTAATCGACCAGCGATTTGACAAAACCAACCATCCCCAGGTTATGGCTATGGATCGTCCTGGCAATTTTTCCGGTAGTCGCCGGCACCCTGCAGTCCAAGAACCCGCCGCCATCGATCCAGGTATCCCAATATCCAGTGCCCCAATCCTCGATGAAGTACAAACCGCCACTTTTGACGAGAGGAAAAACGATGTCGAAAGTCAGTCTGGAGAGGTGGCCGATATGGGAGGCGTCTTCGACCACCAGATCCACGCCATCGGGAAAGTACTCTTCACAAATTGCGCGAAGTTTGTTTGCATCGGTCTGGTCGCACTGCAGATAACGCACATTGCGGCAGTCGGAAAAGTCTATGTCCACGAGGTTCAGATCGACGGCCACGATGTGCGCGGCAGGGAATCTTCGAGAAAAGACCTTGGTGCTTTCTCCTTTATAGACGCCGATCTCCAATATGGATTTTGGTGCCAATTCCACTTCCCGCACGGCTTGCTCGATAATCTCGTAATACCGCAAAGGCTTGGTCACGGGGTCGTGTGAGTAGCTTTTGCTGGCGATGTTGTAAAGAGATTCCATGGCAGAATTTTGTCGTGTGATACAAATCGGGAAGAATATATCGTGAGGCCGGAGTTTGATGTCAAGTGATAGCGGTTGCGCGAACGGTCAAATCCTGGCCTCCATAATCATTCTTGCGAAGAACGGCGAAAGATACCTGCGCTCGTTGCTTGAGGCATTGTATTGCCAGAAAGGCATTGAGCGGGCTGAGGTGATTGTCATTGACTCCGGTTCGTCCGACGACACGCTGGCCATCGTCAGGGCCTTCCCCGGGGTCAGGTTGATCGAGATCCCGCCTGGCGAGTTTGGTCACGGCAAGACCCGCAACCTCGGCGCGCGCCTGGCGCGCGGGGAGTTTCTGATCTACCTTCCGCAGGATGCGACGCCTGTGGGCAGCGACTGGCTGGCGAGCCTGTTGCACGCGTTCAGCGACGCGACCGTGGTTGGTGTCTACGGGCGGCAGGTGGCGCGCGCCGATGCGAGCCCCATGGAAAGCTTCTTCCTTGCGCGCACCTACCACGCGCGTCCCGAGAAACGCAGCCTGGGCGAGCATGATGCGGTTTCGCTGACGCGCTGCTTCTTCTCGACGGTGAGCGGAGCGGTCCGCGCTTCGATCTGGGCGGAGCATCCGTTTCGCGAAGACATCATCATGAGCGAGGATCAGGCCTGGGCCAGCGACGTTATGCGAAAGGGACACTCTGTTGCATATGTACCGCAAGCGACGGTACTGCATTCCCATCAATACGGCGTCGGTGACATCTTCCGGCGGAATTTTGACAGCGGTTATTCCATTCATCAGATTTTCAATGGCGAGACCGGGATCGGCCTTGCCGGCACGCTGCGCGGTCTAGTGGAGGAAGGGCGGTTCGTGGTGGGGCGTTCCGGTCTGCCGGGCCTGCTCGGATTCGTGCCCTACGAACTTGCTCGGCACTTGGGGTTTTGGCTCGGATTACACGGGGATCGCCTTCCGCTGGCCTTATGCAAGGCTTGTAGCGGTCTCGGCTATTTCTGGGACCGGCGCAAGCCGCGCGCCGGAGCGGCCACGTGACGAGCCGACAAAGTTCGAGTTTGCGGAACCGGGCTTCCATGGGCGCGAAGCGTTTTTTCTGGCATTTCATGGCAACAGCCGTCGGGCTGACCTTGCTGACGATCATCTTCATCGAAGCCAACGCAGACCCCGGGGGACGCATCTTCTGGCATTTGCTGTTCAGTCACGACCTGCCGGCCGCCTGGTTGATGGTTGCAATACTCGCGTTCGGCTATTGGTCCGGGACGCTATGGCCGGGTAGCAGCAACCGGCTGGATGGCTTGCTGCTGGCGCTGGACCGTTGGCGATACTTTGTGTCGTTTGTGTTGTGGATTCTGCTTTGCTTTGGATCCTTGCGGATATATCAAAACCACCCACTGTCGATGGATGAGTACGCAACAGTATTTCAAGCGAAGATTTTCGCAGCGGGCGCATTGCACGGCCAGTTCCCGCCCGATCTGCTCGACAACCTCATTCCGAAGGGGTTTCAGAACCACTTTCTGATGGTGAATCGAAACACCGGCGCGGTCTTCTCGGCCTATTGGCCAGGTTTTTCGCTGTTGCTGGCACCTTTCGTCTGGCTCGGCATTCCCTGGGCCTGCAATCCGACCTTGGTCGCTGCAAATTTCCTGCTCATCGGCCGCATCGCTCGCGATTTGATCGCGTCGCCGCTGGCGGCGGGTTGGGCCTTGCTGTTCGCGCTGGCTTCACCGGCGTTCGTGGCGAACGGCATCACCTACTATTCGATGTCGGCGCATCTGCTGTTCAATCTCGGCTTTGCCTGGCTGTTGCTGTCACCGTCGCCGTTGCGTCTGTTCCTGGCGGGACTGGTCGGCGGCTTTGCCCTGGTGTTGCACAACCCCTTTCCCCATTTGATGTTTGCCCTACCCTGGATCCTGTGGGTTGCGCTGAGGAGCGAACGCCGCGCATCGAACCTGTTTTGGCTCGCCGCCGGATATTTGCCGATTGTCGCGGGGCTAATGTGGGGCTGGTCGCATTGGGCGCAGCAGATTCTGCAGGTCGGCGCGGGCGCTTCCGTTGGGCAGTTGGCGTCGGCTGCCCCTGCCGACCTGCTCGATCGGGCAATCCGGCTATCGGGACGTTTCCTGCGCGTATTGCAGGTGCCTGACGAGTCGATCGTCTATGCCCGCCTTGGCGGCCTGGTGAAGATCTGGCTGTGGGCGACCCCCATGTTGCTGCTCTTGGCCTGGTGGGGCGGACGCCAATCGAAGAGCAGGGGGATCCGCTTGCTCGGCGCTTCCGCCCTGATCACCTTTTTCGCCTACTTCCTGATTCGCTTCGATCAAGGCCACGGCTGGGCCTATCGCTATTTCCACTCCGCTTGGGGAGTGCTTCCAATATTGGGTGCGGCGGGGATCCTGAAGCTCGTCACAATGCCCGGCGAGGGAGTGCGATGGGCCCGGACGTTGGTCGCAATGGCCCTGGTCAGCGTTCTGGCAGCGAATGGCCTGCGATTCCTCCAAATGGACGGTTTCATGGCTGGGCACCTGGCCCAGTCGCCGCCTCGAACCGCGGCGGAAAGCCGGCTTGCGATGCATAACGGTCGTGGCTATTACGCCTATGACTTGATCCAGAATGATCCCTGGTTGCGCGGAAGTTCAGTCATCCTCCTCGTTCAGGACGAAGAGGAAAAGCTGAAGCTGTTGAATCGATTTCGGGATCGCTTTCCCATTCCTCCCGATCAGTTCACAAATCGTTTCGGAACCACCTTCGCCAGCCCCACGATGGCGACGCCGCGCTAGAGCGTCAGTCGTTGCCTGAGCCAAGTTATCGCAGCGAGTTCCCAGCATCTCTGCGCTTGTCTGCTCGGCCGATAAACAATCCCCTTATCCCCAAATAGAAATAATCTCATTGGCGCGGGAAGGGGAAATTGTTAACCTTGCGCCTTCAAGAAAAACCATATTCCGAGGAGGCTGGGCATGGCGTTGGTCAATCCGCATGGCGGCGGCAGTCTGCGACCCCTTTTGCTCGAGGGCGAGGCGCTGATCGCCGAGTTGGCGCGCGCGTCCTCCCTGCCCAAGGTCAAGGTCAGTTCGCGCGAAAAGGGCGACATCATCATGCTGGGCATCGGCGGCTTTACGCCGCTCGAAGGCTTCATGACCCATACCGACTGGCAGGGTGTCTGCGACGGCATGAAAATGGCCAACGGCCTGTTCTGGCCGATCCCGATCACGCTGTCGACCGACACGGCCACTGCCGCAGGTTTCCACACCGGTGGCGACATAGCCCTGATCGACCCGGAAGATGATTCGATCCTGGCCACCATGAAGGTGACCGAGAAGTACTCGATCAACAAGGCGCACGAATGCGCCACGGTGTTCAAGACCACCGATGCCGAACATCCGGGCGTGAAAATGGTCATGGAGCAGGGCGACGTCAATCTGGCGGGCCCGATCAAGGTCCTCTCGCAGGGCGACTTCCCCGAGAAATACGGCGACCTCTTCCTGTCGCCGAAGCAAACCCGTGCCAAATTCGAAGCCATGGGCTGGAGCAAGGTTGCCGCCTTCCAGACCCGCAACCCGATGCACCGCTCGCACGAGTATCTGGCCAAGATCGCCATCGAGACCTGCGACGGCGTGTTGATCCATTCGCTGCTGGGCAACCTGAAGCCGGGCGACATTCCCGCCGAGGTGCGGTCGGAAGCGATCGCCACGCTGGCCGAAAACTATTTCGTCAAGAACACCGCGCTGCAGGCCGGCTATCCGCTCGACATGCGCTATGCCGGCCCGCGCGAGGCGCTGCTGCATGCGCTGTTCCGCCAGAACTATGGCTGCTCGCACCAGATCGTCGGTCGCGACCATGCCGGCGTCGGCAGCTATTACGGCCCCTTCGATGCCCATCACATATTCGACGAGCTGCCCAAGGGCTCGCTGGAAACCCAGCCGCTGAAGATCGACTGGACCTTCTGGTGTTTCAAGTGCGGCGGCATGGCGTCTGCGCGCACCTGCCCGCACGGCGAAGGCGATCGTTTGATGCTGTCCGGCACCAAGTTGCGCAAGATGTTGTCGGAAGGCGGCGAAGTGCCCGCCGAGTTTTCCCGGCCGGAAGTGCTGGAGGTGCTGCGCGCCTACTACGCCAGTCTGGCCGACGATGAGAAGGTCGAAGTCAAGTTGTCCGGACATTCGGCCCGCTGAAGTAGAGACCCCAAGTATTCCCAAGCGTTTCTTTTGATGATCCACACGTAACCTAGGAGTAGAAACCAAATGCCAACCTTTGTTCGTACCGAGAAGTGCGATGGCTGCAAGGGGCAGGACAAGACTGCCTGCATGTACATCTGCCCGCACAACCTGATGAAGCTCGACAAGGACGGTTCGGAAACCGGCCATGCCATGAAAGCCTTCAACCAGGAGCCTGAGCAGTGCTGGGAGTGCTACTCCTGCGTCAAGATCTGCCCGCAGGGCGCCATCGAATGCCGCCACTACGCCGACATCGTGCCGCTGGGCGGTTCGGTGCAGCCGTTGCGCGGGTCCGACTCGATCATGTGGACCATCAAGTTCCGCAACGGCACCCTGAAGCGTTTCAAGTTCCCGATCCGCACCACGGCGGAAGGCTCGATCGACTGCTACGGCGGCAAGCCGATGCCGAAGATGTCCGAACTCACCATCGATGGCGTTTTCACCAAATCCATGATGGGTGGCTTCCGCGCCGGCAACCCTGCCGAACTGCTCCGCAAATAATTGACCAATCGAGGAACACAAAATGGCTGGAACATTTGAAGCACCGGAAGTCGTCCACGAAGAACTGGACATTCTGCTGATCGGCGGCGGCATGGCCTGCTGCGGTACGGCATACGAAATGATGCGCTGGGCCGAAGCCCTCAAGGCCGAGACCGGCAAGGAACTCAAGATCAAGCTGGTCGACAAGGCCGCCATGGACCGCTCCGGCGCCGTGGCGCAGGGTCTGTCCGCGATCAACACCTACATCGGCGACAAGCAGGATCCCGCCGACTACACGCGCATGGTCTCCAATGACCTGATGGGCATCACCCGCGACGACCTGGCCTACGATGTGGGCCGCAACGTCGACGACTCCGTGCATCTGTTCGAAGAGTGGGGCCTGCCGATCTGGAAGACCGACGCCGAAGGCGTGCGTCACGACGGCGCCGAAGCGCAGAAGGAAGGCCTGCCGGCCCTGAAGGATGGCGGCCAGCCGGTGCGTTCGGGCAAGTGGCAGATCATGATCAACGGCGAATCCTACAAGTGGATCGTCGCCGAAGCCGCCAAGAAGGCGCTCGGCCTCGACCGCATCGAGGAGCGCGTGTTCATCGTGCATCTGATCAACGACAAGAACGATCCGACCCGCATCGCGGGCGCCGCCGGTTTCTCGGTGCGTGAAAACAAGATCTACATCTACAAGGCCAAGGCCGTGATGCTGGCCGCCGGCGGTTGCGTCAACCTGTTCCGTCCGCGTTCGGTGGGCGAGGGCTCGGGCCGCGCCTGGTACCCGGTGTGGAACGCAGGTAGCACCTACGCCATGGCTGCCGAAGCCGGTGCCGAGATGACCATGATGGAAAACCGCTTTGTGCCCGCCCGTTTCAAGGACGGTTACGGCCCGGTTGGCGCCTGGTTCCTGCTGTTCAAGGCCAAGGCCACCAACGCCTACGGCGAAGACTACATGGTCAAGAACAAGGAAATGCTGAACGACTACCCGCCCTACGGGCAGGCCGCCGTTCCCGCCTCCTGTCTGCGCAACCACCTGATGCTGAAGGAAATGAAGGACGGTCACGGCCCGATCTACATGGATACCGTCACCGCCCTGGCCAAGCTGGCCGAGACCCTGACGCCGAAGGAAGTGAAGCACCTCGAAGCCGAAGCCTGGGAAGACTTCCTCGACATGTGCATCGGCCAGTGCGGCATCTGGGTCGGCGAGAACATCGACCCGCGCGAGAAGAACTCCGAGCTGATGCCGACCGAGCCCTACCTGCTGGGCAGCCACTCCGGCTGCTGCGGCATCTGGGTGTCCGGCCCGACCGACGTCGGCGCGCCGACCACGGAAGAGTACGACGGCATTCCGGCGCACCTGCCCAAGGGCTGGAACTGGGGCTACCGTTCGATGACCACGGTCAAGGGTCTGTTCACCGCCGGTGACGGCGTCGGCGCCTCCGGCCACAAGTTCTCCTCCGGTTCGCATACCGAAGGTCGCCTGGCCGCCAAGTCGATGATCAAGTACGTGCTCGACAATCCCGACTACAAGCTGGAGTTCGACGAGACCGCCGAGCAGATCGCCGAAACGATCTGGAGGCCGGTGCGTACGTTCCTGGAGCACAAGGACTACACCACGGCGATCGACGTCAACCCGCACTACATCACGCCCAAGATGCTGCAGATGCGCTTGCAGAAGATCATGGACGAGTACGTTGCCGGTGTTGCCACCTACTACAACACCAACGACAAGATGCTGGCGGTTGCCGAAGAGAAGCTCGAGATGCTAAAGGAAGATTCACTCAAGCTGCGCGCCAAGGATCTGCACGAGTTGCTGCGCGCCTGGGAAAACTACCATCGCATCCTGACCGCCGAAGCCCACATGAAGCACATCCAGTTCCGCGAAGAGAGCCGCTATCCCGGCTTCTACTATCGCACCGACAAGAACTTCGTCGACGAGAAGAACTGGCATTGCTTCGTGAATTCGATCTACGACAAGCACACCAAGAAGTGGACCTGCTTCAAGCGCAAGCACGTCGATCTGGTCGACAAGTCGAAGCTGTTCAAGGCTGCCGCGCCGCACTAAGTACGGGCAGCCTGTAAGATTCAGGCCGGAAGCCGCAGGGCTTCCGGCCTGTTTTGTTTGTACAAGCGTCAAGAATTCACTGAACAAGTCCGTCACACCGGCGAAGGCCGGTGTCCAGTCGCCCGAACGTACTGGATTCCGGCCTTCGCCGGAATGACGAATCCGGATTTGTTCAGCACGTCGTTAACTCCCGGTCGTCACGAGGTTTCTCATGTCCCAGCCCGATATCCCCTTTCCGCAAAGTCCCGTCCTTCCCACCATGGTGGAGGGCACGCATACCATCGAGTTCTCCTGCCACAAGGGCATCGGCTGCTGGAACGCCTGCTGTTCCAACATCGACATCTCGCTGACGCCTTACGACGTGCTGCGCATGAAGACACGGCTGGGCATCACCTCGACGGAGTTCCTCAAGGAATACACGGTGCCCTATGAATTCGACAAGGACAGCATCGCCGGGGTCAAGCTGCGCCCCGTAGAGTCCGGGACTGCCTGCCGTTTCATGAAACCCGAAGGCTGTGGGATCTATGAGGATCGGCCAACCGCCTGCCGCTACTATCCGGTGGCACTGCTGTCGATGCGAAAACAGGACGAATACGTCGACCGCGATTCCTACGCCATCGTCAAGGAAGACCACTGCAAGGGCCACGAGGTCAAGCGCCGTATCACCATCGTCGACTATCGCAAGGAGCAGGGGCTGGAAGAATATGACGAGCTGGCGCGCGGCTGGCGCCAACTGGTCCTGAAGAAGAAGTCCTCGGGGCCGACCATCGGCAAGCCGACCTTGCGCAGTCGGCAGTTGTTCTTCATGGCCTGCTACGACATCGACCGCTTTCGTGAATTCGTCAGCGCGGAATCCTTCAACAAGCTGTTCGACCTGCCGCAGCAGGAAAAGTCGGCGTTGCTTGCCGACGACATCGCGTTGATGCAGTTCGCCTTCCGTTTCCTGCGCCAGGTGCTGTTCGGCGAGGAGAGCATCGCGCTCAATGCCGAAGCGGCGCAGGAGCGCCTGGCCAGGGTGCAGGAGAAGCGCCTGGTCGAAGAGCGCGAGGCCGCGAAGAAACGCGCGCTGGAGGCGGAACAGGATTTTGCCGACGACGCGGACTAGCCCCGCGTCGATCCGGATCGCCAGGCAGCGCACTACCGAGAGCCTATGGACCGGCAGACACTCGACCACCTGCGGACCTGGATCGGTCGCCGCGAACAGCTGGACGACCTGATCGCGCCTTCCAGGGTGGCCGCGCTGGCGGCGACCCTGGATCGCGACGATCCGCCGCCTGTCGCCGGCGATCCGCTGCCGCCGCTTTGGCACTGGACGCTGTGCCTGCCGGCGGCGCCGCAGTCGGCGCTCGGCCCCGACGGCCACCCGGTGCGCGGCGGCTTTCTGCCGCCGGTGCCCTTGCCGCGCCGCATGTGGGCCGGCGGCCGCTTGCGCTTTCTGCAGCCGCTGCGGGTCGGCGAAACCGTGCAGCGCCGTTCAGAGGTGATGTCGGTCGAGCACAAGAGCGGGCGCTCGGGCGAACTGGTATTCGTCCTGGTGCGCCACGAATTCCACGGCGCGAACGGACTGGCGATCACCGAGGAACACGACATCGTCTATCGTGACCTGCCCGGCGCCGTGTCGTCAGCGCCGACATTCACTATCGCGCCCGAGGCCTGCGCCTGGCAACGCGACATCGTGCCGGACGACGTGCTGCTGTTCCGCTACTCGGCACTGACCTTCAACGGCCATCGCATCCACTACGACCGACGCTATGTCACCGAGGTCGAGGGCTATCCCGGCCTGATCGTGCACGGGCCGCTGATCGCCACCCTGCTGCTCGACCTGCTGCGGCGGAATCTGCCCGGCGCCTCGATCGCGGCTTTCGAGTTCAAGGCCCTCAAGCCGGTCTTCGACATCGCCCCGTTTTCGGTCCATGGCCAGCCGGAAGGCGAGGGCAGGACCGTCAGGCTCTGGGCGCGTGACGCCGACGGCGGGTTGGCGATGAGCGGCATGGCGAGCCTGGCCTGAACATGTCCGCCATGAAACGCCGTCCCGCCAGCGCCGACTTTTCGGGGATTCTGCGGCACCGCCTTGTCCGCGCTGCGGCTGTGGCGATCGCATGACGGCGGCAGTCACGATCGACGCCGCCATCCGGCGCAATGTCGCCCTGCTGGCCGGCTGCCAGGCCTTGCTGCTGTGCAATGGCGTGACGCTGATCGCGGTCAATGGTCTGGCCGGGGCGCGCCTGGCGCCGACCCCGGAACTGGCGACGCTGACCGTCACCGGCTACGTCATCGGCACGGCACTGACGGCACTGCCGGCCTCGGCCTTCATGAAGCGCTACGGCCGTCGCGCCGGCTTCATGCTCGGCGGCCTGCTCGGCATCCTCGGCGGCATCACCTGTGCCGTGGCGGTGATGATCGGCAGCTTCTGGCTGCTGTGCCTGGGCACGCTGTGCGCCGGCACCTACAACGCCTTCGGCCTGCAGTACCGCTTCGCCGCGGCCGACATGGCGCCGGTCGACTGGAAGCCCAAGGCGATTTCGCTGACGCTGGCCGGTGGTATCGCCGGCGGCTTCATCGGGCCCTGGGCCGGCAAGATCACGCGCGATTTATGGGCCGTCGAATTCGCCGCCACCTACGCCACGCTCTCGGTGTTCGCCGTGATCGCGCTGCTGATCGCCAGTCGTCTGCGCGTACCGGATATGGTCGACCCGGCGCAGGCCGGCTCGGGCCGTCCGCTGGCCGTCATCGCCGCCCAGCCGGCCTTCATCGTCGCGGTGCTGGCGGCGGCGCTGGGCTACGGCACCATGAACCTGCTGATGGCGGCGACGCCGCTGGCGATGGACATCTGCGGCCTGCCGTTTTCGGATGCCGCCTTCGTCCTGCAATGGCATGTGCTGGGCATGTACGGGCCGTCGTTCTTCACCGGCAGCCTGATCAAGCGCTTCGGTGTGCTGACGATCCTGATGGCGGGCGTGGTGCTGATGATCGCCTGCATCGCGCTGGCGCTTTCGGGCGTCACCCTGATGCACTTCTGGTGGGCCTTGTTCCTGCTCGGCATCGGCTGGAATTTCCTCTACATCGGCGGCACCAGCTTGCTCACCGAAACCTATCGCCCGGAGGAGCGCGCCAAGGTACAGGGCAGCAACGACTTCATGGTGTTCGGCGTGCAGGCGCTGTCGTCGGTGTCGGCCGGCGCGCTGGTGCTGGGCGGTGGCTGGACCACGCTCAACCTCTACGCGATCCCCGCGGTCGCGGTCATCGCGATTGCCACCACGCTGCTGATGATTCACCGCCGGGGCGCCGGTGGCGCGGCCGGGCGTGCCTGAATGAAAGTCGGCGCTGGCGATACGGTGATAATTCGCCGTACCGCCAGCGCCGACTTTTCGGGGCTTACTTGCCGGCGATCTTTTCCAGCTTTTCGGCGCGGATCAACTGGCCGTTGAGGCCTGCGTCCTTGGCGCTGCCGCCGTAGGCGATGGTCATCAACTGCGAGTAGTAGAGCACCGGCATGTTGAACTTGGTGCCCTGCTTTTTGTTGATTTCCGACTGATACACCTCGACGTTGGCCTGGCACAGCGGGCAGGGCGTGACGATCATTTCGGCGCCGGCATCGTAGGCAGATTCGACGATGTCGCGGATCTGCTTCTGGCTCTTTTCGGGTTCGGAGAAGGCCAGCGCACCGCCGCAGCAGGTGACCTTCTGGTCGTAGCCGGTCAGCGCTTCGCCGCCAAAGGTCTCGACCATCTTGTCGAGGTAGAGCGGGTTTTCGAAGGATTCGCCGACGATGCCGAAGGGGCGGTTCGTCTGGCAGCCGACGTAGCCGGCGAACTTGATGCCTTCCAGCGACTTCTTCATCGGCGCCTTGAGTCCGTCGTAGCCGAAGTCCTCGATCAGCACTTCGACCATGTGCCGGACATTGGCGCCGCCGTTGTAGTGCAGGCCCGCCGCGGCCAGGGCTTCGTTGGTTTCCTTCATCAACTGCGCCGAGCCGTCGAGGCGTTCCTTGGATTCGCGCGCACCCAGCCAGCAGGCGGCGCAGGTGGCGACGATGTCCTGGCCCGGCAGGTGCGTTTCGGCCTGGGCGAAGTTGCGCGCGTTGATGGCGATGCGCGGCAGTTCGCCTCCCTCGCAATAGCCGACCGAGGCTCCGCAGCAGTTCCAGTCCGGGATCTCGGTCAGCTTGATGTCGAGCTTGTCGCACATCGAGTTGGTCGACACCAGATAGTTCGAGGCCGATGCCTTGAGCTGCGAGGAGCAGCCGGGGTAGAACGCATATTCTTTCTTTGCCATTTGTAGTGCCTCCTCAGGCGCTGAAGCCCTTCTTGCGATCCTCGATTTCCTTCGCCTTGGCGATGATGGCGTGGAATCCCTTGAGATCCTTGACGCCGTGGCCACCGAAGATTTCCATGGGGTTGAGGCGCTTGGCCAGGAACAGGCCGAGGCCGATGCCCTGCATGGCCAGTGCCTCCTTGATGCCGGACACCAGGCCGCCGCGGAAGTAGTGGCGCAGCGTCAGCGTCAGTTCATTGACGCGGCCCTTCTTGATCGCGTTGTTCCAGAACAGGGTGGCGAACTCGCGTGTCGGCTGGCCTTTGGGGGCGAGGCCGAGGCGATGCGCGTAGTTGGCCAGGCCGTGCATGATGTGGGTGATCGGCAGTTGCCGCGGGCAGCGCACCATGCAGTTGTAGCAGGAGGTGCACATGAACATCGAGTCGGAACCCAGCACCGCGTCGCGCTTGCCGGCGCGGATCATCATGAAGATCTTCTGCGGAGAGTGTTCCCAGGCGTTGCCCAATGGGCAGGAGCCGGCGCAGACGCCGCACTGCATGCACATCTTGACCATGTGGCCTTCTTCGACGTTGGCTTCGACTTCCTTGAGGAAGTTGTTGCGGTAGCGTTCGACGGCCGATTGATTTGCGGTAGTCATGAATTGCGTCTCCAGTTCTGGCTCAGCCAAAACCCTTCATCGGGGAGGGACCGAGCTTGTCGAGTTCGGCGACGTAGTCGTTGATAAGCTGGACCACGCGGGCATTGTCGGTGATCGCGACTTCCGATGTCTGCACCCGCTCGGGTTCCAGGCCGAGTTGCGTCAGGGTATCGCCGATCTTGCTCATGCGGTAGTGGGCGAGTTCCGAGCCCTTGACGAAGTGGCACTGGTAGTCGTCGCCCTTTTTGCAGCCCATCATCATCACGCCGTCGTAGCCCGAGTTCATCGCGTCGGTGATCCAGATGGTGTTCACCGAACCGAGGCAGCGTACCGGGATGATGCGCACGAAGGCGGAATAGGTCATGCGCGCCAGGCCCGCCATGTCGAGCGCCGGGTAGGCGTCGTTCTCGCAGGCCAGGATCAGGATGCGCGGCTTTTCTTCGTCCTCCTCGGGGATTTCGATCGCCTTGACCTGGCTGCCGACGGTGTCGCAGGAGTAGTTTTCGAAGGAGATCACCCGCACCGGGCAGGCGCCCATGCAGGTGCCGCAGCGGCGACAGCGCTCCTCGTTGAACAACGGGAAACGCCGCTCGTCCTCGTCGATGGCGCCGAAGGGGCACTCGACCGTGCAGCGCTTGCACTGGGTGCAGCCTTCGAGGCGCGCCGTGGGGAAGGACAGGTCGCCAGAGCGCGGATGCGCGGCGCGCCCGGCGGACGCATTCTCGACGGCCTGGATCGCCTTCAGCGCGGCGCCGGTGGCGTCGTCCGTGGCCTGCAGGATGTCCATCGGCCGGCGCACCGGGCCGGCGGCGTAAATGCCGGTACGGCGCGTCTCATACGGGAAACAGATGAAGTGCGAGTCGGCGAAGCCATGCTTGAACTGCGGCATGTCCGGGCCTTGGCGGTAGTTGAGATTGAGGATCGAGATCGTCTTCATCTCGTCGCGCTTGACCTTGGCCTCTTCGTTACCACCGTCGGCCGCGGTCACGACCGGGTTCCAGGCTTCGAGATCGACACCGGCATTCGGCACCTGACCGGTGGCCAGCACCACGAGGTCGGCGGCAATGGTGTTTTCTTCGTCGAGGATGAGGTCCTTGAAGGTCACGCTGCAGCTCATTTCCGTACCTTGGCCGCCGCTGACTTTGCTCACCTTGCCCTTGGTGAAGGTTACGCCCTTTTCCTGCGCGCCGCGGTAGAAATCCTCACCCATGCCCGGCACGCGCAGGTCCTGATACACGATCGCGGTGTCGATGTCCGGGTTCTGATCCTTGAAATAGTTCGCCTGCTTGATGCTGGTGCCACAGCAGTGGCCGGAGCAGTAGGACAGGTGTGTTCCCGTCTCGTCGCGCTGGCCGGCGCATTGCACGAACACCACCGACTTGATCTCCTTGCCGTCGGCACGCTTGATGGCGCCGCCTTTGGCGGCTACCGCCAGTGCTTCGAGCCCGGCCTGGTCCACCACGTTGGCCTGGCCGCCGCCGAGTTCCGGCAACTTGGCCATGTCGTAGGGGGTGAAGCCGGTCGCCTGGACGATGGCGCCGACCGCTTCTTCGGTCACGGTACCTGATTCCTGAGCCACCTTGATGGTGAAGCGTCCCGGCGCTCCGGAAGTCTCGGCGATCGTGGAATTCAGATGAACCTTGATCAGCGGCGACGCGGCGATCTTTGCCACCATCTCCGTCACGCCGGTGTCCTGTGCGGCGGCGTAGGGCTCCTTGAACGGCTGGCGCTTCCACAGTTGCGCCGCCATGCCGCCCAGCGCCCCGGTCTTTTCGACCAGCACCGCTTCGTAGCCGGTGGCGGCGATTTCCAGCGCGGCGGTCATGCCGCTCATGCCGCCACCGACGACCAGGATGCGCTTGTTCGAGCTTTCCTTGGCCTTGCCGGCGGGTTGGGTCATTTTCTTGAGTTCGGCGCAACCCATGCGCACGTAGTCGGCGGCCATTTCCTGACGCACCTCATCGTGTTCCTTGCCGGCGGCGACCACCCACAGCACGCCTTCGCGCAGGTTGGCGCGCGACATCGCGACGCCGTCGAACTGGAAGGCCTCGGTCTTGGCGCGGCGCGAACAGGCGGCGATGCAAACGTGGGTGACGGCCTCGTTGGCGATGTCGTCCTTGATCATCTGCACGCCTTCGGCATTGCAGAGGAAGGGATGACCCTTGACGATGGCCATCTTGCCTTCCTTCTTGGCGATGGCTTCGAGCTGAGGCGTCTTCATGGCATCGCCGATGCCACAGCCGGAACACACATATGCGGCGTATTTGTTGTCAGCCATGATTTATGCCTCCGCCCTGGCTGTTTTGTTAATGATCTGGATCGCGTGCAGCGATGCTGCGGTGGCGCTTTGCACCGCACGATTGACGTCAAGCGGGCTGGCCGCAGAGCCGGCGCCGAACATGCCGCCGTCCTTGCTGCCCTCGATGAAGTTCGACGAGTCGAGGATGATGTCGTCCGGCAATTTCACGCCGGTAATTTCAGGT
>JBIKKY010000050.1:0-22487 GCA_044360105.1 Sulfuritalea sp.
GCCGACAAAGCAAGGCGCGAGTTATCGATGCTCTCCCCCCTTCAAGGGGGGAGTTGGAGGGGGGATGGGGGCACTGAGGCGAAAAACACGCCCACAATTCCCCATCCCCACCCCGACCCTCCCCTTGAAGGGGAGGGAGATTCAGTGTGGATCCCCTTGAAGGGGAGGGAGATTCAGTTTGGCTGAACATTGTGGCTAATCAGGTGGTCAGGTCAGCCTAGCCGATGACTTTTTTCACCACTTCGATCAGCTTTTGCGGATCGAAGGGCTTGACCAGCCAACCCGTCGCCCCGGCGGCCTTGCCCTGCGCCTTCATGGCGTCGGACGACTCCGTGGTCAGCATCAATATCGGCACTGTCTTGTACTGGGGCAGCGCACGCAGGCTTTTGACCAGCGTCAGGCCGTCCATGCGCGGCATGTTCTGATCGGTAAGTATCAAATTGAAGCTTCTGGACCTGGCTTTTTCCAGGCCATCCATGCCATCGACGGCTTCAACAACCTCGTAGCCGGAACTCTTTACGGTGAAAGCGACCATCTGGCGAATGGAGGCGGAATCATCGACAACAAGTATGGTTTTAGACATGCGGGAACTTCCTCGGGAAACGGGTATAAGGTCGGCTCAGAACAGTTCGATTTCACCGCGGCTCATCGCCTTCTGGCTGACCGGACTATTCACAGTTGCCTGCGCCATGTCCTGCAACCGCACGGCAACGCGACTGGTTTCGGATTGAAGGGATTGCAAGGCTTCGGCGGCATTGAGGGTGACAGCGTTTTGCTGCAGCGTTTGTGCCAGTTCGCCCAGATGCCGCGACACATCGTCAATGGCGTCAACCCGCCGCCCGACATGACCGAGCAACTGGGACACGATGTCCTGAAACTGCAGTGCGGTAACCGCGCGCCCGACCTGCGCATCGACCTCATCGGCGATGCCGCCGAGTTGCTCGAGGGCATCGCCGCGCAATCGGCTCTGTGCGTTCATGGTGGTGATGATCTGCTCGACGCGTGCCTTCGACTCGACGGCAAAGGTCAGGTCGTGACTGGCCATGCGCTGGATAGCCACTTCCGTCTGCTTCACGGTGACCTGCATGTTCTCGATCACCTTGTTTATCTGCTGGCTGAACTGCGAAGTACGCCCGGAAAGAGTGCGCACTTCATCGGCCACCACGGCAAAGCCACGACCGGCCTCGCCGGCGCGTGCCGCCTCGATCGCGGCATTGAGCGCCAGCAGGTTGGTTTGCGTGGCGATCGAACCGATCTCGGAAAGAATTGACTGAACCTCCTGCGTGCGCGCGCCTATGCTGTCGGTCAGTTCGACGAGTTCCATCCCCAGTTTGCTGTTGCTGACGATGTTATCCACCACGCGCTGCATGACCGTCGTGGTGTCCTTGACGAAATCATCAAACTGGCTGCGACTCTGTTCACTGCCGGCGTCCGAGGTGACCGAAACCGTCACGTCACGTTGGCGACAGGTATGCTCATGCATGCTGTTGAAGCTGCCGCCCAAACTCGCGATGGCTTCAGCCAACAGGGTTTTCACCTGATCAAGTTCGCCGCGAACAATAACCATTTGTGCGGAAAACTGGATCGAACACACTTCCAGCAGACAATGAAACTCGTCGAGCAAGGCCTGCTCTTCGCCTTTCATGCGCTGCTGATCTGCGGCGTCCCTTGCATCATCCCTGCCTGACAGGGTCGCAATGGCGTGGCAGCCAGTACCGACCAGCAACAGTGCGATCCATGTCAAGGGGCCGATGCCGGGGCCCGATGCCAGTGCCGCGCCGCCGCCGACCAGAAGGGTCCAGCCCAGGCCAAGCCAGAAGCTCTTGCCGAAGAAGCTCAGGGGCGACACGGAAAAGCGTTCACGCATTGTCATATTGTCTGGATTGCGGGAAGTGGGCGTTTCATGGGACGGTATGCTCTCAAGGACCGTATGCTCTCAAAGGGGCGGCCCTTTGTTTATCCGTGAATTACGCGACAAACTGCGGAATGTACGTAGTTGCACGCAGGGCAGGAGATGCAAGAATGCCGGTACCAATACGACACGCACGACACGCGCGTCGGTCGCGTCCGGGACTTGTCAAGGAGAAGCCAGCATGCAGATAACAATGAGGGCAGACGGCTTAAAGGCTGTCGTCCGTCTGTCCGGAAGATTCGAATTCAGTGCTCACCGCGAATTTCGCGAGACCATTGATACGGCTCTGCAGAACAAGGCGATCGAGGAGGTGGTGATCGACCTGCGGGATGTGGACTATGTCGATAGCTCGGCGCTGGGAATGCTGCTGATGCTGCGCGAAAAAGCCAATGGAGCAAAAAAGAAGCTTGCTCTCGCCAATCCCCGTGGTGTTGTCAAGCAGGCATTGGATATTGCCCACTTCGAAAAGATCTTTTCGATCATTTGAGGCAAGCGATCCTGGATTCGAAAATGATCTTGCCGTCGCTTGCGGATACCGGGATCAAGATCCTCGTCGCCGATGACCAGCGGGTCAACCAGCGCATCCTGGAAGAATTCCTGAGCAAGGAAGGGCATACCGTCGTTATCGCCAGCAACGGCAATGAGGCGGTGGAACTCCATCGGCGGGAGCACCCGGACTTGGTCCTGCTTGACATCATGATGCCGGTCATGGATGGCCTGGAGGCGGCGCGGCGCATCAATGCGGCGGCGGGCGACATCCGCACGCCGATCCTGTTCCTGACCGGCATGAGCGACCAGCAGACGATGCTCGACGGCCTCGAACTGGGGGACGACTTCATTTCGAAACCGATCGATTTCAAGGTTCTGCGAGCCAAGCTGCGCGCCTTTATTCGTCTGGTGCAGACCCAGCGCATGCTCAAGATTCAGCAACAACGCATCGAACTGCTCAACGACAAAATGCGCGACGAGGGCGAGGTTGCGCTGAGCGTCATGGAAAGGGTGCTGGCCAATACGGAGCCGCCCAACGGCCATTCCTTGCAGTACAGGGTCGTCCCCTCGTCCTTGTTCAGCGGCGACCTGATCCTCGCCAGACGAGCGCCCGGCGGAAGGCTGCATCTGCTGCTGGCGGATGCGGTCGGACACGGATTGCCGGCGGCGATCGCGATCCTGCCGCTGTTTTTCCCCTTTGACGGCATGTCGCGCAAGGGGCTTCCATTGGCGACCGTGGCGCGCGAACTCAACCGGCGAGTACATGACTTGCTGCCGGTCGACCGTTTCGTCGCAGCGACCCTGGCAATCATCGATGCCGATGCGGGGGTTATCGAGATATGGAATGGCGGTAACCCCCCTGTTTTGCTGGTGCGGCCGGACGGGCGGGTCGCCACCCGCGTGGACTCCATGCAGATGGCGTTGGGCCTCAACGCCGACGATCCCGGGTTGTTTGAACCGGTTCGCATCGATTATTCCGTGGGCGACCAGTTGATTCTGTTTTCCGACGGCATCTGGGAAAACGCGGCGTTTGCCGGAGACGATCCGGCAGGCCGCATGGAAAGCCTGCTTGCCGCCACGCCGCCGGCAGGGCGGATGGACGCGCTGATCGAGGCAGCGCTTGCCGCCGGACAGTCCGACGATGTGTCGGTCGTGGTGAATACGCTGCGGGAAAGCGGGCTTCAGGGCAAGCGTGACGGCATCGAAACCATTCGCCAGTCATCTCCCCTTGCGGACGAGGGCGTCGGGAGGGGGGGTAAAAATGGCGGCGAATCTGTTGATCGTCGATGATGACGCGGTCATCCGCGAGTTGATGCTGGTGGCGCTCGAACCCTGCGGATATGTCATTGACACGGCGGAAGACGGATTGGTGGCATGGGCCAAGATAGACAGCGACCCCTCCCGCTTTGATCTGATGCTGCTCGACAAACAAATGCCGCGACTGGGAGGCATCGCGCTCTTGCAGCGAATGAGGTCCGATGGCCGCTTCCAGGATATCCCGGTGATCATGGTGACCAGCGATAACCGCCAGGAGGACATTGTCGAGGGCCTGGCTGCGGGCGCCCACTACTATCTGACCAAGCCGTCACCGCCAGAGGTGCTGTCACTGGTCATCGGGAATGCACTGGACGAGTTTCGCAAGAAGCGCGAATTGCGCGCACTGGCTGGTCGCCACGCGCTCACCTTGAATCTCTTGAGTCGGGGTGAATTCACCTGCCGCACCTTGCCGGAGGCGAAAGATCTGGCACTGCTGCTGGCGGATGCCAGCATGAATCCGGCGCGCACGGTCACCGGCTATTCGGAACTGCTGATCAATGCGGTCGAGCACGGCAATCTCGACATTTCCTATGCCGAGAAAGCCCGGTTGTTGAACGAGGGGCGCTGGCTGGAGGAGGTTGAAGCGCGCCTCAATCACCCTGACTATTCCAGTCGCCTGGTCAATGTAACGCTGGAGAAGACAGTCGCTGCTTGCCGCGTGACCATTAGCGATCAGGGCAAGGGTTTCGACTGGGCAACGTATCTCGAGTTCAGCCCGGAGCGCGCTTTCGACCTGAATGGCAGAGGAATCGCCATGTCGAGAGCCCTCAGCTTTGACAGCCTTGAATACGTGGGCAACGGCAGCAGCGTGGTAACCACTGTTCAGCGGCCCGATCCTGCGGTCATTTGAAAGCCACAATGTTCAGCCAAGCGGAATCTCCCTCCCCTTCAAGGGGAGGGCCGGGGTGGGGATGGGGAATTCGGGCTGTCGGATCTGTGCGATCCCATCCCCCCTCCAACTCCCCCCTTGAAGGGGGGAGAGCGAGGTCAGCTTCCCTCCTGAAGGGGGGAGAGCGAGGTCAGCTTCCCTCCTGAAGGGGGGGGCGAGGTCAGCTTCCCTCCTGAAGGGGGAGCGAGGTCAGCTTCCCTCCTGAAGGGGGAGCGAGGTCAGTTCGTGCAAGTGAGAGGTTGCGCCAGACTGGATCATGTGGAAGTAGTGGTCGGGGCGGGAACGATCCAGCGCGCAAGGCAGGCGACGAGGCTCTCACGGCTGAAGGGCTTTGCCAGAAAGTCATCCATGCCGGCCGTGCGGCAGTCGTCCTGATCCGATTGCATGGCGTTGGCGGTAAGCGCGATGATGGCCGTCCGCGCGTTCGGCCCGGCGTGTGATCGGATCTGGCGGGTGGCCTCCAGGCCATCCATTTCCGGCATCTGCATGTCCATCAGGATCAGCGCGTAAGGTTTCCCGGATGCCATTGTCACGGCTTCGCGGCCATTTTCGGCAAGATCGACGGCATGGCCCAGACGGTCGAGCAGCGTCATCGCGATTTTCTGGTTGACCTTGTTGTCTTCGACCAGTAACAGGCGTGGCGGCGGGGGTTCGGCCCGCGGCGCCGGTTCGGATGACAGTTCGCCCGGCGCCAAGGGTGCCGCGCCGCGCCGCGTGGTTGCCGCGAATTCGTCCGGCGGTGCTTGGCGCGATTCTGATGCGGCAGCGTCAGTTTCGATCGGTGCTTCTAGCGTTGGCTGCAGCGGCAATTCGAACCAGAAGCAGCTCCCCTGACCTTCAACGCTGTCGAGCCCGATGCGGCCGTCCATGCCCTCGGCCAGTCGCTTGCTGATTGCCAGTCCGAGCCCGGTGCCGCCGAAGCGGCGCGTCGTCGAAGCATCAACCTGGCTGAAATTGGAAAAAAGCCGCTCGCGTGCTTCCGCTGGAATGCCGATGCCGGTATCCGTGATTTCGAAGCGAAGACCCGTGGGCAGGCGCCTGACCTCAACGCGGACCTCGCCACTATTGGTGAACTTGACGGCATTGCCGGCGAGATTGAGCAGGATCTGGCGGATGCGCAGGCTGTCGCCGACAAAGTGACCGCAGGCGTCGGGGGCGATATCGACGCGGAACCCGATCCCCTTTTCTTTCGCCTTGAACATCACTACGGATGCGACAGCGTCGGTCAGCGCCGCCAGGGAGAACGGTTGATGCTCGAATTCGATGCGTCCGGCTTCGATTTTCGACAGGTCGAGGATGTCGTTGATGATGGCCAGCAGCGACTCGGCGGACATGGCGATATCACGGGTGAATCCTCGCTGTTCGTCGTCGAGCTTCGTGTCCAGCAACAGGCCAGCCATGCCGATCACGCCATTCATCGGCGTGCGTATCTCGTGGCTCATGTTGGCCAGGAAGTCGCTCTTGGCGCGGTTGGCGCTCTCCGCGGCGTCTTTTGCCTGGCGATTCGCGCGCACGTAGAGCACCATGGCGATCGCTGCGGCGATGAGCGTGGTACCCGCAATGGAGATCAGAAAGAAGATCCAGGGTCGCTCGGTTTCGATGCGCGTGAGTTCGGGCAGCGGGCGGGGCAGGTAGACGGTAATGTTGCCGTCGGCAACATCCCTGGAAAGAAGTATGAGCGGCCGCGAGGTGCCGCCGATGCTCACCAGTTCGTCGTAGTGGCCCTTTCCCCAGGTGCGGATATCGACAGGCGCAAGGCTTTCCCTCTTGTACCGCGCCATCATGGATTCCGCCGATAGAGCGGCAGCCGAGGCTCCGGGCATGGTTCGGTATTCGAGATCCTTGTCCTCGGTCAGGACCACGACGCCTTTCGAGTCGGTGGCGAATGCGTTGTGAGGCCGGGTCCAGTGGAGAAAATCCGAGATGTCGCGCTTGACCACGACGCCGCCGATGAATTGCCCTTTGCCGTCCGTGACCGGATACGAGTAGTACAAGCCCGGTATCTTGCTGACCTTGCCGATTGCATATTGTCGACCAGCCTGGCCACCGCGCGCCTGGTGGAAATACTCCCGCTCGCCATAGTTGGTGCCGACGAAACTGGCTGGCTTGTCGGCATTGCTGGAAGCGATGCAGTCGCCAGCCGCGTTTACAATCCAGATTACTTCGGCATTGAGCCCGGCTGCGGCTGCGGCAAGGAAGGCGTGCAACCCGGAGCGCTCACCCTTCTCCGTCCAGAGGCGCTTGCGTTCTTCATAGAGAAGGCTGGAAGGGGCCGCTCGTGGCCCGAATTGACCCAATTGACTTCGCAGCGCTGTTTCGCTGGCAAGGATGCGTGGAACATTGCGAAGAGTTCCGAGGGCGTTATCGATTTCCTGCGTTAACCCATCAATTTGCTTGCGCGCCTGGGCGAAGCCCTCCTGGTAAGCCAGGTCCGACATGTGGGCGCTGTAATAGATTGAACTCTTCCATGCCAATACGACCCAGGCTGCAATGAGGATGCTCATTGCCTTGTAGACCAGGCCGGACGAACGACCCAGCGGACTACCGAAAAACTTCACGACGAGGGCTACGGCGATGATCATGCTGATGACGATGAGCATGATCGATGCCAGGAACATGGGCGGCAGCTGGAGCCAGATCGCGGTCACTTCATTGCCTCGACGCGGTTGCGGCCATGTTGTTTTGCGCGGTAGAGCGCGTCATCGGCGGCCTTGATGAGCTGATCCATGTTTGCCTGCGTCGCACTCTTTTCTGCCACACCTATGCTCACCGTCAGATGCAGGGCGGTTCCTGTTGCGGCGAGGACCTTGCGCTCAACGGACGACCGGATGCGTTCGGCGAGGAGCAGCGCGCCCTTGAGCGCCGTATCCGTGGCGATGAGCAGAAACTCCTCGCCGCCGAAGCGGCAGGTCACGTCCGGAGTGCGCGAAAAAGTGCGCAGAGTATCGGCAAACTGCCGCAGCACGGCATCGCCCGCGTCGTGGCCATGCTGGTCGTTGATCTCCTTGAAATGGTCAATGTCCAGCATCAGCACGGACAGCGGCCGGTGGCTGCGCTCGGCGTCGGCCCATTCCTGCGCCAGTCGCTCCATGGCATAACGGCGGTTGTAGAGGCCGGTCAGGACATCGGTGAGCGCCGCTTCCTGGGCGCGCTGGTTGGAGATGGAGAGTTCCAGCAGGCGGCGTCGCAATTCTTCGTGCTCCTGCCGCAGCAACTGCTGCTCGCGGATGATGCGCATGCCGGCTTTCAGCCGTGCCTGGAGCAGCTTGCCTTCCACGGGCTTGGTGATGTAGTCGTCGGCACCGAGATCGAAGGCTTCGGCCAGTTTGTCGTCATCGTCGACAGTGGTGAGAACCATTATGTAGATGGAGCGGCCTAGCTCCGTCTGGCGCAGGCTCTGGATGAGTTGCAGGCCGCTGCGCTGCGGCATCAGCAGATCGGTGATCACCAGTTGCGGCTGGTGGAGCAAGGCTTGCGCCAGACCCTCGCGGCCATCGCGCGCCACATGCACCGTGTGACCGGCGGCGGTGAGGAGCTTTTGCAGCAGCAGGCATACGGTCGGGTCGTCATCGACGACGAGAATGGTGAAGTGTTCAAGTGTCTCCGGACCCGCTGTGACGGCATTTCCGGCGGTGACCTCGAGTGTGGTAAAGGGCAGCACTTCGGGTGCGGCGATTTCCAGCAGCGCGCTCCAGTCTTTCCATTCGCGCAGCATCTGATCGCCCAGTGGGGCCAGATTGCCGTCCGCGATGCCGAGCTTTTGCGCCGGGGGCAGGAGTTTCAGGAATTCCTTGCCGCGGTCTGATTGCGGCATGAAACAGAGGTCGGCCATCCGCGCCCCCAGGTACAGGCAACCGACCAGGCGAGCACTGCGCGACCCCGCCTCGAAGTCTGCGAGTTCCGGAGTCTCATGGAACAGCACGGTATCGGTAAACAACTTGGGCAGGCCCCAGTCCAGCATCATGGCAGCGGCAACGTCGAGGTGAGTATGGCCGAAGACCTGCATTTCCAGCGCCGTCAGCGCGGCATTGAACTGGCCGCCGGCTTGCGCCAGCAACTCGCCATAGCGCTCGGGGTATAGCGCCGCCAGTGCCAGGCGCCCGACATTGGCCAGCAAGCCGACAGTAAACAACTCGGCGGGCGGGGCTGCCCGCGTTGCCGCACCCAGCAGTTGCGTCGCCACGCCGGTCGCCGCCGAGCGTGACCAGAAAACTTCATAGTCGAAGCCGGGGCAGCGTCCCTTTCGATTTCCGGATACCAGTGAAAACGCCAGCACTACCTGGCGTACGGACTGGATGCCGACCGACATCAGGACGTCGGAAGTGATTGCTACCGCGGGCCGCGGACGACCGAAGGCGGCTGAATTGGCCAGCTTGAGGACGCGACCGACCATCGCCGGATCGACCTGCAAGACCTGGAGGATCTCCGGCAGGGTGACATTGTCGCGCTGGCACAGTTCGAGCACCTTGAGCGCAGAGCCCCTTGGCGAAGGCAGGTTGCCGCTGGCTTTCAGTTCGATGAATCGGGCTTGGTCGAGCATCGTGGTTTAACGTGAAAAAGCTCGTTCGGAGCGACTGGTGATAGTCGAGCGACGCGAGCTGACCAGAAGCCTCCCCGTGAGGGGAGGATGGGAGGGGCGGGCGACTAATTCGCCTTTCGCGTGTTCCATCATCGGCGAGTGATTCTCACTGTCATGTGCGTTGCGCTGTATCAGGATTGCGCCGTGGCGACCGCGGGGTCGCTGACTTCTTCATGATAACGCGCCCGAATCTCCAGCGCCTGCGGCCAGGCCGCAAGGAAGGCATCGACGCAGGCGGGATCGAAGTGGCTGCCAGCGTTGCTTTTCAGGAAATCGACCGCGTCATCCAGCGCCCACGCCTTCTTGTAGGGGCGTTCCGAGGTCAGGGCATCGAACACGTCGGCCACGGCGACGATCCGTCCGTGCAGCGGAATGGATTCCCCGGCAAGTCCTTGCGGATAGCCGCTGCCGTCGAATTTTTCGTGGTGGGTAAGCGCCAGCGTGGCCGCGCACTGCAACAGGGGTGACACCGAATCGCACAGGATCTCGTAACCGATCGTGGCGTGCTGCTTCATGATCTCGAATTCTTCGGGCGTCAGCCGCCCCGGCTTCAGCAGGATATGGTCGGGCGTCCCGACCTTGCCGACGTCATGCATGGGTGCGGCCTGCAGCAGCAGATCCTGCTCGGCCAGCGGCAGCCGGAGGCGCTCGGCGATGAGGCGCGTGTAGTTCGACATGCGCAGCAGGTGCATTCCGGTTTCCGGATCGCGGTGCTCTGCCGCGCGCGACAGCCGCAGTATGGCTTCCTTTTCCCGGGCAACAATCTCGGCGGTGGCCTTTTTGACCTCCTCGGCCAGCCAGGCGGCGCGATTGGCCAGTTGCCGGCGACTCTTGCGCAAGGCGAGCAGGTTCTTCACCCGCGCCATGAGTTCGATCTTGTCCACCGGCTTGGTAAGAAAGTCCTGGGCGCCGAGTTCCAGCGCCTGGTGGCGTACATCGCTCTCGGTATCCGCCGTAACCATCACGACCGGGACGTCGACCCGACCGGGGATCAGCTGCAGCCGGCGGATGAACTCGAGGCCATCCATTACCGGCATCATGTAGTCGAGCAGAATCAGGTCTGGCTCATGATCGGCGCACCAGCCCAGCGCCGCCACCGAATCGGCAAAGCATTCGACCTCAGCGCCATCGAGCTTTCGCAGGAGATGGCGGAACAGGGTGAGATTGGTGGCGTTGTCGTCTACTACGAGAATATTTGGCATGCTTTACGCCTCCAGGGAAGGTCTCGCGGGGGATATCTTCAGGTGATCGGTGCGTCGAGAAATGAAATCGAAAACTCGTACGCATTTGTTGTCGATGCGAGGGGCGAGTTGTTCGATTCCGCTCCAGCTCCTGCCGGCAGCAATGCTTTCCGGTTTTCCGGCGAGTTCCGCCAGGGGCGACTGGCAGACGGTGGGCAGTTCATCGATCACGGCATCGTCGTCGCCAAACAAAAAGGCAACAAGATTGCAAGACCAGCAAAACGTTGATGTGTCGGATTTTCCGGCGTGGGCGGTGGCGATGGTCATGAGGAAAAGCGGCAAAGGACCAATTAGGGGAAGAGCCCGGCGACCACGTCTTTCAGGCTCTGCACGGTGATCGGCTTGATCAGCACGGCATTGAAGCCGCTGACCAGGAAGCGATCGATATCGACCTGCATGGCGTGTGCGGTGTAGGCCACGATCGGCAACTCGGCAAAAGCGGGATTGGCGCGCAGTTGCCGGCAAAGATCTTCGCCGCACAGGTCAGGCATGCTGATATCGAGCAGAATGAGGTCAACCGCGGGGTTGCTCGCGAGCCATTCAAGGGCGACGGTGCCGCCATCCGCATCGGCGGTCTGCCAGCCCAGCTTGGCGAAGATCGTCGTCGCCAGCCTGCGATTGATCAACACATCATCGACCACCAGAACCCGTCTGGCTATGGCTGTCGGCGCTGTCATTTTCGCAGGCCCTTTCTATCTGTAGCCGGCAGCACGATATGGAACGTTGAGCCTGCGCCCTGCGTCGACACCACGCCGATCTCGCCGCCCATGTGTTCGACCAGTTCCTTGGCCAGTGTTAACCCGAGGCCGGACCCTTCATGGCTGCGCGTGACAAAGTTTTCACTCTGGCGGAACTTCTCGAAGATCAATTTCTGCTCTTCCGGGCTGATGCCGGCGCCGGTGTCCTCTACCTCGATGCGCACGCGCCCGGGCTCACCCTCACGCGCATCCTCGTTCATGGCCCGCACCGTCACGGTTCCCTGCTCCGTGAACTTCAGGGCATTGTTGGTCAGATTGAGCAGGACCTGACGCAGGCGCACGTCGTCAGCGAAAACCACAGGCGGCAATCCGTCCTCGATCAGTTCGAGCGCCAGATTCCTCTTCTGGGCATGGCCGCGTTGAGCGGCTACCACCTCCCGCAGCAGGCCGGGCAGGTCAATCCGAGTCGGCTTGAAATCCATGCGCCCGGCTTCGATCTTGGCCAGATCGAGCACGGCGGTAACCAGCGTCAGCAGATGCTCGCCGCTGGCTCGTATGGTCTGTGCATGTTCGCGCAGTGCCGGGTCCTCCAGTTCCATTTCGAGTAGTTCGGCAAAGCCGAGGATGCCGTTGAGCGGCGTCCGCAATTCGTGTGACATGTTGGCGAGGAATTCGCTCTTCATGCGGTTGGCTTCCTCGGCGGCACTGCGCGCCTCCGCCAGGCGACCGAAAGACTGCTGCACTTCGTCGGCCATGTGGTTGAAGGACTTTGCCAGATCGGCCATTTCGTCCTCGCCGCGCAAAGGCAGGCGATGCGCCAGATCGCCTTCCTTGAAGCGGCGGATGGCGCTGTTCATTTCGGTGATGCGGGTCGTGAGCACGCCAGCCATCCAGATGGCAATGGCGATCACCAGCATGGTCATTACCACCGTTGATGCGGTGAGGCCAAAGGCGGTGTTGCTCAGGTGTTCGCTGATCGCGGCTTGCAAACCCCCGCGTTCCTGCTTCAATTTGCCATCCGCAGCGGCAATCAGCGCATCGATGCGCTTGCCCGATTCGGTTGCGGCCTTGTGGAAATCATCGACATTGGCGCCGATCGTCACGTAGCCAAAGCCGCGTTTGCTGGCGCCGTACTGGCCGGTGTAGTAGGGGATGGTCGCCGCCGTCGTCAGTTTCCAGAGGCCGGAAAAGAATATGGCGAAGGAGCCCGAGCCGCCGTTCTCGGTGAGTGCGTCCCAGCCGTGGCATTGCGGAGAGAAATTGAGATAGCGGCAGTCAAGCGCGACCAGGCCGGACTTGCCGGACTCGGGCGCCGGCTTGCGTTTTAGCGACTGATCGCGGAAAGGCGGCACGCTCGGTTGGTATTCGTGCCAGGGCTTGCCGCTGGCCTGCCAGGCGGCCCAAAGTTCGCTGTCCATCCAGGGCGGCGCCGGCTGGCCGGTTTCCGGGTCATAGCCGACGATGAAATAGTCGCGCGGATGCGAGATCGAGCGGCTCTTCCGGTCCCAGATGAAGGCGTAGTTGCCGGACGCCGGATCGGCGATCGGGGCAAAGCGTTCGGGGGTCGGTCGGATGTTGTCGCTGAAGGCCATCAGGTGGGCATGATCGAGCGCGAGCGTGACGTAGCCGACGATGCGTCCGCCCTGCTCGACCGGTGTTGCCCAGCGCACGATGCCGCGAAAGTGCTTGCCAACGGGGTTCTCAAGTCCGGCATAGCCAGAGGCTTCGGGCGTGAAGGGTTTCTTGAGCTCATCCGCCCTGGCTTTCGTGTAAGGCCCGATCCACTGTGCAGGCACATAGGGGCCGATGACTTCCGATACATAGATCTCGCCGCGCTTGAGCTTCTTGAGTTCCGGCCAGTAGGTCTCGGCTTTGACAAAGGTGTTCTCGCGTCGGCTAATGTCGCGCAGTCCCGGCTTGAGCAGATCGCCCTGCTGTGCCTTGACCTTTTCGACGCCGGCGGCGTCGATGAAGCTCATTTCGAGAAACAGCGGATGCTCCACCTTGACGCCATAGTTTTCCGGCGGCCGGGCGTGAAAGTCCCTGGCATTGTCGGGCAAAGGCGGGCGCACGGGGTTCTCGGCGCTGAAAGGCGCGGCCGGCATCCAGCCCTTGCCGTCGGCAGTCGGTACGTATTTGCCGTGCTCATACAGTTTGCGCGTGTGGCCGGCGAGGAAGCGCCGGTAGGCGGCTTCGGAGGGTTCTACGGCGGCCGCCTGCAGAACTTCCTTGTCGCGGTCGTAAAGAAAGTCGGCGACCTGGCGGGCGAGGTCGGTGGTGAGCGATTCGATGGCTTCGCGCGAACGCTCGTCGAGGGCGCGCACTGCGTCGTCGTTGGCAGTTTTTCCGGTCTGCTGCTGCGTCACGCGCATGACGTCGGCCATCTGCTCGGCGCGCGACGACACCCCTTCGGCCAGCCACTGCGCCGCTTGCCAGGCGTACCAGGCCAGCAGCACCAGCGGCACAACCTTGATGGCGACGAAGATCGCGATCAGCTTGCCGCGGATCCCCATGCGCTCGAAAAACTGCGGAACCGAGATTCTCATTTACGCCCTGTCTCTCGCGGTGCGACGTTTGGCCCTCATGCTTTTCGGTGCTCAGTGTGCTGTGCGACGAAATCGATGGTGCGAACGACTTCGTTGTCGATACTGGCGGCGAGGGGTTCGATTTCGCCCCAGTTGTCGCCGGCAGCATGGCTTTCCAGTTGTCTGGCAAGCGCTGCGAGAGGTAGCGCGCCGACATTGGCAGCGGCGCCGCGAAGCTCGTGGGCCAGACTCTTCAAGCCGTGGCCATGGTCTCGCACCTCTCGTTTCAGGCGCTCGCGCAAGGGCTGCAAGGACTGCTGGAAGACGGTGAGCAGTTCATCGATCACGGCATCGTCGTCGCCAAACAAGTCGGTCAGGCGTTTCATGTCGATGGCGACCAGATCAATGTCAAAAGTCGGCGCTGGCGGGACGGCGAGCGGGGCAGCGGGGGGCGTCATCCCTGCTTTCGGCAGCCAGGCTGTCAGCAACGCGGCCAGCCGCTCCACGTTGATCGGCTTGGCGATGTAATCATCCATGCCGGCGGCAAGGCATTGTTCGCGGTCGCCTTGCAGCGCGTTGGCCGTCATGGCGACGATGGGCAGACGGCGTGCCGGCTTGCATCCGGCTTCGGCACGACGGATGGCGGCAGTGGCGGCGAAGCCATCCATTTCCGGCATCTGGCAATCCATCAGCGCCAGTGCGTAGTCGCCAGCGGCGACTGCTGCCACTGCCAGCGCGCCGTTATCGACCACGTCGACGGCATAGCCCAGCTTGTTCAGCATGTGCACCGCCACGCGCTGATTGACGGCATTGTCTTCCGCCAGCAGCAACTGCTGTCTGGCAGCGACCGGGCAGCCGGTCTCGGCGTGATCGGCAACGTCGGATATCCTGCGCCGCGGAGCCGAACGCGCCGGCAGCGGTGTCTTTGTCACCTGGTCAGGCAACATGGTCAGCATCGCATCGAGCAAGGCCGATTGTTTTACGGGCGGTTGCACCACGATGGCGCCGCTTGCGGCGAGTACGGATTTCATTTCTCGGTCGGACTTGGCCAGACAGCACATCAGGGGCGGGTGCTTGCCATCCTCCTGCAAGGCGGTAACGGCATCGATGAGAGTGGCATCGGGCAATGGCGGAACCAGCAGCAGTACATCGGGGGCCAAGCCAGCGGCTGCGAGTTCCGCCAGCCGCCGGCGCAAGCCGGCAAGGCCCGCCACCACTTCGCAGTGCATTCGCCATGCCTCGAAGTAGGTACACCAGATGGTCGAACTTCCCGCGCCGTCACCGGCAATCAGCACGCGCTTGCCGCGCAGTACCGCATCGGGTGGCATGCCGACGCGCTTTTCTCGCGCTACGACAAGCGGAATTCTGACCCAGAAGGTAGAGCCGACGCCGGACACGCTATCGACGCCGATTTCGCCATCCATCGCATCTACCAGGCGCTTGCAGATGGAAAGCCCGAGCCCGGTGCCGCCATACTTTCGTGTGGTGGAACTGTCGGCCTGGGAAAACGGCTGAAAGAGATTGGCTATGGCCGCTTCGTTCAGGCCGATGCCGCTGTCCCGCACCGCGAGCCTGACCATCACGCGGCGCCTGTTGTCGCCTTCGTCGCTTTCGTCGAGTTTGCCGGTTTCTTCGTCCGCTTCGCACAGCGCCGTTGCCACCACTTCGCCGCGCTCGGTGAATTTGATGGCATTGGCGATGAAATTGAGCAGGATCTGGTGAATGCGGGTCGGGTCGCCGATCAGGTGATCGGGCAATTCGGGGGCGATGAAACTCGCCAGGGTCAGTTCTTTCTCGCGCGCCTTGGCGGCCACAAGATCGAGACTGCCTTCGACGATCTGACGCAACGAGAAATCCGTGTGTTCGAGCACCATTTGTCCGGCCTCGATCTTGGAGAAGTCGAGAATGTCATTGATGAGGGCTAGAAGTGCATCGGCGGAGGTCTTGATGATGCGGGCAAATTCGGTCTGCTCATTGTCGAGCGGTGTATCGAGGAGCAGATCCGTCATGCCGATGACGCCGTTGAGGGGTGTGCGAATCTCATGACTCATGGTGGACAGGAAGTCGGCTTTGAGCCGCATTGCTCCCTCAGCCGCATTCCTGGCTTCGAGCAGGCGCTGATTGAGCAACCTCTGTTCGCGCATGTCTGAAAACACGGCTACCGAGCCCTGCCACTCGCCTTCCAGCGCCAGCGGCGCACCGGTTATTTTTACCGGCAAGGGAGTGCCGTCTTTGTGGAAAAACACTTCGTCGCCGGAACGGTAGACGCGACGGTCGCGCATCGCCAGGTGAATCGGACACTCAGCGGCGGGCAGCGGGCGCCCGTCCGTCCTATGGTGATGAATGATGTCGTGCAGCCCCTTGCCTGCCAGCTCGTCCAGACGCCAGCCGATCAACCGTTCGGCTTCGGCATTCAGGTAGTCGAGCTTGCCGTGCGCATCAAGCGTATAAACGCCTTCGCCGAGATTGTCGAGGATGGTGCGCAACCAGGCTTCCTGCTGCCTCGACACCTTTTCCAGATCCTTTTGCGCGGTGATCTCGGTGCGGATGGCGATGTATTCTTCCGGCTTGCCGCGCGCGTTCATGAAGGGCGTTATGGTGGCATGCACCCAGTAGAGGCCACCCATCTTGTTGCGGTTGCAGACCTGGCCATGCCAGGTTTTCCCTTGGGCGATGGTGCGCCACATGTCCTCGAAGACTTCCGGCGGATGCACCCCGGACTTGAGGATGCGGTGATTTTGTCCAATGAGCTCCAGTCGCGTGTAGCCGCTGATTTCGCAAAACCGCTCATTGGCAAAGGTGATGCATCCGGTGACATCGGTGATGCTGACGATGGCATGCTGGTCGAGCGTAAATTGCAGTCGCAGGGCACGGCGCGCGACGCGCAGATTGCGTTGCCGTAAAAACAGCATCAGCGGCAGCATGACGGCCGTGAGCAGCGCGGCAAGCAGGCCGGCGTCAAGCAGCGTGCGGGCCCATTCGCCGACATCGGCCGGCAAGAGATGTGTCAGGGCCAGCATGATCGCCAACTCGCCGAGGAACGCCACGCTCAGCATGACAGCGAGCAGAATGAACAGCAGGCGCAGGGATCTCTTGCTGGAGAGACGCGCTTCGGCAACGGGATCTGATGTCATGAACGGGTTCTGAACAAGCCTCTATGCCGCGTTGTCGGCCTTCAATAGTCATGGCCGCTGCGCTCAACGCAGTCGAGGAATGCTCTCAAACCGGCAGCATTTTGTTTATCCGTGAATTACGCGGCAAACTGCGGTATCTACGTAGCCAGTTTTTGACAGCGCGGCGTCCCCCGTCCGCGGTTTGCCGCTATGATTGCGAGGTATCGTCGCACGGCCGGATGGTTTGCTGTCCGGACCGCTAACTGCGGATGAAATCAAAATGCTCCTGATAGTCGGCTATGTAATCATTCTGGCGTCTGCCGTTGGCACCTATGCTGTGCACGGCAGCCTGGCGGCACTGTGGATGCCCATGGAGTACGTGGCGATCTTCGGCCTGGCGATCGGCGGCTTTATCGCCGGTAACGGCGTCAAGACGGTCAAGGCGACGTTGGCTGCTTTGCCTTCGGTATTCAAGGGCTCGCACTTGAACAAGGCCTTGTACATGGATTTGCTGGCCATGCTGTTCGAGATTCTGGCGAAGGTGCGCAAGGAAGGTCTAATGTCGATCGAGAACGATATCGAGAATCCGCACGAGAGCGCGGTGTTTTCCAAGTATCCAAACATCGTCAAGGATCACCATGTCATGGAGTTCATCTGCGACTATCTGCGCATGATGGTGGGTGGCAATCTCAATGCCTTTGAAATCGAGAACCTGATGGATGTCGAAATCGAGACGCATCATCAGGAGGCGCACGTGCCGGCCCATGCCGTGTCGAAGCTCGCCGACGCTGTTCCGGCCTTCGGCATTGTCGTGGCGGTGATGGGCGTGGTGAATGTCATGGGCTCGGTCGGCGCGCCCCCCGCGGTGCTCGGCAAGATGATCGGCGGCGCGCTGGTCGGCACCTTCCTCGGCATCCTGCTGGCCTACGGTTTCGTGGCGCCGATCGCCGGGCAACTGGAGCAGAAGGTGGAAGAGGAAGGCAAGATTTTTCAGGTCATCAAGACCGTGCTGCTGGCCAGCATGAATGGCTATGCGCCCCAGGTGGCGGTCGAATTCGGCCGCAAGGTGCTTTACTCCGGTGATCGCCCCAGGTTCATCGAACTGGAGGAAGACCTGAAAGCGCGCAAGGGCAAGTGAGCGACGTGGCGGATTGTCTTGAGGCTGCGGCATGAGCGACGACACCCAGCAACCGATCGTCGTCAAGAAAATCAAGAAGAGCGGCGGGGCTGCGCACGGTGGCGCCTGGAAAATCGCCTATGCCGATTTCGTTACGGCGATGATGGCTTTTTTCATGCTGATGTGGTTGTTGGGCTCCACGACCCAGGGCGATTTGCAGGGCATTGCCGATTATTTCCAGAATCCGCTCAAGGTAGCTCTGCAGGGCGGGTCGGGTTCGGGCGATTCCTCTTCGCTGGTCCAGGGCGGCGGCAAGGATCTGTCGGCTACCCACGGCCAGGTCAAGGCCGGGGATGTCGTGGCGCCGAAAAAGACCATCAATCTGCAAAAACTCAAAGCCGAGTTCGAGAAGACGGAGCGGGCCAAACTCGCCGTGCTGAAGGAGGAACTGGAAAACCTGATCGACGTTAACGCGACGCTCAAGCAGTTCAAGAACCAGTTGCTGCTCGATCTCACCAGCGAGGGCCTGCGCATCCAGATTGTTGACGAAAAGAACCGGCCGATGTTCGATTCGGCCAGCTCGGAAGTGAAACCCTATACGCGCGTCATCCTGCGCGAGATTGGCAAGACGCTGAACAAGGTGGAAAACCATGTCAGCCTGGCGGGCCACACCGACGCTCAGCCTTTTGCCGGGGGTGCGCGTGACTTCAGCAACTGGGAGCTATCCACCAACCGCGCCAACGCCTCGCGGCGCGAACTGATTGCCGGCGGCATGCGTGATGACAAGATAATGCGCGTGCTGGGCCTGGCGTCAACCGTGTTGTTCGACAAGCAGAATGCCTACAACCCGATCAATCGCCGCATCAGCATCGTGATCATGAACAAACGGACCGAGGATGCGATTCTGGCGGACGGGCAAAGAATCGAGATCGAAGACGCGCAGGAACTGGAGGACGGAGCGCTTGGTGCGGCTCCGGCGCGCGCGGCCGCGCGCTGAGCATCAGCCTGCTCCCAGCCTGAATTGACCCATCCCCTCCCCAGCCCGCCCCTTGAAGGGGCGGGAGAGGGTGTTTGCTGCGTTCAGGTGATTACTCTGCGGTCGCGACACAGTTGCGACCATTGCGCTTGGCTGCGTAGACGCCAAGGTCCGCGGCCTTCATCAGGTCGTCGAGTTTGTGCATGGCCGCTGTGCGCGCAGCAACGCCGACGCTGATGCTGCCGCACCACTCGCCTGCACCCGCGGGAACGCGCAGCGCCGCGACTTCCTGCCGGATCGTCTCGGCCAGTTTCAGTGCGCCATCCAGCGGTGTCTTTGCGCAGATGATCAGGAATTCGTCGCCACCCAGCCGGCAGACAATATCGTCGGTGCGCAGCGCGTGCTGCAAGCGCGTCGATAGCGCGCGCAGTACGGCATCTCCTGCGTCGTGACCATGAGTGTCGTTGATGACCTTGAAACCGTCGGCATCGATCATCATGCAGGCCAGCGGTGCGTCGTCACGCAGGGCGGCATCCCATTCAAGGACGAAGCGGCGCAGTGCGTAACGGCGGTTCGGCAGGCCGGTCAGCGTATCGGTATTGGCCAGGTCATCGAGTTGCTGGTTGGCATCGGTCAAGGCCTCAGTACGTGCCATCACTCGCGCTTCCAGGGTCTTGTTCAGTTGCACCAGTTCGTGATTGCGTTCCGAAACTTGCACAAACAGTCCGTTCAGCGCCTTCAGCAAGGTATCGGTGGCCGGGTCATTGGCGTTCGTATCTGCCAGATAGGCGTCCTCGGGTCGGCAACCGGCCCGGATCGCGGCTATCTGCCTGGCCATGAACTGGTCTGCGCCGAGGATGTGGTAGGCCAGCCAATGCGTCAGGAACTGCAGCAGCGGCTTCGTCGCATCCAGGTTGTTGGCGGATACGCCCGCATGCAACTGGGTGACCTCATCGAGAAAGTCAGCGTGGCTCTGCCGGTGTTGCGCGACATGCCGCGAATCGATGCCTTCCGATATCATCAAGGCCTCTTCTTCGACAAAATGATACTGGGCGTAGGCCGCAAGTTCGGCAAATATCGATTCCAGATCGGTGATGGACGCGCCCTCCTGCCGCATGACCAGATTACCGAATCGATTGATGACGTCGACCAGGTGATGGTGCTGGTTATCGACATCGGTCAGGCCGGTGACGAAGCAGGGGGTCCAGTGAAACGCTTCCATGAATTGCTTCCTGACTTTGGGCAAGGGGCGATTCTAGCGGGATTGACATGTGATGCGCGAGCAGAGATGTTGGGAGGTTTCAACTGATTCGGGCCGTATAATCAGCGCCCATGAGGACGCCTAATTGAGCGCACTGACTCCAGAACTCGAACGCAAACTGGGCGCGGCCGTCGAGCGCATGCCGGCGTTTCCGCGCAGCGTTCAGAAAATTCTCGAACTCACGCGCAATATCAATTGCCTCCCCAAGGAAGTGGTCGCCGTGATCGAAAAAGATCCGGTGATGACCGTAAAGATTCTCAAGATAATCAATTCGGCGTACTACAGCCTGCCTTCCCGGATCACCTCGGTCAGCCAGTCGGTGGTCTACCTTGGCATCAACACCATCAAGAATCTGGCGCTCGGCTTTGCGGCGGCGGGCATATTGCCGCGCATGAGCACGACGGGTTTCGATATCCAGCGTTATCTGCTGCATTCCCTGGTGGTCGCCGGCACTGCCCGGCAACTGGCGACCCAGTCCGCCCGGGGCGAGGCCGATCCCGGCGACTGCTACATTGCCGGGCTGCTGCACGATTTTGGCAAGGTCGTATTTGCCCAGTTTCTGTCGACCGAGTTTCACGATGCGCTGAGCCATTCAGTCAAACATGCACTACCCCTGCATCAGGCCGAGCAAGCCGTGATCGGCGTCGATCACGGCCTGGCAGGCGCACTTCTGGCCAAGCGCTGGGCATTTTCCGGGGAACTGGTGGACTGTATTCGCGATCATCACAATCCTCTCGCCGAACCCTCCGCCATGATGGATTGTCTGCGGGTGGCGGATCAGGTGGTTCGCTTGCGCGAGATCGGTGACAGCGGCAATCCATGGCGCGCAACCGAGGCGCCGGCAGCCCCGCAGCGCTTCGGTGATGACATGGAAGTGATAATCGTGAAACTCGGTTCGCTGGACAAGATAGTTGAAGATGCCATGATGTTCGCTCAGGTTGGCAAAGAGCAGTGAAGGCGGATCAATGAAGGTGCGTTTCTGGGGCGTGCGCGGATCGATTCCGTCGCCGGGCCCGCATACCATGCGGTACGGCGGCAATACGACGTGCATCGAAGTGCGCAGCGACGATGGTTCGCTCGTCATTCTTGATGGCGGTACCGGAATATTTCCGCTGGGGCAGGAACTGCTGAAGCATCTGCCGGTGCGGGCCAATGTTTTCATGACGCACACGCATTGGGATCACATTCAAGGCTTGCCTTTCTTTGCCCCGCTGTACATCCCCGGCAATTCGGTACGCATCCACGGCGGCTACGACGTGGTTGCCGGACGAGGCATCGACCAGATTATCGATGTGCAGTTGCAGTACAGCTATTTTCCAGTGCGTGAAGCGGAAATGCGGGGCAATATCGAGTACGCGACACTGAGCATCGGCGTACCGGTAGCCGTGGGCGACGCCACGGTAACGCCGCTCATGCTCAATCATCCGGTGGTCAATTTCGGCTATCGCATCGACTGCAACGGCAAGTCGGTGTTTTTTACCGGCGACCACGAGCCCTGGCCGAACATCTACTCCCCGCAGGACGAGGGCTACGGCGAGTTTCAGCAGATCGTCGACCTGCAGCAGGCGCAACTCGACGCGGCCTTGGCCGGGCTTGATGTGCTGATCGCCGACAGTTCCTACACGGCGGCCGAGTATTCGACCCGGATTGGCTGGGGGCATGGAACGCTGGAGGGCAACATGGCCTGGGCGACCCGGCTCGGTGTGAAGCAACTGGTATGTACCCACCACGAGCCCATGCGTTCGGATGACGATCTGGAGCGCGCCTTTGCGCTCGCACTGGAAGGGTCTGGCCGCGCCGGTGACGGTGCGGCCGCGACTCTGCTCGCCCGCGAAGGGCTGGAACTGGTTCTTTAGTGGGGCGAACGGCTGCGCCTTCCTGCGTCTTGCGCAGACCCGGTGGCGCAGGGGATTGAAATGATGATTGCGATTGAACAGGAAAACCGACCATGACAGACCCCGTTACCGGCGAAGATCGCCGCAGCAGCCCGCAGTTACGGACAATTTTTGTTGAAGCGTATGAGGTGCTTCTGCCTTTTTTTGATCCTGCCAATAGCTGGGGTGGCCAGCCCCACGAGCACCTGGCGCATGTCGCGCTGCATGAGCAATTTCCCGACATGTCGGCTCGAGACTTATATATTCTGGTGACCGCTGCCAGGCGTGTCTTCAGTACCACCGGCAAACCCGCACCGCCCTAGTATCGCGAACCATTAATTACGAAACATAATGTCGAGCCATTTTATGATCCGCGTCCTGCCGAGTGAACGACCAAGCGATACATCGCTGGTCCTCGTTACGGCGCAACTGCCAGGCGTCGACCTCGGTAATCAATGTAGCCCGGTTTGGCAAGCGGCGGTCAAGACACTGGCGA
>JBIKKY010000095.1:0-7691 GCA_044360105.1 Sulfuritalea sp.
CCGATGCGGTAACGCGCCTTGAACTCGGCGTCGTTCGACACCGCCTTGACGATATCCTGGGCGTCATCGAACATGCCGCGCACGGCGATGTTGAAAATGTTCGAATCCTGCAGTGAAAACATCTGCGCACGCTGGAAGGCGCTCATCTTTCCGTCCGGCGACAGCATGAAGACCTTGACACGCTGCTTGCCGCGCATTGCGTACTCGGCCGCGGAGCCGGTATCACCCGAGGTTGCGCCGAGGATGTTGATGGTCTCGCCGCGCTTTTCCAGCACATACTCGAACAGGTGGCCGAGTAGCTGCATGGCCATGTCCTTGAATGCGAGTGTCGGCCCATTCGACAGTTCGAGCAGGTGAAAATCGGGTTCCAGCGTGGTCAGCGGCGCGATGTCGCCGGCGTCGCGCCCCGGACGGCAGTGGCGATAGACATTGGCCGAATAGGTACGGTCGGCAAGCATCTTGAGGTCGCAGGCCGGGATGTCGTCTACGAATTTCTGCAGGATCTCCAACGCCAGCGCGCGATAGGGTAACCCGCGCCATTTGGCAAGTTCGGCCGCACTGACCTGCGGATAGATGCTGGGCAGGTAGAGTCCGCCATCCGGCGCCAGCCCGCCCAGAAGGATGTCGCAAAAGCTTTGTGCCGGCGCTTCGCCGCGGGTCGAGATGAATTTCATCTCAACCCAGCTCTTCCATGCGCAGGCGGATCACCTTCTTCTTCACCACCGGCAACGCCTCGATTTTCACGATGGCGGCATCCACATTTTTCTCACGGGTGACATGGGTCAACATGATGATGTCGGTCTGCGATTCACCTTCCGCCGGCTCGCGCTGGATCATCGCGTCGATGGAAATCTGCTGGTCGGCGAGGATGCGGGTCACGTCGGCCAGCACGCCCGGCTTGTCCTCGACGCGCAGGCGCAGGTAGTAGCCGGATTCGACCTCGGCCAGCGGCAGGATCGGCGTGTCCTGGACGGCATCCGGCTGGAACGCCAGGTGCGGCACGCGATGCTCGGGATCGGCCGTGTGCATGCGCGTGACGTCGACCAGATCGGCGATCACGGCGGACGCGGTCGGCTCGGCGCCGGCGCCCTTGCCGTAATAGAGCGTGGCACCGACGGCATCGCCTTGTACCAGCACTGCGTTCATCGCGCCTTCGACATTGGCGATCAGCCGCTTGGCGGGTATCAGCGTCGGATGCACGCGCAGTTCGACGCCGTCGGCCCGGCGCCGGGTAATCCCGAGCAACTTGATGCGGTAACCGAGCTGCTCCGCGTACTTGATGTCGTCGGCGTCGAGGCGGCTGATGCCCTCGATGTGCGCCTTGTCGAACTGCATCGGAATGCCGAAGGCCAGGGCCGAGAGGATGGTGATCTTGTGCGCGGCATCGACGCCTTCGATGTCAAAGGTCGGGTCGGCCTCGGCATAGCCCAGGCGCTGCGCCTCCTTCAGCACGACGTCGAAAGGCAGGCCCTTGTCGCGCATCTCGGACAGGATGAAGTTGGTGGTGCCGTTGATGATGCCGGCGATCCACTGGATCCGGTTGGCGGTGAGACCCTCGCGCAGCGCCTTGATGATGGGAATGCCGCCGGCCACCGCCGCCTCGAAGGCGACCATGACGCCCTTCGCATGCGCCGCGGCGAAGATCTCGTTGCCATGCATGGCCAGCAGGGCCTTGTTCGCCGTCACCACATGCTTGCCGTTGGCGATGGCTTTCAGCACCAGTTCCTTGGCGATGCCGCAACCGCCGATCAGCTCGATGACGATGTCGATCTCGGGATCGACGACCACGGCGAAGGCATCGTCCGTGATCTCTGCCCGGCCGGCCGTGACCTGTCGCGCCAGTTCCAGATTCTTGTCCGCGACCTTGGTGATGCGGATTGGCCGCCCGGCGCGGCGGGTGATCTCGGCCTCGTTGCGGGCGAGTACGTTGAACGTGCCGCCACCGACGGTGCCGATGCCAAGGAGTCCTGCATTGATGGGTTTCATTTCAAGGTTTTCCTAAAACTGAAAGCGGGAATTACCAGACCTTCCCGAAAGTAGAAACGATGCGCGTCGGTGCGCTGGGTGCCCGAGTCAAGTGCGAGCACATCGCAATCGAATTCTCGCGCTTTTTGTTCCAAATGCCGCAGCAGAAGCCGGCCGATGCCGCGCGAGCGATGCGCCTCGTCGGTGACCAGATCATCGACATACAGGCGGCGCCCTTCATACGTGTTCTCGATCACGCGCCACAGGGCGATGCCGCGTACTTCAGAGTTCTCTGTCGCCACGCTCATGCGGACGCCATTGCCAAAAACGGACCGCAGCCGCCCGGCGTAGTCGGCCGGCAAGCCGGTACGCAACTGGCGGTGCACCCCCTCGGCACGGGCGAGCCAATCCGGCTCCGATACCCTGCCATCGCTCCCGGTCACATCGACAACAAAAAACTCAGGTGCCATGCCGCTTGCGGTAGCCGTCAAGAAAACGTGCAATGCGGCCGATGGCTTCGCGCAGGTCGTCCTCGTGCGGCAGGAAGACCAGGCGGAAGTGGTCGGGATGCGGCCAGTTGAATCCCGTCCCCTGTACCAGCAGCACCTTTTCCGAGGCCAGAAGTTCGGAGATGAACTCCTGGTCATCGGCGATCGGGTACAGCTTCGGGTCCAGGCGCGGGAACATGTACAGCGCTGCCTTGGGCTTGACGCAACTGACGCCGGGAATGGCCGTGATCAGTTCGTGGGCGATGTCGCGCTGGCGACACAGGCGGCCGCCGGGGGCCACCAGGTCGTCGATGCTCTGGTAGCCGCCCAGCGCCGTCTGGATACCCCACTGGCCGGGAACGTTGGCGCACAGGCGCATCGAGGCCAGCATGTCGAGTCCGTCGATATAGTCACGGGCATGCTTCTTTTCCCCGGAAACGATCATCCAGCCCGCGCGGTAGCCGCAGGAACGGTAGTTCTTTGACAGGCCGTTGAAAGTGATGGTCAGAACGTCCTCGGACAGCGCGCCAATAGAGGTGTGGGTCGCGCCGTCGTAGAGCACCTTGTCGTACACCTCGTCGGCATAGATGATCAGGTCGTTCTGCCGCGCGATTTCGATGACCTCCTTCAGCACCGCGTCCGGATACAGGGCGCCGGTCGGGTTGTTGGGGTTGATGATGACGATGGCGCGTGTCTGCGGCGTGATCTTGGCGCGAATGTCGGCAAGGTCGGGCATCCAGCCGGACGCTTCGTCGCACAGGTAGTGACGCGGCGTGCCACCGGAAAGGCTCACGGCAGCCGTCCACAGGGGATAGTCCGGCGCCGGCACCAGCACTTCGTCGCCGGTATCGAGCAGGGCATTCATGGCCATCACGATCAGTTCGGAAACACCGTTGCCGATGTAGATGTCTTCGATGCCGACGCCCTTGATGTGCTTCTGCTGCGTGTAATGCATCACCGCCTTGCGTGCCGAGAAGATCCCCTTCGAATCGACATAACCGGCCGCGCCGGGCAGGTTGCGGATCATGTCCTGCTGGATTTCTTCGGGCGAATCGAAGCCGAAGGCGGCCAGGTTGCCGATGTTCAGCTTGATGATTTTGTGGCCTTCCTCTTCCATCTGCCGCGCGCGGGCGAGCACGGGCCCGCGAATGTCGTAGCAGACGTTGTTGAGTTTGGCGGATTTATTCACGGGCTGCATGAGCAACCGTCCTTTCTGCAAGACGCCGGCCAGGGCGGGCGCCGTCGAAAAACCAAGTTTCAGGGATGGCCATGGCACGGGCAAGCGGACCTTATGCCGGAACCGAAATGTATAATGTTACCGAAGCCCATGCTGCACCGCAAATCCAGATTTGATGCGGCATTCAGCCGCTACGGGCACTGCATGTCCCAGCCAACCCGGTTGCCGAACCCGCCATCGCAAATGAAGCTGCATTCCCCAGTCACCGCCGGCCTGCTTTCGATCACCTCGTACGATGCCGGACACATCGCCGTCAATGGCCGCCGCCTGACAAAAAGCTTCCTCCTCACCCCGCAACGGCTGATCGAAGACTGGCCGCCGGCTTCGTTTGACGAACTGACCGGACCCGACCTGCTGGCTGTGGCCGCGCTCGACTGCCCGATCGTCCTGCTCGGTACCGGCGCGCACCAGCGCTTCCCCGCCCCGGTCCTGCTGCGCCCGCTGCTCGAGCGGCGCTTCGGCGTCGAGGTGATGGACAGCCATGCCGCCTGCCGCACCTACAACATCCTCATGGCCGAAGGGCGCGACGTAGCCGCCGCACTGATCATCGAATGTGCCGGGTAACCCGGCGGCGTCGGGATAGTGCGGCTCCTCGCGGTAGAATTGCAGGGTTTGCCGCTGATGCCCGCCCCGGCCAGCCATCAGTTCAATGAAATACACGCCCCCCGCGACATCAATGTCATGAAGAATATCCCCATCCCCGGCGCCATCGGCTTCAAACGTGACGTGATGCGACCGCGGCACGCCAGCTGACAGACCGAATTTCCGATGAAGCTTGCCCTGAAAATCGACGTGAATACCTGGCACGGTACCCAGCAGGGCGTGCCTCGCCTGGTCGAGATTCTGCGCCGGCAGCGGGCCGACGCCAGTTTTCTCTTCTCGCTCGGTCCGGACCACTCCGGCCGCGCAGTCAGGCGCGCTTTTCGCCCCGGCTTCATGAAGCAGCTGCGACGGACCTCTGCAGTGTCCCGCTACGGCATCAAGACGCTGATGTACGGTACCTTGTTGCCCGGCCCGGACATCGGGCGCCGCGGCGCCGACATCATGCGCGCGACGCGCGACGCCGGCTTCGAAGCGGCGATCCACTGCTGGGACCGCGTCAAGTGGCAGGACGGGGTGGCAAGCGCGAACTCCGCCTGGACGGAAGCCGAAATGCGGCGCGCGCACGAACGCTACATCGAAATATTCGGCCGCGAGGCTCCCGGCCACGGCGCCGCCGCCTGGCAAATGCATCCGCATGCGCTGCGCCTGACGCAGCGCCTGGGCTACCGCTGGGCCTCGGATTGCCGCGGCACGCATCCCTTCGTTCCGGTGTGGAACGGCGAGATCGTGGCCTGCCCGCAACTGCCGACCACCCTGCCGACCCTGGACGAACTGATCGGCACGGACGACATCACGGCCGAGAACGTGCATCTCCACTTGCTGCGGATCACCGCGCAGGCCGTGGCGGGAACGACCAACCGCGACCACGTTTTCACGCTGCACGCCGAACTTGAAGGACTCAAGTTCGGCGACACCCTCGAGCGCCTGCTGACAGGCTGGCGCGAACAGGGTTACGACCTGGTATCGCTGGGCACGATGCGCGACGCACTCGACCCGGCGCTGCTGCCTCGCCACGAGATGGCCAGGGGAGAAATCCCCGGCCGTGCAGGCTCCCTGATGCTGCAGGGCGAGGAATTTCTGTCAACCTGGAAGGAAGCTGCATGACCGAAATATTCACCGCCAACCCCGCCCCCCCCTCCGCGATCGGGCTGCGTGTCCCCGATTTCAGCGTCCCCGCCACCGGCGGCGAATTCACCCTGTCCGCCTTTCAGGGCAAGCCGCTGGTGCTGTATTTCTATCCCAAGGACAACACGCCGGGTTGCACCACCCAGGCCCAGCAGTTCCGCGACCTGCACGCCGAGTTCGCCAGGGCCGGGTGCACCGTGGTCGGCGTTTCGCGCGATTCGCTCAAGTCGCATGAAAGCTTCAAGGCCAGGCTGGGGCTTCCCTTCGAACTGATCTCGGATATCGAAGGGGTGCTTTGCCGCATGTTCGACGTGGTCAAGAACAAGATGCTCTACGGCAAGAAGGTGCTTGGCATAGAGCGCAGCACCTTCCTCATCGACGCCGACGGCATCCTGCGCCAGGAATGGCGCTCGACCCGGGCCGACGGCAATGCCGCTACCGTTCTGGAAGCCGTGCGCAAGCTGTAATCCGAAACAGGGCCCGGATTCGGGCCCTGCCTTTGGCCTTCCACCGCAACCCGGCTGGCTATCTTGAGCCTTGTTCCAACCTCGCCCACCCTTGCCCTGAGGCATTTATGAACGCCAAGCGCGCCGCGAAGACAAAGAGTTCGACCACCAAGCTCTTTGTGCTGGATACCAATGTGCTGATGCATGACCCCCTGAGCCTGTTTCGCTTCGAGGAGCACGACATCTACGTGCCGATGATGACGCTGGAGGAACTCGACGCCAACAAGAAAGGCATGTCGGAGGTTGCCCGCAACGCACGCCAGACCAGCCGCCTGCTCGACGAGATCGTCACCGGGGCAGAGCACAACATGGCCAAAGGCATAGACCTCAGCGGCCCTTCGCGCGAACTGGCGACCGGCCACCTGTTTCTCCAGACCGAAGCCATAAACGGCATCCTGCCGATTTCGCTGCCGACCGCCAAGGCCGACAACCAGATCATCGGCGTCGTCATGTATCTGGGCCAGAAATATCCCAAGCGGCCGGTGATCCTGGTCTCCAAAGACATCAACATGCGCATCAAGGCGCGTGCGCTGGGCCTCGAAGCGCAGGACTATTTCAACGACAAGGTGCTGGAGGACACGGATCTCCTCTACACCGGCACCCTCGAACTGCCACCCGATTTCTGGGACAAGCACGGCAAGGGACTGGAATCGTGGAAGAAGGACAGCCGCACCTATTACCGCGTCAAGGGCCCGCTGTGCCCCGAACTGCTGGTCAATGAGTTCGTCTGGCAGGAAGGCCCGCAGCCGCTGCAGGCGTGGGTAAAAGTCGGCGCCGGCAAGACGGCGGAACTCGAGACCCTGATCGACTACAGCCATGCCAAGAACGCCGTGTGGGGCATCACCGCGCGCAACCGCGAGCAGAACTTCGCCCTCAACCTGCTGATGAATCCCGAGATCGACTTCGTCACCCTGCTCGGTCAGGCCGGCACCGGCAAGACCCTGCTGACGCTGGCCGCCGCCCTGACGCAAACCCTGGAGACCAAGCTCTTCGCCGAGATCATCATCACCCGCGTCACCGTACCGGTCGGCGAGGACATCGGCTTCCTGCCCGGCACCGAAGAAGAAAAAATGACGCCCTGGATGGGCGCGCTGGAAGACAACCTCGAAGTGCTCAACAAGCCCGCCGAAACTCCAGCCGGCGGACCCGGCGCAGGCGCCGGGAGCTATGGCGGCGACTGGGGACGCGCGGCGACCATGGACCTGATCCGCAACCGGATCAAGATCAAGTCGCTCAATTTCATGCGCGGCCGCACCTTCATGAACAAGTTCCTCATCATCGACGAGGCACAGAACCTGACGCCGAAGCAGATGAAAACCCTGATCACCCGCGCCGGCCCCGGCACCAAGGTGGTCTGCATGGGCAACATCGCCCAGATCGACACGCCCTACCTCACGGAAGGCAGTTCAGGCCTGACCTACGTCGTGGATCGCTTCAAGGGCTGGCCGCATTCGGGCCATGTCACGCTGCAGCGCGGCGAGCGTTCGCGCCTGGCGGATCACGCGGCGGAAGTGCTCTAGCCCAAGACCGGGAGAGCTTCAGCCTCGATACGACGAGCCTGAAGCGAAGTTCTAGTTCCGGCCGCTCCCGATGGTCGCTTAACATCGCTGTGCGATGTTAGCCTTCACTAAGAATTTTGTTTCAGCCTCGATACGACGAGCCTGAAGCGAAGTTCTAGTTCCGGCCGCTCCCGATGGTCGCTTAACATCGCTGTGCGATGTTAGCCTTCACTAAGAATTTTGTTTCAGCCTCGATACGACGAGCCTG
>JBIKKY010000051.1:0-22215 GCA_044360105.1 Sulfuritalea sp.
TTGGCCGTGCGCCGCGTGAACGGGCGAGGCTCCGGCGAGCCCTCCGCCCGCAGGGCCGGGGAGGCGGGGCGCGTTTCTTTGGGTACTTTCTTGCCGCGCAGCAAGGAAGTACCTCGCCTGCCGGGGCGAGACCCGGCGCGGTCGCGGACGCGAAGTGAAAAAGTCGGCGCTGGTGATACGGCACCACATCCAAGCCAACCTCTGGATTCCGGCGTTCGCCGGAATGACGGAGTTGCAGAAGCCGGCGTTGACGCTACGGGGAAGGGCCTACCTCCGCCACCCCCACTGCTTTTCCCACGCCCCCTGCACCATCCTCGGATACTCCGGCTTGCCCAGGCTGCCGTTGTAGCGGCCGAGCGCGCGGTAGAGATCGCCTTTTTCGATGTCGAGATAATGACGCAGGATGGTGCAGCCGAAGCGCAGGTTGGTGCGCATGTGGAACAGGTTGCTGTCCTTGCTGCCGATCAGGCCCACCCAGAAGGGCATTACCTGCATGTAGCCGCGGGCGCCGGCGGAGGACACCGAGTACTTCTTGAAGCCGCTTTCGACCTGGATCAGGCCGAGCACCATCTGCGGGTCGAGGCCGGCGCGCTTGGCTTCGTAATAGACGGTCTTGAGAAATTCGAGCCGTGCTTCGCGGTCGGGCATGCGGCGGGTCAGGCGCCCCGACATTTCCGTCAGCCAGTCGACCTTTTCCTGGACGGTGGGGAACTGGGGTTCGGGCGCGGCGCGGTCGGCAATCGCGGCATGCAATGCCGCCTGCACGCTGGCTGCCAGGGGTTCGTATTGCTGTGCTCCGGCAAGGACTACCGTCGGCAGCAGCGCCGCGACAAGGGTCAGCGCGAAGCGGCGGATCAGCCGCACAACAATTTGAGTTGCAGGAAGCCGGTCATCTCGCTGGCGGCGATCATGGTGGCCTCGGCATCGCTGCGGCCCTTGTATTCCAGCTTGCCTTCCTTCAGGCCGCGCTCGCCGACCACCACGCGATGCGGCACGCCGATCAGTTCCCAGTCGGCGAACATCGAGCCGGGACGCTCGTCGCGATCGTCGAGAATCGCGTCGATGCCGGCGGCAAGCAATTCATCAAGCAAGGCGCCGGCAGCATTGCGCACCGCCTCCGACTTGGCGTAGTTCATCGGCACGATGACCACGGCGAAGGGTGCGATGCCGGCGGGGAAGATGATGCCGCGTTCGTCGCAGCCCTGCTCGATGGCGGCGCCGACGATGCGCGAGACGCCGATGCCGTAGCAGCCCATTTCCATGACCTGGTCCTTGCCCTGTTCGTCGAGGAAGGTGCATTTGAGAGCCTCGGCGTACTTGGTGCGCAACTGGAAGATGTGGCCAACTTCGATGCCGCGACACAGTTCGAGCGTGCCCTTGCCGTCGGGCGACGGGTCGCCCTCGACCACGTTGCGGATGTCGGCGACGGTGGCGGGTTGCGGCAGGTCGCGGCCGAAGTTGACGCCGGTGAGGTGGAAACCCTCCTCGTTGGCGCCGCAGACCATGTCGCTCATCACGGCGACGCTGCGGTCGGCCACCACCTTGCCGGAAAAGCCGACGGCGCCGATGTAGCCGGCCTTGCAGCCAAGCGCCTCGACGATTTCCTCGTCGCGGGCGAAGCGGAATGCGCCGACCACCTTCTGCGCCTTGATTTCGTTGAGGTCATGGTTGCCGCGCAACAGAAGCAGGACGAACTCGCTGCCGCCTTCCTTCTCCGCCATCACGGCGATGGCCTTGACGGTCTGCGTCAGCGGCAGGCCGAGGAAAGCCGCCACGTCCTCGCATCGGGTCTTGCCCGGCGTGGCCCTTTTCTCCATGGGCGCCGCGCTTTTTGCCGTATCGCCAGCGCCGACTCTTACAGGCGCGCCCGCCTCGGCCAGTTCCACGTTCGCCGCGTAATCGGAGGTCGGGCAGAAGGCAATCGCGTCCTCGCCGGAATCCGCCAGCACATGGAATTCGTGCGAGCCGGTGCCGCCGATGGCGCCGGTATCGGCGGCCACGGCGCGGAACTTCAGGCCGAGGCGGGTGAAGATGCGGCTGTAGGTCTCGTACATGTTGCGGTATTCGCGTTCCAGGTCGGCATACGAGGTGTGGAAGGAGTAGCCGTCCTTCATCAGGAACTCGCGCCCGCGCATGACCCCGAAACGCGGCCGGATCTCGTCGCGGAACTTTGTCTGGATCTGGTAAAAGTGGCGTGGCAGTTGCCGATAGCTCTTGACCTCGCGGCGCACCACGTCGGTGATGACTTCCTCGTGGGTCGGGCCGATCACGAAATCGCGCTGGTGGCGGTCCTTGAAGCGCAGCAGTTCCGGGCCGTATTTCGGGCCGCGCCCGGATTCTTCCCACAATTCAAAGGGTTGCACAGCCGGCATGAGCAGTTCGATGGCTCCGGCACGATTCATTTCCTCGCGCACGATGTTTTCCACCTTGCGCAACACGCGCAGCCCCATCGGCATCCAGGTGTAGATGCCGCCGGCCAGGCGGCGGATCAGGCCGGCGCGCAGCATCAGTTGGTGGCTGATGATTTCGGCGTCGGAAGGAGCTTCCTTGAGGGTAGCGATGAAGAACTGGCTGGCGCGCATGGCTGTAGGCTGGAAACAGGAAAGCGCGCATTTTACCTGCGGCCGGGAATTTGCAGAGTCGGCAGATGCGGCTTTCCAGCGGCGTGCGATTGTGAAAGAATGGATCCCAGTCAATCATTGGAACATGCATCATGCTCGATCGTGAAGGCTTTCGCCCGAACGTCGGCATCATTCTGGTCAACAGTCGCAACGAGGTGTTTTGGGGCAAGCGGATCCGCGAACATTCCTGGCAGTTCCCGCAAGGGGGCATCAAGAAGGGCGAAACGCCCGAGCAGGCGATGCTCCGCGAACTGGAGGAGGAAACCGGCCTCAAGCCCGAACATGTGCGGATTATCGGCCGCACGCGCGACTGGATGCGCTATGAGGTGCCGAAACAGTGGGTTCGCCGCGAATGGCGCAGTACCTACCGGGGTCAGAAACAGATCTGGTTTCTGTTGCGTCTGGTCGGCCGCGACAGCGACGTCTGTTTGCGTGCCAGCGCACATCCGGAATTCGATGCCTGGCGCTGGAACAGCTACTGGATCCCGCTGGCCAACGTGATCGAGTTCAAGCGTGGCGTGTATGAGGCGGCGCTGCTCGAACTGGCGCGCCTGCTGTTCACCCACCCCGAGGAGCGCATGCCGCGCTGGGAATCGGCCACACCGGAGGACGGAAAATGAGGCGCCTCGTGGCCGCCGCTGTCGCGGCGATTGCCGCGACAGCGGCGGCACAATCGCATTTGCAGCCGAAGGACAATCCCGGTTTCGAACCGGAGAAGCCCTGGCAGGAACTGAGGGAAGTCGAGTCTCCCGCCTTTCCCAGGCAGGAAAACCTGCGTGAGTATTACGTCGGTCCCGCCACCACCAACAACTACTTTATCGATGCCAGCACGCTGAGCGTCGGCAGCGACGGTATCGTGCGCTACGTTCTGGTGGTCCGGACTGCGGGCGGCGCGACCAACGTGAGTTTCGAAGGCATCAACTGCAAGGATCTGACCTGGAAGCATTACGCGACAGGGCGCAGCGACGGCACCTGGGTGAAATCTCGCGCCGTCCGTGTGGAATGGCGGCCCATCGAAAACAAGCCCGTCAATCGACACCACGCGTCCTTGAGTCGCGACCTCTTCTGTCCCGCCGGCAACCCCATCAATTCGGCCGACGAAGGGCGGAATGCCTTGCGCTTGGGCCTGCATCCCAATTCGAATTCGAGGATTCTTTCCCCTTAGGGAGGCGGCAATGATCGATACCCTGATCCCGGAATTCGACAAGGCGCTTCGTGCCGTGTTTGCCTTGGCGCCGACGCGCCGACCTATGCCCGGGGCAGATCTGCCGGAAGCCGAGATGAGCGATGACGAAAAGCGCCATGTCGCCGCGCTGATGCGCGTCAATCACTGTGGCGAAATCTGCGCCCAGGCCTTGTATCAGGGCCAGGCGCTGAGCTCGCGCGATCCGGCGGTCAGGCGCGAACTGGAACAGGCCGCGTGGGAAGAGACCGAGCATCTCAACTGGACGGAACGTCGCATAGTCGAGCTCGGCGGGCACAAGAGCATTCTCAATCCGCTGTGGTATGCCGGATCACTGGCGATCGGGGTGGTGGCCGGAAAGTGCGGCGATACCTGGAGCCTGGGCTTCCTGGCCGAAACCGAACGCCAGGTGGAGGGGCATCTCGAGAGCCACATGGCCCGTCTTCCGGCCCAGGACCGCAAATCGTTGGAGGTGCTGGAACAGATGAAGGCCGACGAGATGCGCCACGCTGAAACGGCAGAGCATTACGGCGCACGGGAGTTGCCTGTGCCGATCAGGGTGGCGATGAAACTTTCATCGAAGCTGATGACCCGGCTTTCCTACGTCGCCTGAACGGAAGCACGTCTTAGGCTTCGGTCTTAGGCTTCGACTATCTCGAAAGTGTGGCTGATCTCGGCGGTCTTGCCGAGCATGATCGATGCCGAGCAGTACTTCTCCGCGGATAGCTTGACCGCACGCTCGACAAACTCGGGTTTCAGGTTCTTCCCGGTCACCACGAAGTGCATGTTGATCCGGGTGAATACCTTCGGATCCGCCTCCGCACGCTCGGCCTGAAGCTTCACTTCGCAGCCGCTGACCTGGTGGCGTCCGCGCTGCAGGATCAGGACAATGTCGAAGGCCGTGCAACCGCCGGTCCCCGCCAGCACCAGCTCCATGGGGCGCGGCGCCAGATTGCGTCCGCCTGCTTCCGGCGCGCCGTCCATGCACACCAGATGCCCGCTGCCTGTCTCGGCAACAAAACTCATACCCTCATGCCAGCGTACTGTGCAGTCCATGCCATTCACTCCCTGAAGCCGTGGCCGGCATTCTAGCGGTGGTGCCGAAGATCGGATATGGCATCGCACAAGATATTCCGTCCGATGCGAGCCGTTTTGTCGTGGGCCAGCCAAAAATAGAGAAAAGTTATTCTTCGATATTTTAAATTTATCCTTTAATTTTCAATTAAATCATATACATTAAGTCTGAAACGAATTGTTTGCCACCTGCTGATTGCGCAATGCACAAAAAACTCTTGCATTGCAGCAAACGCAATGTGAGAATCGATCCAACTTAAACGGTCTGACGCAGCAAAGAATCCAGGTCACTCCGTTGCTTGCCCGATGTCTCCTCCACCCTCCTCCTTTGGAGTGGTTTTAAGCGCAACCTCATTCAGGTTGCGCTTTTTTTATGGTGCGCCAGGCATGGGCGCAATCTTCGCACTCTTGTTGGTGTAAGTCCCACAGTAAGTGGATCACGACGAACGAAGCGACGCGCAACTGCATGTGGGCGACCGGGTGCGGGGAGGAAGCGCGGCGCGAAGCTGCGAGCCGATGAACAAGATCCGGATAGAAGGCGTTGCGGAGCAGGGCGAGTGGGCCATGAACACCTTCATTCCATCTGACCGTTCGGGCTGAACCTGTCGAAGGGTCCTTCCTTCGACAGGTTCAGGATGATCGGAAAGACAGGCTCAGGGCGAACGGTTTCATGATCACCGGTCCGGCTTGACCGCCCGATGGAAGCCGATCATGCCGTGGAACACGGTATCCACGCTGACCTCGACGAAACCCAGTTCGCGCAGCACGATCGACAGTTCCTCGGCGGAGTAGAACAGGTCCAGCGCATCGATGAAATACTGCTTGAAGCGGGTCGCCGCCGGACTGCTGCCGACGATCAGGCTGGTGAAATTCAGGCAGGTCTTGAGATAGGCGTAGTAGAGGTTCTTCACGATCGGATTGCGCGGACGCAGCATGTCGGAATGGTGGAAGTGCCCGCCGGGCTTGAGCACGCGCAGGATCTCGCTGAACACCTCGCGCACGCGCAGGTGGCGCGAGGCGAACTGCAGCGTGACGACGTCGAAGTGGTTTTCGGGGAAGGGCAGCACATGCACGTCGCCGATGGTGCTCTTGATCGTAAAGCCCAGCGCCCTGGCGTTCTCCTGGCCGACAGCCTGCATCTCCGCGCTGCGGTCCATGGCATCCACATCCAGGGTCGGCTCGCGCTTGAGGAGGGCGACACCGATGGCGTTGGTCCCGGCGCAGACGTCGAGCACCTTCTGGTTCGGCGCGATGTCCACGGTCTGCATGAAGCGCTTGAGGAACGTGCTCCAGAGGCCGAGCGCGGCAATTTCGTTGGCGCGGTCGTAGTAGCGCGCGATGTCGGCGAAGGCATCGTTCAGATCGTTGTTCCAGAGTTCGCCGAAGCGCTGCTCGCGTACCGCTTCGCGCGAGGCCAAGGGTGGGGGTGCCATTATTGTTGTCTCCAGCTTTGGGGGGGGTGAAACATTGCAGAAGACCGGGATTTAGCCTTCGGGATGAAGAGGTGTCAAGTCGGGTAGGTGTGATTGTGCGGGGCTAACCACAAAAAGTCGGCGCTGGGCGTAACGGGGGTTTCGCAGAGCACTGCTCTGCGCCCGCGAAGCCGGGCGGCTATGCAGGGCCGCCCGTGGAGGGAACGGCGATAATCAGGCCCGGTTGCCGCGCAAGGCGGTGACGTCCGTTTGCAGCCGTTCGGGCAATGCCTCGGCTGCCGGCACCGCAGCAGCGGCCACCAGTTCGATTTTCGAAAACACGCCGCGGCGGAAGGGCTTGGTCATGGCCGGGCCGTGCTTGCGCGAAAAGAAGCTGCCCCACAGGCCGCGCAGCGCCATCGGCACCACGGGTACCGGATTGCGCGCGAGGATGCGGGCGATGCCGGGGCGGAAGGGATTGATCTCGCCGTCGCCGGTGATCTTGCCCTCGGGGAAGATGCCGACCAGGTCGCCGGCGTCGAGCGCCCTGCCGACTTCCTCGAAGGCCTTTTCCATCATCGCTGGGTCTTCCTTGGCCGGAGCGATGGGGATGGCCTTGCTGCTGCGGAAGACGAAGTTCATCACCGGCCAGCGGAAGATATGGTGGTCCATGACGAAGCGGATCGGCCGCGGGCAGGCCGCCATGATCACCAGCGGATCGACGAAGCTGACGTGGTTGCAGATGACTACCGCCGGCCCCTCGTCCGGCACCTGCTCGAGGTTCTCCACGCGCAGGCGATACACCGTGTGGATCAGCATCCAGACGATGAAGCGCAGCAGGAACTCGGGCACCAGCCCGTAGATGAACAGCGCCACGGCCGCGTTGCAGACGGCGGCGACGGCGAACAGCGTCGGGATCGAAAGGCCGGCGGCGAGCATGCCGGCGGCGGCCAGCGAACCGACCACCATGAACAGCGCGTTGAGGATGTTGTTGGCGGCGATGACGCGCGCGCAATGCTCGGGGTTGGAGCGCTGCTGCACCAGGGCATACAAGGGCACGATGAAAAAGCCGCCGAAGACGCCGATCAGCAGGAGGTCGGCCAGCACGCGCCAGGTCGAGGCCAGTTGCATCAGGCCGAGTGCACCGAGGCCGGCGGCCGGCATCGCGGGCGAGGCGAAGGCGAGGTCCAGCGCGAATACCGTCAGCCCGATCGAACCCAGCGGCACCAGGCCCAGCTCGACACGCTTGGCGGACAGTTTTTCACACAGCAACGAGCCGACACCGATGCCCAGGGTGAAGGTGGCAAGCAGCAGCGTCACCGCGGTCTCGCTGCCGCCCAGCACATCCTTGGTGTAGGCCGGGAACTGGGCGAGGAACAGCGCGCCGAACAGCCAGAACCACGAAATGCCCATGATCGAGTGGAACACGGCCCGGTTCTCGCGGGCGAAACCGATGTTGCGCCAGGTCTCGGTCAGCGGATTGGGGTTGATCACAAGAGTCGGCGCCGGCGGCACGGCGACCGGGATCGACCGCGAGGCGACATAGCCGCCGACGGCGACGACGAGGCCGACCGCGGTGATCCAGACCGTCGCCGCGGCACTGGCGGCGAGCAGCCCGCCGAGCAGGGTGCCGAGCAGGATGGCGACGAAGGTGCCGGCTTCGATCAGCGCATTGCCGCCGACCAGTTCCTCGCGCTTCAGGTGTTGCGGCAGGATCGCGTACTTCACCGGGCCGAACAGCGTCGATTGCAGGCCCATCAGGAACAGGCTGAGGAACAGGACGTTGAGGCTTTGCACGAAGAAGCCGACCCCGGCGATGAGCACGATGGCCACTTCCAGCAGCTTGGACAGCCGCGCCAGCGCCGCCTTGTCGTACTTGTCGGCGAGTTGTCCCGCCGTCGCCGAAAACAGGAAGAAGGGCAGGATGAAAATGCCCGCCGCGAGGTTGGCCAGCAGCTCGGGCTTCATCGTGGTCCAGTTCGCCGCCTGGAAGGTCAGCAGCACCACCATCGCGTTCTTCAACACGTTGTCGTTGAACGCGCCGAGGAACTGGGTGACGAACAGCGGGGCGAAGCGGCGCGCGCGCAGCAGGCCGGATTGGTTGCTCATGGGACGACTTCCTCAAGGTGTTTCTTGCCGGCGTCCGGCAACGAACTCATTGTCGCAGGAATGGCGGATGTCGCGGCAAGACAGACGAACGCCCGGCGCCAGCGCCCGACCGCCGGCTCAAGCTGCCGGGGTGATCGCGTGATGCACTCCGTGCTCGGCCGAGCGCGGTTCATTGACACGCTGCACCAGCCGCCCGACGATCAGCGCCGCCGCTGCGGTGGCGAGCAGGTGCTTGAGCGTATGGCCCGTGACGGCGCCGAGCGCGGCGGCGATCTGGTGGTCGCCGAGCTCGGCGAACTTGGCGACGACATACAGCGCAAGCGCGCCGCCGAAGGCCAGGCGGTCGGCCGCGGGCGCCTTGTGGAGCCACTGCCAGAGCGGTATCAACAGGATGGGCAGGCCCTGCAGCAGCAAATAGGGGCGCAGGTCGCCGGTGCCGGATAATTCCGTGAAGTACCACCAGCCGACGCTGAGGATGGCCGCGAGCGCGAGCCAGGCCGCGAGTGCTCCGCTGTCCTTGTGCCGCACATCGCCCCATACGCCGGCCAGCAGGCCGCCGCAAGCCATGGCGATCGGCAGGCGGTCCCAGACCAGGCGCGCATTGTCGGGTGCAAGGTGGTACCAGGACGAGCCCAGCGCGGTCAGGAACAGGCCGATCAGGAACAGGCGGTAGCCGGTCCGGCCCGGGCGGAAATCGGGATGTCCGCTCGCCGGCACAAGTTTGATCCAGCCCCAAATCGCGACCAGGGCAAAGCCGAGGTTGGAGATCACGTCCGCGAAATGCGGAATGCCGAGAACTACATCCCGATCGGCGAACTCGTGATAGGCGGCCGGCTGGGCGATTGGGCCGTGGATCAGCGCGGCGGCGACCAGCAGGACAGAGACGAGCAGCGGCAGGTGGTGGTGCAGGGGTTTCATGGCGTTCTCCTGAGTGAAGGCAATCTCAGAATGCGTCCGAACGGCGACAGGGTAAACCGAAAACGCAAAAGGCGCATCGGCTGCGACGGAAGGTAGCGGCCGCCGCTACCGGAGCAGCGGTTTCACTTCGGACGGCAGGCAAGGCAAATGCAATAATGGCGTCAACAAACCCGGGCGCCGCCCGTCGAAATTGCCAAAGGATTCCTGACATGCGCTCGACACTCTCATTTATCGCCGGTCTGCTATTGGCCACCTCCGCCCACGCCATCGGCCTTGCAGACATTTCCGGCAAGGACGCCAATGGCGGCCTCAAGGAAGCGCTGACGCAAGGCGCCGGCAAGGCGGTGGACCTGCTGGGCAGGAAGGACGGGTTCATGGGCAATGCGAAAGTGAAGATCCCCTTGCCGCCGAGCGTGCAGAAGGTCGAGAGCGTGATGCGCGGCCTCGGCATGGGCAAGAAGGCCGACGAACTGATCACCGCCATGAACCGGGCGGCGGAAGCGGCGGTGCCGGAAGCCAAGACCCTGCTGGTGAATTCGATCAAGCAGATGTCGGTGGAAGATGCCAAGGGCATCCTGACCGGCGGCGAGGATGCCGCGACGCAGTATTTCCGTCGCACCACCTCCGCGCCCCTGGCCGAGAAATTCAAACCCATGGTCAAGACAGCCATGGCCAAGGTCGGCGTGGCGAAGAAGTACGAGCAGCTTGCCGGCAAGGCGGCCGGCTACGGCCTGGTGCGCGAGGAGGATGCGCAGCTCGAGAACTACGTGACGCAGAAAACGCTGGACGGCCTCTACCTGATGATGGCCGAAGAGGAAAAGGCGATCCGCAAGGATCCGCTGGGCGCCGCCGGCAAGCTGGCGCAGACGGTCTTCGGCGCGCTGAAGTAATCCGCGTCGAAGCGGCGCCCGGCTGAAGTCAAAAAGTCGGCGCTGGCGTTACGGCGTTCGCGAAAAATCCATCCATGGTCAAACTCAACCCGGCCCAGCTCGAGGCCGTGCATCACCTCGACAGCCCGCTGCTGGTGCTGGCCGGCGCCGGCTCGGGCAAGACGCGCGTCATCACCCACAAGATCGCCTGGCTGGTCGACGACTACGGCGTTAAGCCGACGCAGATCGCCGCCATCACCTTCACCAACAAGGCGGCGAAGGAAATGAAGGAGCGTGTTGGCAAGCTGATCGGCGCGCGCGCCGAGGGCCTCATCGTCAGCACCTTCCATGCGCTCGGCGTGCGCATCCTGCGCCAGGAGGCGGCCAGGGTCGGTTTGAAGCCGGGTTTCTCGATCCTTGACGCGGCCGACACCACGGCGCTGTTCCAGGAACTCGCCGGCAATGTCGACAAGGGCCGCCTTCGCGCGCTGCAATCGCGCATCTCGCTGTGGAAGAACCACCTGGTCGAGCCGGCGGCGGCGCTGAAGGATGCCGCCGACGACATCGAAGCCGCCGCGGCGCAGCTCTACTCGGATTACGAGCGCACCCTGCGCGCCTACCAGGCGGTGGACTTCGACGACCTGCTGCGCCTGCCGGTCAAGTTATTCAGTGAAAACGACGAGGTCGCGCAGCGCTGGCGCAGTCGGCTCTGGCATGTGCTGGTCGACGAATACCAGGACACCAACCGCGCCCAGTACCGCCTGCTGCAACTGCTGACGCAGGGGCGCGACTCCTTCACCGCGGTGGGCGACGACGACCAGTCGATCTACGCCTGGCGCGGCGCCGACAGCGAAAACCTGCGCCTCCTGAAAGATGACTACCCGAGCCTGAAAGTGGTCAAACTGGAGCAGAACTACCGGTCGACGGCGCGGATCCTGCAGGTCGCCAACACGCTGATCGCCAACAATCCCAAGCTCTTCGAAAAGAAGCTGTGGTCCGAGCACGGCCAGGGCGATGCGATCCACATCCAGACCTGCCGCGACGGCGAGCACGAAGCCGAGTGGGTCGGCTCGCGCCTGTCGGCGCACCGTTTCGAGCGGCGCACGAAATTTTCCGATTACGCCATCCTTTATCGCGGCAACCACCAGGCGCGCGCCATCGAGCAGCAGTTGCGCGCGCAGCGGATACCCTATGTCATCTCCGGCGGACAATCCTTCTTCGATCGCGCCGAGATCAAGGACATCACCTGCTACCTGCGCCTGCTCGCCAATCCGGCCGATGACCCGGCTTTCATTCGCGCCGTGACCACGCCCAAGCGCGGCATCGGCGGCACCACGCTGGAAGGGCTCGGCCGCGCCGCCGGGCGCAGCCACCAGAGCCTGTTCGCCAGCATCTACGCGCCGGGGCTGGAGTCCGAGCTGAACCCAAAGCAGCGCAGCTCGCTGCGCGAGTTCGGCGACTTCATCGGACGCATCGAAGCGCGCGCCGCGAAGGAGCCTGCCGGCAAGGTCTTGAACGACCTGATCGAAGCCATCGGCTACGAAAGCTGGCTGTTCCAATCGTCGGAAGTGCGCGAGGCCGAAACCCGCTGGGCCAACGTCTGCGACTTCGTCGAGTGGCTGGGCAGGAAGGGCGAGGAGGAAGGCAAAAACCTGCTCGAACTGGCGCAGTCGGTGGCGCTGCTGTCCATGCTGGACAAGGACGAGGGCGAGCAGGATGCCGTGCAACTCGCCACCCTGCACGCGGCGAAGGGTCTCGAATTCCGCCACGTCTTCTTGGTCGGTGTCGAAGAAGGCCTGCTGCCGCACCGCGACTCGCTCGAGCCGGCCAAGCTCGAAGAGGAACGGCGGCTGATGTATGTCGGCATCACGCGCGCCCAGGCCAGCCTGACGGTGACCTGGTGCGAGCGGCGCAAGCAGGGCCGCGACTGGATGCCGCGCGAGCCCTCGCGCTTCATCGCCGAAATGGGCGAGGCGGCGCAGAAAGCCCTGGCGCAGGGGAACACCGTGCCGGACGCCGGCACCGCGCGCGCCAAGGCCAGCGCCCTGCGCGCCATGCTGGCCGGCAAACCCGCGTAATCCCGCCAGGGGATATCGTCCGCGCCTCTCGCGCGGACATAACGACAAAGGGACCGCAAGGGTCCCTTTTTTCGTCGTGGAGCCGCGCGCTTACTTCGCCGCGGGTTCCTTGAGATTGCCGCCCGACTTGCCGGTGATATAGACGATGGCGCGGGCCAGCTCGGCGTCGTTGGCATCCGATCCGCCCTTGGGCGGCATGGCGTTCTTGCCGGCGATCGACGACTTCAGCAGGGCATCGAGACCGAGCGCGATGCGCGGAGCCCAGGCGGCCTTGTCGCCGGTCTTTGGTGCGCCGGCGACACCGGCCTCATGGCAGGCGCCGCAGACGGAGGTGTAGATCTGTTCCCCGCTGCGACTGCCGGCCGCGGCGGCAGGACCCGCGGCGGCGAGTTCGACGCGGGCCACGGGAGCGATTCGCTTGTTGGCGCCTTCTTCGTCACCAGCCGGGCGTGCGCCCATGGCGAACACGGAAACGGAGAGAGCAAGAGCACCCGCCGCGGCGAGCGTTCGGATATTCAAATGGACCATGAGCAGCCTTCCCGGGATAGTCGAACAGAGGGCGCGATTATAGCGGAATCGCCCGCCCCGCATTGGACGTCACCCGCCGAACGCGCTATGCTTCGCCCCCTCGCGCTCGTAGCTCAATGGATAGAGTACTGGCCTCCGAAGCCAGGGGTTGTGGGTTCGATCCCCGCCGAGCGCGCCAGCATCTGCCTTATGGGAAATTTTCCATTCACCGGTTTGTTCGCCCCGTCGGCTCGCCTGTTTTTCACGAATGACCAGGCGTCAAACGAGGTTCGAACATCACGCGGGTCAGTCACGGGGTGCGGGGGGCACTCGAGCTTTGCCGAAAAATTTTCTGTCGACCTCGCGCTTGAACCGCGCCCATTTTGTGCCCGAGTTTCCTGATAAGGCCCGGAAGCCGTACCCGGTGCTTCCCGCCGTTGCGGATGCCGACGCCTGGCCCGTGAAAACGTGATGCCGCCCTGGCTTGCCGCGCTATTCACCCGGCGCATGATGATCTGCGTATTTACCGGCTTCTCGTCCGGTCTGCCGCTGTACCTGCTGCTGAACCTCGTTCCGGCCTGGCTGCGCTCGGAGGGCGTGGACCTGAAGACCATCGGCCTCTTCGCGCTGATCCAGTTTCCCTACACCTGGAAGTTCCTCTGGTCGCCGCTGCTCGACCGCTACGCACCGCCGCTCGGGCGCCGTCGCGGCTGGATGCTGATTACGCAAATCGGCCTGCTGGCGGCGATCGCCTCGCTCGGCCTGTTCGCGCCGGGCAGCGAGATCATTCCGATTTTATGGCTGACCGCGGCGGTGGCGCTGCTCTCGGCAACGCAGGACATCGCGCTCGACGCCTACCGGCGCGAGATTTTGTCGGAGTCCGAGCTGGGCCTGGGCAACTCGGTGCATGTCAATGCCTACCGCATCGCCGGGCTGGTGCCGGGATCGCTGTCGCTGATCCTGGCCGACCGCCTGCCCTGGCTGCAGGTCTTCGTCATCACCGCGCTGTTCATGCTGCCGGGCATGCTGCTGGCCGTGTTCGCGCGCGAGCCGGATGTCGCCGGCAATGCGCCGAAGACCCTGAGGGACGCCGTGGTCGAGCCTTTCCACGAGTTCATCAACCGTGCCGGCCTGCGTGAGGCGCTGCTGATCCTGGCCTTCATCTTCCTCTACAAGCTGGGCGATTCGATGTGCACCGCGCTGGCCACGCCCTTTTACCTCGACATGGGATTCGCCAAGTCCGAGATCGGCATCGTGGCGAAAAATGCCGGGCTGTGGCCCGCGGTGATCGGCGGCCTGATCGGCGGCCTGTGGATGGTCAAGCTGGGCATCAACCGCGCCCTGTGGCTGTTTGGCGTGGTGCAACTGGTGTCGATTTTCGGCTTCGCCTGGCTGGCCTGGATCGGCCGCCACGAGACGGTGGGCGCGGTGGAACTCGCCCAACTGGCGCTGGTGATCGGCTTCGAGGCGCTCGGCGTGGGCCTGGGCACCGCGGCCTTTGTCGCCTTCATCGCGCGGGCCACGCATCCGCTTTACACCGCCACGCAGTTCGCCCTGTTCACCAGCCTCGCCGCCGTGCCCCGCACTTTCATCAACGCCACCACCGGCTACCTGATCGAAATCTTCGGCTGGTTTCCCTTCTTCATGCTCTGCGCGCTGCTGGCGGTGCCGGGCATGGTGCTGCTGCTCAAGGTGGCGCCCTGGAACCCGCCGCGCACCGCGACGGCATCGCCTCCGGTGTGACATTTGTCACGCCGGGCGGGCGAAGTAGCGCCAAAACAACAGGTTTGCTGAAATTTGAGGCTTCATTCAACTTTTCTTCATGGCCCGCGTTATATCCTCTGAGGCGCACGGTTCCACAACGGGAGACGGCGATGTTAAAGGTGATGGACATGAGCACAGGCAAACTCATCGAGGATGAATTCGGAGCGTTCGAGGACGAAGTCCTCGGCGCCGAGTGGACTCCTGCCAGCCCCGAGCTCCAGCTCGGCCTGCAGGAAGTCCAGCATCGCGCGGCGGCGCAGGAAGTCGACGCCGAAGCCGCCGATGCATTTCTCGCCGCGATGTATCGCAACCAGCAGTGAGCGTTCTCGCCATCCGCTGACGCCTGTTGGTATCATCGCGCGTTTCAACTTTCTGAAGCGCACGATGAACCAGCCGTCCTCCCACGCCTTTACCAATCCCCAAGTTTCCGCCGCGCCCCTCCCGGGACGCTCCGATTTCCCGCATTTCCTCGCCATCCCCACGCGCTGGATGGACAACGACGTCTACGGCCACGTCAATAACGTCGTCTATTACAGCTACTTCGATACCGTCATCAACGAATACCTGATCCGCGAAGGCGGCCTCGACATCCACGACGGCGCGGCCATCGGCTACTGCGTCGAGTCGCAATGCCGCTACTTGGCGCCGCTGGCCTTTCCCGAGGTCATCGATGCCGGCCTGCGCGTGGCGCACCTGGGCAATTCCTCGGTGCGCTACGAGATCGCGCTGTTTCCGCAGGGCGACAATACCCCGGCCGCGACGGGCTGGTTCGTGCATGTCTTCGTCGCCCGCGCCGACGACCGGCCGACGCCGATGCCGACGGCGATTCGCTCCTGCCTGCAACACCTGCTTACTTGACCAACCAAGGAAATGACCATGAAAATGCTGATGCCGATACTGTCCCTGATGATCGCCCTGCCGGTAGCTGCCGCGACCGTCGCCTGCCCCCCCGATCTTGCCGCCGCCGTACAGGTGGCTTCCTGCCCGGCCGAGGAGGAACTGCGCTACACCTTCGCCGGCTATTGCAGCGACGACGGGAGGGCGTACAAGGGCTACAAGGAAGAGACCGATGTTTGCAGGGACTACCAGGCCTATCGCAAGCTGAAGAATGTGGCCCTCTGGGAATCGGCCGACGGCAATTTCAGCGCCTATGTCTCCTGCGACCGGCCGCCGGCACAGGTCAAGGCCGCCAAGGCCGCTTCGGTTCGCGTCGCCAAACAGGGCAAGATGACCCAGCTCATCTGCGGCTACGGCGACGGACTCAACTTCACCTGGCGCACGCGCGCGGAATGCAAGGTCGAGCCCGGCGCCGACTGTGCCGCCAACCCGGCCAGCTGCAAGGCAAGTTGCGAGTGAACCTGGAAACCGCAATTGCAACCGCTTTCAACACAGAGAACACAGAGCCACAGAGGGCACGGAGAAAAAGCCTTGGCGCACCCGACAGGAGAGTCCTCAACGCAATCCAACTCTCTGTGTTCTCTTTGCTTTTCTCCGTGTTCTCTGTGTCAAATGAGGTTTTTGGGATGAATGCCGCGCGCAAGGGGTCGGGGCCGGTGAAGCCGCGCGCCAAGGCCCCGGCGCCGCCGCCGTCCGCGCCGGCTGCGTGCCGCCGCTGCGGCGCGCCCGGCCCGGTCGGCGACGACGGCTTTTGCGAAAAATGCGAGAAGGCCCTGGAGCAGGCCTGTCTCTGAGGCAGGGCTCAGCCCGGAGGTTTGTCGCGCGGCGGCAATACGAAGGCCAGCGGCTTCTGCGCCAGGCGCCGCAACAGCACCATGCCCAGCCGCAGGATCTGCGCCGAGCCGACGCGGCGCGATTGCAGGGCGACATACAGCGCGAGCGAGAAGCTGACCACCAGGTTCACCAGGGCGATGCCGACGACGCCGGCGATGGCCCAGGGCAGCGCCGCGGCCGCCGCGCCCGGCCCCAGCCCGACCACGGCGCTGCCCAGGTTGGCGCTGGAAAAGGCGACGTGGCGGATGTCGATCGGCAGGCCGGTGAGGCTGCCGAGCGCGCCGACCAGGCCGAGGTACATGCCGAAGAACAGGTTGCCGAAGATGGCCCCGTAGTGGGCGTCGAGATAATCGCCGAGGCGGCCGGCCCGTTGCCGGCCCAGCCAGGCCAGCCGTGGCGCGACGGCGATGCGCGGCCCGAGCTGGTGGTAGCGCGCCTGGTTGTCGAAATAGCCCGAGACCAGGCCGGAAAGGAACAGGCCGATGCCAGCCACGGCGGCGAAGAACAGCGCGCCGCTGGCCAGCGGGTGCACCTCGTGGAGCATGTGCAGGAGCTTGTCCTCCGGCGCCGGGCCCTGGCCGAGCACGAACAGCCAGAATGCGGCGAGCAGGGCGGCGACCGGCAGCGCCAGGCCGACATTGCCGAGCACCGCGACGAACTGGGTGCGCACCACGTTCTGGGCGAAGTCGGCGAGTCGCTCCAGTTCCTTCGGCCGCGACTCTTCCAGGGTCGCCGCGATCGAGGCGGCGGTCATTGCCGGCTGCTTGGTCGCCACGGTGAAGCCGAGCAGGTGGATTAGGACGAAACCGAGGCCGTAATTGAGGCCGAAGGCGATGCCTTCGGTCAGCGGCGGCAGGTGCAGCAGCGCCAGCTTGATCTTGAGCAGGGCCATGATGGCGATGACGATGCCGCCGCCGGCGGCGCTTCTCGCCATCGTCCGCCATTCGGCGCGATCCTCGGCGACGTAATGTTCGCCGTGGCGGCTGGCGTGGTCGGTGACGTTGCGCGCCAGCAGGCTGACGTTCTGGCCGATGAACTCGCCCATCTCGTCGCTGGCCTGCTCGGTCGCCAGCAGCGTCTTCAGCACGACCACCGCATGGCGTGGACGGTCGTCGACGACGGCGAAGTCGAACAGCAGCCGCAGGCGGTCGATCAGCTGCCGCTGGCGCGCCAGCAGGTAGGTAAGGCGGATGCCGATGCCGTTTTCGCAAGCCTTGCGGCGGATGCCGTCGAGGGTCGCGTCGCACTGGTCGAGCAGCACGTCGACGTGGCGGATCTCGTCCCTATCCGGTACCGCGCCGCCGCCGCGGGCGCGCTCCAGCAGGGGTAACAGCGCGGCGTTCTGCGCCAGAAAGGGCGATTCGTGGCGTTCCAGCTCCGGTTCGGCGCGCAGCAGTTCGCGGTCGAGGCCGACCCCGGCGATGCGGTAGGAGAGCATGCGCGCGGCCTCCAGCAGGCCGGCGTACGCCGTGCCGCCAGCGCCGACTTTTTCCAGACCGAGCGCGCCGGCCAGTTCCAGCCAGGCGTCGTCGCCGACGGCCGCCACCCACAGGTGGTCGTCGCGCTGCGCGAACAGCAGGTGCAGGATGTTGCGCAGCTGGCTTTCGTCGCGCAGCGGCGGTAGCAGGCGCCGGCCGAGGCGCTGCGTCAGTTCCAGCCAGAAGCCCAGCGCCGTGCGCACGCCGGTTTCGGCGTAGAAGGCTCCCTGGTGGGGCAGGGCGAGCAGGCCCAGCAGGTCCGCGCCGAGCGTCGCCGCTTCGTCGGGCCGGCCGCGCAGCCGGGCGGTTTCCTCGCGCAGCCGCTGCTCCGCCGCCGCGTCGTCGGCGCGGGCCGGCCTCAGCCGCTCTACCAGCGCCTTGAGGCGGGCGATGGACATGGCGCGAACAGCGGCCGGGTCCGCCGCGTCCTGTCCCGACGGTTTGTTCTCCGACATCGCCGGCCCCGCCGCCTACTTGCCCGCCGGTGCCGGCTCGGCGCCGCCCGTCTTGCAGCCGGAGTAGGGCGGCGTCGCCGTGCCGTCGGCAAAGCCGGCTTCGTTGCCGCTGAGGCTCAGCACCGTGTTGCCCTTGCTGTAGCGCTGGCTGGTGCCGATCCGCTCGAGCCGCAGTTCGCGTTCCGCCAGGATCAGCCAGACGGCCTCGCCGCCATCGAGCGTGCGAACGTAGATGCGCTTGCCGCCGGCGCACTGGTATTCGGTCGCATTGGCCGGCACGCGCGAACGTTCCTGCACCGGATCACCGCCGAACGGGTTGAGTTTCTTGATGCTCATGTCGCCGCAGCCGGCCAGCAGCAGCGCGATGGCGGCCAGGCTGGCGCCCGTCAGTTTCCCTTGCATTTCGTACTCCTTCAATAATTGGCGTTGAATCTAGAAACCGCAATTGCAAGCGCTTTCAACACAGAGAACACAGAGCCACAGAGGGCACGGAGAAAAAACCTTGGCTCACCCGGAAGGAGAGTCCTCAACGCAATCTGACTCTCTGTGTTCTCTGTGCTTTTCTCCGTGCTCTCTGTGTCAAATGAGGTTTTTGGGTTGAATCACAGGGCGTGCACGCGGTCGGCGCGGGCGAAGCCGAGCAGCGGGCCCGGCATGCCGCGCCCCAGCGCGATAACCTTGAACAGTTCGCCCATCTCGTTGGGCGAGATCAACACATTCACGGCGCCTCGCGCGCGCAAATCGTCGGTGCTCGCCGTTGCCGTCCCGCGAAGCGGCGTCCCAGGCATGCAGAGCTTGCCGGCGCCGTTCCCCGGGATACCGCTGCGCATAACTTTCTCATCCTGGAGCAAATCGCCGATGCCGCAGTTGAGCAGGAAGCTGGCCTGGCTGGTGTAGCCCAGCACCTCCAGTCCGGCATCGAAGCCGGCTTCCGCCACCGCGGTGAAATCGACATGCGAGGTGATGTCGGACAGGCCGGGAAACCAGAAGGGCTCTTCATGCACGCGATGCCGGTAGTGGCAGCGCAGGGTGCCGCCGTCGCGCTGCGGGTGGTAGAGCTCGTTGCGCGGCAGGCCGTAGTCGATCAGCAGCAGCGCGCCCTGTTCCAGGCGCCGCGCCAGCTCGGACACCCAGGAGCGCGCCGCGAGGCTGATCTCGCCGCGATACGGCGCCCGCACGCCGATGGCCAGCGCGGCATCGAGCAAGGCGCCCGCGGCCGGGCGTTCGGCAGTCGCCAGCTTGCCGCCTTCGAGCCCGACGCCGCGTTCGAAGACGGCCGGGGCGTCGCTCCCGTCGCCCTCATCGCTCCAGCGCAGCGCATGGGTCGGCATCGCGTCGAGCAGTTCGTTGCCGACCAGGCAGCCGGAAAAGCGCTCGGGCAATTCGTTCAGCCATTCGACGCGGCCGGCAAACCGCGGCGCCCGTGCGGCCAGCGTCGCCTGCTGGCGCGCGCGCAGTTCGCCGGAAAGTTCGAGGATCACGTAGCGCTCGGGCAGGCAGTCCAGCGCCGCGAGTGCCGGCAGCAGGTCGGCCGCCAGTTGCCCGCTGCCGGCGCCGGCTTCGATCACTCGCGGGCTGGAGACGGCCAGCACTTGCGCCACCTGCCGCGCCAGCGCGCCGGCGAACAGCGGCGTCAGTTCCGGTGCGGTGAGGAAGTCGCCGCCCGCCTGCTGGTCGCCGAATTTGTGCGAACCGCCCGAGTAATAGCCGAGGCCCGGCGCGTACAGCGCCAGTTCCATGTAGCGGGCGAAGGATATCCAGCCGCCGCGGGCGTCGATCTCGGCCGCGATCATGCGCGAGAGCGCTGTGCTGGCGGCGCGCGCGTCGGCCGAGGGCTCGGGCAGGTCGGCCTGCTGCAGATTCATCGCGCCGGAATGGCGGCGACGAGTTCCGCCATCTGCAGGGCGTCATCCCTTCCCTGTTCGCGCAGCCCGGCAACCACGCCGGCCCGATTGATGCCGGGCTGGTTCTGGCTGGTCTTCCATTTGCCGCCGAGTTCGCTGATGACGATCTCGATGCCGACGATGGCCTTGAGCATTTTCTCGATGTAGTCGGGCGGCGCATCGCTGATCTGCCAGGGTTCGGCAAAGCCGGCCTCGTGCTCCGCGACCAGCGTTTCCAGCTGCTCGCGCAGCCAGGCCGGATCGTCGATGACCCGTAGCCGGCCGCGGGCATGGACCACCACGTAGTTCCAGGTCGGCACCGCCTTGCCGTCGGCGCGCTTGGTTTCGTACCACGAGGGCGTGACGTAAGCCTGCGGGCCTTGAAAGATCACCAGCACATCGGAGTCGGCCGCATCGCGCCAGAGCGGATTGGCGCGCGCGACGTGGCCTTGCAGCGCACCGTGCGGGCCGACCCCGGCCGCGAAATGCAGCGGTAGATGGTCCGCGTTCAAGCCCTTTCCGCCCTGCGTCACCAGCGTGGCGAAGGGATGCTCGCGCAGCAGCGCATGCAGAACTTCGGGGCGCGTTTCCGCGAAATGGGCGGGCAGGTACATCCTAGGTTCTCCTTAAGACAGCCTTCAAAGGCCTTGTCACAGAGACACAGAGGCACAGAGGCACAGAGGCAAGCGTTCGCGTCAGGGTTTTCTCTGCCATGTCTTTCTCTGTGTCTCTGTGCCTCTGTGGTGAAAGGTTTTCCTTTGGGTTCACAACAACGCGCCGCGGTTCTCGCCGCGTTCGTAAACAATGTTGGCGCGGCCGACCAGCAGCGTGTCGAGGGCGCCGATCTGCGACACATCCTTGTTGGTGTAGGGCAGCTTGTGCAGGATGTAGCGCAGGGCATTGAGGCGTGCGCGCTTCTTGCAGTCGGACTTGATCACGGTCCACGGCGCATCCGCCGTGTCGGTGTGGAAGAACATGGCTTCCTTGGCCTTGGTGTAGTCGTCCCACTTGTCGAGCGAGGCAAGGTCGATCGGCGACAATTTCCACTGCTTGAGCGGATGGTTTTCGCGTTCCTTGAATCGGCGCCGCTGTTCTTCGCGTGACACGGAGAACCAGAACTTGATCAGGTGCACGCCGCTACGCACCAGGGTGCGTTCGAACTCCGGCGTCTGGCGCATGAATTCCTCGTACTCGGACTCGTTGCAAAAGCCCATCACGCGCTCTACGCCGGCGCGGTTGTACCAGGAGCGGTCGAACAGCGCGACCTCGCCGGCGGTGGGCAGGTGCTGCACGTAGCGCTGGAAGTACCACTGGCCGCGTTCGGTTTCCGAGGGCTTTTCCAGGGCGACCACATGCGCGCCGCGCGGGTTCAGGTGTTCCATGAAGCGCTTGATGGTGCCGCCCTTGCCGGCCGCGTCGCGGCCCTCGAACAGGATCACCACCTTCTGCCCGGTTTCCTTGACCCAGGCCTGCAGCTTGAGCAGTTCGACCTGCAGGTGGTATTTCTGCTTCTCGTAATTCCTGCGCGTCATCAGCCGGCGGTAGGGATAGCCGCCGTCACGCCAGCCTGGTGCCAGTTCCTCGTCCGGGTGTTCGTCGACGGTGACTTCGCTTTGCAGCAGCGCGTTCTTCAGCGCCTCGACATCGTCGGGCGAAGCGCCTTCGACCACGGCCGTCAGCGCCTGCGCCAGCTTGGCGCCTTCGCCGGGCTTGGCGTGGGCGACGATGTCGTGGATGGCCTCGATCTTCGAGTCACGCGCCGCCGCCGAACGGTCCTTGACGACGAAGTTCTTGATCCCGCCGGGGGTGCGCGACGGCGCCACGTCGCCGGATGCCGAGCGTCGCGCCGGGCGTGGCTTGGCGGTCTTCGCTGCGGCAGGCCTATTCGTGGGCGGCGATGCTGCCGGCGTGTCGGCCTTGACCGGTGCTTTCACGGGCGCTCTCTTACTTGTCGTGCTCTTGGTCGCCATTCCGTTCTCCTGATCATGTTAGTTATCTGCCGCAGGAGCAAGCTCGCTCCTACGGCATTTCAAGCAATTCGCTAATTTCCAGCCAGCGCGACTCGGCGGCCTGGATATTTTGCGTCAAAAGGCTTTGCCGCAGGGTGAGTTCGTCCAGCAGGCGCGCATCCGC
>JBIKKY010000052.1:0-21787 GCA_044360105.1 Sulfuritalea sp.
GGGGATGGCGGCTATACACCGCAAAGCCTGGATTCCGGGTCAAGCCCGGAATGACGGGGCGAATAGGGTGCGCGGCTTTAGGGATGGTCGCCGTGTCGCCGGCGCCGACTTTTCACGGAAACCGGTTGATCTTCGGCGGCAAGCTGATATTCTTTGCCGACGAAAATCGGAGAAATTCTGCGTATGCTTCAAGCGGATGGCTGGTTTCTGGTAGCGACGCGAGGCAGCCATCGACAGTACAAACACCCCGTGAAGCCTGGCCGGGTTACGGTGCCGGGCAAGCCAAGTGACGATGTTGCTCCCGGTACTTTGAACAGCATCATGAAGCAGTCCGGTTTGAAGAAGTGAGGTCACCATGCGTTACGCCATCGTAATTGAAAAAGCCGAATCGAATTACTCTGCCTATGTCCCCGACTTGCCAGGGTGCGTCGCTACAGGTGCAAGCATTCAGCAGGTCGAGGCGGAAATTCGCGAAGCCATCGAGTTCCACATCGAAGGCTTGCGAGAAGACGGAAGCCTGATCCCCGCGCCGTCCAGTCAAGTTGAGTACATCGAAATCGCGGCATAGACCGACAGGTCACACGGACGCGCGATAAAGCCGCGCCAAAGAGAAAAGAAAAAGGGGCCAGGCCCCTTTTTCTCATAACCCCCCTGTTTCCATGCGCCTGCAGACTTGCGTGATCGCCTGAGCGCCCAGGCGCAGCCCGGCTGTTGAAAGTTTTATAGTGCGCTCTACTGTCCGTTGTCCTGAGAGTCCACGCTTGCGCCCTAAATCGCGTCGTCTGAGAGTGTTCGTGCTGCTGATGGCTGCCTTTTTCGTCGTCCCGCCGGCGATCAGCGTCGCCCTTCACCCGCCCTCGACGGTGTCGTGGAGCGAAGCGGCGCTGACACCGACCGGCCTGTCGCCCGACCCGGCGAAGGTCAGAGAGCCGGTCGTACAGATCTTTGCCGCGCCGGCTTTCGGCCGCCGCGGCGCCTTCGGGGTGCACACCTGGATCGTCACCAAGCGCACCGGCGCGCCGACCTTCACGCGTTACGATGTGGTCAGATGGAGCGGGCCGCCCTATGTCCAGGTCGATTATCTCGATCCCGACGCGCTGTGGTTCGGGTCGATGCCTGTGCTGCTCGCCGACCGCCGCGGCGACGGCGTCGAGGCCTTGATAGACCGTATCGAAGAGGCGGTGCGCCACTATCCCTACGCCGACACCTACCGCACCTGGCCGGGGCCGAACAGCAACACCTTCGTCGCGCATGTCGCGCGTGAGGTCCCCGGGTTGCGGCTCGACCTGCCGGCGAATGCCGTCGGCAAGGACTATCTGCCGCTCACTTCGGCGATCGCGTCCGCACCCAGCGGAACCGGGGTCCAGCTTTCCGTGCTCGGCCTCGCCGGCGTTCTCGTCGCCGCCGAAGAAGGCATCGAGCTCAATCTGCTCGGGTTGTCGCTTGGCATCGACATTGCGCGCCCGGCGCTGCGTCTTCCCGGACTCGGGCGCGTCGGCCTTGCCAAGCCCGAACGCTGACCCGGGATCCAGTAACAGCGGCCGGCTGGATTCCGGCTTTCGCCGGAATGAAGGCACGAAGGTCGTGCGCGTTTGGGGATGGTCGCCGTGCCGCCAGCGCCGACTTTTCGCAATTCGTGAACCAGCAACGCGTCATCGAATCGACTGAATGCCGGTTATGACCGGCTTTATCATTGACAATAGCCGGTCTTAGCCAGCATAATTGATTCTGCAAGCAGGCCATGGCCTGCCAAGGAGTCATCCATGACCGACACGAAAATCCGCCTGAAGCGCTTGCAGCTTGCCGATGCGTTGCGCCCCTATCCGACCCCCGAGGCTGCGACGGTGCCGCGCGGCGGCTGGCTGCGCGCGATTCGCGAGGCATTGGGCATGACCCAAAGCCAGTTGGGTGCCCGCGCTTCCATCAGCCGGCAATCGGTGCAGGATTTCGAGCGCGCCGAGGCGGACCGCCGCATTACCCTGGAAAGCCTGGACAAGCTGGCGCGGGCGATGGGTTGCCGCATGGTGTATGCGCTGGTGCCCGAAAACGGATCGGTCGAAGGCTTGCGCGAACGCCGCGCGCTGGCGCTGGCCGAGGCGTTGCTGCAGCCGGCCGATCATTCGATGAAGCTGGAAGCCCAGGGCGTCACCGCGCCGGAACGTGAGCGGCAGCGCCGCTTGCTGGCCGATACGCTGCTGAACGGAAGCCCGCGCAAGCTGTGGCAGTGAATCTCGACTACCCGCCCGGCGCCACGCCGCTCGACCCCGACGAGGCGGCCGGGCTGATCCCCGCGCATATCGCCAACCACGGGCAGTTGAACGAGTGGGAGATGGTGAACATCCTCGCGGGCGAGCAGTGGGCTTTCGGCCGCCGGCATCCGGACTTGCTCACGAACGAGTTCATCTGCCGCCTGCACAAGCGCATGTTCGGCGACACCTGGCGTTGGGCGGGAAGCTTCCGCAGCACCGAGAAGAACATCGGCGTGGAGCCCGCGCGAATCCAGCCGGATCTGCGCGATCTGTGCGAGGACGTGAAGGCTCAGCTCGAACACAAGAGTTACCCGCTCGACGAAATCGCCGCACGCTTCAGCCATCGGCTGGTGGCAATCCATCCCTTCGCCAATGGCAATGGACGTCTGTCGCGCACGACCGCCGATCTGCTGCTGGTGCAGCAGGGCGCATCGCGCTTCAGCTGGGGCGCGGGCAATCTGCTTGCCGACGGCGACGTGCGCCAGCGCTACCTGGCGGCGCTGCGCACTGCCGATGCCCGGGACTATGGTCCGCTGCTGGCGTTTGTACGTTCATGAGTAGAGAGAAGCTGATGAATCGCCGTGTCGCCGGCGCCGACTTTTTTATTTCGGCTATCGGTTCGCCGTGCGTTGGAACAGGCGCAGCAGCAGCTTGCGCGCCTCTTCGAGGAAAAGCGTGGATGAGGCCGCGGCGACCGCGACGCCCCATTCGGTCAGGCTCAGATCGACGGTATCAAAAACCAGCTGCGCCGGCGCCCAATGCACGGCGACGACCTGCAGCGCGACGACGGCCAGGAGCGCCAGCCACAGCTTGCCGTTGCTGAAGAACTGGCGGTTGAAGGCGCTGCCGAACTCGGTGCGGGCATTGAAGATGTTGAAGAACTGGAACAGGACGAAGGTGGTGAAGGCCAGCGTCATCGCCTTCGCCTGGCCGGAAGCGGCCAGCGCCCAGCCGTAGGCGGCCAGCGTGCCGACCGCCATGGTCGCGCCGTAGAGCGCGATGCGCCACATCCGCTGCGGCGAGAGGATCGCCGCGTCCTTGCTGCGCGGGCGCTCCTGCATGATGCCGGGGCGCGCCGGCTCGACGCCGAGGGTCATCGCCGGCGGGCCGTCCATGATGATGTTCACCCAGAGGATCTGGATCGCGGTGAAGGGCGTGCCGAAGCCGAGGAAGGGCGCGCCGAGCACGGTGAGGATGGCGCCGATGTTGGTGGATAGCTGGAAGCGCACGAACTTGACGATGTTGTCGTAGATGGTGCGGCCTTCCTTCACGGCGCGCACGATGCTGGCGAAGTTGTCGTCGGTGAGCACCAGCGTGGCGGCTTCCTTGGTCACTTCGGTGCCGGTGATGCCCATGGCCACGCCGATGTCGGCCGTTTTGAGCGCCGGTGCATCATTTACGCCGTCGCCGGTCATCGCCACGACATGGCCCTGCGCCTGCAGGGCTTCGACGATGCGCAGCTTGTGCTCGGGGGCGACGCGGGCGAAGACGGCGCTCTTCTCGACCAGCGCGGCGATTTCGGCCTGGGTCAGGCCGTCGAGTTCGCGGCCTTCATGCGCCTCGCCGTGCAGGCCCAGCTCGCGGGCGATGGCGGCGGCGGTGACGCGATGGTCGCCGGTGATCATCTTGACCTGGATGCCGGCGGCGCGACAGGTGGCAATGGCTTCCTTCGCCTCGCCGCGCGGCGGATCGATGATGCCGACCAGCCCGTGCAGCGTGAGATCGCGCACCCAGGCTTGCAGGTCGCCACCCGGGTCGAAAGCCTCGGCGGGAATGACGCGCCCGGCCAGCGCCAGCACGCGCAGCGCCTGGCCGGCGAGAGCCTCGTTCTCGGCGGCGAAGCGCGCGCGCGTTTCCTCGTCCAGCGGCATGGCCGCGTCGTCCAGCAGATGGTAGCCGGACAAGCCCAGCAACACGTCCGGCGCGCCCTTGACGCACAGCCGCACCCGGTCGCCTTCATGATGGAAGGTGGCCATGTACTTGGTGGCCGAATCGAAGGGGATCTCGGCGATGCGCGGCAGGTGTTCCAGCGCTTCTTCGGCATCCAGCCCGGCCTTGGCCGCCAGCGCCAGCAGCGCGCCTTCGGTCGGGTCGCCGATCAGCTCGCCGTCCTTGATGCGCGCATCGTTGCACAGCGCGGCCGGCAACAGCACGTGGCCGATGTTGCCACCCCGGTTGCCACCCCGGTTGCCACCCCGGTTGCCACCCCGGTCGCCTCCCGAGTCACCCGGCGCCTCGATACTGCCTTCGCCGCCATAGCCCTCGCCGGTGACGGCATGGCGCCGGCCGTTGCAGTAGAGCGCGCGCGCCGTCATCTGGTTGAGCGTCAGGGTGCCGGTCTTGTCGGAGCAGATCACCGTGGTGCAGCCCAGCGTCTCGACCGCGGCCAGTTTCTTGACGATGGCGTTGCGTTTGGCCATGCGGTGCATGCCCAGCGCCAGCGTGACGGTGACCACCGCCGGCAGGCCTTCGGGGATGGCGGCGACGGCCAGCGCGATCGCGGTCATCGCCGTCTGCGCCAGCGGGTCGCCGCGCATCAGGCCGATGACGAACATCAGCGCGACGACCGCACAGGCGATCAGCGCCAGCCGCTTGCCGAGGGCATCGAGCTGAATCTGCAGCGGCGTCTCGCCCTCGGCCGTGTCGGCCAGCAGCCCGGCGATCTTGCCCATCTCGGTCGCCATGCCGGTCGCGGTGACGATGGCTTCAAGACGGCCGCGCGTCACCACGGTGTTCATGAACACCATGTTGTGGCGTTCCGCCAGCGCCGACTTTAGGGCTACCGGCTCGGTGAGTTTGGCTACGGCGTGCGATTCGCCGGTCAGCGCGGCTTCGGCCACTTCGACGCTGTGCGCCGACAGCACGCGCGCGTCGGCCGGAATGCGGTCGCCGGCTTCCAGCAGCAGCAGGTCGCCCGGCACCAGATCGGCCGCCTCGATGACGCTGATCTCGCCATCCCGGCGCACTCGCGCACTGGGTGCCAGCATGTTTTTCAGCGCCGCCAGCGCCGCCTCGGCGCGATGCTCCTGAAAAAAACCAAGGCTGGCATTGATCAACACGACGAAAGCAATGACGATGGCGTCTTTGAGATCGCCGATGGCCCCGGCCAGCACCGCCGCGCCGAGCAGAATGATCACCAGCAGGCTTTTGAACTGGTCGAGAAACTTGAGCCAGGCCGGACGCGGCGGCTTCTCGGCCAGACGGTTGGGGCCGTGCGTCGTCAGGCGCGCGGCGGCTTCCTGTGCCGTCAGGCCATCGGTCATCCTGGCGTCCAATCGCTCGGCGACCTGCGCGCTCGAAAGCGCGTGCCAGGGATGGTCGGACTGCGGGTCGGACTGCGGGCCGGACATGTGATCGGAAGTGGCGTCGGTAGTGGAATCGGACGGGGTCATGAGTACAGGGTGGCCCAGACAAAGCCGGCGTAAAGGGTCAAGAGCAAAAAACCACGCCCGCGCACGATCAATCCGGCGCGGTTCGGCAACAGCAGCAGCAAGGAGACGATACCGCAGGCCAAGGTCAGTGCCACTTCGGCAAACGGCACGGAAATCGGATGGATCGCGCCGGCCACGCCGACGATGGCCAGGCCGTTGAACAGGTTGCTGCCGATCAGCGTGCCGACGCCGACATCATCGTGGCCGCGCAGGCGGGACAGGATTACCGTGACCAGTTCGGGGAGCGAGGTGCCGATCGCCACCAGCAGTACGCCGATCACATAGGTATCGACGCCGAGGTCGGCGGCGATGCCGGTTGCGCCCGAGACGAACAGGCGACCGGCGGCAATCAGCGCACCGAGACCCAGCACGCCGAGGATCAGGCTCTTGCCCGGCGACAAGGCGCCGGCCCCGACGCTCACCGCCGCGTCGCGCCGGCGCAGGGCGCTGCGCACGATCCACGCCAGCCAGCCGAAAAAGACAAGCAACAGGAGCACGGCTTCGCCGCGGGCGATGCGGCCGTCGAGCGCCAGGAAGAAGGTCAGCACCGGAGCCGCCAGGGCGAGGTAGTAATCCCGGCCAAAATCCGCGCGCGTCGCCTGTACGGCGCCCAGCATCAGCGCCAGACCGAAAATCAGCGCGATGTTGACGACATTGCTGCCCAGCGCATCGCCCAGGCCGATCTCGGGCTGGCCGGCCAGCGCGGCGACGGAGGATACGGTGAGTTCCGGGCTGGAGGTGGCGAAAGCGGCCAGCGTCGTGGCCACCACGATCTTCGGCACGCGCAGATGGAGGGCCGCCCCCAGGATGGACTTGAGGAAGGCTTCGCCACCCGCGCCTGCCAGCAGCACGGCGCCGGCGATCTGCGCCAGATCGGTCATGGCACCAGTTCAGGCGCCTCGCGCGGGTCGCAGATGACCAGCACATCGCCTTGCGCTTCGGCCAGCACGTGCTTGGTCACGCTGCCCAGAAGCAGTTCCTCGGCGATGTGCGAGCCATGCTTGCCGACGACAATCAGGTCGCAGTCGTATTCCTGCTCCAGGGCGGCGATCTGCTGCGCCGGATCGCCATGCATGACCCGGCCTGCGTAGTCGACAGGTGTCAGTCCGGCGGCGGCCGCCAGTTCGCGCAGCCGCCTGCGGCGAATTTCGGCTTCGGTCGTGACATGACGGCGAATCACCTCGGCGTCCACCCCGGCCAGGGCCAGCTTGCCTTCATAGGGCAGTTCGAAGGCATGCAGCAGGACGAGGTCGGCCGCGGGCGCCAGCCGTCTTGCCGTGCGGATCGCCTCTATCGACACGGGCGAGAAATCCACCGCCACCAGCACGCTGCGATAGTCCTCATGGGGCGGCTGCTTCACGACCAGCACCGGCCGCCGCGAGGACTTGCGCAGCAGGCGCGCCGCGGTCGAACCGAGCATGGCGTGGCGCAGGAAGGACTCGCCGCGCGCGCCGAGGACCAGCAGGCCGGCATCCAGCGCGTCGGCCTCATCGGCGATCGTGGCCAGCGGGTTTCCCGCGGCGATCCGGGTTCGCGCCGCGACGCCGCGATTGATCGCCGCATCGCCGGTCAACTGGTCGAGGCGCGCGCGGGCATCGCCGTTCAGGGCCGCCTTCACCGAATGCAGGTCGTCCCCCAGCATCTCGCGCAGGCTGTCGATGGCATCCAGCTCCATCGCGTGCAGGATGCAGAGCTCGCCGCCGCTACCCGCGGCCAGGTAGAAGGCGCGCGCGACAGCATGGCGGGCCGGCGCGGAGAGATCGGTCGCGGCGAGGATGCGGGCGCGTGCTTTCATGGCTTGTCCTCCTTCGGATGAATGAGCGCGGTCAGCGTCTCGACCGCGTAATCGACGGCGTTGCGCATCGGATAGAGGATGGTGGGGGCACCGAGCCTCTTCAAGGCGGCACCGTCGAACTCCTCGCGGGCGACGATCGCCACTTCACCGGTGAAATGCAGTTCGCGCAGGCCGCGCAGCAGATCGCGGTTCGAGGCCATGTCCGGCAGGGTGCTGACCACCCAGCGCGTGTCCTTGAGCGGCAGGCTTTCGAGGAACTCGCTGGCGATGCCGTCGCCGTAGCGCACCGGCAGGCCCTGCCGCCGCAGGGCGCGCGCCACCTCCGGGTCGAATTCGACGCCGAGCACCTTGAGTTCGGCCTCCTTCAGGCCCAGCGCCAGGCGGCTGCCGTAGCGGCCGAGGCCGAAGACGATGACATCGGCCTCGCGCAGATCGTGGCGTTCGGTCGCCACGGCCAGTTCGCGGAAGGGGCGCTTGCGTTCGAATACGCCCAGCCAGGGGCCCAGCTTTTCGTAGAGCGGATGCGAGTAAAGGATCATGTAGGTCGACATGGCGATGGTGATCAACCCGACCAGCGTGGTCAGCCCCAGCGCACCGGCATCGATGTGGCCGAGCGTGATGCCCATGGCGACGAAGATGATCGAGAACTCGCTGATCTGCGCCACGGTGAGGCCGCAGAGGAAGCCGGTGCGCTTGCGGTAGCCCATGTAGCCCATGATCGCCATCACGATCAGCGGGTTGCCGATCAGGACGAACAGCGAGAGAACGATGGCGGGCCAGACTTCGCCGCCCAGTGTCGAGAAATCGAGCTTGGCGCCGAGGTCGATGAAAAAGAACAGCAGCAGGAAGTCGCGGATGCCGGTGAGCCGGGCGTTGATCGCGTCACGGTAATGCGTCGAGGCGAGCGAGAAGCCGGCGAGGAAGGCGCCGGCCTCCTTCGAGAAACCGGCCCATTCGCCCAGTGCGGCAAGCCCCGTGCCCCAGGCGATGGCGAAGATCAGCAGCAGCTCCTGCGACTGCGCCATGCGGTCGACGACCCTGGGCAGGATGTAGCGCATCAACAGGTAGAGGCCGAGGCCGGCAATGCCGATGCGCAGGGCCAGCGAACCGGCCAGCGCCAGCAGCGAACCCTCGCCGCCCGCGTCGCCGCGCAGGGCGCTCATCACCATCATCGCGATCACCACGGCCAAGTCCTGGACGATCAGGAAGCCGACGGCGATGCGGCCGTGCAGCGAATCGATCTCGCGCTTGTCGGAGAGCAGCTTGACGATGATGATGGTGCTGGAGAAGGTCAGCGCGACGGCGACGTAGAGCGCTTCCACCCAGCCCCTGCCCATGGCCAGGACGATGAGGAAGCCGATTACGATGGTGAAGCTCAGTTGCCCGAGGCCGGTGGCCAGGGCGACGGGGCCGATATGCCGGATGTGCTGCAGGTCGAGCTTGAGGCCGACGACGAAGAGCAGCACGGCGACGCCGACCTGGGCCAGCAGGTCGATCTGGTCGTGCGCCGTGACGATCCCCAGCACCGCCGGCCCGGCGACGATGCCCATGGCGATGTAGGCGATCAGCACCGGCTGGCGCAGCCAGAGCGAAACCGCGCCCGCCGCGGCGGACATCAACAGTAGAAGGGCAAACTCGCCAAAGACACCGTGCATGATTCATGTATAGCGCAGAATGGTTCAACTCACCAGAAAATCACAGGGCGCGTAACAGGCGAGCAGTCGGGTGATGCGCGCCTTTTCGTTGGCGGAAAGAACAGGACGGTGACGTCGATCACGGTCCCGCCATCGGCTCACCTCCCGCCGAAAAAGTCGGCGCCGGCGATACGGCGCGCCGCCATGTCATTTTCATGGCACCGGCCGATCAGCCAATGGCCAAGCCAGCCGGCACATCGCATCGCGCCGGGCCGGGCCGGAAGCCTGCCGCTCGGCCCCGGCCGTGCCCGGATCGCATCGATAGGGAATCTCAGCCTTGCTGGATACCCGCGATATGCCATCCCTTGCTGCCGTCGACCGGCTTGCTCAGGTGCCAGACTTCGCTGAAGGTTTCGGGCGAGGCATTGGCTTCTTCGCGGATCAGGCCGGAGAAACGCACGCTGGCCATGGCCCGGTCGGCTTCGGTGCTGACATCGAGCAGCTCGGCGTTGAGCTGCACGACGTCCGTTTCCTGCGCGAGCTGGTTGCGCTCCTGGAACTGCATCTGGATTTCGGCGGCCATTTCGGGGCTGCAGAACTGGCGGATGTCCTCCATGTCGCCGCGGTCATTGGCGGCCTGCAGGCGGATGAAGTTGAGCTTGGCCTGGCGCAGGAAGCCGTCGACATCGAAGTCGGCGGGAACATTCGCCGTGGAACTGGCGGCGGTCGCAGTGACGCCCGTGCCGGCGGAGGATGCCGGAACGAAGGGTTCATTGGCGCGCGGCGGCTCCATGCCGCCGGGCATGCCGGCGTACTGCATGGCCGGCTGTGCGACGGCCGGCTGGCGCTTCCTGAGGAACCAGCGCACGGCGAAGACGACGGCGAGGCCGAGCAGCAGCAACATCATCATGTTGGCCATGCCTTCGCCCAAGCCCAGATGCGAGAACAGGGCGACCAGGCCGATACCGGCGGCGAGGCCTGCCAGCGGGCCCATCCAGCGGCTCATGCCGGAGGCGGCGGCTGCAGGTGCTGCGCCGGCCGCGGCGGCGGGTGCGGCCGCAGCGGGCGAGGCAGCGGGCTTGGCGGGGATGGCGTCACGCTTCATCACCGATGAATCGCGGCTGATGCCGGAGCTCTTGCCCCCGCCCATGCGCTTGGCGGCCTCGGCATCCTGAACCATCAGGCCGGCACCCATGACGACGGCGAAAAGTGCGATTGCTATGCGTTTCATTGTGTATCTCCTTTGATTAAGAGCTGCTGATGGTTAGATCTTGGTCTGGTTCGATTTGTACTTTGGCGCGGTCTTCTGCGCCTCGTCGATGGCGTGCTGGGCCTCGGCCGGCATGTAGTTTTCGTCGTGCTTGGCCAGCACCTCGGTGGCCGCGAACGTGCCATCGGGTTTGATGCGCCCCTGGGCCACCGCACCTTTCCCTTCCTTGAACAGGTCGGGCAGGATCCCGGTGTAGGTGACCGGGACGTCCCTGGCCGTATCCGTGATCAGGAAATGGACGGTCATGTTGTCGCGGCGTATCGAGCCTTCCTTGACCAGGCCGCCGAGGCGGAAGGCCTTGTCCTGCGGCGCCTTGCCTTCGAGCACTTCCGTCGGCGTGACAAAGAAGGCGATGTTGCTGTTGAGCGCGTTCATGACGAGGGCGGTCGCCACCCCTATCGTGACCAGGCCGCCCGCTATCAGGGCAATGCGTTTTTGTCTGAGATTCACTTGGCTTTCCTTTTTTCCTCGATCAGGCGCCGGCCTGCCGGCGCAAGGACTCGATCCGCTCTTCCAGCGGCGGATGGGTCATGAACAGGCGCTTGATGCCGCCGGCGCCACCGCCGCTGATGCCGAAGGCCGCCAGCTTTTCCGGCAGGGGCCCGGGGTGCAAGGAATTCAGCCGTTCCAGCGCGGCGATCATGTTCGGCCGCCCGGCCAGGGCGGCACCGCCCCGGTCGGCGCGGAACTCGCGCTGGCGCGAGAACCACATGACGATGATCGAGGCCAGCACGCCCAGCACCAGTTCGGCGACGATCATGGTGACGAAGAAGGCCGGCCCGTGGCCGCGCTCGGTCTTGAACACCACGCGATCCACCAGGTGGCCGATGACGCGCGAAAGGAACATGACGAAGGTATTCACCACGCCCTGGATCAGCGCCAGCGTGACCATGTCGCCGTTGGCGACGTGGGCGATTTCGTGACCGATGACGGCCTCGGCTTCGCTTTTCGACATCTGCCGCAAGAGGCCGCTGGAGACGGCGACCAGCGAACTGTTCTTGGTCATGCCGGTGGCGAAGGCATTGACCTCCGGCGTGTCGAAAATGCCGACTTCGGGCATCTTGATGCCGGCTTTGGCCGAGTAGTCGCGCACCGTTTCCATCAACCAGAATTCGGTGGAATTCGACGGCGCCTCGATCACCTGCACGCCCATCGCCTTCTTCGCCGACCACTTGGAAATGGCGAGCGAAATGAAGGAGCCGCCGAAGCCCATGACGGCGGCGAAGATCAGCAGCGAGCCGAGGTTGAGGCCGTTGGCATTGAGGTAGGGCTCGACCCCGAGCAGGCGCATGGTGACGGACAGCACCAGCACGATGGCCATGTTGGTGGCGAGGAAGAGGAATATACGTTTCATGGAGTCTCCTTGGCGTTACGGTTCAGCGTGGCGCTGCGGCGGCGGCCGGCAGCAGCGCTTTCAGTTCGCGGATTTCGGCGCGCAGGCCGCGCATCTCGGCATGCAGGTCGGCCTCGATGTGCTTGCGCGCCATATCCACCGCCTCTTTCGTTCCCTGCTGCTCCGCCTCGTTATAGCTTTGCATGGCGTTGACGATGATGGCGATGAACAGGTTGAGCATGGTGAAGGTCGCCACCAGGATGAAGGGGATGAAGAATGCCCAGGCATACGGGAAGTTCTCCATCACCGGGCGGGCGATGCCCATCGACCAGCTTTCCAGGGTCATGATCTGGAACAGGGTATACAGCGAGCGGCCGATGTCGCCGAACCATTCCGGGTGGGTGGCGGCAAACAGGTTGGTGGCGATCACGGCGAAGACGTAATAAATGATCAGCAACACCAGGGCGATCGAGCCCAGCCCGGGGATCGCTGCCAGCAGGGCCCCGATCACGCGCCGCATCGACGGCACCATGGTCAGCAGACGCAATACGCGCAGCACGCGCAAGGCCCGCAGCACGGCCAGCGGTCCGGTGGCCGGAACCAGCGCGATGGCGACCACGGCGAAATCGAACACGCTCCACGGGTCGCGCCAGAAGGCCGCGCGGTGGGCGTAGAGGCGCAAGGCGATTTCGACGACGAACACGGCCAGGATGGCGCGGTCGATGCCGACGATCAAGCCACCGGCCGCCGCCATCGCGCCGGCCGAGGTTTCCAGGCCGAGCAGGACGGCGTTGAGCAGGATCAGGACGATGATGAAGTTCTGCACGCGCGGCTGCTCGACCCAGGCGCGTACCCGTTGTTGTCCGTCGCCGGCCGGGAGGTCGGTCATGTCGGCGTTCGGGCTCATGTCAGCGATACGCCAGCAGGCCCAAGGCCAGCAGCGCGACGGTGGCCCAGCCCAGGCGATCGACGTAACGGTGCAACGCCGCTTCCATGCGCGCGCCGCCCCAGGCCATCAGTGCGGCGACCAGGAAGAAGCGCGCGCCGCGCCCGATCAGCGAGGCGATGGCAAAAGGCAGCAGGGCCATGGCAAGCGCTCCGGCCGCGATGGTGAACATCTTGTAGGGAATCGGCGAGAAGCCGGCGATGAACACCGCCCAGAAGCCCCATTCGCCGAACCACGCCACCGCGGTTTGATAGGCCGGCCAGTAACGGCTGTCCTGCAACCAGGGCAGCACGGCATCGATGGCGAAGTAGCCGATGGCGTAACCGGCCAGCCCGCCCGCCACCGAGGTCAGCGTCGTCAGCAGCGCCAGATGCCACGCCCGGCGCGGGTTGGCGAGACACATCGGCGCCAGCATCACGTCGGGCGGCACCGGGAAGAACGAGGATTCGGCGAAACTCATCCCGCCCAAATACCATGGCGCATGAGGGTGTCGCGACCAGACCATGGCGCGACGATAAAGAGGCGAGAAGAGCTTCACGCCGACGCCTCGCTCACCAGGTCGGGGTTACTGTGCATTTGTTTGCCCTTTCAAGGCTTCCATGAGTGTCAGCCCGGCCAGCGCCTTGATCGCACGCGCCAGGTAATAGAGCGCGGCCATCATGATCAGCATCGAAGGCAGCGCGATCATGGGGTAACTCAGCAGCGTCAGCCGTCCCAGTTCTTCGTTGAAAGCGGGGCTACCGGCCGGGCTGGTGACGATCCAGGTGGCGAGGAAATAATTCATCACTGAGGAGAAGAAGAACGAACCCGCCAGCATCCATGTGGCGGTCTTCAGGCGCGCGTCAAAAGCCGCACCATTACCGCGCTCGGTCAACTGCGTCTGGATCCGCTCGACATCCATCAACGCCGGGGTATAGAGCAACACCCGCACCAGCGGATAAGGGGTATGGGTGGAGATTGCCACGGCCAGCCCCAGCAGGCCGGGAATGGCGGCCTCTTTCACCGCCAGCCATTGCGTATCCAGTTGCAACAAGCCGATGCCGCCGGTGAGCACGATGCTGACCACGCCCAACACCGCGAACAGGCTGAGCTTGCGCTCGCGAAACAAACCCCGCACACCCCACGCCAGCGGAAACGCCAGCGCCGCCAGGAGCGCATTCACCGCGCCCAGATCTTGCGGACCGCTCAACTTCATCAAAACAAGCGAGGGAATAATCAGGGTGACGGTCAATTCGACCAGCGGGTTGGGCTTGGTTGCCGCGCTCATGTCTTGCGCACCGGATCGGCTTTGTTCTTGACCACGGGCAGATTGTCTCCCATCCAGCCGGTGATGCCGTGCTGTACGCTGTAGACCCGGGTGTAACCGTGTTTTTCCATCAACTCGCGCGCCAGTTGGTCGGTGCGATTGCCCGTGCGGCAGATCAGGATGAGCGGCGCGTTCTTGTCGATTTCGGCGCTCAGGCGCGGCATGAATTCCGGACTGGGCTGCCCGCTTTTATTCACCCAGGTCAGCATGCGACTGCCTTCCACCACGCCAGTTTGCCGCCATTCCTCGGGGCGGCGGACATCGTAGATCGGCACACCCTGAGCGATCAGCGATTTCAGTTGCGCATTGTCGATGTTGCTGTAGGGCGGTTTGGAGCAAGCACCCAGCGCGAGTACGAGCAACAGCACCGCAAACGAACGTCGCCACATAGTCATTGCCGAATATCGTGGGGCTCAAAAGTCCGGCAGGGTCCGAGTATCGTCGCGATGACCACGGCATTTTGCACTTCGCGCCGGTTGCCCATCAGCGCGCCCCTGGAAAAACGCCGCCGTCGCGGCGCAAGCGATGTCCGGGGCGCATCGTTTCGACCGAATTGGCCGCCGGCCATGCCGGACGCTGCTGACGCCGCCGGGGGGTCCTCCGTCTCCTCGGAAACTTGCTCAAGACGCTCGTCCCAGGCAGGCTCTGCCGGCTCTTGCGGTCCGAATCGCTTCGTCAGGTATTGGAACAGCACGATGGCCAGAAACATCAGGACATAGAGCAGTTCCTGTGGCAGTTCTTTCATCGCGATCCCTCATAGTAGGCGGTTATGCAGAAACAGATGGATGGCTTCGTCCCCGGATCAAGTCCGGGGCAGGCTATTCCGGCGAAAGCCGGAATCCAGGCGGCGCTCGCTTGTGGATCCCGGGTCAAGCCCGGGATGACTGGCGGAATTGTGTCCATCGCTTTCAAGCTGACTCTGTACTAGCTGCGCTCGGTGGCAGGCGGTGCGTTGTCAGTACCGGCGATTACTTCGCGCATGCTCGTATCGGCCTGCAGGTTCTTCATGCGGTAGTAGTCCATGATGCCCAGATTGCCCTGGCGGAAGGCCTCGGCCATGGCGCGCGGCACTTCGGCCTCGGCTTCCACCACCCTCGCCCGCATCTCCTGCTCCAGCGCGACGGCCATGGCGCGGCGCTCCTCGGCCTTGGCCTGGGCGATCTGCTTGTCGGCGTTGGCCTGGTCGATCTGCAGCTTGGCGCCAATGTTCTCGCCGACGGTTACGTCGGCGACGTCGATCGACAGGATCTCGTACGCCGTGCCGGCGTCCAGCCCCTTGCTGAGGACATGCTTGGAGATGTGATCCGGGCTTTCCAGCACGCTCTTGTGGCTGGCCGAGGAACCGATGGTGCTGACCATGCCTTCGCCGACGCGCGCGATGATCGTCTCCTCGCCGGCGCCGCCGACCAGGCGGTCGATGTTGGTGCGCACCGTGACCAGGCAGACGGCGATGAGCTGGATGCCGTCCTTGGCGACTGCGGCGATTTTCGGGGTCTGGATCACCTTGGGCAGGACCGACATCTGCACCGCCTCGAGCACGTTGCGCCCGGCCAGATCGATGGCCGCCGCGCGCTTGAAGGGCAGGGGAATGTTGGCCTTGTCCGCCGAAATCATGGCGTTGACCACCCTGACCACATTGCCGCCGGCCAGGAAGTGGGCTTCCAGATCGTTGCTGGAAATATCCAGGCCGGCCTTCACCGCGCTGATTCTTGCGGTGACCACCGTGGCGGGCGGCACCCGGCGCAGGCGCATGGCGATCAGCGTAAACAGTCCGACATAGGCCCCCGAGGCCCAGGCCGAAATCCAGAGCGGAATCGGCACCAGATACAGGATGAAGGCCAGCCCCGCCACTACCACGATGAGTGCGCCGAGGCCGCCCGTCATGCCCGCCATGCCCGTCAGGATTTCGTTCATTTCATATTCCTTTGTTGCTGATGTGCGGTATTCGCCGCACGACGATTGCCGCGGAAGCCGCGACTATTCATTGCTGTTCATGAAGCCCAGCAGATGCAGCAGGCTGGTGAAGAGGTTGAAGATCGAGACGAACAGCGTCACGGTGGCCAGCACGTAGTTGGTTTCGCCGCCGTGGATGATGTTGCTGGTCTCGTAAAGGATCAGGCCGGACATCAGCAGCACGAAGGCGGCGGAGACGGTCAGCGACAGCGCGGGGATCTGGAAGAAGATCGCGCCCAGGCCGGCAAGGAAGGCGAGCAGGATGCCGACCATGAGGAAGCCGCCCATGAAGCTGAAGTCTTTCTTCGTCGTCACGGCGTAGGCCGAGAGGCCGATGAAGATCGCGGCGGTGCCGCCCATCGCCTGCATGACGATCTCGCCGCCGTTGGGCAGGCCGAGATAACGGCTGATGACCGGGCCCAGCGTGTAGCCCATGAAGCCGGTCATGGCGAACACGGCGGCGATGCCCCAGCCGCTGTCCTTGAGTTTATGCACGGCGAACAGCAGGCCGAAGAAACCGATCAGGGTCAGGATGATGCCCGGATGCGGCAGTCTCAGCGCCACCGACGCGGCTGCGGTGACGGCGGAAAAAGCCAGCGTCATCGACAGCAGCATGTAGGTGTTGCGGATCACCTTGTTGGTGGCGAGGACGGATTCTGCTCCGCCTTGCGGCAGGGCAATCGCCTGGTTGCGGGCTTGGTTCAGGTTCATTTCAGTCTCCTTTGGGGTTGAAAACAAAAAGTTATGCGCAGCGGTATCCACCGGACGGCGTTGGGCGTAGCGGGGGTTTCGCAGAGCACTGCTCTGCGCCCGCGCAGCCGGCAGGCTGTGCAAAGCCTGCCGTGGAGGGACGGCGGAAAGCCTGCCGTGTAGGGACGGAAGGGCTCACGGTACCACCATCACGGGCAGGCGGGAAAGATGCATGACCTTGTAGGCCACGGAACCGAAAAGCAGGCTTTCGACCACATTGAGGCCGCGGCTGCCGATGACGATGCCGGTGGTATGCAGTCGGACGGCCTGCTCGAGGATGTTCTCGGCCGGATCGCCCAGCGCCACGTGCAGGCGCCACGGCAGGCCCGCGGCGGCGAGCGTGGCACGCGCCCGCGCGGTGGCGCCCAGGGCGCGGTGCGCCAGCTCCGCCTCGGCGGCCTCCTTCGACAGCCAGGGCTGGACATGGACCAGATGCAGGGCGACGGCATTCATTGCGCCGGCCTGGGCGGCGGCATGGGCGACGGCGCGCAGGGCGTTGTCCGAACTATCCACCGCAACCAGCCAGGGATTGGCGTCGGGTGCCGACAGCGGCGGCGTGCTGTCGTAGACCAGGCCGACGAGGCGACCTTCGGTGTCGCGTTCGCTGTCCATAAGCACCGGGGTGACTTGGGCGGGGTTCATGCTTTTTCTCCGGCTGCGACAGATTGCGGTTTCGTCAGCGCCAGGCTGGCCACCACCGACACGGCGATGATGCTGGCGACGACGGTCAGCGACCACTGGATCGGCATGTGGAACCAGGGCATGACGAGCATCTTGCCGCCGATGAAGACCAGCACGAGGGCCAGGCCGTACTTGAGCAGATGGAAGCGATCGGCCATGTCGGCGAGCAGGAAGTACAGCGCGCGCAGGCCCATGATGGCGAAGATGTTGGAGGTGAACACGATGAAGGGGTCAGTGGTCACGGCGAAGATCGCCGGGATGCTGTCGACCGCGAATACCACGTCGCTGGCTTCGATCAGCACCAGCACGAGGAACATCGGCGTCGCCCAGAGGATGCCGTTCTTGCGCACGAAGAACTTCTCGCCGTGGAACTCGGGCGTGATGCGCATGTGACCGCGCAGCCAGCGCAGCAGCGGGTTCTTTTCGAGGTCGGGTTCCGCTTCGGCGAAGATGATCATCTTGATGCCGGTAACAACCAGGAAGGCGCCGAAGACGTAGAGGATCCAGGCGAACTGTTGCACCAGCCAGACGCCGGCGAGGATCATTCCGGCACGCATGACGATGGCGCCGAGCACGCCGTAGAGCAGCACGCGGCGTTGCAATTCCGGCGGCACGGCGAAGTAGCTGAAGATCATGACGAAGACGAACATGTTGTCGACCGACAAGGACTGCTCGATCAAGTAACCGGCGAGGAACTCCAGCGTTTTCTTCTGCGCCACCTCGGCGCCCTGGGTGTCGTTCAGGTACCACCAGAGCAGGCCGGCGAAGCTGAGCGCCAGGCTGACCCAGACGGCCACCCAGGCGGCGGCTTCCTTGACCGAGACCTTGTGCGATTTGCGGCCGCCGAAGACGAACAGGTCGAGCGCCAGCATGGCCAGCACGAAAACGATGAAGCCGGCCCACATCGGGCCGGTGGCGAAGCTGACCGTGGTGTCGGTCATGCCATGGCTCCTTGCTTGCCGCGAACCATGTCCATGATCTGGCCGACATCAAGCTTCGCGGCCTTCTGCTGGATTTGCGGCAGGTACTGCGCCTGCATCTGCTTGGCCGGGCCTAGCAGATTCTGGAAACTGTCGCGCAGCACCTCGCTGCTCATCGTCCGCCCCCCGGCGTAATAGCGCCTGGCCACCTGGCCCAGCGCGTAGGTGGTGGCGAAGGAGAAGGCCATGCCGGTGGCGGCGCCGCCCAGCTTGCCGATGGTTTTGCCGGCGACCTTGCCGAGCAGGCCGCCGAGCAGCTTGCGGCCGAACTGTTCGAGGTACTGGGAGGTAAGCCCGACGCCAGCGGCGGCGATGAATTCCTTGATGTGGCCCTGGTCGAGTTCGACGCCGTGGGACTTGCCGATGCCATAGACCATCTTGACCTGCAGCGGAATGATGGCCATCGAGGCCCAGGATTGCGGCAGCAGTTCCAGGGCGCCATTCAATATGGCGTAGTTGAGGATGGATTTGTCCAGTTCGGCCGCGGAAACCGAGGGCACCGCTGCGACGACGGGGCCGGCGGCGGCTTTGGTGCCGACTGGCGCCGCCGGCACGGCCGATTCGATTTCCCCGACAAGGGTATCGATCTCGTTTTCGACGAGATCCGTGACGGCGCTGTCGAGCTTGAGCAGAACTTTCAGTTCGTTCAGGAAGCGTCGTTCGGCATCGCAGAGGCGACCGTCGGCCTCGCAGACACACACCGCCATTTCATAGGCCAGCTGACGCTGGCCGGATTCGCTCAGCGCGGCGGCGGCCGTGGCGAGGCTTGTCCGCTTGAGGAGCACGTCCCGGTAAAGCCCGGCGAGGTCGACAGCGCCTGCGGCATCGGGCATGGAAGCGGCCAGCGATGCGGCAATGCGGCGAACTTCTTCGCGTTCCCCCTCGGCCTTGATGCCGTCGGCGAACGCGGCATACAGGGCGATGACGAGGATGGACTTCTGCTCTTCCAGTTTCATGGTCGCGCTGCTTCCCAGGTAAATAAGTCGGTCATGGCAGGACGGTGGCGATGCTCGCCTTGACCCCGCCTTTCGGTGCCATCAATCGGTGCCCATTGCCGCGACGGCATCGCGCCCGGCATAGGCTTCGGCTTCGGCTTCGGGGGCTTCCCGGCCGCCGAGGCGGGCATGGGGGAACTCGCGCAAATGTTCCAGGCGGCGCACCACGGCGCGTTCGGTGCGCTCGGCGGCGCGATCGATGGCGACGTAGAGATCGGACTCGGTATCCTCGATCACCACGTGCCGGGTACCGGGGAAAGGGACTTGTATGCGGCAGCGCTTGTCCTTGCCGCCGCGCGGCCCGTTGATGTCGGACAGGCGCACGGTGACCGTGCGGACATCGTGGTTGGCCCAGCCCAGGGCGAACTGCAGGCGCCGCACGGTGTGCTCGCGCAGCCCGTCCGTCAGGTCGAATCCACTGGCCTTGATGTCGATACGCATGAAGCCTGCTCCTGTCAGGTTGGACAAGGAGCAGATGCTAGGCGGCGACGAAAGATCGAACAAGTCGATTATTTTGATGTAACACATCGAGAAGTTCGATGTTATTCTTTGCCTGCCGACGATCGCGATTGGCAGGAACCACGAGGGATGGCACGATGGCGGCGCTCAACTTCAAGCACTTGCGGTATTTCTGGATGGTGGCCAAGACCGGCAGCATTGCCCGCGCCGCGGAGCAGCTGCACCTGACGCCGCATTCGATCAGCGGACAGTTGCGCGAATTCGAGGCGGCTTTGGGCGTGGAACTGTTCCGCCGCGTCGGCCGCAACCTGGAAACCACCGATGCCGGACGCAGCATCGTCAGCTACGCGGAGGAGATCTTCACCGTCGCCGACGAGTTGCAGGAGGTCCTGCGCGGCCAGCAGACCCGGAAGTCGTTGCCGTTCCGGGTCGGCATCGCCGATTCCGTATCGAAATCGGTCGCCTACCGGCTGGTGGATCCGGCGCTCAAGCTCAAAGAACCGGTGCGGCTGATCTGCCGCGAGGGGCGTCTGGCCTCGCTTCTGGCCGACCTGTCCATCCACCGGCTCGACCTGATCATTGCCGACCGGCCGATGCCGACGAACCTGAATGTGCGCGGCTACAGCCACCTGCTGGGCGAAAGCGATCTGACCGTGTTCGCCACCCGCCCCCTGGCAAAGAAGCTGTCCGGCAGCTTTCCCGCCATGCTCGACAATGCGCCTTTCCTGCTGCCGGGCGAGGACGTCGCGATCCGGCCGAAATTGCTGCAGTGGCTCGATGCCAACGGCTTGCGGCCGCAGATCGTCGGCGAGTTCGACGACAGTGCGCTGATGAAATCCTTCGGCCAGGCCGGCGCCGGGCTGTTCGTCGCGCCGACCGCGATTGCCGCCCATGTCTGCGAACAGTACAAGGTCGAGGAAATCGGCCGCATCGACTCGGTGGTCGAGCACCTCTACGCGATCAGCACCGAGCGCCGCCTCACCCATCCCGCCATCGTGGCGATAAGCAAGGCGGCGCGGCAGGATGTATTTGGGGGAATCAGGCACTGACCCGTGACCCTGGTATCCCCCGGCGGGACGGCGCCGGCGCTACGGCGTTTGCGCATGCACAAGGGAAGTGCTGAACAAATCCCAATTCGTCGTTCCGGCGAAAGCCGAACCCCAGTGCTTTCAGACACCTGGACACCGGCCTTCGCCGGTGTGACGGACTTATTCAGTGGATCCCAAGGGAATCTACCGGCGCTTTGCCGGTCCATGGCGAGTCGGGAGTAAGCTCTCGCGCCGCTTGCCGCATTTGACCGCCGCCGTCCGGCACGGAATACTGACCAAAGCAACGAATCCCCGATGCGCTCACCCATGCCCCAGATTACCGATCCGCAGGCCGACGGACCCGTCCGGGAGAAGTCGATCGCCAAGTATCGCAAGCGCGCCGCCGGTTACGACGCGAGTTGCGGGCCGACCTGGCCGATCCGCGAACGCGCCATCGCCGCACTGCAGTTGCAGCCCGGCCAGCGCGTGCTCGATGTCGGCTGCGGCACGGGCCTGAGCCTGGCGCTGCTGCGTGCCGCCGTCGGCGAAGGCGGCATGGTCTATGGCTGCGACCAGAGCCCCGAGATGCTCGCCATCGCGCGCCAGCGCCAGGTCGACTCGGGCTGGGGCAACGTGCGCCTGGTGCAAAGCGCCGCACAGGATGTGGAACTGCCGGAAGCGGTCGACGCACTGCTGTTCCACTACACCCACGACGTGCTGCGCTCGCCGGCGGCGCTGGCGCGGATCCTGGCCTGCGCCCGGCCGCAGGCGCGGGTGGCGATCGCCGGCATCAAGTACTTCCCCGGCTGGCTGGCGCCGCTGAACCCGTGGGTGTATTTCAAGAACCGCGGCTACAACGGCGCGCCCGGCGAACTGACGACACCGTGGGATCGCATCCTGCCCTTGCTCGACGACTGGCAGATGACGCCGACCCAGTTCGGCATGGGCTACATCGGCACCGGCCGCGTCGCCGCGGC
>JBIKKY010000096.1:0-7464 GCA_044360105.1 Sulfuritalea sp.
GGCTCCTGCGCCAGGCCTCCTGTTTGATGATCGACGCTGATGCTACGCGGCAGCGCATCGACAAATGGCTGTGGGCCGCGCGCTTCTTCAAGACGCGCAGCCTGGCCGCCGCCGCGGTCGATGGTGGCCGTATCAAATGGAACGGGCAGCAGGTCAAGCCGGCGCGTGAGCTGAAACCGGGCGATGAGATCGACATCGTCGCCGGCGAAGTGCGGTGGACGGTCATCGTGCGTGGCTTGAACGGGCAGCGCCGTCCGGCGCCCGAAGCGCGACTGCTCTATGAGGAGACAGCGGAGAGCGCAGCCCGTCGGCTGCGGCAGGAGGAAATCCGCCGCCTCGCGCCGACGCCGGGCGCGGACCTGAAGGGCCGGCCGACCAAGAAGTCGGGCCGTCTGATCCGCGGCTTCAATGAATAGGGATCACCGGGTGAGCCAGCCAGGAGTGATACTCTTGGTTTCAATAGTGAATCGGGATTGAACGCGGCATGGAAATCGGCATTGCACTGCTAGTTGGACTTCTGATCGGCGGCGGTCTGGTCGCCGTCGTGTTCGCCGCGCGCTTGAAGGAAGCGCAGGCACGGCTGGGCGCACAGGAAAGCGAACTGGCGGCGCTGCGCGAGGAAAAGTCGGCGCTGGCGATACGGTGCGCACAACTGGCCACCGAGCTGGAAAAGGACCAGGCGCTGTTCGCCGAGCGCCAGGCCACGCTGGAGGCGGCGCGCGACAGCTTCGCCGATGCCTTCAAGGTGATTTCGGCCGATGCGCTGGCGAAGAACAACCAGTCCTTCCTCGAACTGGCCCGCGCCACGCTGGAGGCGCAGCAGGCGGCGGCGCTGGCGGCCGCCAGGACCGACCTGGACAAGCGCCAACTCGCCATCGGCGAACTGGTGGCCCCGGTGAAAACCTCGCTGGAGAAATTCGAGCAGCAGATCCAGGGCATCGAAAAGTCGCGCATCGATTCCTATGCCACGCTGACCGAGCAGGTGCGCGCCATGGCCGAGGCGCAGGGCGCCCTGCGCCTGGAGACCGGCAACCTGGTCAAGGCCCTGCGCGCGCCGCAGACGCGCGGGCGCTGGGGAGAAATTCAGCTCAAGCGCGTGGTCGAGATGGCCGGCATGCTCGACCACTGCGATTTCTACGAGCAGGAAAGCGCCACCACCGAGGACGGACGGCTGCGTCCCGACCTGATCGTCAAGCTGCCCGGCGGCAAGAACATCGTGGTCGATGCCAAGGCGCCGCTGGCCGCCTACCTCGAAGCGCTGGAAGCGAGCGACGAGGACGAGAAAAAGCGCAAGCTGGCCGACCACGCCCGGCAGGTGCGCGACCACTTGAAGAAGCTCGGCCAGAAGGCCTACTGGGAGCAGTTCCAGCCCTCGCCGGATTTCGTCGTGCTGTTCCTCCCCGGCGAGATGTTCTACTCGGCCGCGCTGGAGGCCGATCCTTCGCTGATCGAAGCCGGGGTCGATGCGCGCGTGATCCTCGCCACGCCGACCACGCTGATCGCGCTGCTGCGCGCCGTCGCCTACGGCTGGACGCAGCAGGCGCTGACCGAAAACGCCGAGCGCATCAGCGTGCTGGGGCGCGAGCTTTACGAGCGCATCGCCACCGTGGCCGAGCACTGGGGCCGCGTCGGCAAGAATCTAGGCGAGGCGGTTGGCGCCTACAACGATTCGGTCGCTTCGATGGAGCGCCGCGTGCTGGTCTCGGCGCGCAAGTTCCGCGACCTGAAAGTGGCGGGTGAGGACAGGGAAATCCGCGATCTGAATCCGGTCGAGGCATTGCCGCGCGAGGTCCAGGCGCCGGAATTGCTGGGGAAGGACGACAGGCTCACGCCATGAGCTTTCGCTCCTGCAGACTGTTCCTCATTCTCAAGGAGGAAGTCCCATGTCTGCCCATCAACCTGCCAAACAATCTGCCGCTCAATCCGTCCGTCCCGCCGATCTCGCCGTGTTCATCGTCACCACGACCCTGTGCGCCCTTGGCGCGTTGATGCTGCCGCTGGCGGGGTGAAGCCTTGATCCGTCCCGACTTGCCACTCCTGCCGCTGGCCGAACTGCCCGGCGGGCCGGAGCCGGTGGTGCTGTGCGCCACCGCGCGCCTCGCCCTCGACCTGCGCCGCGCCCATGGCGATCTGCAGGCGGCGCGCGGCGCGCTCACCTGGCAGGCCCTGCAAAGTTCGACGCCGGCGTTGTGGCTCGACAGCCTGGTTTCGCGGGCGCTGCTCTCCGGCGAGATTCCTCCTGAGGCGGCGGCCGGTGGCTTCCTCGGCCACGTTCAGGAACGCAACCTCTGGGAACAGGCGATCGCGCGCGATACCGGCGCGGCCGCCGATCTCTTCGACCGCGAGGGCATGGCGCTGGCGGCGATGGAAGCGGCCAGCCTGCAGCGAAGCTGGCGCATCGAGGTGCCCGATGCCCTGCACAACGCGGAATACACGGCCTTCCTGCGCTGGCGCGAGGATGTCGATGCCGCCAGTCGCGATGGCGACTGGCGCGGCATGGACGCGATCCTGGCTTGGCGCATCGCCTGCGTCGAGCGCGGCATCGGCGGCCTGCCGGCGCGTGTCGGCCTCGCCGGTTTCATTCTGCCCGATCCGGCGGTCTCAAGGCTTTTGCTGGTGCTGGAGACGCGCGGCGTCGATCTCTTTCGCGTCGATTTCGGTTGCGGCAGCGACGTGGCGCCGCGCGGCATCGAATGTCCCGACGCGGAGGCGGAATGCCGGGCCGCCGCGCACTGGGCGCGCCAGCGCCAGGCGCAGGGCGGCGAGCGTCGCCTGCGCCTGCGCATCGCGGTGGCCGAGCTGCCAGCCTGCCGCCGGCCACTCGATGCGGCGCTGGCCGTGGCCCTGCATGGCGACGCCGTCGGCGCCGGCTGGGCCGCACAGGAACGCGATTACGCGTTTGTCGGCGGCGAACCGCTGGCTGCGCAGCCCTTGGTCGACACCGCGCTGTCCCTGCTGCAGATCTACGCCAGCCCGCGCCGCATCGCGCAAGCCGATTTCGGCGCCTTGCTCTGCGCGCCGGGCTGGTCGGCGGATGTCGATGAGGCCGACGCCCGTGCCCGCATAGAAGCCAACCTGCGCGAAAGCCTGCCGCCCGAAGCCAGCCTGGAACGTTTCCGTGCCGCCATCGGTCGCCTCGCCGGCGCTGTGCCGGCGCCGCACCTGCTGGCGCAACTCGATGTCCTGCTCGGTGCGACGCGCGCGGCCACGCGCCGCCAGGCGCCGTCGGCCTGGGGTCGGGCTTTTGCCGAACTGCTCGACACGCTCGGCTGGCCCGGCCAACGTCCCTTGCTGGCGGCGGAAGCCGGCGCGCTGGATGAGTTGCGCGAACTGATGGCGGGCCTGGCTTCGCTCGATGCCATTCTCGGTCGTATCGATCGCGGCGAGGCGCTGCGCCAGTTGCGCCGGCAGTGCCGCGACCGCGCTTTTCGTGTCCGCAGGCGAACTGCGCCGCGCGTCGAAGTCTGCAGCCTCGATGAGGCCACGGCCGGGGCGGTCGATGGGCTGTGGGTGATCGGCGTGAACGAGGGCGCCTGGCCGCCCGCGCCGCGGCCAAATTCCATCCTGCCGGCGGAGTTGCAGCGCCGTGCCGGCATCCCCGCCGCGCGCGCCGACTGTCTCGCCGATGCCGCGCGCGAAACGCAGGCGCTGTGGTGCGCCAGCGCGCCTGAGGTGGTGTTCTCCTGGTCGCAGAAGGAAGGCGAAAAGACCCTGCGCCCCAGCCCGTTGCTGGCCGGCCTTGTCGTCACGACGCCGGACGCATCGCCGCCGCCGGCGGCAGTTGCCGGCCAGGTCGAACGCATCCACCATGCCATCCTGGAGCGCATCTACGATGCGCGGGCCCCCGAAGTCGGCGCCGATGAGCGTGTGCGCGGCGGCACCGGCCTGCTGGCTGCCCAGGCGGCGTGTCCGGCGTGGGCCTTCCATCACTACCGGCTCGGCGCCGCCGTGTTGCCGGCGCCGACTTTTGGCCTCGATGCCATGGTGCGCGGCTCGCTCCTGCATGCCGCGCTGGAAGCCTTCTGGGCCGGGCGCGGTCTGGCCGAACTGCTGGCCATGGATGCGGGATTGCGCGCGGCGGAGATCGACCGCGTCGTCGGGCTGGCGCTGGACGCGCACGACCGCGATGCCGTCGAGCCGCTGCCGCCGCGCTTGCGCGCGCTCGAGGCGCAACGCTTGGCCGAACTGCTGGCGTGCTGGCTCGAACTCGAAGCCACGCGCCCGCCATTCCGCGTGCAGGCCTGCGAGGAGCGTCATCGCCTCGACATTGAGGGCCTGCCGATCAGCGTGGTGGTCGATCGCGTCGATCAACTGGACGACGGCCGGCTGGCCGTCATCGACTACAAGAGCGGGCGCAGCGACCGCAGCGGCAGTTGGGGCGCCGCGCGCATCCTCGAACCGCAGCTGCCGATCTATGCCGCGCTGGCCTTTCCCGATCGCGCCGTGGCCGCCGTCGCGCTGGCGCGGGTGACGCGCGAGGATCCGGCATTCTTCGGCGTCGCCGCGGACGAGGCCCTGCTGCCGGGGGTGAAGGCGCTCGCGCAGCAGCGGCGACGCTACGGCGAGCAGGATTTTCCCGACTGGGCGGCGCTGCGCGAAGTGTGGGCCGAGCGCATCCGCGAGATCGCGCGCGAGGTGAAGCAGGGTACGGCGGCCGTGGTCTTCGAGGACGAAAAGCACCTGCAGTATTGCGACGTGAAACCGTTGCTGAGGCTCGCCGAACGCAAGCAGCAGTTCGAGGAAGGGCAATGAAATTGCTTGAACCACGGAGACACGGAGACACAGAGAACTGCAACGAGAAAACAGGTTCTGAATTTCTCCGTGCCTCTGTGTCTCTGTGGTGAAGGGTTTCAAAATGGACCTGATCGCCGAAGACGACTTCAACCGCCGCCGCGCCCTCGATCTCGACTCCTTCATCGTCGAGGCGCCGGCCGGCGCCGGCAAGACCGAACTGCTGACGCAGCGCTACCTGCGCCTGCTGGCGATAGCCTCCGAGCCCGAAGAGATCGTCGCCATCACCTTCACCAACAAGGCGGCGGGCGAAATGCGCCAGCGCATCGCCGAAAGCCTGGAGCGCGCGCGCGGCGGCGTGCCGCCCGAGGCGGCGCACAAACGCATCACCTTCGACCTGGCTCGGGCGGCGCTGGCGCGCTCGGCCGAGCGCGGCTGGCAGATCGAAGCGCAGCCGGGGCGCTTGCGCCTGACCACCATCGATGCGCTGTGTGCCGGGCTGGCGCGGCAGATGCCGCTGCTGTCGCGCTTCGGCGCCCAGCCGGCGACGGTCGAAGATGCCGGCCGGCACTACCGCGAGGCGGCGCGGCGCGCGCTGGAGCATCTGGAGGATGAGGCAGAGGGTGCAGAGGGCGCCGAACACGCGGCGGCCGTGGCTGCGGCGCTGGCCTGGATGGACAACGACGCGGCGCGCCTGATCGAACTGCTGGTGGCGATGCTGGCGCGGCGCGAACAGTGGCGCGCGCTGTTGCAATCCTCGGCCGCGCTCGACGATCCGGAATCGGCGATCGCCTCGGCGCTGGAGGACATACTCGGCCAGCAACTCGCGCACGCCGCGCTGACACTCGATGCCGCCTGGCAGGCGCCCTGGATGCCGCTGGCGCGCTTCGCCGCCGCGCAGCAAGGCGGCGCGGATGCGGCCAGCCCGCTGGCCGGCTGGAACGCGCCGCTGGCCGCCGCCGTCACCGACCTGCCACGCTGGCGCGCCCTGGCCACCTTCCTGCTGACGCAGGACGACACGGCACGCAAGACAGTGAACGTGAAAAACGGCTTTCCCGCCGGCAAGGAATTCAAGGCGCAGAAGGACGCCATGCTTGCCTCGCTGGAAAGCCTGAATGCGGACCAGGTCGCCGCCCTGGTCCGCGTGCGCCGCCTGCCGACGCCGGAACACGATAACGACGCCATTGTGCGCGCCCTGGTGCAGTTGATGAAGCTCGCCGCGGCGGAACTGTGGCTGGTGTTCCGCGAGGCCGGCGAGGTCGATTTCGGCGAACTGGCGGCGCGCGCGATCGCTGCCCTGGGCAACGAGGATGACCCGACCGACCTCGGCCTGCGCCTCGACTGGCGCATCCGCCACCTGTTGGTCGACGAATTCCAGGACACCAGCCCGACGCAGATCGAACTGCTCGAACGCCTGACCGCCGGCTGGAGCGGCGGGCAGGGCGCCGGCGACGGCCGCACGCTGTTCTGCGTCGGCGATCCGATGCAGTCGGTCTACCGTTTCCGCAAGGCCGAGGTGGGGCTCTTCCTCCGCGCCAAATCGCACGGCATAGGCGATCTGGCGCTGACGCCCTTGCGCCTGTCGCGCAACAACCGTGCTTGTACGCCGCTGGTCGAGTGGATCAACGCCGCCTTCCCGGCCATTTTTCCCGGCCGCGACGAGCCGCTGCGCGGCGAGATCAGTTACCGGCCCTTCGTCGCCACGCGCGAACTCCTGCCCGACGCCGGCGTTGCCGTGCATGCGCTGCTGGCCGACAAAGGCGACAGCGCCGCCGCGGCGCGAGTCGAAGCCGCACGCATGGTGGCGATCATCGAGGCCGAATGGCGCGTCGATCCGACGCGGCGCATCGCGGTTTTGGTGCGCGCGCGCGACCACCTGGCGGCGCTGGTCGCCGCCATCCGCCGCCACCCCGCCGGCTGGCGACATACCGCGGTCGAGATCGAGCCGCTGCTGGGCCGCCAGGCGGTTCAGGACCTGATTTCGCTGACGCGCGCCCTGCATCATCGCGGCGACCGCCTGCACTGGCTCGCCATCCTGCGCGCACCCTGGTGCGGGCTGACCCTGGCCGACCTGCATGCGCTGGCAGGTGACGACCATGAGGCGACGATCTGGTCGCTGCTGCACGACGCGCCGCGCGTGGCGCGCCTCTCGGCCGACGGCCGGCGGCGCCTGGCGCATTTGCGCGAGGTCATGGCCGAGGCGCTGGCCGGGCAGGGCCAACAGGCGCGCCGGCGCTGGGTCGAGGACACATGGAAGAAGCTCGGCGGCGCCGACGCCCTGGTCGATGCCGCTGGTGCCGCGGATGCGGCGGGCCTGGCTGATGCGCGCGCCTTCTTCAAGCGCCTCGACCAACTCGACGCGGCGGGGCGTTTCGCGCTCGACAGCCTGGAAGACGACATGGCGCGCCTGTTCGCCGCGCCCGACGCGCAGGCCGACGGCCGCCTGCAACTGATGACCATCCACAAGGCCAAGGGGCTGGAATTCGACACCGTGATCCTGCCCGGCCTGCATCGACCCGCGCCGTCGCCCGAGGCGCCTCTGCTGGCCTGGGACAGCTTCCCGCTGGACGAAGGCGAGCGCCTGCTGGTGGCGCCGGTCAACCGTCGTCGCCGGCGCGGCAAAAGCGAGCCGACCGTGCATGATTTCCTGCAGGACATGGAGCGCGAACGCGCCGGCAACGAAGCGGCGCGCGTGCTGTATGTCGCCGTCACGCGCGCGGTGCGTCGCCTGCA
>JBIKKY010000053.1:0-21472 GCA_044360105.1 Sulfuritalea sp.
AGCAGGTGCGCACGCGTCCAACCCGGGCGGCATGGTGACGATGACGGGCTCGGCCAATGGAGTGGCGAAGTCTGCGGCGGCAGAGCAGATGGCCAGCCCCTCGCCAAGCACGAAGGTGGACATCTCCAGGGCCGGGCACTCGGCCCTTTCCCGCAACGGCGTGCAGCCGGGCACGAGCATGGCTGAGCTGGTGCAGGCCCTGATTCTGGCGCTGTTGCTCGACTCTCTAAACCAGCAAGGCCAAACAGGGAATCGCCGGTAGCGCTAACCGCGACGGGCGATGCTGCCGAATCAAGCGAATGAACGCTAAACAAAAATTATGAAAATCAACCCCGTGCCCGCCATGCGTCAAAACCAGTCCGGCATGCTGAAGAGGGCCCTGGGCGACCCCAGGGTTCTGAAACTCGTCCGCTCGTTGCACCTGGATCTGGAGGATCCGGCTACGCTGAACGGGCTGCTCGCCATGACCCAGCGATACGTGGATGCGTCATCGGAGGTTAGCCTGGGGCAGAAACAGATGCTCGCGCTGGAGTTGGCACCCGGCCAAAGCGGGTACGCGCGCGATGCCATCCGCACTTATCTGGAAATCGCTGAAATGAACTAGCTGAGAGGCTATTTCAGAATTGCCGAAATGGGCCCTGATTGAGGAGAGCATGGCTCTCCGAAAGAATCGCTCGATGAGGATGAAGCCGCCCTCGCTCCCGCCAGTTGCACCGTCAGCTTGATCCTGATCCATCAGGCGCCTGCGGTACCGCGCTCTCGCTGTCCCGGGAGACCGCCGAGTTCAGCCAATTGGACCGGGTTGAATTGCTGTAACTTGCCCTCGGTCTGCACGCGACCGTTCTTGCCTTGACCATCCATTTGATCGCAAGATTGCCGGCAGCCAAAAGGGCCGTCGCCGCCACATGCCTTAGAATGAGCTGGCGAGGAGGGGAATGTCTTCTCCCATTCAAATGGGATTCAATGCTGTCGATGGGCGCGAAGAAACCCAAAGTCGCAGTTCTCGACGATGATGCCGATTTGTGCAATCTGCTTCGCCTTCTCCTTGAGAAGGAATACGAAGTGGTTATGGCCAGTGGCGGCGCGGAGTTGCGCCGCATGGTAGACGAGAGCGCGGTCGACGTCATCGTGCTCGACATCGGACTACCGGATGAAGACGGTATTTCCATCGCGCAGAAGATCCGCGCCACATCGAGCATTCCGCTCGTTTTCCTTTCCGGCTATTCCTCGGAAGAAATGATCGTCAAAGGCTTGAATATCGGCGGCGACGACTATGTGACCAAGCCGTTTCAGCCCGAGGTGCTGCTGGCGCGTGTGAGAAATGCACTGCGCCGTGCACAGCAGCAACCGGCGCAGCCGTTGCTTAACATTCAATTCGGCGAAGTTATATTCGAGGTGCGTGAGCAGCGGCTGACGCATGCGGACGGGCGCGGCGCCAAGCTGACGGAGATGGAGTCCCTGGTCCTGTCGACACTGGCGCAGGCCGAGAGCCAGACCCTGTCGCGCGAGGAAATGTTCCGGCGCATCTACGGCCGGGATTGGGATTCGTTGAACCGCGGGCTCGAGGTGCATCTGTCACACCTGCGCGGGAAACTTGCCGAGGTTAGCGGAATAGAAAATCCCATCGTCGGACTTCGCGGCGTGGGTTATCGCCTGAACCTGGCACAGGTGGACCCGCGGCAAGCGGACTGAACCGCCACCTCCAGCTTCGGGGTAAACCCGACCAATTCGTAGGCACGTATGAGTATTGATTTCAGACCCCACTGATTACGCTCGGCAGGCTTGCAGCGAACAACATTCCTTTCGACCAGGCCGGAATCAGCAGAAGGCATGCAGTGATTGTGAATCATCCAGACGATGTCTGGATTTACGATCTCAGAAACGTCGTGGGCACCTCCATCGATGGCGAACGGCTTTACGGAAACCAGCCCAATTCGCTCGATGCGATGCGCGAATTCCCGGTGGAAGAACGCCGCGAGATCAATCGGTCCGGTGGTCAATGCTTGGTGAAAGTCGGTGCTGGCGCAACGGCGGCCATCGAGACTGCAATGATCTACTGAATGGCATACACGAAATAAAAACGCGCCGAAATGCGCGTAGTTATTCGAGGTATGGCGGAGAGGGAGGGATTCGAACCCTCGTTAGGATATTATCCTAAACACGCTTTCCAGGCGTGCGACTTAAACCGCTCATCCACCTCTCCGCTGTTGCCAGCACGGCTCTTGCCCGTGCAGACAGGGCGCGAATTCTAGCAGATCAGCCCTCGCTGTGCCGCAGCGAAAGATCGACGGCGCGCACATTCTTCGTCAGGCCGCCGATCGAGATGCGGTCGACGCCGGTTTCGGCGATGGCGCGCACGGTTTCCAGGCTGACGCCGCCCGATGCTTCGAGTTCGGCGCGACCTGCGGTGAGTCCGACCGCCTGGCGCATCTGCGCGAGGTCCATGTTGTCGAGCAGGATCATGCGGGCATCGGCATCGAGGGCTTCGGCGAGTTGTTCGAGTGTTTCCACTTCGATCTGGATGAACACGTCATTGCGCCCGATGGCACGGGCCTGCTGCAGGGCAGCGGTCACGCCGCCGGCAGCGATGATGTGGTTTTCCTTGATCAGGATGCCGTCATAGAGGCCGAGGCGATGGTTTTTGCCGCCGCCGCAGGTGACGGCGTACTTCTGCGCCAGGCGCAGTCCGGGCAGCGTCTTGCGCGTATCCACGATGCGTGCGCCGGTGCCGGCCACGGCGTCGACATAGAGGCGCGTGGCGGTGGCGGTGGCCGACAGCAGTTGCAGGAAGTTCAGCGCGGCGCGCTCGGCGCTGAGCAGGGCGCGGGTGCTGGCCTCGATTTCGCACACGGTTTCGCCGGCGCGGAGGGTGTCGCCGTCACGCAGGTTCCAGCGAATTTCCGTCAGCGGATCGAGCCGGCGGAAGCAGGAGTCGAACCAGGCGGTGCCGGCCAGCACGGCATCTTCGCGGCTGACCACGGTGCCGAGGGAACGCTTGCTGGCGGGACTCAGCAGCGCCGTCAGGTCGCCGCCGCCGATGTCTTCGGCCAGTGCGGCGAGCACGTTGCGTTGCACTTCGGCGGCTAGCTGTAAGGGGAATTCCATTGTCGTGAACGTGTCGTTGCGGAAGCGAAGGAGTTTAGCACCCGGGCATCACTGCATCTTCGATCCGCGCAGGCTCAGTGTGGTTGAGGGAGCAGCGAAACTGTCGGCACGCGAGACGTCCCAGAACACCTTGAACACCGGATGGTCGGGCACGCCGGAAAGCAGTTCGCCGGGCCTGGCCCAGTGGTGCAGCGCCGCCAGCGAGCGGACCTCGGTGGCGGAGACGCGACGTATGACATGCTCCGGCCCCAACTCGCTCGGATGGTTCAGGCCGGCGGCGCCCAGCATTTCCTTCAAGGCGATGAGCGTGTTGCGATGGAACTGGTGCACGCGCGCCGACTTGTCGCCGACGTCGAGCGCACGCATGCGGACCGGATCCTGCGTCGTGACGCCGGTCGGGCAGTGCCCCGTGTGGCAGGTCTGCGCCTGCAGGCAGCCCAGCGCGAACATGAAGCCGCGCGCGGAATTGCACCAGTCGGCGCCGGTGGCAATGGTGCGCGCCATGTCGAAGGCGGTGACGATCTTGCCCGAGGCGCCAATGCAGATCTGGTTGCGCAGATTGACGCCGACCAGGGTGTTGTGCACCAGCATCAGGCCTTCGCGCAGCGGTGCGCCGACGTGGTCGGTGAATTCCAGCGGGGCGGCACCGGTGCCGCCTTCGCCGCCATCGACGACGATGAAGTCCGGCGCGATGCCGGTCTTCAGCATGGCCTTGACGATGGCGAACCATTCCCAGGGATGGCCGATCGCCAGTTTGAAGCCGACGGGCTTGCCGCCCGAGAGTTCGCGCAGTCGGGCGATGAATTCGAGCAGTTCGATGGGGGTAGCGAAAGCCGAATGCCGCGCCGGCGAGATGCAGTCGGTGCCGACCGGTACGCCGCGTGCCGCAGCAATTTCCGGTGACACCTTGGCGCCGGGCAGGACGCCGCCGTGTCCCGGCTTGGCACCTTGCGATAGCTTGATCTCGATCATCCTGACCTGGTCCAGCGCGGCATTCTCGGCGAATCTGTCGGGATCGAATTTTCCTTCGGCATCGCGGCAGCCGAAATAACCGCTGCCGATCTCCCAGACCAGGTCGCCGCCGTTCTGGCGGTGGTAGCGCGAGATCGAGCCTTCGCCGGTGTCGTGGAAGAAGTTGCCGCGCTTTGCGCCTTCATTGAGCGCCAGGATGGCGTTCGCCGAGAGCGCGCCGAAACTCATCGCCGAGATGTTGAAGACGCTGGCGGCATAGGGCCGGGTGCAGGCCGGACCGCCCACCGTGATGCGAAAGTCGTGGCTTTCGATGTGCACCGGGGCGATCGAATGGTTGATCCATTCGTAATGCGGCTCATAGAGGTTGAGCTGGGTGCCGAAGGGGCGCTTGTCGAGGGCCTGCTTCGACCGTTGGTAGATGATCGAGCGCTGGGCGCGCGAGAAGGGCAGTTCCTCTGAGTCGGCTTCGATGAAGTACTGGCGGATCTCCGGCCGGATGTATTCGAAGAAGAAGCGGAAGTGGGCCAGCACCGGATAATTGCGGCGGATGGCCTGGCGCGGCTGGAGGAAATCGACGAGGCCGATCAGGGTCAGTGCGCCGAAGACCAGCGCTGGCCACAGCCAGAGCGCGGAGAAGGCCAGCAGTGCCAGGCAACAGCCGGTGAGCAAGGCGCACAGGGCCCAAGCGTGGTAGCGCTGCGGAACGATCCTGTCGAGGCTCTGCAACATGGGCGTCCTCCGGGTAAATGCGGCGGTGGCGTCGCTACTGTATCAGGCTTGTCGCCGCATGCGCTCGGCGACGGCGATGGACAGGCTGCTGCCGACGATCACCACCATGCCTGCCACAGAGAGCATATCCGGCAGGTGCTGGTAGAACAGCCAGCCCAGCAGCATGGCCCAGACCAATTGGGCGTAGAGGAAGGGCGAAAGGAAGGATGCGTTGGCGTAGCGGAAGGCGCGGGTCAGCATCAGGTGGCCGGTGCCGCCATAAATGCCCAACGATGCGATCAGCGCCGCATCGATCCAGTTCGGCATCGGGCCGCCCCAGTAAAGCGGCGCCGCCAGCGTCATCGATACGGTACCCACCAGCGCGGTGTAGAACAGCATGGTGACGGTGTTCTCGGTCGGCGAGAGTTGCCGCGTCTGGATCTGGTAGATCGCATAGCAGGCGGCGGCCAGCGACATCCAGAAAATGCCATGCAGGTTCAGCGCGCCGCCGGGACGGGCGATCAGGAGCGCCCCGCAGAATCCGGCGATGACGGCGATCCAGTGGATGCCGGTGATGGATTCCTTGAGCAGCCAGTGCGAGAGGATCACCACCACGAGCGGCGTGATGAACAGGAAGGCGGTGCTTTCGGCCAGCGGCATCATGGAAAAGCCGGCCATGGAAAAGCCCGTGGTGCCGACCAGCATCAGCGCACGCGTAATCTGGGCGCCGGGACGCGTGGTGGCGACCAGTTGCAGGCGCATCGAGGGCGCGAGGAAGATCAGCATCATCAGGCAATGGAAGGTATAACGACCCCAGACCATCATGGGTATCGGGTAAGTCTGCGATAGGTGTTTCGACGTGGCGTCGAGCGCTGCAAAACACAGGGTCGCGCCGAGCATCAGCAGCACGGCGAAGCCGACCTTGCGGTGGGCTTCAGGCATTCGCGGTGATCAGTCGATTGAGCAGTGTGCGTGCGATCGGGATCAGTTCGCCGGCGGCAATGCCGATCGGGCCGTCGCCGCTGGCGGCCAGTGCGTCGGCGGCTGCGCCATGCAGGTGCACCGCGGCTGACAAGGCCGCTGCGGCCGGCCAGCCTTGCGCCAGCAGCGCGCCGACCATGCCGGAGAGCACGTCGCCGGTGCCGCCCGAGGCCAGCCCCGGATTGCCCGTGGTGTTGATGCGCCAGCCGCCGTCGGGATGGGCGACGATCGTGCCGCAGCCCTTGAGCGCAACGTGAGCCTTGAAGCGTTGCGCCAGTTCAAGCGCAGCGCCGACGCGGTCGGCCTGTACCGCCTCGACGGTGGTCGCGAGCAGGCGTGCGGCTTCGGCCGGATGCGGCGTGATGACCGTGGTGGCCGCGCGGCGGGCAACATGCGCGGCCAGCACCGGATGGGCGGCGAGCAGGTTCAAGGCGTCGGCATCGAGCAAAAGTGAAAAGTCGGCGCTGGCGACACGGCGAAGCATCTCCACGGCGGCATCGGAATCGCCGAGGCCAGGGCCGACCACGGCCGTCGTGGCCTGTGCCAGCGCGTCATCAGCCGAACGCAGCATGAGTTCCGGCTGCAGCGGATCGACGGCAAGCGCTTGCAGCAGACCGACGAAGACGCGGCCGGCGCCCAGCTTCAGACCCGCGCGTGCCGCCAGCAGCGCCGCGCCCGTCATGCCGGCCGCACCGCCGATCACCGCCAGCGAACCGTAGCTGCCCTTGTGGCTGTTGCGGGAACGTGGAATCAGGCACTCGCGGAAATCGTCGACGGCGAGCAGGGCGCCGGGAAACTTGTCGAGGCGCAGGCCGAGATCGACCACGCTGACGTGCCCGCAATGATCCGGGCCGTCGAGCGTGTACAGCCCCGGCTTGCCGCCGATGAAGCTCAGCGTATGCGTGGCGCGCACCGCAACGCCGAGTACGCGCCCGGTGTTGCCGTCGAGGCCGCTGGGAATGTCGAGCGCCAGCACCGGGCCGGGGAAAGCGTTGATGCGGGCTATCAGATCTGCATAGGGACCGACGATCGGTCGCGTCAGGCCGATGCCGAACAGGCCATCGACCACCATGCCGTACCGGCCCGCCGGAACTGCGTCGCCGGGGCCGGCAACCACCACGGCCGTGCCGCGTTGCTGCAGCACGCGCGCCATGACCCGCGCATCGCCACCGTTGTTGCCAGGACCGGCGAGGATCAGCACCGGTGCGCGGCTGCCTTGCAACAACTGTCGGGCATGGTCGGCGGTGGCGCGACCGGCGCGTTCCATCAGCGGCGGCCATGCGCCGGCGTGACGTGTTTCGAGTTCACGCAGTTCGGTGCCGCGCAGGAGGGGAATGTTCATGATGTGATTGTAACCATCCTGCGTCCGAAGCGAGTTTCCCGAAGCGGGAAGCTCATCCATGAAGTATGGTTTTCCGCGGCAGGGGACGGGCAGCTGATCTCCGATATTCCGGCGTGACTGTTGTGAATCCTGTCCGACCGCTATGATTGGGGTGCACGGGTGTGGTCGTCTGTCTGACTGACCGCTTTCAAATGCCGGAGAACACACGGAGATCGCCATGACGACAAATCACAACAGCCTTTCCTACCTTGATCCCGCGCGCCCCGAACCGTGGGCCAGCTTTCTCGAGCAGATCGACCGCGTCGCGCCCCATCTGGGGCCGTTGTCGCACTGGATCGAAACCCTCAAGCGACCCAAGCGTGTCCTGATCGTCGACGTGCCCATCATCCGCGATGACGGCAGCATCGCACACTACGAGGGCTATCGCGTTCAGCACAACCTGTCGCGCGGGCCCGGCAAGGGCGGGGTGCGCTTCCATCCGGCGGTGACGCTGAACGAAGTGATGGCGCTTGCCGGCTGGATGACGGTGAAGAACGCCGCGCTGGGTCTGCCCTTCGGCGGCGCCAAGGGCGGCGTCCGCATCAATCCGCGCGACTTCTCGCGTGCAGAACTGGAACGCATCACCCGCCGCTATACCTCGGAAATCGGCATCGTCATCGGGCCGGACAAGGATATCCCGGCGCCTGATGTCGGCACCAGCGAGCAGACCATGGCGTGGATGATGGACACCTACTCGGTCAACGTCGGCCACACCGCCAGCGGTGTCGTCACCGGCAAGCCGGTTGCGCTGGGCGGTTCGCTCGGACGCCAGGAGGCCACCGGGCGCGGCGTCTACATTGCTGCCCGCGAAGCAGGGTTGCGCATGGGGGTTCCGATTGATGGCGCGCGCGTGGTGATTCAGGGTTTCGGCAATGTCGGCGGCATCGCGGCGCGGATTTTTCGCGAGAACGGTGCAAAAGTGATTGCGCTGCAGGACGCCGAGGGCACGCTGGCCAATCCGGCCGGGATCGACGTCCCGGCCGCGCTCGCGCATGTCGCCGCGCACGGCAGCCTGTCCGGTTTTCCCGGCGCGGCGCCCGTCAGCGAAGACGACTTTTGGGAACTCGAGTGCGAATATTTCGTCCCGGCTGCCCTCGAGGGCCAGGTGACGCCGGCGCGCGCGCATCGGCTGCGGACAAAGATCGTGGTTGAAGGCGCCAACGGACCGACCACGCCCGCCGCCGACGACATCCTGCGCGATCGCTACATCCTGGTCATTCCCGATGTGCTGGCTAATGCCGGCGGCGTCACCGTGTCCTACTTCGAGTGGGTGCAGGATTTTTCCAGCTTCTTCTGGAGCGAGGAGGAAATCAATGCCCGCCTCGAAAGCATCATGGTCAAGGCTTTTGACGCCATCTGGCGGATTGCGCAGGAACGCAAGGTCTCGATCCGCACGGCAGCCTTCATCACGGCCTGCCAGCGCGTATTGGCCGCCCGCGAACAACGCGGCCTGTATCCCTGAGCGGTCTCAGGCGTCGGCAGCAGCTGCGGCAGCGCCTGAGGGCTGGGGATAGATCCGATTGCGGCCGGCAAGCTTGGCCTGGTACATGTTGCGGTCGGCGCGAGCCAGCAGGAGATCGAGCGTGCCGCCATCGGCGGGGTAGCTTGCCACTCCGATACTGACCGTGGAACGGACGAGTTCGCCGTTAATCGCCAGCGCGATCGATTCAACCGCCACCCGTATCTTTTCGGCGGCATCATAAGCTCCGCCGACGGGCGTTTCGGGCAACAGCGCAAGGAATTCGTCACCGCCCTGACGCGCCAGTATGTCGGTATGGCGAAGCTGGTCCTGAATCCCTTTCACCAACGCTACCAGCAGGGCATCACCAGCCTTGTGTCCCAGTTTGTCGTTGACCAGTTTCAGGTTGTCGCAATCGATCAGCAGGAGGCTGAGGGGTCTGTTGTAGCGGACGGTTTGCCCGAACAGGCGGTCGGCGATGATGGCGAAACCCCTGCGATTCAGTATGTTGGTCAGTTCGTCGGTTTCGGACAAGAGTCTTACCTTGTTGAGTCCGTAGCGTATGTCGGAGGCGAACATCGTGGTGATGTAAGCGACCAGAAAAAAAGGCGCGAACTGGGCAAACATGCCGGCGGCGTACTTGAGCGAGATTCCTTCGTCGAACGGGGATTGGCCGCCCAAAAAAACTATGCAGGCGCCGATCAACGCCAGTTCAAGGAGCGTGGTGGCTTTGCCCAGTGCCAATGCGCTGGTGATGATCACCAGCAGGTAGGAATTCAACAGCGGGCTTTCAAGCCGGCCGGTGTGCCACAGCGCCCAAGTGATGAAGGCGGTCATGATCCAGGTTTCCACCGCGAGTTTCCAGCGCGACTCGTGCTTGAAGAAGTTCGCATAACGGAAACCCATGATGCACAGGGCGTATAGCACCATGGCGAGGACGATGACCGGCTTTTCCTCCTCGGCCGTGCCGCCGAAGACATGGTAGATCAGCACCACGATCATCAGCAGCCATTCGATTTCGCCTACGGAGCGGGAGATTCCCCTGAGCTCCTCCTGCTCGATGGATGTAGCGCTTTCTTTTTCGTTGTCCGAACTTCCCATGTGCGCTCGTTACTCGTCCTGGTCCGGCGGCCCGGCACCAGGTTCAATATGCCCTTTGTCCGCTGTGGCAGGCAGGTCCAGCGGGAGCTCGCCCTGCGCTGATTCAGTCGACTCCTGCAGCGCGCCGTTCAAGGTCAGGCCGCTGGCACGGACGCCGAGCAGGCGCAGTCTCTGCTCCAGCGGCACCCGTCGCAGGCACTCACCGGCGGCGCGGCGGATCGCTGTCGGGTCGGCGGTCGGCGCGGGCAGGGTGAGGTCGCGCGTCACGATGCGGAAATCCTCATAGCGCAACTTTATGCCGATGGTACGGGCGACATAGCCCTTGTGCCGCAGGTCGGCGGCGACGCGGGTGCATAGCGACGTGAATATAGCGGACAGCTCGGCGCGGTCGCGGCGGGCATGAAGGTCGCGCTCGAAGGTGGTTTCGCGGCTGATCGACTTGGTCTCCGCTTCGGTCACCACCGGACGCGCGTCGATGCCGTGCGATGCAGCATGCAGCCATTCGGCGTAGCTGCGACCGAAGTGCTCCTGCAGCATGGCCGGTTCGGCCGCGGCCAGCTCGGCGATCGTGGTGATGCCGATTTCCGCGAGCCTTGCCCCGGCCTTGGGGCCGATGCCGTTGATCTTGCGCACCGGCAATGGCCAGATCCGCAGAGGAATGTCGTCTTGGTCGAGCAGCGTCAGCCCGTCCGGCTTTTCGAGGTCGGAGCCGATCTTCGACAGCAGTTTGCTGGGGCTGACGGCGATCGAACAGGACAGACCGGTGGCATCCTTCACCGCCTGCTTGATGCGCCGGGCAAGCGCCGGGGTTTCGTCGGTGAGTTCGGTCAGGTCGATGTAGATTTCGTCGATGCCGCGGTCTTCGATCCTGGGTGCGATGGTGGCTACGGCAGCCTTGAACAGGCGCGAGTAGTGACGATAGGCGTCGAAGTTGACCGGCAGCAGGATCGCGTCCGGCGCCAGTTTAGCCGCCTTCATCACGCCCATCGCGGAGAACACGCCCAGCGCCCGCGCCTCGTAGGTCGAGGTGGTGATCACGCCGCGCCCGACGTAGTCGCGCAGGCGGGCAAAGCGGCGGCTGCCGTCGGCCAGGACTTCGGGCTGGTGGATGCCGCGGCCGCCGATCACCACCGGCAGGCCGCGCAGTTCGGGGTAGCGCAGGAGTTCGACCGAGGCATAGAAGGCATCCATGTCCAGGTGTGCAATGCGGCGTGACGGCGTGCTCATGGCAGGGCAAAGATACCGGAAATCGTCGGGTTCACGATGCGGTGCCGGTTTGGGCTAGGATTCGATTGGAAAGCATTGCCGCAACCGACATTGGGATCCTGCCATGATCAACGAACTGCTGCCGGCCCTTGTGCCGAAGATCGCCGAATTTCGGCGCGATATCCACGCCCACCCCGAACTGGCCTTCAACGAGAAGCGCACCGCGGACAAAGTCGCCGCCTATCTCGAAAGCCTCGGCCTCGAGGTTCATCGCGGGATTGCCCGCACCGGTGTCGTGGGGAAGTTGTCGTGGGGCAGCAGCCCGCGTGCGATCGGCCTGCGCGCCGACATGGACGCCCTGCCTTTGACTGAACTGAATACCTTTCCTCACCACTCGACCCACGACGGGAAAATGCACGCCTGCGGCCATGACGGGCACACCGCGATGCTGCTGGGGGCGGCCGAAGCATTGTGCAAGCTGCGCAACTTCGACGGCACCGTGTATTTCATTTTCCAGCCGGCGGAGGAACATGAAGGCGGCGGCCGCGTGATGGTCGAGGAAGGCTTGTTCCAGCGCTTCCCGATGGATATGGTGTTCGGCCTGCACAACTGGCCGGGCATGCCGGCCGGCAGCTTCGGCGTCACCGAAGGGCCGGTGATGGCCGGCACCGATCGCTTCGAGATAGAGATCACCGGGCGCGGCGGCCACGCCGCGATGCCGCATCAGGCGGTGGATGTGGTGCTGGCCGGCAGTGCGCTGGTGCAGGCGCTGCAATCGCTGGTGTCGCGCAACACCGATCCGCTGGCCGCTGCGGTGGTCAGCGTGACGCGCTTTCACGCCGGTCATGCCGACAATGTGCTGCCGGAGACGGCCGTGCTCGGCGGCACGGTGCGCACGCTCAACGGCGAACTGCAGGATGCCCTGGAAGAAGGTCTGCGTCGCATCTGCAGCGGCATCGAGGCAACCTACCGGGTCAGCATCGACCTGCGTTACGAGCGCGGCTATCCGCCGACCGTGAATGCATCCGAACCGGCTCAACTTGCGCTCGAGGTGGCTCGGCATGTGGCAACCGGCGGGCTGGTCCTGACGGATTTGCCGCCGAGCATGGGCGCCGAGGATTTCGCCTACATGGCGCGCGTGGTTCCGGCCTGCTATGTCTGGCTCGGCAACGGTCCGGGCGAGGGCGGCTGCATGCTGCACAGCCCGCATTACGATTTCAACGACGAGATCATCGCCACCGGCATCCGCTACTGGGTGCGGCTGGTGGAACGGGCGCTGGCGCCGTAAACAACAACGGGCAGCCTGGCTGCCCGTTGCTTTTCCTGACCGGGCAGGAAGGCGGCTACTTCATGACCCGGGCGCGATACTCGCCGGTACGCGTGTCGATTTCGATCCTGTTGCCGATTTCGACGAACAGCGGCACGGGCAGCGTCATTCCGGTGCTGATCTTGGCCGGCTTCATGACCTTGCCCGAGGTGTCGCCCTTGACGGCGGGCTCGGTGTAGATCACTTCGCGCACGACGCTGTTGGGCATTTCCACCGAGATGGGTTTGTCATCGTAGAAAACCACTTCGACCGGCATGCCGTCTTCGAGGTAGTTCACGGCATCGATCATGTTCTCGCCCTCGACTTCGTACTGGTTGTACTCGGTGTCCATGAACACGTACATCGGATCGGCGAAGTAGGAATAGGTGCACTCCTTGCGGTCGGGCACCACCTGCTCGAACTTGTCGTCGGCCTTGTAGATGGATTCCGACGCTGCTCCAGTGAGCAGATTCTTGAACTTGAACTTGACGACCGCGGAGCTGCGGCCACCTTTGCTGTATTCGGCTTTTTGCACGACGAGCGGATCGCTGCCGACCATCACGACATTGCCGGCGCGGAGTTCCTGGGCGGTTTTCATGGTTGTGCTTCCCGGGGAGGAAATTAATAACCCGCTATTTTAGCCTTTCAATGCAGAACTGCACAAGCCGGCTGGCGAGATCGGGGCGTTCAGCCAGGGTCGTCGCCCATTGCTGCATTGGCGCCTTCAGGTCCGGCAGGCCGGCGGCGAAGGCCGGCCAGTCGGGGACGCCCATGCCGTTCCAGGCTTGCCAGAGCGGCCGCAACGCGTCGCCGGCCGGGTGCCTGGCCAGAAAGGCTTCCAGCTTGACCAGATGGGCGCTTTCCGCCTGCGGGTAGATGTGCCAGACGAATGGCTTGGCCGCCCACTGGGCGCGGACGAAGGAATCCTCGCCGCGGACGAAATTTAGGTCGCAGGCCCAGAGCAGTTCGTCGTAGCGCTGCTGCGGCAGGAAGGGCAGGGGGTGCAGGTTCAGGCTGCCAATGGTTTGGCGGGCTTCGCTGCAGCCGGGACGCAGCACGCGGACGGGACATTGCGGGGTCGCCCACGCCGCCCAGGCCTCGATCAGGCCCGGAAGCGCCGGGTTGGGATAGCTGAACAGGGATATCGTCAATTCGCCGGGTTCCCTTGCGGGCAGGCCGATTGCGTTGCGGAAAGCGGCCTCGTCGAAGGCCTTGCGCCGCGCGTCGTAGTCGCGTTCGCGCAAGAGCCCGCCGGTGTCGGCATCGAAGCCGGGAAAGAAGAAATGCTTGACCAGCGGCAGGTGCGGATGCGGCGACGGCAGGCCGTGGCAGCCGCCGACCCAGGCTTCGGCCGAGAGGTACTCGAGGTTGAGCCAGACCGGCCTGCGCTCCCGGGCCGCCATGGACTCGACATAGGCCGGGGGTGTTTCGCAGGCAAAGGCTTCGATGACCACCTCGGCCGTGTCATCTTCGGGCCGGGGATCGGGCCATGGCTTGGGCCACAGGCAAACCTCGATCGGACCCGCGGCGTAATCCGGCGCGAGCTTGCGCAAGGGCGTCGGGTCGTCGATCCAAAGCCTGACCCGCCAGCCATGCCCGGTCGCCAATTGAGATGCCAGGCGCCAGCAGACGGCGGCATCGCCGTAGTTGTCGACGACGGCGCAGAAAATGTCGCAGCGGATTGCTTTGTTGGTCATGGCGAGGCGGTATCCTAGCTGAATGAACGAACTATTACGCTGTACCGATTGCCCCCGCCTCGCAGGATTTCTTGCGGACGTGCGCAGCCGCAATCCTGGTTATCACGCACGGCCCGTGCTTCCTTTCGGCGATCCCGAGGCGCGTCTGCTGATCGTCGGCCTCGCTCCCGGCATGCACGGCGCCAATCGAACCGGGCGTCCCTTCACCGGCGACTATGCCGGCATCCTTCTCTATGAGACGCTGCACACCTTCGGTTTCGGCTCGAAGCCGCAATCGCTGGCGGCCGACGACGATCTGCGCCTGACGGATTGCCGCATCACCAACGCCGTGAAATGCCTGCCGCCGGAAAACAAGCCCGAGCCGGCCGAGATCAGGACCTGCAATCACTATCTTGCCGCCGAGTTGCAGGCTGCGCCCGGGATACGGGTGATCCTCGCCTTGGGGTTGGTGGCGCACAAGGCGGTGCTGATGGCGCTGGGTCTCAGGCAATCCGCGCTGGTTTTCGGTCACGGCGCGCGCCATGTCCTGCCATCCCATGAGCTCGCGCCTTCGGGCTCGCGTGGCCGCATCCTGATCGACAGCTACCATTGCAGCCGTTACAACACACAAACCCGCCGTCTCACCAGCGCCGACTTTCAAGATGTGTTCCGCAAAATCCGCGACGAAATCGACGCCGGTTGAGGCTGGTTTCGATTCGGGGGAGTTCCTCGCGAGCCTGACCGAGGCGCCCGGGGTCTATCGCATGCTCGATGCGGACCGCGCGGTACTGTATGTCGGCAAGGCGAAGAACCTCAGGAAACGCGTCGCGTCCTATTTCGCAAAGACCGGCCACAGTCCGCGCATTGCCCTGATGTTGCAGCAGGTCGCCGCGATGGAAGTCACCGCGACGCGCTCCGAGGCCGAGGCGCTGATCCTGGAAAACACGCTGATCAAGAAGCTGGCGCCGAAGTACAACATCCTCTTTCGCGACGACAAGTCATATCCCTACATCGGCCTCGGTGGCAAAGACGGCGGCGGCGAGTTTCCGCGGCTGTTCTACCATCGCGGCGCCTTCGAAAAAAAATCGCAGTACTTCGGCCCGTTTCCCAACGGCCTGGCGGTGCGCGAGAGCATCCAGCTGATCCAGAAAACTTTCCTGCTGCGCACCTGCGAGGAGTCGGTATTCGCGAATCGCTCGCGGCCCTGCCTGATGCACCAGATCAAGCGCTGCAAGGCGCCCTGCGTCGGGTTGGTATCGAAGCAGGACTACGCTGCCGACGTGCGCCTGGCCGAGATGTTCCTGCGCGGCCGTCATTCGGAAGTGATCGAAGGCCTGAGCGGGCAGATGGAAGCCGCCGCGAGCGGACTGCGCTTCGAGGAAGCCGCCGCCCTGCGCGACCAGGTGCGGGCGCTGCAGGCCGTGCTGCATCGCCAGTACGTGAGTTCGACCAGGGATGCCGATGTCGACATCATTGCGGCGGTGGTCGAGCGCGGCAGCCTGTGCGTCAATCTGGCCATGGTGCGCGGCGGGCTGCACTTGGGCGACCGCGCGTATTTTCCGCAAGCCGCGGCCGAGGCGAACGCGGCCGAAGGCCTCGCCGCATTTGTCGCCCAGCATTACATGGACCAGCCGGCACCGGCGCGGCTGATATTGAGCGAGTACCCGATCGAGGATCTCGGCGAAGGCATGCATGCCGGCCCGCCCAGGAACGAGATGGAGCGCGCCTGGGTGGAGATGGCGCTGACCAACGCGCGCCTCGCGGTGCATGCGCGCTGGCAGGCGAAGGCGCGCAGCAGCGGACGCCTGACGGCATTGCAGGAGGCGCTCGAAATGCCCGAGCCGCCGCGCCGCATCGAATGCTTCGACATCAGTCACACCATGGGCGAAGGCACCGTGGCCTCCTGCGTGGTCTGCGTCGATGGGGCGATGAAGAAGGGCGACTACCGGCGCTTCAACATCGGAGGCATCCAGCCCGGCGACGACTACGCGGCCATGCGCCAGGCCTTGACGCGGCGCTACGAAAAGGTCGCTACCGGGGAGACGGTGGCGCCCGATCTGGTGCTGATCGACGGCGGCAAGGGGCAGCAACGCGTGGCGCGCGAAGTGTTTGCCGAGTTGGGCCTGGATCATCTGGCCAGCATCGGTGTAGCGAAAGGCGAAGAGCGCAAGCCGGGACTGGAAACTCTCTTCGTGCATGGCCGCAGCATGCCGCTACAATTGGGCATGGACCATGCGGGCTTTCACCTGATACAGGAAATACGCGACGAGGCGCACCGCTTCGCCATCGTCGGCCATCGCGCGCGACGGGCCAAGGCGCGCGGACGTTCCAAGCTTGAGGATGTCGCCGGCGTCGGGCCGGCGCGGCGCAAGAAGCTGCTGGCGCAGTTTGGCGGCCTCGACGGGGTGAAGGCTGCCACGGTCGAAGACCTTTGTCGCGTCGATGGCATCTCGCGGCGTCTGGCGGAAGAAATCCACAAGACGCTCAGATGACATGCCGCTGAACATTCCGAACCTGCTGACCTGGGCGCGCATTCTTCTGATACCTCTGGTGGTGGGCGTGTACTACCTGCCGTTGACCGCCGCCGAGCAGAACTTCATCGCCACGGCGGCCTTTCTGGTGGCCGCCGTCACCGACTGGATCGATGGCTGGCTGGCGCGCAGGCTCAACCAGATGTCTGCTTTCGGCGCCTTCCTCGATCCGGTGGCCGACAAGCTGATGGTGGCCGCGGCGCTGGTGGTTCTGGTGCGTCTCGATCGCGCCGATGTCATGCTGGCCTTCATCATCATCGGGCGCGAGATTGCGATCTCCGCCTTGCGCGAGTGGATGGCGAACATCGGCGCGGCAAAAAGCGTTGCGGTTTCCCTGATCGGGAAGCTGAAAACCATAGCCCAGATGACGGCGATTCCGATGCTGCTCTGGCACAACCCGATCGGTCCGCTGGACATGCATCGGCTGGGGACCTGGTCGCTGTGGATCGCTGTCTTGCTGACGCTTTGGTCGATGGGCTATTACCTGAAAAAAGCGTGGCCGGAAATCTCGGAGCGCAGTCGTTGACACAATGTTTCCGACCGCTATAATGCGCGGCTGTTCTGCGGGAGTAGCTCAGTTGGTAGAGCGCAACCTTGCCAAGGTTGAGGTCGAGAGTTCGAGACTCTTCTCCCGCTCCAAAATTCTGCAAAGCCTTGCTGTGCCTAGCTGAAACGGTCACCCCCCGGTGAATCAAGCAACCCGAAAGGGTTTTGATCACTTAGACCGAATCGGAAAGGAATTACCATGCAAAGCCTGAAAAGCGTTGTGGACGCCTTCGTGGCGTCCCGCGAGTTCGACCGTGCCACCATCGGCCGGCTCGCCTGGTGGGTGAGCCAGTGCGGCGAGACCCCCCTTCAACAAATCAGCCAAGACGAGGTCGACGCCGCGCTTGTGCGCCTGGCTGAGCGCGGCCGCCTGCAGCCCTTGCGCGGCCTGGCCGCCGTGCCTAGCGGCCAACCCCTGGCCGGCAGCACGATCAACCGCTACGTGACCACCCTGGGCAGCGTCTATGCCTTTGCCAGGCGCAACAAGCTCACGCCCCGGCAGTTCGTGCCGCCCACGCGCGGCATCGAGAAGGCGCCCGAGCGCGTCGATCCCGAGCGCTACCTGCGCACCGAGGACGTCGAGCGCCTGGTGAAGATCGCGCGGGCCTTCGATACCCGATGGGGCCGCATGCCGGCGCTGATCCTGTTCCAGTTTCACACCGGACTGCGCATCGGCAACACCTTGGCGTTGCGCTGGCGCGACATTGACCTGGCCGCCGGCACCGCCACCGTGCGCCGCACGAAAAACGGCGACCCGCACGTCGCCGCGCTCACCGACCGCTGCATTGCCGAACTGGTGAAGCTGCCCAATCAGCACCCGGACGCCTGGGTATTCAGCAACAAGGCCGGCACCAAACCATTCGACCCGCGCCGCCTGTGGCTGCGCGTTACCAAGGCCGCCAACCTTGCAGGGCGGGGCATTCACCAGCTGCGCCACGGCTGCGGCTCGGCCCTGGCCATGGCGGGCATCAACCAGGCGCAGATCATGGCGGTGATGGGGCACAAGACGCTGGTAGCGTCGGCGCGCTACATTCACTCCAACGTCGCGGACCGCAAGGCCGTGGTGGCGCGCGTGTTCGAGGGAGCCTGACATGGACAACCCCTATCTGACCGACTGTGGCCTCGGCGGCCTGATGCACAACCTGCAAAACCTGCCGCCCGATTGGGCTGGCGCCATCTTCACCGATGCCTACGCGCCGCAGCGCCTGGCGGCGATCGCGCAGCAGGCCGCGAACCTCAAGGACGCGGCGTTGCTCGGCGTGCGGACAACCGGCGCGCTGCTGGCCCAGGCGGCGCGTACCGGTGATCTGGACCCCAAAGCCATGGAAAATACAGGGTGGCTTGTCGAGTTCCTCGCCGAGATTGCCGCGTCTTTCGACGTGATCGCCGCCAACGCGCGGCATACGCAGGAGCATGGGCCATTGATCAGGCGGCCGGGGCCATGAAAACCCTGTCCATTCGCGTGCCCTATGTACCCGGTATGGGCCTGGTCGGCATGGATGATGCCGCCGGCAATGCCGTCTGGCATGTACTGGTCCGCGTGCCACCGGGCGCCGAGGTGGAATGGTACGAGGACGCCGCCGACGCCGCCGAGGGCAACCTGGCCGAGGCGCTGCAACTGCAGCGCCTCGCCGACGCGGGCTGGCGCGGGACCGCCCGCGTGCTCGTCGCGAAGTCCGTCAAGCACAGCCGGAACAGTTCGGGCGCTGGCAAAAAAAGCAGCGAAACGCGGCGCGCCAATTCTGCGGCAAGGACCATGCGCCTCGATCCGCTGCTGAGCCTGGCGCACAAGATGCTGGCGGACAAGGGCCGCAAGGTCATAGGATGGTCGGCACTCAAAACGGCAAGCAGGAAGATCGCCAAGACGCCTGGAAATGAAGAGTTCCTGCCCCTGCTCGACGAACTCACGGAGGCCCACATCGAGAACTGGCGACTCGCCAAGGGCACGTGAACGAGGGTGCATTGATAGAAACGGGATTCGAACTCAGTTGAAATCCAGTTAAGGCAATTAGAACATGTAGTTAGGCCAGTATTGTCCGTTAAATTACGAGGCGTGAAACCGGGGAGTGACACGTTTCGAAAGGACAACACAATGGCATTAGATGGCAACCTCAAGCCCGCCGCCGGCACGCTGGCGGCGTGGCGCCGGGCGACCCGCTGGCGGGAAGAATCCGGCGGCGACATTTTTCCGACGCAAAGCGCCTTCGAGTGGTTCTACCGCCAGAATTACGGCGAACTGGTGGCCTCCGGCGAATTCCTGCCGGGCCTTGGCCGGCGCGGTCACCTGGTCGGACCTGGCATCGACGGCGTGGTACTCGGTATCTTGCGCCGCGAATCCAACACTCGCAGCGAGGGGCACTCGTGAGCCGCTTCAATTCCTACCCGGGCGGCGCCGGCATGACGGGCCAAGTGCCAGCCCACCAGGCCCCGATCATCGGCGTCGACGCCGATTGGGTCGCCGTAAACGGTTCGCGCGCCCAGCGACGGCGGGTCGCGCGGGAAGTGAAACGGCAGGCCGCGCTTTCGAAACGGAAAAAACAGGGGGGCGCATGAGCGACACCCCCGCGCTACCGGAAAACGTGGACCCCGGCGAGCGGCAAGACATTTTTCTGGAAACTGCCGATCCACACCACGCCGCCGACGCCGGGATCGCTGCACTCATGGCCATGCCCGGTCCGGTCGTGTTCCAGCGCGGCGGCCAGCTGGTGCATATCGCGCGCCGGGCGCCGGCCACTGCCCGGCAAAAGGCGGCCAAGGTGGAGGGTAGTCAGATCGCGCCGGTGACGCTGCCGCTGTTGCGCGAACTACTCGCCGAGGCCGCCATCTGGCGCAGCGAACGCAAGCGCAAGGGCGGTGAAAGCGAATGGGTCGTGGTGCAGCCGCCGCGCGGGATCGCCGAGGCGATCATGGCCCGTGATCAATGGAAATTCCCGGTGCTGACCGGCATCATCACGGCGCCAACGCTTCGGCCGAATTTGAGCGTGCTCGACGACCCGGGCCACGACGCCTGTACGGGGCTGTATGCCGACTATTCGATATCGGCCTTTGAGGCAGTCCGGCACGATGCCACCCGCGACGAGGCGCTGGCCGCGCTGGACGATATCCTCGATCTGCTGGACGAGGTCGCCTTTGCAAACGACTACAGCCGCTCCGTCGCACTGGCAATGATCCTTACCGCCCTGGTGCGTCAATCACTTGGTGGTGCGCCGGCAATCGGCATTAGCGCGAACGTGATGGCCACCGGCAAGACTTACCTTGGCCAGATAGCGCCGCTCTTGACGCAAGGGCGTCCTGCGGCCGTTACGGCCCCGCCACGGGACCGGAAAGAAGAGGCCAAGCTGATTTTTTCCTTTGCCCTGGGCGGCGTGCTGTTTCTGTTTTTCGACAATTACGAAAATCGGGTTGAATCCGATGCGCTCTGCGCACTGCTGACGAGTGAAACCTATGCCGACCGTGTGCTGAGCATCACCAAAACAGCCGAGGTATCCACCGCATTCATGGTGATCATCACCGGCAACGGCCTGACCGCTGCCGGCGACATCACGGCGCGCATGCTTATCTGCCACCTGGATGCGAAGGTGGACCACCCCGAACACCGCCGCTTTAAGCGCAATCTTGAGGAGTGGATACCGCGGCACCGCGGCCGCCTGGTCCCGCGCGCCCTGACTTTCCTGCGCGGGTTCATCACTGCCGGCGCACCACGCCCCGCGGAGCCCTGGGCGCGCTTTCCCGAGTGGGACCGGCTGATACGCGGCGCGATTCTGTGGGCTGACAGAGAGAAAATCCCCGATCCCCTCCTTGCACTGCGTGCCGGGGAAAAAAGCGATCCGCGCCGCATGGAGCATGAGGCACTCATGGCGCACTGGCGCCGGGAATTCGGCGAAGCACCCAAGCCGATCCGCGCCGCCGTCGACCAAGCCAGGTCACGCGCCGCCGGTGGTGACAATGCATTCAAGGATGCGCTCCTTGACGTCGCTGGCGAGCGCGGCGAGGTCAATGCCAAGCGGCTCGGGCACTGGATGAAGAAGATGGCCGGCCGCATTCAGGGGCGCATGCGCATCCTTGCCGGTGAGTATTCGAGCGGCACTGCTACCTGGTCGGTCGAGTTGGCTAAACCCGGCGAGGCTGGGTTCTGATGGTTCTAGGGGTTTGTGTGCACACCTTACGTTTTATGAATTGTTACTTCCTCTATGCGAAGCGTGCACAAGAACCCATGAAACCCCTGAAACCCACTTCATCAACACTTAGTTTTCTGACCTATCAAAGGAGCATTGAAATGAAAAAGCGCACCACCATCAAGTCGAAAGACCTCCCCGGCCTCCGGGCGAAAATCTTGGGCTATGCGGAAACCGAGGGCTTCCCGCATGAATTCCGCACGATCTGCGTCGACGCCATCGAGGCCATCGACCGGGCCGTCGCCGAGGACGCGGCAACCAACGCGCGCCTCAAGCTCGCGCTAGACCGGTTCGTGCAGGCCGGCAATTTCGAAGGCTGAACATG
>JBIKKY010000097.1:0-7384 GCA_044360105.1 Sulfuritalea sp.
CTCGAACCCGGCAAGTTCGTCAAGATCAACGGCTGGGTCGGCATCGAGGAAGCCAAAAAGGAAGTCATGGACGGCGTTGCCGCTTTCCAGGCGGCCAAGGACAAGCCGGCCTACTGAGCGCCAGGGCGGCAACCGCTTTTGCCGCAGGTCGGGTCGGCTATAGTTAACGTGAAACACCTCATCCGGAGCGACTGGTGCCAATCGAGCGAAGCGAGCTAACCAGTAGCCCCGCCTTGGGGCGGGGATGGGGGTGGGGGGCCTTCATTTCGCCTTTCGTGTGTTTCATCATCAGGGGTGCCGGATCACTGCATGAACGTTAGCCCATGAAGCGCCTTCGCATTGCCATCGCCCAGATGAACGCCACGGTCGGCGACCTCGCCGGCAACGTGGACCGGATACTCGGCTTCGCCGTCCGTGCCCGCGACGCTGGCGCCGACGTGCTGCTGACCCCGGAACTGGCACTCTGCGGCTATCCGCCGGAAGACCTGTTGATGCGCCCCGACTTCTACCGCGCCTGCGCGGCGCAGCTCGAACGCCTCGCTGCGGCAGCCGTGCTGCCGGTGATTGTCGGCCATCCGGAAGAGTCGGCCGGAGAGTGCTACAACGCGGCATCCCTGCTGGCGGAAGGCCGGATTGCGGCCACCTATCGCAAGCACCGCCTGCCCAACTACGAGGTCTTCGACGAGGAACGCTACTTCGCCTCGGGCCGCACACCCTGCGTCGTCGAACTGGCGGGCGTGCGCTGCGGGTTGGCGATCTGCGCCGATGTCTGGGGGGCTGGCGCCGCCGAAGCCGCGGTTCAGGCGGGGGCGGAGCTGATGCTGTCGCTGAATGCCTCTCCCTTCCACATGAACAAGCAGGCGCGCCGCTACGAGGTGCTGCGCGATCGCGTCGCGGCCACGGCGACGCCGGTGGTCTATGCCAACCTGGTCGGCGGCCAGGACGAACTGGTGTTCGACGGCGCCTCGTTCGCGATGGACGGGCAGGGGCGCCTGACGCACCAGTTGCCGGCCTTTGTCGAGGCGCTGGAGTTCATTGATTTTGTCGACGGCCGCTTGCTGCCGGGCCGCCTCGTCGAACCGCAGTCGCTCGAGGCCGAGGTCTACGCCGCGCTGAAGCTGGGTGTTGCCGACTACCTCGGCAAGAACGACTTTCCCGGCGCCATCATCGGCCTTTCCGGCGGCATCGATTCGGCGCTGACGCTGGCCATCGCGGTCGATGCGCTCGGCGCGGACAAGGTGCGCTGCGTGATGATGCCCTCGCCATGGACGGCGCAGATGAGCCTCGACGATTCGCGCGAAATGGTGCGGCGGCTCGGCGTGCAGTACGACGAGATCCCTATCGCCGCGGCGATGGAACAGTTCGCCGTGTCGCTGGCGCCGACTTTTTCATCCCTGGGCCCGAAACCGGCCTGGGACACCACCGACGAGAACCTGCAGGCGCGCATCCGCGGCATGCTGCTGATGGCGCTCTCCAACCGCACCGGGCGCATCGTGCTGACCACCGGCAACAAGAGCGAAATGGCGGTCGGTTATGCCACGCTCTACGGCGACATGGCCGGCGGTTTCGCGGTGATCAAGGACGTGCCGAAGACCTTCGTCTATCGCCTTGCCGAATACCGCAACACGGTGTCGGACATTATTCCGCGCAACATCATCACGCGTCCGCCCTCGGCCGAGCTCAAGCCCGGCCAGACCGACCAGGACACGCTGCCGCCCTACGAAGTGCTCGATGCCATCATCGAAGCCTACATGGAGCGCGACGAAAGCCCGCGCCAGATCATCGCCGCCGGCATCGGCGAAGCCGACGTGCGCAAGGTGGTCGGGATGCTGAAGAAGAACGAATACAAGCGCCGTCAGGCGCCGGTCGGCATCCGCGTCACGCAGAGAGGATTCGGCAAGGATTGGCGCTATCCGATAACATCACGGTATCCGGACGAATACTGATATCAGGGGGAAGCAGGAAATGAAAAAAATCGAAGCCATCATCAAGCCCTTCAAGCTCGACGAAGTGCGCGAAGCCTTGTCCGATGTCGGCGTCACCGGCCTCACCGTGGCCGAGGTCAAGGGTTTCGGCCGGCAGAAGGGCCATACCGAGTTGTATCGCGGCGCCGAGTACGTGGTCGACTTCCTGCCCAAGATCAAGATCGAGATCGTCGTCGCCGACGAGACCGTGGAACCCGCCATCGAGGCCATCATCAAGGCCGCGCGCACCGGCAAGATCGGCGACGGGAAGATCTTCGTTTCCGCAGTGGAACAAGTCGTCCGCATCCGTACAGGCGAGGCGAACGAAGCGGCGATCTGACCGCCAAGGACGTTCTGAGCAAGTCCAAATTCGTCATTCCGGCGAAAGCCGGAATCCAGAGGCGTCAGGGCACTGGACACCGGCTTTCGCCGGTGTGACGAACTTTTTTTGTGGATCACCAAGCCCGATTATTTCTTCGCGGCAAGCAGCACCACCACCGCACCGGCGCCGCCTTCGGCGGCGCGGGCCTGGCAGAAGGCCAGCACTTCGCTGCGCTGGGTCAGCCAGCCCAGCACCAGTTTCTTCAGCACCGGCTCGCGGCCCGGGGAGCTCAGGCCCTTGCCGTGCACGATGCGCACGCAGCGACGGCCGTGGTCGCGGCATTCGCGCAGGAAGGTGACGACGGCGGTTCGCGCCTCGTCGCGCTTCATGCCGTGCAGGTCGAGTTTTTCCTGTGTCACCCAGCGGCCGCGCCGCAGGTCGCGCAGCCAGGTTTTCGGCAGGCTGTCGCGCCGCCATGCCGCTTCGTCGCCGCCTTCGAGGTAGAGGTCGAGCAACACCGGGCCGTGCAGGGATTCGTCGAGCGCGGCGGCCTCGTCGAACAGGTGCTGACGCGGAATGGCCGGCGGCAGGGGCGGTTCGTGATGGACACGGTCCCATTGCAGGGGCTGGACATCGGCCACCGCTGCGCGGAAGGTGGCGTGTTCCTCGGCGGATGAAGCGGCTCGATGGGGGCGTTTAGCCACGATTGACGGAATCACGACGGGGCCATGCCGGCGCCGCAGGCTCCGGCATGGCCTCGGCTCATGGTCTATTCGAGGCTGTCGAGATACTTCTCGGCATCGAGCGCGGCCTGGCAGCCGGTCGCGGCGCTGGTGACGGCCTGCTTGTAGATGTGGTCCTGCACGTCGCCGGCGGCGAACACGCCGGGAATGCTGGTCGCCGTGGCGTTGCCGGCGCGGCCCGCATGGGTGACGATGTAGCCGCCTTCCATTTCGAGCTGGCCGACGAAGAGGTCGGTATTGGGCTTGTGGCCGATGGCGATGAACACGCCCATCAGCGGGATGTCTTCCGTGGCGCCGGTCTTCACCCCCTTGATGCGCATGCCGGTGACGCCGGACTTGTCGCCCAGCACTTCGTCCAGGGTGTGGTCCCACTTGATGGTGACTTTGCCGGCCTTTTCCCGCTCGAACAGCTTGTCCTGGAGGATCTTCTCGCCGCGGAACTTGTTGCGTCTATGCACGACCGTGACGTGGCTGGCGATGTTGGCCAGGTACAGCGCCTCCTCAACCGCCGTGTTGCCGCCGCCGACTACGGCGACCGGCTGGTTCTTGTAGAAGAAGCCGTCGCAGGTGGCGCAGGCCGAGACGCCCTTGCCGGAAAAGGCTTCTTCCGAGGGCAGGCCCAGGTATTGCGCCGAGGCGCCGGTGGCGATGATCAGCGCGTCGCAGGTGTATTCGCCCGAGTCACCGACGAGACGGATCGGCTTTTCGGTCAGCGCCGCGGTATGGATATGGTCGAAGATGATCTCGGTCTGGAAGCGCGCGGCGTGCTTTTCGAAACGCGCCATCAGGTCGGGACCCTGCACGCCGTCGGCGTCGGCCGGCCAGTTGTCGACGTCGGTGGTGGTCATCAGCTGCCCGCCCTGGGCCATGCCGGTGATCAGGACCGGCTTCAGGTTGGCGCGGGCCGCATAGACGGCGGCGGTGTAGCCGGCGGGGCCGGAACCGAGGATGAGGAGGCGGGCGTGGCGGGTGCTCATGGCGGGAAAATCCTGTGTTGAAAGTCGATCCGATTATATAGACTGGAACAGGGCCCGACTTGCGCGGCTTTTTGGGGCTTGTGCACCCCGGCCGCCGGACATAATCTGCCAGTGTCCGTCATTCCGGTTCGCGCCCCGTCGCGGACCGGCATCTGCCCATGAATGCTGCCAGCGTCCCCCAGCCTCCCGCCACCCCTCTGCCGGAAAAACTCGCCTTGCTGGTGCATGAGGCGCGCTGGCTGCTGGTCGGCCTGGCCGGACTCTATCTGGCCCTGGTTCTGTGGGGTTTCGACCGCGCCGATCCGGGCTGGTCGCATTCGGCAGCGGTGGAACGCATCGCCAACCCGGGCGGACGCATCGGCGCCTGGCTCTCCGATCTGCTGTTGTATCTGTTCGGGCTCTCGGCCTGGTGGTGGGTGGTGCTGCCATTCTTCATGCTGGCATGGGGCTACCATCGCCTGAGTCATCTGTTCGGCGGCGATCGCCGTCCGCTGCTGATCGCCCTGACCGGGTTTCTCTTGCTGCTGCTGGCCAGTTGCGGCCTCGAGGCCATGCGCTTCTGGAGCATCAAGGTGGCGCTGCCCATGGAACCGGGCGGCATGCTGGGTTTTGAGGTGGGGCGCCTGGTCGCCCTGTTCCTCGGCTACACCGGCGGCACGCTGATCCTGCTGGTGCTGGGCATGATCGGATTCAGCCTGTTCACCGGCTTGTCATGGATCGCCGCGGCCGAGAAGGTCGGGATCCTGCTCGAAGGCGCCCATGTCGGCATCCGCAGTCTGTGGGAGGGCTGGCAGGATCGGCGCTATGGCCGCACGGTGGCCGAACAGCGCGAAGAGGTGGTGGAAACCGAGAGGCGCAAGGTCGATGAAAGCCCGATCCGCATCGAACCCGTCGAAATCATCGTGCCAGTGGCGCCCAAGGCCGCGGCGCGGGCTGCGAAAGAACGGCAGGCGCCGCTGTTCTTCGATGCACCGGGCGGCGCCCTGCCGCCGCTGCACCTGCTGGCCGAACCCTCGCACAATCCGGCCGACCTGCCGGCGCCCGAGACGCTCGAATTCACCTCGCGCCTGATCGAACGCAAGCTGGCCGACTTCAATGTCGAAGCCAAGGTGCTGACCGCGCATCCGGGACCGGTGGTGACGCGCTACGAGATCGAGCCGGCGATCGGCGTCAAGGGCAGCCAGATCGTCGGCCTGGCCAAGGACCTGGCGCGGGCCCTGTCGCTGGTGTCGATCCGCGTCGTCGAGACCGTGCCCGGCAAATCCTGCATGGCGCTGGAACTGCCCAATCCGCGGCGGCAGATCGTGCGCCTGTCGGAAATCGTCGGCTCGCAGGCCTACCACGGCATGCATTCGCCATTGTCGGTGGCGCTGGGCAAGGACATCGGCGGCCAGCCGGTGGTCGTGGATCTGGCCAAGATGCCGCACCTGCTGGTGGCCGGTACCACCGGCTCGGGCAAATCGGTCGGCATCAATGCCATGATCCTCTCGCTGATCTACAAGTCCGAGCCCAAGGACGTACGCATGATCATGGTCGACCCCAAGATGCTGGAACTGTCGATCTACGAAGGCATCCCGCACCTGCTGGCGCCGGTGGTGACCGACATGACGAAGGCCGCCAATGCGCTGAACTGGTGCGTCGGCGAAATGGAACGGCGCTACAAGCTGATGTCGGCGCTCGGCGTGCGCAACCTGTCCGGATACAACAGCAAGATCAATGAGGCGAAGAAGACCGGCGAGTCCATCCCCAATCCCTTCTCGCTGACGGCGAACACCGAAATCGGCCCCGAACCGCTGGAACCGATGCCCTACATCGTCGTCGTGATCGACGAACTGGCCGACCTGATGATGGTGGTCGGCAAGAAGATCGAGGAACTCATCGCGCGCCTGGCGCAGAAGGCCCGCGCCTCGGGCATCCACCTGATCCTCGCCACGCAGCGCCCCAGCGTCGATGTCATTACCGGCCTGATCAAGGCCAACATCCCGACGCGCATCGCCTTCCAGGTGTCATCGAAGATCGATTCGCGCACCATCCTCGACCAGATGGGCGCCGAGGCCCTGCTCGGCCAGGGCGACATGCTCTTCCTCGCGCCGGGTACCGGCCTGCCGGTGCGCGTGCATGGCGCCTTCGTCGCCGACGAGGAGGTGCACCATGTCGTCGACCACCTGAAGAAAGTCGGGCCGCCCGACTATGTCGAAGGCCTGCTCGATGGTCCGGTCGGCGATGATGCAGAAGTCGGCGCCGGCCACGGTAACGATGGGGCGTCGGGCGATGCCGAAGCCGACCCGATGTACGACCAGGCCGTCGAAATCGTGCTGAAGACGCGGCGGCCGTCGATCTCGCTGGTGCAGCGCCACCTGCGCATCGGCTACAACCGCGCCGCGCGCCTGATCGAAGCCATGGAAAAGGCCGGCCTGGTGACGCCGATGAACGGCGCCGGCGGGCGCGAGGTCATTGCACCGAGCCGGCAGGAGTAAGCACGGAGAGTCCGGGACTGCGATAATCCCCGGATGACGAATTTCCTCCGCATCCTCTTTATCGCTTGTGCCTTCGGGTTGCTGACACCTGCAAGGGCCTCCGGCCTCGACCAGCTCAAGAACTTCCTCGACACCAATCGCAGCGCCCGCGGCGTGTTCACGCAAACCGTGGTCGCCAAGTCGGGAAAGAAGCCGCAGGAGTCCGCCGGCATTTTCGCCCTGCAGCGCCCGGGCAAATTCCGCTGGTCCTACGAGAAGCCCTACAAGCAGCTTCTGGTCAGCGATGGCGACAAACTCTGGAGCTACGACCCCGATCTGAATCAGGTCGCGGTGAAGAAGCTCGGCACCGCGTTCGGCGCCAGTCCCGCGGCACTGTTGGCCGGGAAGGATCTGGACAAGCATTTCCAGCTCAAGGAAGGCAAGGCGGCCGACGGCCTCGAGTTCGTCGAGGCCACGCCCAAGGGTGGCGACGCCAGCTTCGAGCGGGTGAAGATCGGCTTTGCCGCCAACCAGCCGGTGAGCATGGAAATCCATGACAGCTTCGGCCAGGTGACGGTGCTGCGCTTCACCCGCTTCGAAGCCAATCCGGCACTGCCCGCCGGGCTCTTTCGTTTCATCGCACCCGCCGGGGCCGATGTGGTCGGCGAGTGATCTGAAGCCACGCGAACCGCAAGCTCGATAGCGGGGCGCGGCAGGGGACATGCCCGGACTTCGCACGGGCTCGTGAAAAGTTATGTCTCCGGCTGAGCCGGAGACGGTATCCCTTGCGGACGGCGCTGGCGAGACGGCGACGCAACGCGCAAACCCGGCGCCGCCGGCACGGACTTAACCCGACCGCCGGGTTGAGCCTGGCGCTGGTGAACGGCGTTCCGCGCACAAATGGGCGGGTGGTGTATATCGT
>JBIKKY010000054.1:0-21421 GCA_044360105.1 Sulfuritalea sp.
CGGCATTTTGCGGTTCGCTCGAAATACTCGGCCCCTTCCCCTGCGCGCGGCGCCTTGGTTTTGCGTCGGGCAAAACGGGTGGCGGGTTCTCGTGCTCCGAAATAATCGAATAATCGGGGACAGACCACGATTAAGCGCTGAGACCAATAGTCGGCGCTGACAACACGGCGGCTCGGGATCACTCCCGGGCCGTTGTCGTTTTTCCCTTCCTTATCGAAGCGCCGTAACCCGAAAGCCTCATCCGGCAAAAAATCCGGGGCGGGGCTTTTCCCTTTGTGCCGTCTCGCCAGCGCCGACTTTTAAAAAAACTCAGAGCCGCCCATTTTGCTTGCTTGGCAGGTTGGCACTATTTAGCAGAATGCTATAATTTGCCGGTGGAAAAGAAACGGCCGCATTACCCGTTGGAACTGGTCAAGCGCCTGATTGTGGATGAGGCGCGCGACCCGTTTACCCAAAGCGCCAAGAATGGCGCAGCGGAGATGGGTTTGGAGGCGGGCGAGTTGCGTGGAATCGTGACGGGTCTTTCCATGCGGGATTTTTACAAGAGCATGACCACGCACGACAGCAGTCGGGTATGGCAAGACGTTTACCGTCCGGTTACCCGTTTCGGTGCGGCTTACGTCAAAGTGACGGTTAACCCGGCGGAAAATCTGATCGTGGTGTCTTTCAAGGGGTTATGAATATGAAAAAGATGAAATGCCCGGCCTGCGGCAGCGCAATGACGCAGGCAATTCAGGACTTGCACTACGTCTATAAAGGCGAGCATCTGGTGGTACCCGCGCTCGATGCGCTGGTGTGCGACGCTTGCGGGGAGGCGCTATTTGCCACACCGGAAGACGGCGCGCGTTACGATGCCGCTATCCGCGCTCATATAGTCGCCGTGAATCTGCGCAGCGCGCCGGATTTGCGCGCCATCCGCAAACGGTTGAAGCTGACCCAGGCGGAAGCCGGACGTATTTTCGGCGGCGGGATCACTGCCTTTTCACGCTATGAGCGCGGCGAAGTCAAGCCACCCGTGGCGCTGGTAAAGTTCTTTCAGGTACTTGACCGGCACCCGGATTTACTGGCCGAACTGAAATAACGCAAAAGGGTCGATTAGGCGATAACGCCGCCCCATGAATACGAAAGTCGGCGCTGGCGATATGGCGGCTCGGAAAGATCAAAGGAGATCGAAGGAGCCAGGCATGGTTTCGCGTCGGGCAAAACGGGTGGTGGGTTCTCGGCCCCGTGAGTTGCTTTGCGGTTCTGGAATACACTGCATGGATGCGTTGGCAAGGGAGATTCCTGAATGGCGGCACTGTGCGGGGGAGATCCGCTCGTTTGTATCGAGTTCGTGGTTCTGGGCATCGGGGAATTTCTCAAGGACTGGACCACGCTGGGCATGCTGGCGATTCTTCTGGGGCTACTGTTGCGCTTTCGCTCGGACCGGGCGAAAGCGCGCGAAGATGCCTACGGCAGGCATCTCGCGGCTTTTGATAGCCGGCGCAGCCAGGAGGCGCAAACCGGGCCGCCCGCCGAGCTATTTACAGCGGTCTCGACCCGCCGCGGCGCGGATCAACCCCGGCGCTGACCCGATGCCTGCCCTGCGCCGCCCCTTGCCATGTGCCTACCGGACTGACTGATCCGATGATCCAGCCGACATCTCGTCCGCTGCACGGCCTGTCCGGCTTCACCACGGTCGAACTGATCACGGTGTTGCTGATCGTCGGCATCATGGCCGCCGTGGCTGTACCACGCCTGAATCCTTCGGGGTTTGACGCCACGGGCTACCGCGACAAGGTAAGGGCGACTCTCGAATTCGCGCGAAAGTCGGCGGTGGCGCAACGGCGAATTGTCTGCGTCGCCCTGGCTGCCAACGGCCTGACCCTCACCATCGACAACGTCACACCGGAGACGGTGGCTGGCCGCGGTACCTGCCCCCGCCCGCTGCCGCTGCCGGCGACGGACACCGCCTGCGGCGGCCCTGTCCATGCCATCTGCCCACCCAACGCCACCACTGCACTGGCGGGGCCCGCCGCGCTCGCGTTTGATCCACTGGGTCGCGCATTGGTCGTGCCGGCAGCGGCGTTCTACGACTATACGGTCACGGATGCCATGATGAACCTGACGATCAGCGTCGAAGCGGACACCGGCTATGTACGCTAGAAGTCGCCAGCACGGCGTCACGCTGATCGAACTGATTGTGTTCATTGTGATCGTGGGTGTCGCGCTGACGGGAATGCTGACGGTGCTCAATCTCACCGCGCGCACCGGTGCCGACCCGATGATACGCAAGCAGATGCTGGCGATTGCCGAAGGCCTGATGGACGAAGTTGCCGCGCAGCCGTTTACCTGGTGCGACCCCGACGATGCATCTGCAGCAACCGCGACCAGCGCCGCGGTCGGCGCGCCCCCGACCTTCTGCACCGCGACCGTCGAAGCCATCGGTCCCGAAGCGCTCGAAACACGAGGCCCCCTCACGCCCCTCTTCGACAATGTCAATGACTACAACGGCCTCGCCGGCATCACCACCAGCATTACCGGCACCCCGATGCCGGCCGGTTACACCGCCGCCATCACGGTCGCGCCAAGTGCGCTCGGGCCGGCCGCCAACCTGGTCCCGGCCGCCGCTTCATTGCTCATTACGGTGACGGTCAGCTTCAACACCGAAAATCTCACCATTGAAGGCTATCGCACTCGTTACGTGCCGAACTTGTTGCCATGACGCCCGCCATGACCCGCCGCCCGTCGCATCGAACCGCCGGCTTCACCTTGGTCGAGGCCATCATCGCCATCGTCATCACCGGCATTCTGGCGGGCATTGTCACGGTCTTCATCAGCAAGCCGATACAGGGCTATCTGGATTCCGTGCGCCGCGCCGAACTCACCGACCAGGCCGACCTTGCCCTGCGCCGCATCACCCGCGACGTGCGCCTGGCGCTGCCCAACAGCCTGCGCGTCACGCAGGTCGGCGGCGTGTGGTATATCGAGTTCATCATGACCAGCGCCGGCGGGCGCTACCGCGTCGAAGACGACGGATCGACCGGCGGCGATTTCCTGAGCTACACCACCGTCGCCGACACGACCTTCGATGTGCTCGGGCCGGTGCCAGCCAATCCGGCCATTGCCGCGGGTGATTTCATTGTGATTTACAACCTTGGCCCCGGCAACGCTCCGGCCGATGCGTATACCGCTCCCGCGCCAGGCGGCAATCGCGCCACGGTGCTGGGAATTGCCGGCAACGTCATCACCCTGACCGCCAATCCCTTCGCTGCACAAACCCCGCCGCTGCCTTCGCCCGATGCCCGCTTCCAGGTCGTTCCCGGCGGCACACAGGCCGTCACCTATGCCTGTCCCGCCGCCGGCACTCCTCCCGCCGATCTGAGGCGATACTGGAACTACGGCTTCACTCTCGCACAAGCCCCCCTTCCGCCCGCCAGCCCCCCCGCGATTCTTGCCGGTGGTGCCACCTGCACCATCGAGTACGCGGCCAACGCCTCGGGGCGCAACGGCCTGTTGCTGGTCAACCTCACGCTGACCCAGGTAGACGCCGCGACCGGAATCGGCGAGAGCGTGAATCTGTCCCAGCAAATCCGCATCGACAACGCGCCATGACACCGCAACTCGCCCAACTCCGCGCCGGTCCCCGTGGTTTCGCCATCGTCTCGGCCATTTTCATCCTGGTCGTGCTGGGCGCACTGGGCGCCTTCATCGTCAACGTCTCGACCAACCAGCATGTCGGCTCGGCGCTCGACATTCAGGGTGTGCGCGCGTATCAGGCGGCTCGGGCCGGCGTCGAATGGGGTATTTATCAGGTGCAAGCCACACCGGCCTATAACTTCAGCTACGGCACGCCGGCCGTAGCCGTCGGCAGTGCAAATCCCAACACCCGCCTTTGCCCCGTCTCACCTTCATCGTTCGTCCCCGCCGCACCCACACTAGCCGGATTCACCGTTACCGTCACTTGCGTTGCAACTGCCGACCTCATCAACGGCGGCCCGACCGTCTACACCCTGCAATCCACCGCCTGCAACCAGCACGCCGCCGGCGCCTGTCCCCCTGCTGCGCCCGCCGCCGGCTTTGACTATATCGAACGCCGGGTCGAAGTCACGCTATGAACTCTCTCGCACGCACCTGACACATCTCGGCGCCTGTCCTGCCGTTCATCGCTCCTGAGATACCGCAGGACGGGAACACAACTGGCGCTCTTGCCAGCGCGCTGAATCAGGCCGAGAATCAACCAAGAACGTAGAACTCAGAGGTTCGTCATGTCGCATTTGAGAAAACTTGTCTGGCTCATGGTCCTGGCGCTCTATCCGTCGCTCGCCAGCGCGGTGACCTATGCCAACGCCTCGACGACCTTTGGCTGGATAAATGCCTCAAGCCACACCAAATTGGGTCCTACCACCGGCGGACTCTATTCCCTCCTATATAAATTCAGCAACACCGGCGGCTGTGGCTCGAACGTGCCGTATATAGATGACAGCATGTCGGACAACCTCCCTATTGGCTTCACCTTCATGTATGGCGGGGTGAATTTCACCCAAGTACGCATCATGAGCAACGGTCGCCTGCAGTTCAATAACAACACCACCTGCGGCTATGGCAGTCCCGTCACCCAGCTGCCTTACCCGAATGCCGGCCTGAACTACACCCTGCGCATCTACGGTGGTGACCTCGATCCGTCTATGCAATCGGAAATTGGAGCCGCCTACGTTACCAATTGCATCAGCCGCGCATCCTGCTACGTGAGCTATGCCATGATCGGCACCGCACCCTATCGCAGCTTTGTCGTGACCTGGAACAACGTGCCGGAGTGGACTTCTTTCACTGCGGCTACCGGCAGCTATAACGTACAAGTCATCCTGCAGGAGAACGGCGAATTCATCTATCAGTATGGCGCTAACGTACCCGGCCCGGGCAACACCGTGGCGCAGGTTGGCTGGCAGGTGGATAGCAATGACTATCATGTGCCCGCGGTCGGCTACCCCCCCGCCAACACCGCCACGAAGTTTTACATCGCCCGGCCGGTCGCCGAATATCGCATGGAGCAAGTGAGCTGGAACGGCACTGCCGGCGAGGTGCTGGATACCAGCGGCAACGCGCGACACGGCACGGCGCTCTCCGCCGGCGCCTCGACGCGACCAACCGAGGTGGCGACCGGAAAGGTTTGCCGCAGCGGACAGATGGCGGACAACAACTCGGCGGCGGACATCAGCGCCATCGATACCGGCGTCTCGATCCCGACCACCGTGGGCGGCGTCGGCACGATCACCTTCTGGTACAACAACTCCAGCAACGACCGCATGCTGTTCGATGCCACGGTCGCCAGCGGCCAGTGGTTCTACCTGATGCGCACCAACAACCGGACGCTGCGCTTTGTCGTCACCGACAGCGCCGGGGTCGGCACGCGCCGCGCCGTGGAAACGGCGGCCAACGCGATCCCCAATAACGGCTGGACGCATATCGCGGTCACCTGGAATTTCAACGCGCTGGCGGCGGCCAACAGCGATCGCCTGCGCATCTACGTAAATGGCGTCCTGTCGGTAACGTCCGCGTTTACGACGGCGGGCTCCGTCCACGCCGGCGTCGGCACGCTTTACATCGGCGACAACCGCAGCGGCTTCATTGATGCTACCGGCACGGGCAGCTCGGCCGGCAATCCCGGCGGCACAGCTGCCACCATCGACGAATTCCGTATCTACAATTATGAAGGCGGCCTGGCCCTGGTGCAGCGCGACATGAATCAGGCAGGCGCCTGCCTCAGTCACTATGCCATCACCACCTCCGGCACCCCCACCGTCTGCGCGCCGGTGCAGCCGGTGCAGGTCACGGTAACCGCCCACGACAATTCGCATGGCGCGGTCACCATGCCCAACAATACGACGCAGGTTGTGTTGTCGATCGCGTCCACTTCGACGCCCAGCACTACGCCCACCGCCATTGCCAATGGCGGCAACTGGAGCCTGGTGTCGGGCTATGGCACCTTCAGTAACGGCGCCGCCGACGACGGTCTGGCCACCTACCTCTTCAACGGCGAGTACCAGGCGGTGCTGAGTTACCAGCCAACTGTTTCCGGCAACGTCTACGCCCATGTCACGGACGGGCAAATCGTCGAGTCCGAGAACGCGGTGCTCGCGGTAACCGGGTGCCCCCCGTCGAGCTTCAACGGCTGCGAGCCGGCAACGCCACAGTGCACGCCCACAGCGCCGCCCGCGCTCGGCTATGCGGCCCTTTACACCAAGCTGGCGAGCACGAGTTTCGGCCTGGAGGCGGTAGCGCTCAAGCCCGCCGGCACGCTGGAGAACACGTTTTCCGGCAGTGTCGCCGTGGATCTGCTCGCCAACATCAACACCGGCGTTGCGCTCGGCGCGAACAACTGCCCCACCAGCCAGACCGCCACGATCCCCCTCGGTAACGCGACCTTCAGTAGCGGGCGGACGACGATCAGCAACATCAGCGTTGCCAATGCCTACCGCGACGTGCGCATGCGCTTCACTTGCTCCGCGGTGGATTGCGGCAGCGTCATTACCCAATGTTCCAGCGACAATTTTGCCGTCCGCCCGCAATCATTTACGGTGACCGCCAATCTCGGCGGCGCCACCCTGCCGGCCGGCAACAATTTCACGATGACGGCGACCGCTGCGGTGCCTGCCGGCTACACCGGAACGCCGACGGTCAACACGGCACTGGTGCAGGACCACAACGCGGCGGCAGCCGGCGTGCTGAGCGGCAGCTTCGCCGCAGCAACCGGGAGCAGCGTCTCAGGCACCTTCCAGTACCATGACGTCGGCACGATCTCGCTGCTGGCCAGCGCGGTGACGGACAGCGGCTACACCATCGTCGATCAGGCGAACAGCGGCTGCGTTGCCGGCAGCGCCTCCAACACACTGACTGGCGGCAAGTACGGCTGCAACGCCGGTTCCGCTGCGGCCGGTCCCTTCGGCCGTTTCTACCCGCATCATTTCACCTATGCGGCGACGCTGACACCCGCGTGTGCCGGTGGCGGCTTTACCTACATGAATCAACCCGCGCTGGGGCTCAACCTGAGCCTGTCGGCGAAGAGCGCCAACGAAACCACGACGGCGCGATATACAGCGGGCTACCCGACGCTGGGCACTTTCTCCATTACCGGCGACAACGGCGGCACGGCGGTAGCGGCGGCGCGGCTGTCGCCGGCGTTGCCGGCCTTCGCCTGGAGCAACGGTGTTTATACGACGACTGGCAACCGGGCCTTCACCCGAAGCGCTGCGCCGGACGGCGCCTTTGACAGCTTCGCCCTCCAGGCGAATATTCTCGCCGAACCGGACGGAGTTGCCATCGCAGGCGCCGTGCTCAGCAACACCACGGCCATTCGATTCGGCCGTCTGCGCCTCGTGAACACCTACGGCTCTGAACTGCTTGCCATCCGCGTGCCGCTGCGCGCCGAGTCCTTCACCGGTACCGGCTGGAGTGTCCACGCTGCGGATAACTGCACGGCCATTCCCACCAGCGCCATCGCCATCAGCGGCGCCCTGGCGCCGGTCATCCAGTCGGCCAGCCCCATCACCCTGAGCGGTGGCCTCGGCACGCTCGTCTTCAACGCGACTGCGCTGGCAGGCAGCTTCGATCTCGCCGCCAATCTAAACGGCGCGGGGGCCGATACATCCTGTAACCCTAACCCCGCACATGGCGGCACGGCGGCGAGCATGCCTTGGCTGCAAGGCTTCTGGTCATCAACCTGCAACGGCACACCGGCCTGGGCGCAGGACCCCAACGCCCGCATCAGAGTCGGCTCGCCGAAGGCACCTTATATCTACCTGCGCGAACGCTACTGACCTCCCGGCGCCGAGCAGAGCAAATTACGCGCGCTTCCTCCTTGAAATCCACCCTTGCCCATCCTTTTTGGCTAGTATAGTTGGCTGGATAATGGGACTCGAAACAACTGGTGCGAACCTTTCTTAAACCAAGAACTGAACAGGGCTGGCTATCGGTCGTGATGCGGGGCGACCGCGTCGACCTCGTGCATTTGAGGCGCGAGGTGGGTCGAAAGCCGGTTGTGTTGCTGGCGGATTCGGTCGAGAAGGGTGTAGATGACGCGGCGACCTTGGCTGCCCTGAAGAAGCCGATGCGACTCGATCGTTATCGCTGCACAGCGCTGCTCAGTCACGGCAATTACCAGCTGATCCAGACCGATGCCGTCACCGGGGCACCCGACGAGGCGCGCGAAGTGGCGAGATGGAAACTCAAGGATCAGGTCGAATTTCCGGTCGATACCGCCGCCATCGATTTGCTGCCGATTCCGTCCGATGGGCGTGCGCCGCAGGTGTTTGCGGCCATCTCGCCCGAGTCGACCATCGGGCCGTTGGTACAGGCATTTCAGGCAGCCCGGGTGGCGCTGGAGGCCATCGATCTGCCCGAGATTTCGCAGCGCAATCTGGCCGCCTTGTTCGAGAAGGACGGGCGCGCCCTGGCAACGCTGATTTTCGATGACGACGAAGGCCTGCTCACCTTTACCCTGAACGGAGAATTGCTGGTCGTGCGCCATGTCGAACTCAACGCGCGGCAATTGATGACAGCTGATGACGACCGTCGGAATATGCTGTTCGAGCGCATCGCGCTGGATGTGCAGCGCTCGCTGGACAATTTCGATCGTCTCTACAGTTCGGTTCCCCTGGCCCATCTTCTGGTGGCGCCGATTCCAGGCGTAGACGGTTTTCTGGCCTATCTGCGTGCCAACCTGACGATCTCGGTGGCGCCGCTGGATGTGTCGAGCGTTGTGGATATTGGCGCGGTGCCGGCTTTGCTCGATCCTCTGCGCCAGTTCCAATGCCTGCGCGCAATCGGCGCTGCGCTGCGCGACGAACCGGAGGCAGCATGAGCGCCCAGATCAATCTTTACCATCCGCGTTTTCTCAAACAGCGTGAATGGCTGGTACTGGGCAAGGTGGTGCTTGCCGCCGGCGCGCTTTACATCATGTTGGCGTTGGTTGGCGGCTGGCTCTGGCGGGACGCCGCCGCGCGCAAGGAAGCCGCCGCGGCCACCGAGGCGCAACTGCTGTCGATCAAGGAGCAGGCAGACGCCGCGACCAAGGCGGCCGCGGAAAGCAAACCCGATGCACAATTGATCGCTGAATTGGGTAACGCCGAGGCCTTGCTGCGTCGTCGCGGCGACATTGCGCGCCTGCTTGAGAGCGGCGCGATCGGCAGCGCCGGCGGATTTTCCGACTATCTGCGCGGCTTTGCCCGTCAAAAGCCGGACAGCCTGTGGCTGACCGGCTTCACTATTGGCGCTGGCGGCAACGACATGGAAATTCGCGGCAGCATGCTGAATCCCGCCGCTTTGCCCGACTACATTCGGCGCCTGGGTACCGAGAAGGTATTTCAGGGGCGCAGTTTTGCGGCGCTGACCTTGAATCGCGCCGAGCCGGCGCCGACGGCGCAGGCCGTGGGCGCCGCCGCGGGATTGGAGGCGGCGCCCTTCGTGCGTCCCATCGATTTCATCCTGATGCCGAAACTCGCCGAGGCGAAGGAGGCCGGCTCATGAGCGCCCTGTCCGCCAAGTGGGAGCAGTGGAGCGAGAAGTTCGCCGCGCTGACGCGTCGCGAGCGTGCCACCGTCGCCGCGGCTCTGGTGCTTGGCGGCGGCTTCGTGATCGTCAACTTCGGCATTGACCCCGTGTTGCAGAAGGCGCGCAGCGCAACAAGGGCGGAAGTCGCGGCGCGCGCCGAACTCGCCCAGCAACAGGCGTTGATGGACCTGCTCAAGGCGCAGAGTTCGGACCCCGATGCCGGTAATCGGCGGCGATTGGCGCAGGCGAAGCAGGAACTGGCGGCAGTCGGCGAGCGTCTCGCGCGGTTCGAGGCCGGCATGGTGCCGCCGGCACGGATGCAGGCGTTCCTCGAAGGACTCCTGGCACGACACCGATCTATTGAAGTGATGGGCCTGAAAACACTGCCAGTGACGCTGGTGGGTGCTCCGGTTGCGGTAAAGCTTGCTGCCGGGGCGGTGTCCCAGGCGGCGAAGGATTCAGCCGCGGACCCGTCCGCTCAGGCGGGAGCAGCGCCGGCCTCAGACGATGGCATCTATCAGCACGGCATCGAGATCAGGCTGGCGGGCAGTTACAATGACTTGCTGAATTATCTGGCGGAGCTTGAGCGCATGCCTCAGCGCGTGATGTGGAACAGCGTCAGTCTCAAGGTGGAGAAGTACCCGCGCAACGTTCTGGTGTTGCGCGTCTACACCTTGAGTCTTGACAGAAGCTGGTTGATTGTATGATGCGCCACGCGCTGTTTCTGTTGTTGCTGGCGGGATTCGCAGGGATGGGCCCGGCCGTTGCGCAGGTTCCGGATCCAACACGTCCCCCGGGGGTTGTGATGCCTCCAGAGTCATCGGGGGGCGTCATCGTGCCGACGGAAAGCGGCGTGCAGGCAGTGATTGTGCGGCCGAAGGGAAAGGGGAAGTCTTCCGCCGTGATCAATGGCCAGTACGTCGAAGTGGGCGACAAGCTGGGCGACAAGAAGGTATTGAAGATTGCTGAAAGTGAAGTGGTCTTGCAGGGGGAGGGCGGGCGTGAAATCATGAAAGTGACGCCCGACATCGAAAAAGTGCCGGCAAAGAAGAAGGCCGCCGCAAAACGGCGCACTACGGGAACCGCTGAAAAATGAGACACGCAATCCACGCGCGCTGGATGCTGGTGCTTCTGGCAGGGGCATTGGCTGGCTGCGCCGCGCCGCCACGGGCCGGCAACGACGTACTGGGCCAGATCAACGATGTGCTGCTGAAATCCGCGACGGAGCGTAAAACGCCGCATGCCGACGTTACCGACAAGTCGCTGATGCCGCCGTTGGCACCGCAGGTTGCGGCCGATGCCGCCATGGCGGAGCCGCGCTTCGATCTTTCGGTGGTCAATGCGCAGGCGACCCAGGTCTTCATGGCCCTGGTGTCGGGCACCCGCTACAGCATGTTGTTGCCTCCTGATGTGAGCGGCAGTCTCACCATCAACCTCAAGGACGTGACCCTGATCGAGGCGCTGGATACCATCCGCGAGCTCTACGGCTACGAGTACCGCGTCCAGGGCAAGCGGATATTCATCGAGCCGAACACGATGAAGAGTCGTGTTTTCCAGATCAATTACCTGTCAAGCCGGCGCCGGGGCAGCAGTGACCTGAGGGTCAGCAGCAGTTCGCTGAGTACAGGCGGCAGGACGACGAGCACCACCTCTGCGTCTGCGGCCCCGACCACGCCTTCCGGCAGCGGCACGACAGCCGCGGCAAGCAGCGAGGACACGACGCGTGTCAGCATGAGCACCGACAGCGATTTCTGGGGTGACTTGAACCGCGCCATGACATCCATCGTCGGCACCGCCGACGGGCGCAGCATCGTCATCAATCCATCGTCCGGAGCGGTGGTGGTGCGCGCCCTGCCGACCGAGCTGCGCAACGTCGAAAAATATCTCAAGGCCACCCAGCTCATTGCCGAGCGGCAGGTCATGCTGGAAGCCAAGATCATCGATGTCACTCTGGCGGACGGCTTTCAGGCGGGCATCAACTGGTCGACATTCAACGGCAGCAACAACAGGACGTCGGTGGGTGTGGTCTCGCCGGGCACGGTCCTCAGCGCCCGACAAGGGACACCGATTGTCAGTACTCCAAGCCGTTGGGCCGCCGCCAATGATCGTGATTCGATTTTTCCCGGCGCCGGCGCATTTCTTCCCGGCGCGGCAGGAGTGATTGCCGCGTCAGCGCTCGGCAGGGGGTTCCTCGGACTGGCTTTCCAGTCGACGAATTTTGCCGCACTGCTGAACTTCCTCGAAACCCAGGGTAGCGTCTCGGTCCTTTCCTCGCCGCGCATTGCCACGCTCAACAACCAGAAAGCGGTACTCAAGGTCGGTACCGACGAATTGTTCGTGACCAATGTTTCCTCGACGACCACGACCACCACGACGGGAACCATCTCGGCGCCGGACCTGACCCTGCAGCCGTATTTTTCCGGAATTTCGCTGGACGTCACGCCGCAGATCGACGAGGATGGCAACATCATCCTGCACGTGCACCCGGCAATCAGCACGGTCACGGAGAAGGAGAAGGTCATCAACCTTGGCGATCTGGGCACCTTCGTTCTGCCTTTGGCGTCCAGCAATATCAACGAGACCGACAGCATCGTCCGCGTCCAGGATGGGAGCATTGTCGCCATCGGCGGACTGATGCGCCATGAGAAAAACACCGGCACTGCGCAGTTGCCGGGTACCTCGGGCTTTTTCGCCAATATACTGGGCCAGCGCTCCGCGGGTACGAGCAAGCGCGAGTTGGTCATTCTGATCAAGCCGACCGTCATCAACAATGAGGGCGACTGGGTGCAGGACATCAAGGAGGTCCAGGGGCGCATGCGGGCGTATTCATCGGACCGGCCCGCGCAGTAGTTCCGCGGGGAGGCGCGATGTATCTCAATCACTTCGGCCTCCGCGAATTCCCGTTCGGCATCACGCCGGACACCAGCTTCGTCTATTCGGCCGATGCCCACCAGGAAGCGCTCAACACCCTGCTGATCGGGCTCGATACGGGCGAAGGCTTCATCAAGATCACGGGTGAGGTCGGCACCGGCAAGACGCTGCTGTGCCGCCGCTTCCTGGCAACGCTGAACGAGAACCAGGTGGTTGCCTACCTGCCCAATCCGATGCTCGAGCCACGCATGCTGCTCATCGCGATTGCCGAGGAACTGGGGCTGAAGCTGCAGGGCATGGATTACCATTTTCACCTGCTCAAGCAATTCAACGAACATCTGCTGGACATGGCGGAGCAGGGAAAGCAGGTGATCATCTGCATCGACGAAGCGCAATCAATGCCGCTGGAAAGCCTGGAGGCATTGCGGCTTCTGTCCAACCTTGAAACCGAAAAGCGCAAGCTGTTGCAAGTGGTGATGTTCGGCCAGCCGGAACTTGACCAGAAGCTGGCCAATCCCGCCGTGCGCCAGTTGCGCCAGCGCATCGTTTTCCATTACCGGATGCCGGGCCTGAAGCAGCAGGAGGCCGAGCATTACCTGGCCCATCGCCTGCGGGTAGCAGGTCATCGCGATGGCGATGTGTTTCCCTCTGCCGTTGCGCGCCTGTTATTCCGCTGGTCGAGCGGTACGCCGCGCCTGGTGAATATCCTGGCGCACAAAGCCATGTTGCTGGCCTACGGCGAGGGCAAGCCGCGGATCGCTCGCTCGCATGTCGCCCTGGCCGCCGGCGATACCGAAGGCCTTTCTGCGCCACGCTGGTGGCACCGGTGGTGATCCGCGCCTTGGCCGGATCGTCTCAAATGGAGGGATTGGTCCGATGAGCCTGGTCAACAAGATGTTGCGCGACCTGGACGCACGCCGCGTTGACGCCGGAGAGCGGGCGGCCTTGCCGGCTGCCGTGACGCCGCTGGCTGCGCGCCAGGAGCCCAATCGCCTGTCGCCGCCCGTGTTGTTCGGCGCGCTGGCTTTCGCCACGATTCTGGGTGCGGTGGCGTTGTACAAAGTACAAGGCGGGCTGCCGTCGCCGCATGCCGTGCCTGTCGCCCCCGCCCCAGCGCCTGCGCCGACATCGGGTGCGGCGGCAGTCGTAGTGCCGGCGGCCGCTCAGGCAACCGATCCGGCAGCGGCTCCGACAACAGTTCAGGCAGTCGCTCCGGCGCCAGTTGCGGCACCCGCTCTGGCACTCGCTGCAGCACCGGCAGCGACGATCGAGCCGGTGAGCGCACCGCAGTCCTTGCGCATGGCCGATGCATTGTCCGTGATGCCCCCCCCGGCGGTCGAAACGACACGCAAGGCGACTGTTGCGCCGAAGGCTTCCGAGCGACAGCCCACGCCCGTCATACCGCCCCGGCAATCTGTGGCCGCGGTTGTGCCCAAAGTGCCTCCGGTCGGCGCCGAAGGACGCATCGACAAACAGGAGCGCTTGCCGTCACCGGCCGAACGTGCCGAAACCGAGTATCGCCGGGCAGTCCAGGCGCAGCGCCAGGGCAACCTGGATCAGGCTGCTGCCGGCTACCGGGCCGTGCTGGAGGATCATCCCGAACATCCTGCGGCGCGCCAGGCTCTGGCGGGACTGCTGATTGAAGCCCGGCGGTTCGACGAGGCGGAAGAAGTACTGCGCAAGGGAACGGAACTGGCCCCGGTGCGCCTCGCCTCGATCCTTGCCCTGGCGCGGCTGAAAGTCGAGCGCAACCAGGCGCCGGCGGCGCTCGAACTTCTCCAGAAAAATGCCGCGGCCGGTGAGAGCAGCGCCGAATACCAGGGGTTTGCCGGCGCGCTGCTCAATCGTGCCGGCCGCGCCGCGGAGGCGGTGGAGCGCTATCAGGCGGCGGTCCGCCTTGCTCCCGGCGAGGCTCGCTGGTGGGCGGGTCTTGGCATCGCGCTCGACAGCGCCGGACGAACCGTGGAGGCGCGCGAGGCCTATCAGAAGGCGCGCGCCCTGCCTGGCTTGCCGGCGGATTTGGCGCAGCACATAGATCAGCGCTTGCGCTGAGAGCTTATGAATAAATCTACTGCGCGAGCCGGATCGGGGATTGGGCGGTGCTCTTCCACGGCCCGGTTTGCACACCGGGCCGGCTGCGGCGGCGCAAAGCATGCTTTGCGAAACCCCGCCTCGCCCTCACATATAACAACATATGCTCCGGTAGCTGCGCTCCGGCCGCACCCCGCTGCGGCCCGCTCGCTACGATTTCTTCACAAGCTCTGAGGGCTATTTGCCCCACCCTGGCGGACGGCGGCTAGCTGTTCTGCTGTTCCAGCGCTACCAGCTTGCTTTGTGCCCAGGTTCGCAGGTGTCCCAGCGGGCCGGTCAGGTTGGCCCATGCATCGAGCATTGCCCGCTTGTGTTTCTCGCGCTGGTTTTCCTCGGCGCGGGCAAGGTTCTGCAGTTGTTCCTGGATCAATTCGCGCGCCCGGTCTTCGGCGCGGGTTTGCATAAGCCGCAGGGCATCCCTCGACACTATATCCGCGGTGAGCGAGTAGGGCAGGGCGATGGATGTCGACAGGCGGGCCACCTCGCGCAAGGTGTCGGCGCGCTCGATGGAGGAAGCCTGCGCCTCGCAACGCGCGGTGAAACGCCGCGCCTCCATGCGCAGCATGTTCTTGTCGACAGGGTCGCGTAGCGCCATGTTGGTCAATCAGGGATCGAGGAGCTTGATTGTACTGCCACCCTTCGGTCTCTCGCACCTCAAGTCGCCGTGACCTTCACCCCCGGTCCGGTCGCGCCATCGAATCCCACTGCACTCAGCGCAGCGAATTCCGCCTCACTCGCCACGCCCTCGGCGATCACCAGCAGGCCGATGCCGTGCGCAATCGAACTGACACCCTTGAGGAAAGCCTGGTTGCCCGGATTGGTATCGAGACGCCGGGTAAAGCTCGCATCAACCTTGATGTAGCTCAGACCAAGGTCATGCAACCGGCCGATCTGGCTGAACTGCCGGCCGAAGTGTTCGACACCCACCCGGCACTGAAAGCTGCCCAGCAGTTTGCACAGCGTGCGGAACTCGTCCACGTGTTTGAACACGCCGGTTTCGGCAACCTCGACCCAGAGGCGGCTTGCCGCCTTGCGGTGCCGCTCCAGAAGGGCGGCGAGCTTCTGCTGGAATTCCGCCTGTGCCAGCGAACTCCCCGACAGATTGATCGCCAGGCCCGGCAAGCCGGGCTGCCTTTCCAGATCGGCCAGTCCGAGTGCCAGCGCCGCCAGGTCCAGCTCGGCAGAAAACCCAAGACGTTCGGCCACCGGCAGGAAACGCCCCGCCGGTAGCCATTCGTCGTCCGCATCGAATTTGAGGCGCAGCGGACATTCGTCGTGCAGCAGCCGGCTTTGCATGTCCACCACGGGGAAGGCGACCAGGCGCACCCATTGCCGGTCCAGTGCCCCGCGAATCGCCTGCGACCATTCCTCGGCACTGCGCGGGATGTCGTCAGTCGCGTCGATCACGGCTTCACGCACCGCATTGATGCCTTCGGCCTCGGCGGCGATCAGCGCCGCATCGACTTGCGACAGCACCCCGCGCAGGCCCGCACCGCGCTGGAACCTGCCCATGCCGATATAGGCCGAAGGGCCACCGTCGACAAAGGCCTCCATGGCGTCGACCAGGTCCTGCAAAAGCCTCTCCGCCGTTTCCCGTCCGGCCTTCTCGCTGGGCAGCAGCAGCGCGAAGTCGGCCCCGTTCATGCGTGCCGCGAGGCCCTCTTCATTTGCCGTGCCGGCAGCGCCGACTATTGCCGCAAGTCGCCGCAGCAGATCATCGGTCGCCTCGCGCCCCAGTCGCTTGTTGATGCCCGCCAGGTCGGCGACGCGAATCAGGAACAGCGTACCGCCGTTTGCATCCTCGCCCTCCAGCGACGAACGCAACTGGAAAAGAAGGATTCGCGGTTGGCCAGCCCCGTCAAGGAGTCGACGTTGGCCTCGTGGCGCACGGTTTCCAGCCGCGTGGCTTCTTCTTCGAACATCGCCTTGAGCCGGATCACGGTTGCGTTCATGGCGCTGGCAAGCTGGCGCAGTTCGGGCACATCCGGTTCCGCGATGGTGACAAACCGGCGATTGGTGATCGCTTCGGCCTGGTCGATGACGGCCTGCAGGGGGCGCCGCAGCCGGCGCAGGATCAGGCCGCCGAGATAGCCGCCGATGAAACTTGCGAGGGTCAGCGCAGCAATCATTTTCTGGGTACTGGTCCACAGCGCCTGGTAGGCAAAGCGGCTGTGGCTGAGGAGAGTCACGCTGCCGAATTGCGACCAGCCGCTGGTGATCTGCGCCTGACCGGGGTCGGCATCGATCGGCAGGCGCCGCACGAACCAGTCCGGCGTACCCGGGTCCGTCGCCGCCGCGACGCGCCGGATCAGCAGCTTGCCGTTGTGGTCGTGGATGTAAATGGATTCGTAATGGCCGCTATCGAACAGCGCGGCGACGACCAGTTCCACCGTCACCGCATCGGGAGTCTGCTGGCTCAGGGACAGCGCCAGCGCGGCGGCATTGTCGGCATTCTTCATGCTCAGCTGCTGCTCGAAATAGGCGCGGGCCGAGAGCAGCGAGGCGAACAGGCTGCCCGCCAGCGCCAGCAGCATGCTGACGATGATGGCGAGCCAGAGTTGGCGATACATAGACATGGCTTTTCCTTCCTTGAGTCCTTGTGTGGTGCCCGATCAATCGAAACCTTCCTTGCCTGCTCTTTGCAGCAAATCCTCCCAGCGAGAAAGTTGGCTGGTGCCGCGCGTCCCCTTCGGCGAATTGCCGGCGACGCCGCCCCAGATCGCTTCGCCATTGAAACTGAACACCGGGTAAAGGTCCTGGCGTTGCGAGGCCGGCTTGATTTCCTTGACCAGGTTGTCCAGCACCAGCGGCTCGGCGTTCGGCGTCGGGTAGTAAGCCAGCACCATGTACGCCTGCAGATAGGGCCCTGCGGGACCATTCAAGCGGGCTTTGGCATAAATCAGGTGCAATTTGGCGACCGGCACACCGGCGTCCTTCAGCGAGTAATACTTGATGATTGCAAAGTCTTCGCAGTCGGCGCGCCCCTGGCCGATGGTTTCCAGCGGCGTGGCCCAGTAGTCGCTCTGGTCCCAGATCTCCCGGTCGTCCTCGAAGCTGATGCTGCGATTGACGAAATCATTTACCTTCCTGATCTTGTCCGCTTCGGCCACCGGCCGCGATTCCGTCAGCGCGAGTTGCCAGCCGCGCAACAGCGGCACCTGCGCCGAACCGAAGCGGGCGACGAGTTGCCGCTCGATGCGATCGAAGTCGAAGGCCCCCGCCGCGGCGACCGCCAGCAACAGAAGCACGCATGCCGCAACGCGCCGATAGCGGGCCTCAGGCCGCATGTGAGCGCAAGGTGTGCACGATGTCCCGGGCCGCTTCTAAGGCAAACTGGCGAATCTCGCGGCCGAGCCGTTTGCCCGGTTCGCCCAGTGCGGCGAGCAGCTCTGCCGCATGCTGGTCGAACAGCGCAATGGCGGCGATGTCGCTTTGCGCCAGCAGGGCGTCGAGTTGGTCGAGCAGGGCCTGCAGGGCATCCGCCGTGAGCGGCGCCGCGGCCGTCGCAGCGGCCGCTTGCACGGACGCGGCGGCCACCGGGCCAGCGGGCAGGTCGGTCCGCCACGGCTGTCGCGGCCTTGCCGTCGCCGCGCTGCAGGCGGGCGCTGAACCAGAAGCTACTGCCTGCGTTCGGCGTGCCGCCAGCGCCGACTTTTCCGCCCATCAGTTCGGCCAGCCGCTTGCAGATGCTGAGGCCGATGCCGATGCCGCCGTACTTGCGCGTCGTGGAACTGTCGGCCTGCGCGAAACTGTTGAACAGCAGCGCCTGTTGCGCCGCATCGATGCCGATGCCCTGATCCGTCACCTCGAAGCGCAGCAGCAAGCCGTCGTTACCGGTTTCCAGCAGGCGCACGCGCAGTTCGATGCTGCCGGTGTCGGAGAACTTAATCGCGTTATCGACCAGGATCGCCAGCATCTGGCCCAGCCGCCTGGCGTCGCCGCGCAGGAAGGGCGGCAGCGCCGGATCGAGTTCCAGCGCAAAGCCGAGGCCCTTGGCGGCGGCGCGTTCGCGCCAGGCCCTGGCGGGAGCGTCGAGCAGCAGCGGCAAGGCGAAGTCGCTGTCTTCGATCGTCAGCGTGTCTCCCTCCAGCCGGGTCATGTCGAGTATCTGGTCCACCATGCCCAGCAGCTGCTGGCCGGCGCTGCGGATCGATTCGACCTGCCCGCGCAGCTTCGGTTCGGCCAGCTCGCGGCCGACCAGGTAGCTCAGGCCGAGGATGGCGTTCAAGGGCGTGCGCAGTTCGTGGCTCGTGGTCGCCAGGAAGGCGCTCTTGGCCAGGTTCGCGGCTTCGGCCGCGTCTTTTGCCAGCGCCAGCTCGGCGGTGCGCGAGCGCACGAGTTCTTCGAGGTGGTTGCGGTGCTGTTCAAGTTCCAGTTGCACCGCGCGCAGCCGCAGCATCGCATCGACGCCACCTGGCCGCTGACCTCGCCGCGCGTACCCAGCATCCGCATGCTGCACAACCATTTCATCGTCTTCGACCAGGCCGCGCTGCGGGCAGCGCCCTTGGCGGACGCTGACAATCCGAACCTGACCGACGGCGGCCAGAACTCGCTGTTCCAGTCCCACATGGGCGAGGTGTATCGCAACTTCTTCGCCGGCCTGGAATTCGGGATGCTCGAGCCCTGCGCCGATGCCGGCTGCAGGCTGGCCCTGACCGGCTATCCGCAGGGCCTGCCGAGCTGGAAGGTCAGCGGCGGCGCCGCCGCCCTGAAGGATGTCCGTTTCTGGCGCGAATACGACATGCTGCTCAAGGGCTTCATTGATTTCTACCGCTGCTTCTTCTCTCAGGTGTCGACCCGCAACGCGCCGCTGCCGGGCGACATTTCCTTCCCCGCCCTGGTCGAGGAGCGGCTGCAGTTCAACAACGACTTCCTCAGGGCGGCAAAGAAGGTTCGTGACCGCTGCATCACCGATGCCCGTTACGCCAATGCCATACGCTGGCAACCGGCCTTCAAGCAGTTGCTCTTCCGCAACGACGCCGGCGAGCTGATCGTGACCATCAGCCAGAACTCGATCGGCAACGCCATCACCGAACTGCTCGGCGTCGTCGTCAGGCGCGTGCCGGATGCCGACGCCTACGGCCGCGCCGAACCGGCCCTGATCGAGAAGCTGCTCGCCGTCCGGCGCCGGCTGGTCGAAGCCGATCTCGGCGAAGGCATCGCCACCGCCCGCTGGGGCAGCACCTGAGTTTCCTGGCGGCGGCTTCGTCGCCGTGTCGCCGGCGCCGACTTTTGAGAGCCTCCGCCCAGTTCGTGACAGGGCGAAACGGCGCGCTTTGTCCGTACCATGGGCGCGGACGGTATCCCCTTTGGACTTGTGCATCGCATGAATTGATCCACTGCATTTGCACAGCTTGTCCACAGCATTTCCACAACTTGTCCCCTTATCAGAAGGCCAGCGGCGGGGTAGACTTCGCGCTTCACAGCGGAGACCGCGATGGCCCAGGTTCGTGCTTTCAATCCCCCCCAGCCAGTAGATTCCCAAGTCGCTGCGCTGAAGCTTCCCCCCCATTCCATAGAGGCCGAGCAGTCGCTGATCGGCGGCCTGCTGATCGACAACGCCGCCTGGGACCGCATCGGCGACGTGGTGCGCGAGACCGACTTCTATCGCGACGACCACCGCCGGATCTTCCGCCACATCGGCAAGCTGATCCAGATGGGCCGTCCCGCCGACGTGGTCACCGTGTATGAATCCATCGAGCAGTCGAACGAGGTCGATCAGACCGGCGGCCTCGGCTACCTGGGCGAGATCGCCAACGCCACGCCCTCGGCGGCGAACATCCGCCGCTATGCCGAGATCGTGCGCGAGCGTGCCATCCTGCGCCAGCTCGTCACCGTGGGCGACGAGATCGCCGGCAATGCGCTGAATCCCGCCGGGCGCGATGTCAAAACACTGCTCGACGACGCCGAACAGCGCATCTTCCAGATCGCCGAAGCCGGCAATCGCAGCAACAACGGTTTCGTCCCGATCCAGCCCCTGCTGGGCGAGGTCGTCGAGCGCATGGAAACCCTGCTGGCGCGCGACAGCCAGTCCGACATCACCGGCGTGGCGACGGGGTTTGCCGATCTCGATCGCATGACTTCCGGCCTGCAGCCTGGCGACATGATCGTCGTCGCCGGGCGCCCGTCCATGGGCAAGACCGCGTTTGCGCTCAACATCGCCGAGCATGTCGGCGTCGAACTCAGGCTGCCGGTGGCGATCTTCAGCCTGGAAATGTCCGGCCCGCAGATTGCAACGCGCTTCCTGTCATCGGTCGCCCGCATCGACCAGAGCAAGCTGCGCACCGGCCGCCTCACCGATGACGAATGGGATCGCATGACGGTGGCGCTGGGCAAGCTGCACGAGGCGCCGATCCACATCGATGAAACCGGCGCCATCAACTCGACCGACCTGCGCGCCCGCGCCCGACGCCTGCACCGGCAGTTCGGCAAGCTCGGCCTGATCGTCATCGACTACCTGCAGTTGATGAGTTCCAACCGCGACAATGAAAACCGCGCCACCGAGATTTCCGAGATATCGCGCTCGATCAAGGCGCTGGCCAAGGAGCTTCAGGTGCCGATCATCGCGCTTTCGCAGTTGTCGAGAAAGGTCGAGGAGCGCAACGACAAGCGCCCGCTGATGAGCGATTTGCGCGAATCGGGTGCCATCGAGCAGGATGCCGACATCATCATGATGATGTACCGCGAGGAATACTACAAGCCCGATACGCAGGACAAGGGCATGGCCGAGGTCAACATTAACAAGCATCGCAACGGTCCGGTGGGATCCGTGAAGTTGACCTTCATCGCCGAATACGCGAAGTTCGAGAACTTCGCTTCAGGCTCGTCGTATCGAGGCTGAAACAAAATTCTTAGTGAAGGCTAACATCGCACAGCGATGTTAAGCGACCATCGGGAGCGGCCGGAACTAGAACTTCGCTTCAGGCTCGTC
>JBIKKY010000098.1:0-7189 GCA_044360105.1 Sulfuritalea sp.
GACTCGATAGCATCGAGTCAAACGTTAACAGGGTTTACAAGTGTTTACAATAGGTTGCGCAATAAATAAGAATGCCGTTCAGTGCTAACTGAACGGCATTACCGTTCGCGGGCCATTTTTTTTGCCGCCGGCAAACCTATGGTGTCGCCCTTGGTCAATAATCGTGAAGACTCAGGAGAACGACATGCACGATCTGGCAAAAAATGTTCTGGGCGGCGTCCTGCAGCCCTGCAGTACCGATCCGATGACCGGTTTCCTGCGCACCGGCGACTGCCAGGTGACGGAAGAGGACGTCGGCAACCACGGCGTCTGCATCATCGCCACGGCGGAGTTTCTGGCGTTTTCGAAATCCCGCGGCAACGACTTGTCCACCCCGCACCCCGAATTCGAGTTCCCCGGCGTCAAGCCGGGGGAACGCTGGTGCCTGTGTTCCGCGCGCTGGCTGGAGGCGCTGAAGGCGGGCAAGGCGCCGCAGGTGGTGCTCGAATCCACGTCTCTCGCCGCGCTGGAGGTTGTCCGTCTGGCCGACCTCAAGCGCTATGCCGCAAAACTCGACCAGGAGAAATGATGAGCGCTCTTTACAAACTGTCGGCCAAAGCCATCGACGGCAGCACGAAGTCGATGCAGGACTGCAAGGGCCGGGTTCTGCTATTCGTCAATGTCGCCAGCGGCTGCGGTTTCACGCCGCAGTATGCGGGCCTCGAGGCACTGTGGCGGAACTATGGCGAGCGCGGGTTGACGGTGCTCGGCTTCCCCTGCAACCAGTTCGGTGCGCAGGAGCCGGGCGATGAAGCCGCCATCGGCGAATTCTGCAGCCTGACCTATGACGTGACTTTCCCGATGTTCGCCAAGGTGGATGTCAATGGCGACACTACGCACCCGATCTTCGCCTTCCTCAAGGCGGCGGCACCCGGCCTACTCGGCACGGAAGGCATCAAATGGAACTTCACCAAGTTCCTGGTCGACCGCGAAGGCAGGGTGGTCACCCGCTATGCTTCCGCAACCAAGCCGGCGGACCTCGCGGCAGACATCGAGCGGCTGCTTTAATCGACGGGCAGCGCTGAATAAGCCGTCATTCCGGCGCAAGCCGGAATCCAGTCGGCGGCCGTTACTGGATCCCGGGTCAAGCCCGGGATGACGTCCTGGTGCCGCCTGTTCAGCGTCTCCCCAGTTCTTCGTCCACCAGCGTTTTCAGTTGCTGGATGCCGAAACTCGGCAGCGCGCGGCCGTTGACGAAGAAATCCGGCGTCTTGCTCACTTTCAAGGTTTGTGCATCGAGCAGGTCCTGCTCGATGACGCCGGTGATTTCGGGGGCAGCCATGTCGGCGCGCAGTTGCTGCAGGTTGATCCCGGCCCGTTCCAGGTGCGGCCAGATGCGCTCCACCTGCACCACATGGTGCCGGGTCCAGTCGGACTGAGCCGCCAGCAATGCTTCCAGCGCCGGCCAGAACTTGCCCTGCTTGCGCGCGGCTTCGAGCGCCGCCACGACCTGGTCGGAGCCTTTGTGGAAGGGTGCGTAGCGCAACACCAGGCGGATCTTGTCGGGGTTCGCTGCCATGATCTGCTTGACCATGGGATAGAAGGCGGCACAGGTCTCGCAGGCCGGGTCGAGGAACTCGACGATGACTACCGGCGCGTCGGCGCGGCCCAGGGCCGGCGAGTGCATGCGCACCAGCGCCGCACGATCCGCCTCGGGGACTTGCCCGGCTAGATCCTCCTTCTCGACGTTGTAGAGCAGCGCGGCGACGATGAAGCCCAGCAGCAGGAGAACCACGGCGACCGTGAAAAGGGTTTTCTGTTTCATTTCCTACTCCGCAGATGCGCTGCGACCAGCAGCGCGATGATGGTTGAAAAAGCGACGAGGGACAGCAACGGAATGGTGAGGAAGCCGAACCACTCGATCACGGTTTCCGAGCAGGGCACGCCGCGGGTGCAGGGCTTGATGCTTTCGGGAATCACTCCGGCGACCAGCAGTTGATGAAATGCCGCAAAGCCCCAGCCGGGTACGGCCAGCGCGAGTCCGTAGCGGAGTACCTTGCGGTCGAGCGGAAACAGGCCGAGCGGCAGGACCAGCGCCAGCGGAAACATGAAGATGCGCTGATACCAGCACAGCACGCAGGGCGGCAACTGCATGATCTCGCCGAAGAACAGCGCACCCAGGGTGGACGCGCCGGCGACCAGCCAGGCGCCGAAAATCAGCATCCAGAGCGTGGCTTCGCTGGCGCTGCGGACAGCGCTTGTGCGGCTGTTCATTCCGCCCTCGCCGGCGACACAGTCAGGGGCGGTCTCAAGCGCCGGCGTCCCCGCGCGGCGCTCCGGCCGTGAGTCCGTCCGCCGCGGGACTCGCCGCCGTGGTGCCGGTGCGGGCATATACTTTGTGCGCGGCGATGAAGCCCTGCGTCCGTTCCAGTGCCATGGCGCGCGACTCGGCATTGCCCGCCTCCTTCCATTGCTGCCAGTCGCTGCACTTGCGGATGCCCATGCCGGAAAGCTTGACGTCGCGCGACTGTGCCTCAACCTCGCCCGGGGTCGCGGCCAGCAGCAGCATCAGGGCAAGGGCGGGAACTGTCGCGGCGGTGCGAAGCCTGTGAATGGGCATGGTGCGAACGGGAGAAATGGAAGGGCAGCCCTTATCCTAGCAGCTTGCCGCGGTGTGCCGGCAAGGATGGGCCGGTCAGCGCGACAGGATTTTGTGGCAGAGTAGCCGGGGTCCACGAATCGGCGCAGAACCGCCGCGGAAAAGAGGGAGTGATATGGATAGGAGATTATCGGCAGTCCTCGGTCTGTTTGCCCTGCTCGCAGCCGCGCCGGCTGCCGCGCAAAAAGTCATCTCTCCGGCTCGTCCGGAGACGGTATCCCTTGTGGACGGCGCCGGCGCCACGGCGGGTGGCAAGCAGGCGTCCCAGAATCGCATGGTGTTCCAGGTCAACGAGGACGATTCGCGCAAGTGGCACACCGTGCTGGCCAACCTCAACAACGTGCAGGAAGATCTCGGCAAGGTCGACATCTCGGTGGTCGTCATCGGGCCGGGACTGGGCATGCTCAAGGCCGAGGCGCTGACCGCCAACGGGGTGCAGGATGCGATGGCCGCCGGCGTGCGCTTCGTCGCCTGCGGCAATTCGATGCAGTCGATGAAGCTGACGAAGGACGACATGATCGACGGCATCGACTACGCCAAGGCCGGCTATGTCGAAATCATGCGCCTGCAGAAGGCGGGCTATGCCTATATTCGGCCGTGATGCAGGGTAACCGGCAAACCGTTTCACCGATGCTCGACTGGTCGCGCATCGACACCGTCCTGCTCGACATGGACGGCACCCTGCTCGACCTGAATTTCGACAATCACTTCTGGCAGACCCATTTGCCGCTGCGCTATGCCCAAGCGCGCGGCATGACGCCGGCCGCCGGGCGCGAGGAGTTGATGGCGCGCTACCACGGCCGTGCCGGGACCCTGGAGTGGTACTCGGTGGATTTCTGGGAAACCGTGCTGGAGCTCGACATCATGCGCTTCAAGGAAGAGGTCGCGCACCTGATCGACATCCACCCGCACGTGCCGGCCTTCCTCGATGCGCTGCGCGCCAGCGGGCGGCGCGTGGTGCTGGCGACCAACGCGCACCACAAGAGCGTGACGCTGAAAATGGCGCGCACCGGGCTCACCCCGCGCTTCGATGCCATCGTCAGTTCGCACGCGCTGGGCGCGGCCAAGGAGGAGCAGGCCTTCTGGCAGCGCCTGGCCGCCATCGAACCCTTCGATCCGGCACGCACCCTGCTGGTCGATGACAGCCTGCCGGTGCTCGACAGCGCGCGCGAATACGGCATCGCGCATCTGGTCACGATCAAGAAACCGGATACCGCCAAGCCCGAAAAGCACACCGGCGACTATCCGGCGATCGACGATTTCTCCCAGCTAATGCCCTAACCCGCGGATAAATCGGGCAAACGGAAGACGGCCCGGGTCCGTCATTCCGGGGCCGTGAAGCGCAACCTGGAATCCAGCGTCCGCGGGAACGACGGCATAAAGGCACGAAGGAGTCACGGACGACTTCGATGCTCGAATAACTCTTTCCGGAAACGGCTGCCGTGCCGCATCGTGCGGTTGGAATGTCCGTCACCGGATCCTGAAAGCCCCAGAAACAGACGGGGCTCCGCGCGGAGCCCCGATCACCGCAGCGCCAACGCGCTGCGTCCCTTCGGGAACTTTCCGAATCAGCGTGCGCTGGCTGCCAGCTTGCCGTTCTGCTCGCCCAGCGTCTTCGCCAGCAGCGAAGCGCAGGCATAGACGGCGTCGATGGTCGGCGTCGGCGTTGCGGTGACGCGGCCGAGTTCGCGTACCGAGCCAACCAGGGCTTCGAGTTCCAGCGGCCGCCCGGATTCGACGTCCTGCAGCATCGAGGTCTTGTGCTTGCCGACGCCTTCGGCGCCGGCGATGCGCTTGTCGAGCGAGACCTTGAACTTGACGCCGAGCTTTTCGGCGACAACCTGCGCTTCGCGCATCATGTCCGCCGCGAGTTCCCGCGTCGGCGCGAAGCGGCAGATGTCGACCATCGTGGCGCGGGTCAGCGCGCTGATCGGATTGAAGCTGAGGTTGCCCCACAGCTTGAGCCAGATCTCGGAGCGGATGTCGGCCGTGACCGGCGCATCGAACCCGGCGCCGGCCAGGACCTGCGCCAGGTCCGCCAGACGCGGACTGCGGCTGCCGTCGGGTTCGCCGAGGGTGAAGCGATTGCCTTCGGCGACCTTGATCACCCCGGGCGCCAGCCGCTCCGAGGCGGAATAGACCACAGCGCCGATGATGCGTTCGCGCTCGATGCCGGCGGCGATGGCGCCGTCGGGATCGATCGTTTCGAGGGTGCGTCCCTGCCAGGGTCCGGCCAGTCCCTGAAAGTACCACCAGGGAATGCCGTTTTGCAGCGTTACCACGACCGTGTCGGCGTGAAACAGGCTGCGCATCGCAGGCAGTACGTCCCTGATCTGGTAGGCCTTGACCGCCAGCAGGACCACGTCCTGCCGGCCGGCCTCGGCCAGTGCCGCGGCCCTGATCCGGGCGGCATGGCGCTCGCTGCCGTCGGCCTCGATCAGCCGCAGTCCGTTGGCGCGAATCGCGGCGAGATGCTCGCCGCGATCGATGCATAGGACATCTTCGCCGGCAAGCGCCAGGCGCGCGCCGAGGTAGCCGCCGACCGCACCGGTGCCGACGATGGCTATCTTCATCGACGCACTTTCATCGGATCCGTCCGCCGCCGCGCCGCTATGTCAGCAGCCCGTGCAGCATCTTGCTCGCCAGCAGGGCGAGGAAGCCGCCGAAGGCGCGCTTCAACTGCTTCACCGGCAGCTTGTGGGCCAGCCTGGCGCCGACCGGCGCCATCAGGAAACTGATGGTGACGACGCCGACGAAAGCGGGCAGGTAAATATAGCCCAGCGAGTACTCGGGCAGGCCCGGCGTCTTCAGGCCGCTGAGGAGGTAGCCGACGGTGCCGGCCACGGCGATCGGAAAGCCCAGCGCCGAAGATGTGCCGACGGCCTGATGGATCACCACGTTGCAGAACACCATGAAGGGAATCGAGAGGAAGCCGCCGCCTGCGGCAACCAGGCTCGACACGATCCCGATCAGGGTACCGGTGACCACCATGCCCGCCGTTCCCGGCAACTGGCGTTGCGGCTTGGGCTTGAAGTCGAGCATCATCTGGATCGAGGCGTAGTAGACGATGGCGGTGAATACCATGGCCAGCGGCCGCGTCGGAATCCAGGTGGCGAAGAAGGAACCGGAGAGCGTGCCGATCACCAGGCCCGGCGCGAAGCTCCTGACGATGTCCCAGCGCACGGCGCCGTGGCCGTGATGGGCGCGCATGCTGGCGACCGATGTCAGCACGATGGTCGCCATCGAGGTGCCGAGCGCAAGGTGCATGCTGTGTTCGACCGGGAAAGATTGCGCGGTGAACAGGATGAAAAGCAGCGGCACGATGGTCAGGCCGCCCCCGACGCCGAACAGGCCGGCGACAAATCCCGCGAAGACGCCGAGCAGCGGATAGCCCAACCACCAGAGGCTCATTTTGCCACCGTCCCGATCAGCTTGCCGGTGATGAATTTCCACTCCGCCGGATCGACCGGCGTGATCGACAGGCGGTTGCCCCGGGCGAGCACGCGCATGTTGGTCAGCTCGGGGTGGGCGCGCAGTTCGTCGAGGCCCACCAGGCGCGTCTTCTTCACTATGCGCACATCGACATTCACCCAGCGCGGATTTTCCGGCGTCGACTTCGGATCATGGTAGGGGCTCTTCGGGTCGAACTGGGTGCGGTCGGGGTAGGCCAGTTGCGCTACCTCGGCCAGGCCGGCGATGCCGGGTTCCGGGCATGAGGAATGGTAGAACAGCACGCCGTCGCCGACCTTCATCTGGTCGCGCATGAAGTTGCGCGCCTGGTAGTTGCGCACGCCCCACCAGTCGACGGTCTTCTTCGGCATCGCCAGCACGTCGTCGATACCGACCACACCGGGTTCCGTCTTCATCAGCCAGTAGCGGGTCATGACGTTCGCCCCAAACAAACAGGGCGCGGATCTCCGCGCCCTGCAATTCGATTCCCCCGCGAGTGCCGTTTGGCCGGCATCCTGAACCTGGGTTCAGAGAGGCCACTTTCCTGCCGCTTCAGGTTCGCTCGCTGGGAGCGATCACAACAGCGACGTCTATGGGCTGCGGCCGGTGCCAATGGATATTGGTTCAAGGAATCTATGGCCTTGGCGAACACCGCAGGGGAAACCCCGGGAAGCCAGGCAAGTCATCTGCGAACCAGAGGCGGCGCGGTTTAAAACAACTGTTCGTGCTGCGCCAGCGATTCGTCGAGCTTGGCTTCGATGGAATTTATTCTACGCTGAACGGATTCGCTTTCAAGAGCCAGCGCCACATTTGCCGGAGTATTTTTTGCGGCCAGCAATTCGTGGGCCAGGTTCAAGGCCATCATCGCCGCGGTGCGCTCGCCGCCGGCACGCGCGCTGACCGGCGCCTTGTCGCCGGCTTCCCTGAATTTGTCGTCGAGAAAGGCCACCGCGGCCTGCAACGCCTCGCGCTCGCCAGGCTCGCAGGCGACGCGATAGTCCTTGCCCAGCAGGGTGACTTCCAGGGTTTTTTTCATTCGTCGGGCAACTGCGCCATCAGGCCCTCGAGGCGCTCGCGCGCAATGTCGACCTTCTGTGCCAG
>JBIKKY010000001.1:0-152783 GCA_044360105.1 Sulfuritalea sp.
CTGTAGTGCTTCTTCAGCAACTGGAAGGCGCAGTTCGGATCCTGCAGGGTCGGATCGACCTTGACCCAGGACTCGCCGGTCTTCTTGTCCGCCTCGGTCATCTGGTAGCCCCAGGTGTCCTTGCCGTAACTGCGCTTTTCCGCGTTGTAGCCGGAGAAGATGCCGTCCTCGAACTTATAGTCGGGGTTGATCAGGAAGCTGGCGTTGGTGTAGTTCTTGACGTACTCGTGGTGGATCTTGTCGTTGGTCAGCAGGTAGTTGACCACGCCACCGAGAAAGGCGATGTCGGCACCGGCACGAACCGGCGCGTAGTAGTCGGCCACCGCAGCGGACCGCGTGAAGCGCGGGTCGACGACGACCAGCTTGGCCTTGCGATCCTTCTTCGCTTCGATGACCCATTTGAAACCACAGGGATGCGCTTCGGCGGCATTGCCGCCCATGATCAACACCAGGTCGGCATTTTTAATGTCGACCCAATGATTGGTCATTGCACCACGCCCAAATGTCGGACCCAGACTGGATACCGTGGGGGCGTGTCAGATGCGTGCTTGCGTATCGAAGGCGACGGCGCCGAGGCTGCGCAGTACCTTGTGGCTGATATATCCCGTTTCGTTGTTGGCGGCGGAAGAAGCGAGGAAGCCGAAGGTGTTCCAGCGGTTCACCGTGACGCCGGCGGCGTTCTTCTCGATGAAGTTGGCATCGCGGTCGGCCTTCATGTGCTTGGCGATGCGCGTCAGCGCGTCATCCCAGCTGATGCGCTTCCATTCATTGGTACCGGGTTCGCGCACTTCGGGGAACTTGAGCCGGTTGGGGCTCTTGACCATGTCGAGCAGGCCCGCGCCCTTGGGGCACAGCGTGCCGCGATTCACGGGATTATCCGGATCGCCCTCGATGTGGATAATGTCCGCTTTCGCGTTCTTGGACTTGTCGCCCGTGGTGTAGATCAGGACCCCGCAACTGACCGAGCAGTAGGGGCACATGTTGCGGGTTTCCGTGGCGTGGGCCAGCTTGTAGCTGCGCACCTCCGCCAGGGCCGATGTGGGTGAGAATCCCATCAGTGCGATGGAAGACCCGCTCAGACCGGCGCCGCAGATCTTGAAGAACTGCCGCCGTGAGACTTGCATTTGACCCCTCCTTTTGTTTGATTTCCATCAATGCAGCGGGAGAAAGTATGTGACAGGCGGAGGGTGATTGCAATGACTACATCGAGTTTATTTATGCTGCTACGCAGCATCGTACTGGCGGGCGCTGACATCTGTCATGGACAAGAGTCAGGCGCGAGCAAACGACTGCGGCGGCAGCCGTTCCCCGCCGCGCATCAGCTTCCGGAACTGCTGAAGCGCTTTTCGATTTCCGCTGCGGGGATATAGCCGCCGACGCGCTCGCCGTTGGCGAAGAAGATCGCCGGCGTGCCATTGATGCGCAACTTGCCGCCCAGTTGCGCCGACTTGTTGAGGCCGGCCAGGTCGCACTTGGCCGGAGCGGCCGGCGGCGCCTTGTTGGCCGTCATCCAGTCCACCCAGGCCTTGGCCTTGTCCGGCGCACACCAGATGGCCTTGGACTTTTCGTAGGAATCGTCGCCCAGCACCGGCAGCAGGAAGGTGTAGACCGTGACGTCCTTCAGCGTGAGCACGTCTTTCGCCAGCTTCTTGCAATAGCCGCAGTTCGGATCTTCGAAGGTCACCATGACGTTTTTCCCCGAACCGCGCACCTGTTTCACCGCCAGTTCGAGCGGCAGGGCATTGAACTGGCGCTCCGCCGTGAGGTTCTTGCCCGTTTTCACTTCCAGCAGGTTGCCGAAGATCAGGTAGGCGCCCTTGTCGTCGGCATAGACGATCTGGCCATCCACCGTAACCTCCCAGATCCCGGCCATGGGTGACCTGACGATCTTTTCGATCTTGCCCAGCTTGGCCTCCACGGATTTCTTTACATCGGCCTCGTCGGCAACGGCAGCGAGGGACACACAGGCCAGGGCGGCGGCAAGCAGGGGTAGTTTCATGAAGTCTCCAAGGGAAAATCAGGACGCCAGCGATTTACGACGCCAGCGCGTAGCGAACCAGCAGGTTCTTTACGACCGGCAAAGTGTTGGTGAGGTTCAATCCAAAATTGCGCAGACGCAGCAATGAGCTTGCGGCAGGGCCAAAAAGGTCATGCAGGCTATCGGTCACTGTCTGCAAAGTCACTACTTCCTCCTTGCGCGCGCGCTCGTAAGCCCGCAACAAGCCAAGGTCGCCGCAATCGATGTGGCCGGGCTTGTCACACAAAATGCCAGCCAGCACCCGCGCATCCTGGAAGCCGAGGTTGATGCCGTGGCCGGAAAGCGGGTGGATGGTGTGGGCGGCATCGCCGATCAAGGCCAGGCGCGGCGCCACGGCGTTCGGGGCACGCATCAGGCGCAGGGGGAAGCCGGCGGGCGGGGTAATCAGTTCCAGCGCTCCCAGACGGTGGTTGCCGGCTTCGGCGACCAGGCTGCAAAGTTCCTCGGGGGCCAGGGTCAGCAGCCTGCGGCCGTGATCCTCCGGAGCCGACCAGACCATGGACATGCGCTGGCTCGGCAACGGCAGCCAGGCCAGCACCCCGTCGGGGCGGAACCACTGGAAGGCCGTGCCGTGGTGCGGCAATTCGGTGGCGAAGTTGGCCACCACGCCCCGCTGGTCGTAGGGGTCGAAGCGCACCGCGACACCGGCCGCAGCCCGCGTCCAGGATTCGGCGCCGTCGGCGGCCACGATCAGCCGCGCGGAAAGGCTGCGGCCATCTTCGAGGTTCAACAGCGCGGCATCGGGCCCGACCGTCAGCGCCTGCGGACGTGCCGGGCAAAACAGGCTCAGGTTGCCCTGGCGCTTGACCGTTTCCCACAATTCGCGCTGCATCAGGGAGGATTCGAGGATCCAGGCCAACTCCGAAACGCCGCAGCCATAGGCGGTGAAGTCCAGGCGGCCGCCTGCATCGCCGTGTATTTCCATGGTGCGCACCGCTTCCATGCGCGTAGCATCGAGATGGCCCCAGGCGCCCAATTCCTCGAGAAAAACCGCATTGGCCGGACTGATCGCGTAGATGCGCAAATCCAGGGTTTCCGGGAAGGCCGGCGCCCGCCCCTCGACCAGGGCGACCGACAAGGTCGAGCGGCGCAAGGCCGCCGCCAGGCTCAGGCCGGCGAGTCCACCGCCCACAATCACAACATCAAAGTCCATCATGTAATTGTCGCCTACGAGGGGCTACCTTGACAAGGCAAGCGTGCGCCGAGGATAATTCCGCCCCTTTGCATGGTGATGTAGCTCAGTCGGTTAGAGCATCGGATTCATAATCCGGGGGTCGGTGGTTCAAGTCCACTCATCACCACCATTTATACCAAGGCCCCCAGCGATGGGGGCCTTTTTATCTTGTAGCCAAAAAAGCAAAATGTAATCACTGTGTACTCACGGTGACCAAAGGCGGCTCCTTTGGAGCATACCAATGAAATATACAAAGTATTGTATAGTGCGCTATGGCCTTTAAACCCGTTGAATTTCGCGGCAACGCCCTGGACGAACTACGCAGCTTTCCTGAAGCCGCTCGCCGAGCGGCAGGATTCCAGATTGATCGCTTACAGCGTGGTTACGATCCCGAAGACTGGAAGCCGATGCCATCAGTCGGAAAGGGCGTACGCGAAGTGCGGATACGGGATGAAGCAGGGGCTTTTCGGGTGATCTACCTGACGAAGCTTGAAGATGCAGTTTATGTACTTCATTGCTTTCAGAAGAAAACCCAAAAGACCGCGACGAGCGATATTGAGCTCGCACGCAATCGCTACAAGGAATTGATGAGGACGAAGCCATGAGCAAGCAAAGATTTCAAAGCGTCTGGGACGCCATCGAAGACACGCCGCAACTGGCGGCCAGCATGCGCGTGCGTTCTGAACTGATCATCGCGCTGACCGAGCTGATCAAAAAGCGCGGCATGACTCAGACCGATGCCGCCAAGATGTTTGGTGTCACCCAACCGCGTATCTCGGACCTGATGCGTGGCAAGGTCGAGTTGTTCTCGCTGGATGCCTTGGTCGATATGGCTGCCATTGCCGGTCTTGCTCCTCACGTCAAGATCAAGAAGGCTGCTTGAAACGGAGCATTCCCACAGTTGGCTGGGTTATATGAGGCGAATTCCCGATCCCCCATCACCACCAGCATCCAAAAGCCGTTGATCCGTAAGGTTCAACGGCTTTTTCCATGCCGGCGGTTCAAGGCTGCCGGAGCGGCGGCAGGCGCCTGTCGATGAAATCGCGAAAATCGCGCCAGACCCGCCACATGACAAAACCGCGACGCGCCCAGCCGATGACGCTCCTTGGATGGATGACCAGCAGGGCGACTCCAACCGCAACGACGATCTCCCGGTTGCGGCGAACCCATTGCGCCCCCACGACGGCCATGTCGGCACCGATGAAGGCCGGCATCAATCCTGCGACGTGGAGGCCGAAGTCGCTGCGCAGGCCTTCGCTGGCGATCTGCAGCCGCTGTTTCTTCAGGGCAAGTTCGATGGCGGTGGCGGCCATTTACTGCGGCCCGGGCGCGTCGCCTGGTGTCAGCGCCTGATTATCCTTGCGCAGCTCGGCCAGACTGGCGGAAAACAGCTTCGACCCCGATCTTGCCAGGCTCAGGGCCAGCATCAGGCTGGCGATGCCGGCGCCGAGGAAAAGTGCGGAAAAAATCCCGAGCGCGAGCAGGCGGTTGTTGTCCCACATCAGGACCGTGAGAAAGATGGCGAGGAAGATCAGGCCTGCGGCAAGACAAAGGAACGCGGCCCCCCCGTATGCGAGCAGTGAAAACAGGCGCGCCCGCTCCTCGGCCAGTTCGACGCCGAGGAGTTCGAGGCGATTGTGAAGCAGGGTAACGCTGGTGCCGAGCAGGCCTTTCGCCGAAGCGAACAGGCCACCCTGCCCCGGGGCATTACCCGCCGGGTCGGTCATGGCCGAGTTTAGCGACGGCCGATCAGCAGGCCGACGATGAAGCCGAAGCCGGCGGCGACACCCACCGAGCGCCAGGGATTGTCATGCACGTAGTCGTCGGCGGCGCGCCCGACCTGCTTGGCCTTGTCCACCACAGCGGCTTCGGCTTCGGCCAGCTTGATCTTGGCCGCGGAGAGGCGATCCTGGGTTCTGGCACGGATGTCGGCGATTTTTTCCCCGGCTTGACCTGCAGTGGCACGCAGCAGTTCTTCGGTGTCGGCAATTACCAGCTTGACGTCGGCAATCAGCTTGTCTTTGGTGACATCGGTCATTTCGCTCATGGTCTTCTCCTGAATTTAAATGGCTACGGTGCAAACAATACTAATTCTAGCGCAGAGCCGCAATGATCCAGATCATACGGTAGCCAGGTCGTAATCGATCGTCAATGGTGCATGATCCGAGAAGCGCTGCTCCTTGTAGACTGACGCGCGCCGCGCCGTCGCGGCCAGGCCGGGGGTCGCGATCTGGTAGTCGATGCGCCAGCCGACGTTTTTGGCCCAGGCCTGGCCCCGGTTGGACCACCAGGTGTAGGCCTCTCCCGTGGCCTCCGGCTGCAGCCGGCGATGTACGTCTACCCAGCCCAGGTCATTGAATACGGACGACAGCCAGGCCCGTTCCTCGGGCAGGAAGCCGGAGTTTTTTTGGTTGGCCTTCCAGTTCTTCAGGTCGATCGGCTGATGCGCGATGTTCCAGTCGCCACACAGGAGGACTTCGCGCCCGTCGCGTCTTGCCTCGCTCGCCAGGCGCTCCAGTTGCGGCCGGAACCGCTCGAGAAAGCGGAATTTCGCCTGTTGGCGCTCGTCCGAGCTGGACCCGGACGGCAGGTAGAGGGAAACCACGGACAGCTTGCCGAAATCGGCTTGCAGGTAGCGCCCTTCGGCATCGAACTCGGCATTGCCGAAACCCTCGACGATGCGGTCGGGTGCCTTCCGCGAATAGATGCCCACTCCGCTGTAGCCCTTCTTTTCGGCGGCATGAAAGCATGCCGTGAACCCGCTCGGGGCGCGCAGCGCGGGGGTCAGGTCGGCGAGTTGCGCCTTGAGTTCCTGGACGCAGACGATGTCGGCCTGCTGCATTGCGAGCCACTCGAAAAATCCCTTGCTGGCGGCGGAACGGATACCATTGAAATTCAGGCCGATTATTCGGAGCATGTGCTTGCGCATGTAAAATGGATCGATGAATGCGAATGTCAGCGTTAACGTGAGCAGCGAGCTGAGCCGCGAGTTTATCGCCTTCGCCTGCGAACTGGGCGTGTTGCGCTTTGGCGAGTTCAAGACCAAGGCGGGTCGCCTGAGCCCCTATTTTTTCAACGCCGGCCTGTTCAACGACGGCGCCTCCCTGGCGCGCCTCGGCGATTTTTACGCACGCCGCATCATGGCCACCGGGCTCCGGTTCGACGTGCTGTTCGGCCCCGCCTACAAGGGAATTCCGCTGGCCGCCGCAACGGCCATGGCACTGGCAAGCCAGGGACGCAACACCGCCTACGCCTACAACCGCAAGGAAGCCAAGGATCACGGCGAAGGCGGCACGCTGGTAGGTGCTCCGCTCGAGGGTCGGGTGCTGATCATCGACGACGTGATTACCGCGGGCACCTCGGTACGCGAATCGATGGAACTGATCCGCGCCGCCGGAGCGAAACCTGCCGCGGTGCTCATCGCGCTGGATCGCCAGGAACGCGGTCAGGGCGAGCTTTCGGCAGTGCAAGAGGTGGAACGCAACTTCGGAATTCCTGTCGTCAGCGTTGCCAGTTTGACCGATTTGATCGATTATCTGTCCGGGCATCCGGAACTTGAAAACAAGCTTGCCGCCGTTCGCGCTTACCGTGCTCTTTACGGCATCGAGTGATATTCTGTGCTCTCAATTAGGGAGAACCCCATGCGCCTGATTTCCGCCCTGCTGTTAGTGTCCTCTGCCCTGCTCGTTCAGGGCGCCGCTGCCCAGACCCGCATCTTCTGCTGCGACGATGCCAACGGGCGGAAGGTGTGCGGCGACTTCCTCCCCGCCGCCTGCCAGGGCCGGGCCTATGAAGAACGCGACAATCGCGGCTTCGTGTCGAAGACGGTCGAAGCGCCGCTGACGGCGGAGCAACAGGCCCGGCGCGACGCCGAACTGGCGAAGAAGGACGAGGAAAAGAAGAAGGCCGCCGAAGATCGCCGCCGCAATGTGGCTTTGCTGGCTACCTACTCGAATGAAAAGAGTATCGATTCGGTGCGGGATCGCAACCTGGCCGAGATTGACAAGAGCATCGTTGAAGCGCAGAAGCGCCTGGACGAAGCCGGGAAAAAGAAACAGAAACTCGGCAGCGACAAAGAGTTCTACAAAGGCAAGCCGCTGCCCGATTCGTTGAAGTCGCAGATCAGCGACAACGAGAAAGAACTCCAGGTACAGCAGGCGACCATTGCCGCCAAGACCAAGGAAAAGGAAGAGGTCCGCATCCGTTTTGCCGAGGAGAAGAAGCGCTATCTCGAGCTGACCGGCAAGAAGCCGGCTGAAGCCGGAGTTGCCGCCGCGTCCGTACCTGCGACGATAGTGGTTCCTCCTCCGGCGCCTGCAGGCGCCGCCGCTCCGCCTCCCGCACCGGCAGTGCCCGCCGACAAGCCGGTCGACAAGAAGTAATCAGCCGCCGAGTTTTTTCTTCAACAGGTCGGTGACCTGTTGCGGATTGGCCTTGCCCCTGGTGGCCTTCATGGCCTGGCCGACCAGGGCGTTGAAGGCCTTCTCTTTTCCGGCGCGGAATTCCTCGACCGATTTCTGGTTGGTGGCAAGGACTTCATCGACGAGGGCCTCGATTGCACCGCTGTCGGTGATCTGCTTCAGGCCCTGCTTTTCGATGATCTCGTCGGCGGAGCTGCCTTCGCGGTTCCACAGGGCCTCGAAAACTTTCTTTGCGATGTTGTTCGATACGGTGTTGTCGGCGATGCGCGTGATCAGCCCGGCGAGCTGCGCTGCATTGATCGGGGCGTCGCCGATGTCGCGCTCCTCGCGATTCAGGCGTGCGGCCAGTTCGCCCATCACCCAATTGGCGACGGTCTTGGCGTTGTCCGCACCGGCCGCGCGAACGGCCGCGATGAAGAAATCGGCCATGCCGCGCGAGCCCGTCAGGATCGTCGCATCGTAGGCGGAAAGCCCGTACTCGGCCTGGAAGCGCTGCTGCATCGCCTGCGGCAACTCAGGCAGGCCGGCCCTGACCTCGGCGATCCACTCCGGCAGGATTTCCAGCGGCAGCAAATCGGGATCGGGGAAATAGCGGTAGTCGTGGGCGTCTTCCTTGCTGCGCATGGAGCGCGTTTCGCCCGTGTCGGGGTCGAACAGCACCGTGGCCTGGCGGATGGCGCGACCTTCGCTGATTTCGTTGATCTGCCACTGCACCTCGAAGTCGATCGCCTGCTGCATGAAGCGGAAGGAATTCAGGTTTTTGATCTCGCGCCGCGTGCCCAGCGGCGCGCCCGGACGGCGCACCGAGACGTTGGCATCGCAGCGAAAGCTGCCTTCCTGCATGCTGCCGTCGCAGATGCCGATCCACTGGACCAGCGAATGTAGCGCGCGGGCGTAGGCGACCGCCTCGGCCGATGAACGCATGTCGGGCTCGGTGACGATTTCCAGCAGCGGCGTGCCGGCGCGGTTGAGGTCGATGCCGGTGCGGCCGTGGAAGTCCTCGTGCAGCGACTTGCCGGCGTCCTCTTCGAGGTGGGCGCGGGTCAGGTGTACGAACTTGTCGCTCGCCGTATCGCCGGCGCCGACTTTTATGCCCAGTCCGCCGCCCTGTACCACCGGAATCTCGAACTGGCTGATCTGGTAGCCCTTGGGCAGGTCGGGATAGAAGTAGTTCTTGCGCGCGAAGACCGAGCGCGGGGCGATCGAGGCACCCACGGCGAGGCCGAACTTGATGGCGCAGACCACGGCTTCGCGGTTGAGCACCGGCAGCACGCCGGGCAGCGCGATGTCCACGGCGTTGGCGTGGACGTTGGGCTCGGCCCCGAAGGCGGTGCTGCCGCCGGAAAAAATCTTCGACTTCGTTTGCAGCTGGGCGTGGGTTTCCAGCCCGATGACGACTTCCCAGGTCATGACAGGCTCCCCGGCATCCGCGTGTGCCAGTCGGTGGCCTTCTGATACCGGTGCGCCACGTTGAGCATCTTTGCCTCGCCGAACCAGCTGCCGATGATCTGCAGGCCCACCGGCATGTTGTTGTTGCCGAAGCCGCAAGGCAGGGACATGCCGGGCAGGCCGGCGAGGTTGGTCGAGATGGTGTAGATGTCGGACAGGTACATCTGCACCGGGTCGGCGCTCTTGGCGCCGAAGGCGAAGGCCACCGAGGGCGAGGTCGGGCCCATGATCACGTCGCACTGCTTGAAGGCCTCGACAAAGTCGGCGGCGATGAGACGGCGAATCTTCTGCGCCTTGAGGTAATAGGCGTCGTAGTAGCCGTGCGAGAGCACATAGGTGCCGATCAGGATACGGCGCTTGACCTCGGCGCCGAAGCCCTGGGCGCGCGACTTCGAATACATGTCGTTGAGGTCGCCGTACTCCGCTGCGCGATAGCCGTAGCGCACGCCGTCGAAGCGCGACAGGTTGGAGCTGGCCTCGGCCGGTGCAATGACGTAGTAGGCCGGCACCGACAGGCCGGAGTTGGGCAGCCCGATTTCCACGGTGGTGGCGCCGAGCTTGCGGTACTCGGCCAGCGCGGCTTCGACGGCGGCGCGCACGTCGGCGTCCATGCCATCGCCGAAAAACTCCCTGGGCAGGCCGATGCGCAGGCCGGCCAGGGGCTGTTCGAGGTCACGGGTGTAGTCCTCGGCCGGACGTTCCAGCGAGGTCGAATCGCGCGGATCGAAGCCGGCCATGGCATTCAGCAGCAGGGCGCAGTCCTCGGCCGATTTGGCCATCGGTCCGGCTTGGTCCAGGCTGGAAGCGAAGGCGATCATGCCGTAGCGGGAGACCGCGCCATAGGTCGGCTTGAGGCCGGTCAGGCCGCACAGGGCCGCCGGCTGGCGAATCGAGCCGCCGGTATCGGTGCCGGTCGCGGCGGGCGCGAGGCGCGCCGCAATGGCGGCAGCGGAGCCGCCCGAGGAGCCGCCTGGAACTCGGGACGTATCCCAAGGATTTTTCACCGGCCCGAAATACGAGGTCTCGTTGGACGAGCCCATGGCGAATTCGTCCATGTTGAGCTTGCCCAGCGTGACCATGCCCGCACCGGCAAGCTTCTCGACCACATGCGCGTCATAGGGCGAAACGAAGTTCTCGAGAATCTTCGAACCGCAGCTCGTGCGCCAGCCTTTGGTGCAGAAAATATCCTTGTGCGCCAATGGGATGCCGGCCAGCGGCCACTGTGACGCTGGGCCGGCGCCAGCGCTCTGCGTCCCTTTGGGAACTTTTCCGGAGGCGTCGGCGGCCCGCGCCTGGGCCAGGGTCTTCTCGCGATCGAGGGCGATGAAGGCATTGAGGCCGGGATTGAGCCTGTCGATGCGGTCCAAAAAAAGGGTAGCCAGCTCGACAGCAGAGACCTTCCTGGAGGCAAGTGCCGCGGACAGCTCACGCAGCGACGAATTGATCAGATCACTCATTCCACGACTCGCGGCACCAAATACAAACCGGCCTCGGTTTCCGGCGCCACGGCCTGGAACTCGGCGCGGCGGTCGGTTTCGGTGACCACGTCGGGGCGCAGGCGCTGCACCACGTCCACGGCGTGGGCCATGGGCTCGATGCCGGTGGTATCGACGGCCTGCAACTGCTCGATGAAGCCGAGGATGCCGTTCAACTGGGCGCGGGTGATTTCGCGCTCGGCGGGAGAAAGCTCGATGCGCGACAAGAGGGCGATGCGGGTAACGTCTTCCGGGGTCAGGGACATGATGGCAAGTGGGGCAGGTAGTGTGCGGGCCGTCCGGAAACGGGGCTGAATCCTGCTGAAATAGGCTCCAAATCGACGGGCGCGATAGGGTATCATATGCGACCTTTAGCTCCGGTCGCTACGCTTAACGCCAGTAAGGCCGGCGTTAGCCTTCACTGAAACTGCGTTTTCAGCCCCAGCCTTTCCCGGGCGGGCTTCAACACTGGAATTACGATGTTCGGCTTTCTCCGCTCCTATTTTTCAAACGATCTCGCCATCGACCTCGGTACCGCCAACACGCTGATTTACGTCCGCGGCAAGGGCGTCGTCCTCGACGAACCTTCTGTCGTCGCCATCCGCATCGAAGGCGGCCCCAACGCCAAGAAGACCATCCAGGCGGTGGGCAGGGAGGCCAAGACCATGATCGGCCGCAATCCGAAAGAGATTTCGGTGATCCGGCCCCTGAAGGACGGCGTGATCGCCGACTTCACGGTCACTGAGCAGATGTTGAAGCAGTTCATCAAGCGCGTGCACGAGTCGCGCCTGTTCTCGCCGAGCCCGCGCATCATCATCTGCGTGCCCTCGGGCTCGACCCAGGTCGAGCGCCGCGCCATTCGCGAATCGGCGCTGGGTGCCGGCGCCTCGCAGGTGTATTTGATCGAGGAACCGATGGCCGCGGCGATCGGCGCCGGCCTGCCGGTATCGGACGCCACCGGCTCGATGGTGGTGGACGTCGGCGGCGGCACCACCGAAGTCGGCGTGATATCGCTGGGCGGCATGGTCTATGCCAATTCGGTGCGCGTCGGCGGCGACAAGTTCGACGAGGCGATCATCTCCTACATCAGCCGCAACTACGGCATGCAGATCGGCGACAACACCGCCGAGAACATCAAGAAAACCATCGGCTCGGCATTTCCGGGCGCAGAGGTCAAGGAAATGGAAGTCTCCGGCATCAACCGCGCCGAGGGCATTCCGCGCAAGTTCACGATTTCCTCCAACGAAGTGCTCGAAGCGCTGTCCGAGCCGCTCAACCAGGTGGTCAAGGCGGTCAAGGATGCGCTGGAAAAAACCCCGCCCGAGCTCGGCGCCGACATTGCCGAGCGCGGCCTGGTGCTGACCGGCGGCGGCGCTCTGTTGCACGACCTCGATCGTCTGCTGACCGAGGAGACGGGTTTGCCGGTGATTGTCGCCGACGATCCGCTGACCTGCGTCGCCCGCGGCTCGGGCATGGCGCTTGAAAAGATGGACAAACTTGGCAGTATTTTTGCCAACGAGTAAGCCCGGAGCCGTGTAGCTTGCAAGTTGGCCCCGTGGCAGGTTCGCGCGGGGCGTTTCCGGGTCCATCTTTCTTCCGAGGGCGCACCTGCCTTGATGTCCGCCGTAGGCCATGCACCGCCACCCTTTTTCAAGCGGGGTCCGGCACCGCTCGTGCGGCTGGCCTTTTTCGTCACGCTGTCCCTCGTGCTGCTGGTCGCGGACTTGCGCTTTCGCACCCTGGAATGGGCGCGCCTGGCGGTGGCCACGGTGGCCTGGCCGCTGCAGCGCGCGACCGGGATGCCGATCGATGCCGCCGGCGATTTCGGTGCCTACCTGTCGCGCCAGACGACCCTGCTGCGGGAAAACGAGGACTTGCGCCGGCGCCAGCTCGGCACCGCCAACCTGCTGTTGCGCCAGCAGCACCTCGAGCAGGAGAACAAGCGCCTGCGCGCCCTGCTCGACATGCGCACGCGGCAGCCGGTCGAGGGCCGCATCACCGAGATCCTCTACGCGGCACGCGATCCCTTTTCGCGCCGCGTGATCATCGACAAGGGCAGCCAGCACGGCATTGCCGCCGGACAGGCCGTGGTCGATGACATCGGCGTCATCGGGCAGGTGACGCGGGTATTTCCCCTGACTTCGGAAGTGCTGCTGCTCACCGACAAGGACCAGGCGATCCCGGTCGCGGTGCAGAGGAACGGCTTGCGCGCCGTGCTCGCCGGCGCCGGCGCCGGGATGATGGAGTTGCGCTTCCTCGCCGCCAACGCCGAGGTTCAGGTCGGCGACATTCTGGTGACCTCCGGACTCGACGGCGTCTATCTGCCGGGCCTGCCGGTGGCCAGGGTGGTCAGGATCGACCGCGACAGCTCGCATTCTTTCGCTCGCATCACCTGCGTGCCGCTGGCCGGGGTCGAGCGCCACGGCCTGGCGCTGGTGCTGGGCAGCCGTACCGAACTGCCGCCGCAGCCCGACGATGCCCCGGCGACGCCCGACCAGCCGGCCCGCGGCAAGCAGGTGAAGAAGAAAGTCCGCTGATGCAACCCACCCACGCCTCCCGCCGCATCTTGCTGCCGGTCAGGAACTGGTTCATCGTGCTGACGCTGTTTGTCGCCCTGATGTTGAACCTGGTGCCCTTCGGCCGCTTTCCCGGCATTCCGGACTGGGTGGCGCTGGTGCTGGCCTTCTGGTGCGTGCATCAGCCGCTGAAGGTCGGCATGGCGGCCGGTTTCGTCCTCGGCCTGGCGATGGACGTGGCCGACGCCAGCGTCATGGGCCAGCATGCGCTGGCCTACGTGCTGCTGGCCTTCGCCGCCGCCGGGTGGTCGCGGCGGGTGCTGTGGTTCCCGTTGTCGCAGCAGGCCCTGCACGTATTGCCGATGTTCCTTGGCATGCAGTTGGTGATGTTGGTGACGCGCATGGTCAGCGGCGGCGAGTTTCCCGGCGTGCTGTGGTTCCTGTCCAGCTTCACGGCGACGCTGCTCTGGTATCCGGTGACCTACCTGCTGCTGATGCCGCAGTTCCGCCCGGAAGACAAAGATGTGCACCGTCCGATCTAGCGAGGTGCCGATCACGTGTCATATCGTCATTCCGGCGAACGCCGGAATCCAGAAGGATCGAGGCGCTGGACACCGGCTTTCACCGGTGTGACGGCGGCTTCAGTGCTTCCCTGAATGGAATTCAAGAATCCCCAGGAGGAACTCGGACGCTTCCGTTCGCGCCTGGCGGTCGCCGGCGGTTTCGTGCTGGTCTGCTTTACGCTGCTGTTCGCCCGCTTCGTCTGGCTGCAGGTGGTGCAGCACGACTATTTCCAGACGCGCGCCGAGGACAACCGCATTTCGCTGGTGCCCGTCGTTCCCAACCGCGGCCTGATCGTCGACCGCAAGGGCGAGGTGCTGGCGCGCAGCTACTCGGCCTACACGCTGGAGATCACGCATGCCCGCGCCGGCAACCTGGAGCAGACCATCGACGGCCTGGCCGGTATCATCGCCATCGAAGCCAAGGATCGCCGCCGCTTCAAGAAGCTGATGGACGAGAGCAAGAGTTTCGAGGCGCTGCCGATCCGCACCCGCCTCAGCGACGTGGAGGTGGCGAAATTCATCGCCCACCGCTACCGCTTTCCCGGCGTCGAGATCAAGGCGCGCCTGTTCCGTCAGTACCCCGGAGGCGCCTTCGCCTCGCACATCCTCGGCTACATCGGCCGCATCAACGATCGCGACCTGGAAAAGATCGAAGACCGCGAGGCGGATGCCAACTACCGCGGCACAGACCATTTCGGCAAAACCGGACTGGAGCTGCATTACGAATTCGAACTGCATGGCACTTCGGGTTTCGAGAAAGTCGAGGTCGATGCCGGCGGCCGCGCCGTGCGCACGCTGGCGCGCAGCGCCCCGGTGCCCGGCAACCAGTTGACGCTGACCATCGATGCCGAACTGCAGCGCATCGCCGAGCTGGCTTTCGGCGATCGCAAGGGTTCATTGGTGGCGATCGAGCCCGCCAGCGGCGACATCCTGGCGCTGGTGTCGATGCCGAACTACGATCCCAACTTGTTCGTCGACGGCATCGACACGCAAAGCTGGCGCGAACTCAACGAGTCGCCGGACAAGCCGCTGGTCAACCGCGCCATCACCGGCGCCTACCCGCCGGGTTCGACCTTCAAGCCCTTCATGGCCATGGCCGCGCTGACACTGGGCAAGCGCACGCCGGAGCAGGCCATCAACGATGCCGGCGGTTTCAACTTTGGCGGCCACTTTTTCCGTGATGACAAGAAGGGCGGCCACGGCGTGGTGGACATGTACAAGTCGATCGTGCAGTCCTGCAACACCTATTACTACATCCTTGCCAATGATCTGGGCATCGACAACATCTCGTCCTTCATGGGCCAGCTGGGGCTGGGTAGCCGCAGTGGTGTCGACCTGCCGGGCGAATCCGAGGGCGTGCTGCCCTCGCAGGCATGGAAGAAAAAGCGCTTTCGCAAGCCCGAACAACAGAAGTGGTATGCCGGCGAGACCATCTCGATCGGCATCGGCCAGGGCTACAACGCCTACACCCCGATGCAGATGGCACTGGCGACGGCGACGCTCGCCAACAACGGCGTCATGTTCCGGCCGCACCTGGTGAAGTACATCACCGACACGCACAGCGGCGAGAAGCGTCTGATCGAGACGGAGCCCGCGACGACCCTGCCCTGGAAACAGGAACATGTCGAATTCGTGCGCAGGGCGATGGCCGGGGTGATCAAGGAAGGCACCGGTGCTCGCGCCTTTGCCGGCGCCAGCTATACCGCCGGCGGCAAAACCGGCACGGCGCAGACCTTCTCGCTGCGCGGCGGCGACGTCAAGACCGGCCACCTGGCGGAGAAGCTGCGCGACCACAGCTGGTTCATCGCCTACGCGCCGGCCGACGCGCCGGTGATCGCTATGGCCATCCTGGTCGAGAACGGCGGCTTTGGCGCCCAGGCCGCGGCGCCGATCGCGCGCCTGGTGCTCGACTACTACCTGCTGGGCAAGAAGCCGGCGGCACCGGCGCCGGCCGACGAGTCTGCGGTCGAAGGAGACGAGGAATGAACCAGGGCTTCGGCTGGTCCATGCTGCGCGCCTGGTGGCAGAAGCTGGTCGCGCCGCTCGACGGTCCCCTGATGCTGATCGCCGGCCTGCTCTTGCTGCTGGCGCTGGGCCTGATGGCGAGCGCTTCGCCGCAGCGGCTCGACAACCAGATGATCAACATGGCGGTCGCCCTGGTGGTGATGCGCGTGATGGCACAGATTCCGCCGCAGCGGCTGATGCACCTCGCGGTGCCGATCTACCTGCTCGGCATCCTGCTGCTGGTCGGCGTCGCGCTGTTCGGCGACATCACCAAGGGCGCGCGGCGCTGGCTCGATCTCGGCTTCATGCGCATCCAGCCCTCGGAACTGCTGAAGATCGCCATGCCGCTCCTGCTGGCCTGGTTCTTCCAGAAGCGCGAGGCCATGCCACGGGCATCGGACTATGCCATCGCCGCGTCGATGCTGCTGCTGCCGGTGGCCCTGATCGCGCGCCAGCCCGACCTCGGTACGGCGATCCTGGTATTCGCCGCCGGCTTCTACGTGATCTTTTTCGCCGGCCTGTCGTGGAAGGTCATCATCGGCATGGCGGTGGCGGGCATTGCCGCGGCGCCGCTGGCGTGGAACTTCCTCCACGACTACCAGCGCCACAGAATCCTCACCCTGCTCGATCCCGAGAAGGACCCGCTGGGCAAGGGTTTCCACATCATCCAGTCCACCATCGCCATCGGCTCCGGCGGCCTGCTCGGCAAGGGCTGGCGCTCCGGCACCCAGACGCAACTCGAGTTCATTCCCGAGCGGCACACCGACTTCATCTTCGCGGTGTTTTCCGAGGAGTTCGGCCTGCTCGGCAATATCCTGCTGCTGGTGCTCTACGCCCTGCTGATAGGGCGCGGCCTGATGATCGCGGCCAATGCCGCGACGCTCTTCTCGCGCCTGCTGGCCGGTGCCGTGACCATGATCTTCTTCACCTACGCCTTCGTGAACATGGGCATGGTCTCCGGCATCCTGCCGGTGGTCGGCGTGCCGCTGCCGCTGGTCAGCTACGGCGGCACGGCGCTGGTGACGCTGTTCATCGGCATCGGGATACTCATGTCGATCCACGGCAACCGCATGCTGGTGCAGAAGTGACCCGCCTTGCGCTTCTGATCCTGCCCTTGCTCGCCGCCTGCGGCACGCAGGCGCCGCGGCCGGCGGACGAGCGCGGCGAGGCGCCTCCCGTCGCCGTACCGCCAGCGCCGTCCGCAAGGGATACCGCCTCCGGCTCCGCCGGAGGCATAACTTTTTCTCCCGCGGCGAAGAAGCCCGCGCCGCCGGTGAAGTTCGGCGGCGGTTACAAGGACGACGGTCCCGGCGACGGCCCGGCCATCGATCCCGACACGATTCCGGATGCGGTGCCGAAAGCAGAACCCCTGCACCGCTTCGCCAACAATCCGTACTCGGTCTTCGGCCGCAATTACGTGCCGCTGCGCGAGCTCAAGCCCTACCAGGCGCGCGGCATCGGCTCCTGGTACGGGCGCCGCTATCACGGGCAGAAGACCTCCAGTGGCGAGATCTACGACATGTATGCGATGACGGCGGCCCACCCGATACTGCCCATCCCCTCCTACGTCCGCGTGACCAACCCGGCCAACGGCAAATTGGTGGTGGTACGCATCAACGACCGCGGGCCCTTCCATGCCGGGCGCGAGATCGATCTTTCCTGGACGGCGGCGTACAAGCTCGGCTACCTCGAACGGGGCAGCACCCTGGTCGAGGTCGAGAGCGTGTTGCCCGGGCAGTCGCCCGCCGTCGGCTCCACGGCCGGCATTGCACTGCCGGCCGGCTCCGGCAGCGCGGAGCAGTGCTCCACGAATTCCTGCCTACGCCCAGCGCCGTCCGCAAGGGATACCGCCTCCGGCTCCGCCGGAGGCATAACTTTTCCGCCTCCGGCGCGCCGCGAGGGTGCAGACGATCCGATCGCCAGGCTGGCAGCCGCCGAGCCAGAGCAGCCACTACCGCCGCTGCCGCAGGTGCAGGATGGGCGCGGGCATTTTCTCCAGCTGGGCGCCTTCGGCAACCGCGACAATGCGGAGGCACTGCGTACGCGGCTGGCACGTGAGCTGGGCGACTTGTCGGGCAAGCTGGTGGTGCAATCCGGCGGTGGCCTGTTCCGCGTCCAGCTCGGCCCCTGGCCCGACGCCGCCGCGGCCCAGCTCGCGGGCGTGCGTCTGCGCGAGAGCTTAGGCATGGCGCCGCTGGTAGTGCAGCGCTAGGCCGGGCTTCGGCGCCGCCGACTATAATTCCTTCCTCTTTTCCCTGCGATTTTTCAATGCGATTTCTTGCCTTTGTTTTTTTCCTGCTGCAGCTCGGCGCCAGCCATGCGCAGCCCCTGCCGACGACGATCCCGGTACCCGCGGTCAGCGCCCGCGCCTGGATCCTGATGGACTATGCCAGCGGCCAGGTGCTGGCCGCGCAGGAAGCCGACCTGCGGCTGGAACCGGCCTCGCTGACCAAGATCATGACCACCTACCTGGTGGCCGAGGCGCTGGCGCAGAAGACGCTTTCCCTGCAGCAGCCGGTCACGATCTCCGAGCGCGCCTGGCGCACCCAGGGCTCGCGCAGTTTCGTGCCGGTCAACAAGGGCGTGTCGGTCGACGACCTGTTCAAGGGCATGGTGATCCAGTCCGGCAACGACGCCTCGGTGGCGCTGGCGGAAGCCATCGGCGGCTCCGAGGACGCCTTTGCCGCGATGATGAACCGCACGGCGCAGCGCATGGGCCTCAAGGACACCAATTTCCTCAATGCCAGCGGCTACTTCGAAGGGCCCGCGCCCAACCACTACTCCACCGCGCGCGACATGGCGAAACTGGCCGCGGCGCTGATCCGCGACCATCCCGAGACCCACGCCCTGCACGCGATGAAGGAATACACCTACAACGGCATCCGCCAGCACAATCGCAATCGCCTGCTGTGGGCCGACCCGAGCGTGGATGGCCTCAAGACCGGACATTCCAGCGCGGCCGGCTATTGCCTGATCGCCACCGCGAAACGCGGCCCGCGGCGGCTGATTTCAGTGGTGCTCGGCACCGCCTCGGAAGAAGCCCGCGCCCGCGATTCGCTTGCACTGCTCAACTGGGGTTACACCGCATTCGAGGCGGTCAAGGTTTACGGCAAGGGCCAGGCGATTTCGCAGCTCAAGGTCTTCAGGGGCGTGCAGAACCAGGTCGGCGCGGGCTTTGCCGAGGATTTCGTGATCTCCGTGCCGCGCGGCATGGCCGACAAGGTCAGCGCGCAACTGGTCAGCAAGCAACCCCTGATCGCGCCCATCGCCGCCGGCAGCCCGGTCGGCACGCTCAAGCTGACGGTGGGTGGCCAGCCCTGGGGCGAGTATCCCGTCGTCGCGCAAAGCGCCGTTCCGCTGGCCGGCTTCCTCGGCCGCCTGTGGGACGACATCCGGTTGTTCTTCCAATGAGCGCCCCGCACGGCCGCCCGAAAGGGCGAAGGCGGGGTTTCGCGAAGCACTGCTTCGCGCCGCCGGAGCCGGCCGGCTGTGCAAAGCCGGCCGTGGAACGCAAGTTAGAACCCGGAGCCGCGCAGCGGCGAACCGTAGTCACCCTCTCGCTTGGCGAGGGGGCCGGGGGGAGGGTCGTTCAATGACAGCGCGGGTCTTCCTCAACGGCGAATGGCTGCCAGCCGACCGGGCGCAGGTTTCGGTCATGGACCGCGGTTTCCTCTTCGGCGACGGCGTGTATGAGGTGATCCCGGTGTACTCGCGGCAGCCCTTCCGCCTCGAACAGCATCTGGCGCGGCTGCAGCAAAGCCTGGCCGGCATCCAGCTCGCCAATCCGCATCGTCTCGACGAGTGGGTCGGCTTCGTCACGCAACTGGCGAAAGAAGCCGAGTGTGAAGACCAGTCGATCTACATCCAGGTCACGCGCGGGCCGATGGCGGTGCGCAACCACGCATTCCCGAAAGAAGTGCGGCCGACCTCGGTGATCCTCGCCGAGCCGATGACCACGCCGCCGCAAAACCAGCGCGAGCAGGGCATCGCCGCGGTGTCCGCGGCCGACATCCGCTGGCTGCGCTGCGACCTGAAGGCCACGTCGCTCTTGGCCAACTGCCTGCTGCGCCAGATGGCGGTGGCCGCCGGTTGCGTCGAGACCGTGCTGTTCCGCGACGGCTTCCTCACCGAGGGCTCGGCATCCTCCATCTTTGTAGTGAAAAACGGCGTGCTGCTGGCGCCGATCAAGAACCACCTGATGCTGCCCGGCATCACTTACGACGTCATCCTCGAACTCGCCGCGCAGCACGGCCTGCCGCATGAAGTGCGCGACATCACCGAAGCCGAAACCCGCGGCGCCGACGAACTCTGGATGTGTTCCTCGACCAAGGAAGTGCTGCCGATCGTCGCACTCGATGACAGGAAGGTCGGCGGCGGCAAGCCGGGGCCGCTGTTCGCTCGGATGTACGCCTGGTACCAGAAGTTCAAGAACACGGTGATGCGGGCCGGGTGATGAGCAAGGAATCCCTGCTCGAATTCCCCTGCGATTTTCCGCTGAAAATCATGGGCGCGGCAGACGCGGGGTTTGCCGGGGCCATCGCCGCCGTGGTCGTCAGGCATGCTCCCGATTTTGATGTTGCCACAATCGAGATGCGTCCCTCGAAGGCCGGCAACTACCTGTCGCTGACCTGTAACGTGCGCGCAGTCTCGCAGCAGCAGCTCGACGCCCTCTACCGCGAGCTGACCGCGCATCCGATGGTGCGCGTGGTCCTGTGAGCGCCCCGGTCCTGCGCGAACTCGGCCGCGTCGCCTACGCGCCGACCTTCGCCGCGATGCAGGAATTCACCGCGACGCGCGGAGCCGATACGCCCGACGAACTCTGGCTCTGCGAACATCTGCCGGTATTCACCCAGGGCCTCTCGGGAAAGCCGGAACACCTGCTCAAGGACATCGGCATCCCGGTGGTGCAGATCGACCGCGGCGGCCAGATCACCTATCACGGCCCCGGCCAGGTCGTGGTTTATCTGCTGCTCGACCTGCGCCGGCGCGAGATCACGGTGCGCGGCCTGGTCAATCGCATCGAGCAGGCGGTGATCGACCTGCTGGCCGGTTACGGCATCACTGCACAGCGCATGGCGGGCGCCCCTGGCGTCTATGTGGGAAACGCCAAGATCGCGGCGCTCGGCCTGCGCATCAAGCACGGCTGCAGCTATCACGGCGTCTCGCTCAACGTCGACATGGATCTCGCGCCCTACGCTGCGATCAACCCTTGCGGCTACGAGGGCATGGCGGTGACGCAACTGCGTGATCTGACGGGCGAATGCGATACAGTGAAGGTCGGCGACGCGCTCGCCGAAACTCTGGCCCGGCAACTGGACGAAAAGAAATGACGACGAAGCAAAAAGGCGAGGCCAAGACGGCACGCATCCCGATCAAGGTGGTGCCGGCGGAAATGGTGCTGAAGAAGCCCGACTGGATTCGCGTCAAGGCCGGCAGCAGCGCGGGCCGCTTCGGCGAGATCAAGCAGATCCTGCGCGAACACAAACTGCATACGGTGTGCGAGGAAGCCACCTGCCCCAACATCGGCGAATGCTTCGGCAACGGCACGGCCACCTTCATGATCCTCGGCGACCTGTGCACGCGGCGCTGCCCCTTCTGCGATGTCGGCCACGGCAAGCCGCTGCCGCCGGACGCGGAAGAACCCGAAAAGCTCGCGCGCACCATCGCCGCGATGAAGCTGAAATACGTCGTCATCACCAGCGTCGACCGCGACGACCTGCGCGACGGCGGCGCGCGGCACTTCGCCGACTGCATCGCGAAGGTGCGCGAGTATTCCCCGGGGACGAAAATCGAAGTGCTGGTGCCGGACTTCCGCGGGCGGCTCGACATCGCGCTCGACATCCTCGCCGCCACGCCGCCCGACGTGATGAACCACAACATGGAAACCGTGCCGCGCCTCTACAAGCAGGCCCGCCCCGGTGCCGACTATGCCAATTCGATGGAGTTGTTGAAGGCCTTCCGCGCGCGCGTGCCCGGCGTGCCGACCAAGTCGGGCCTGATGGTCGGCCTCGGCGAAACCGACGAAGAGATCCTGGAAACCCTGCGCGACCTGCGCGCGCACGAGGTCGAGATGCTGACCATCGGCCAGTACCTCGCGCCCTCCGGCCATCACCTGCCGGTGCTGCGCTACGTCCATCCCGATGTCTTCGCCATGTATGCCCGCGAAGCCACCGCGATGGGTTTCACTCATGCGGCTTCGGCACCGCTGGTCAGGTCGAGCTACCATGCCGATCAGCAGGCGCATGGCGCTGGAGTGGCAGGAAGCTAACCCGTCGGCGCATGAGTCGCCGAAGCGTGTAGCGTGACGCCGAGCGCCCGCACGACTTTCAGCACTGTATCGTATCGGGGCTTCGCGCCGGGGGCCAATGCCTTGTACAGGCTTTCACGCCCCAATCCGGTATCTTTGGCCAGTTGGGTCATGCCACGAGCGCGGGCAACGTCCTTGACGGCGACCAGGAACAAATCGGGGTTCTCGTTTTCTTGCGGGCCACGGCACTACCCGTGCGGCACGACGCAGCGCGGCCAGGCAATCGGGTGGCCGAACAAGGCCTCGCGTGGCCGCACCAAACTGGAAAGGACAACGGCGCTCGCGAAACCGCGAGCGCCGTTGTTTTTGTTGCCGATTGCTTACTTGAACTGCAGGACCAGCGGCTCTTCGACCATGGCGTGACGCACTTGTGCATTGTCGAACAGCGCAATGCCGAAGCCGTAGCTCTTCTTCAGGTCGTCGAAGTTGACGTCGAACTTGGAGCCGGTCACCAGCTTGCGGGTGATTGGAAACATTTTGCCAGCCTGTCGCCGGGGTGGCGGGAAAGCTGAAATGACCATCTATCAGGAATCACAGGGAATACTCGATCACATGTTCAACGCCTGCACCACGGCGCAGATCAGCGAGTTCGTTCCCGAAAAGCGCGGTTTTCGCCTGCACGGACAAAGCACCACGGTCACGCTCGAGTGCGCCTTCTGGAACGTGGTGGACGCCATGGCCGAGGATTGCAGCATGCCGGTGGCGCGCCTGCTCGAACAGGTGCTCGACAGTTGCATGGTCGCCAACGACAAGAACCTGTCATCCTGCCTGCGCGTAATCTGCCTCAAGTACCTGAATATCTATGCGTCGGCCGACGCTAGCGGCGCTGTGCCGACAAAACTCGATTCCTTGCCGAAAGGCTGACGCGCTGGCGGGACGAAGCAAAACCGCGCCATAGGAGTCGGCGCTGGCGCTACGGCGAATTGCCCAGCGCATTGCCGACCACCTCGGCAACATCCTTCGCCAGATCGGCGCAGCCCTCGATGCGTTCCAGCGCGGCGCGCGCATGGGTCTGGCGGCCAGCATCGAACTTGCGCCAACTGTCGAAGCAACGCGCGATGCGCGAGGCGACCTGCGGGTTCATCGCCTGCAGTTCGATGATGACGTCTGCGGCCAGGCGGTAGCCCTCGCCGTCGGCGGCGTGGAAGTGGCGCGGGTTGGCGCCGCAGAATGCCCGCACCAGCGCATACACCTTGTTCGGATTCCTGATGTCGAAAGCCGGATGCTGCATCAGCTCGCGTACGCGCTGCGCGGTGCCGGGCAGGCGCGAGGTGGATTGCACCTGCAGCCACTTGTCGACCACCAGGGCTTCGTCCTTCCAGCGTGCATGGAAGGTGGCCAGCGCCGCGTCGCGCTCGGGCAGGTCGAGGTTGGCCAGCGTTCCCAGCGCGGCCATGACGTCGGTCATGTTGTCGGCGCCATTGAGTTGCGCAAGCAGGCGCGGCATGACGCTGGCCTTGAGGTGGGACGGCTCGCTTTCGGCGAGGTAGGCAAGGCAGAGGTTGCGCAGGGCGCGGCAGCCGGCCTGGGCGCCTTCCGGCGCGTAAGGCGCGGTCGGCGCCAGCGCCTGCCACACGGCCTCGAAGCGGTCACGCAAGGCGGTGGCGAGATGGCGGCGCAAGGCGAGGCGCGCGGCGTGGATGGCTTCGGGGTCGATGGCCTGGCCGCGGCCCGCAACCTCCTCGGCCAATACCTGCTCGGCGGGCAGCACCAGGGCTTCGGCGGCGAGCGCCGGATCACCCGTGATTCCATCGTCGAGCACGCGGGCGACGGCGGCGACGTAGGCCGCCGGGATCCAGCCGGCGCCGGCGCCCGCCGCGGCGATGCCGGCGAGCAGCACGCGGGTGGCGAGGCGCTGCCCCGCTTCCCAGCGGTTGAAGGCATCGCTGTCGTGGGCCATGAGGTGAGCCAGTTCGGCGTCCGTCTGTTCGAAGTCGAGATGCACCGGTGCCGAGAAGCCGCGCAACACTGAGGCTACCGGCGCGGCGGCGATGTTTTCAAAGGTGAAGCTCTGCGTGGTTTCGGTCAGCGAAACCACTTTCGTCTGTTCGGGCAACGCATCGCTGCCGTCCGGCAGCACCAGGCCGACGGCAACCGGGATGTGCAGCGGGCCGTAGTCGACCGCAAGGCCGGCATCCTGCAGTTTCCGCTCATAGGCGGTGGGAGCGAGGCTTTGCGTCAGGGTCAGCGTGTAACGTTTTGCCGCCGCATCGTAGACGCCGGTCGCCTTGAGCAGCGGCGTGCCGGCGCGGGCGTACCAGCGGCGGAACTGGGTGAGATCCGTTCCCGATGCATCCTGCATCGCGGCGACGAAATCCTCGCAGGTCACGGCCTGGCCGTCGTGGCGCTGGAAGTAGAGGTCCATGCCCTTGCGGAAGTTGTCGCGGCCGATGATCGTCTCGATCATGCGCACCACCTGGGCACCCTTTTCGTAGACGGTCGCCGTGTAGAAGTTGTTGATCTCGGCGTAGGAGGCGGGCCGGATCGGATGCGCCATCGGGCCGGCATCCTCGGGGAACTGGGCGACGCGCAACTGGCGCACTTCCTGGATGCGCGTCACCGCGCGCGAATGCAGGTCTTCGCCGAACTCCTGGTCGCGGTAGACGGTGAGGCCTTCCTTGAGCGACAACTGGAACCAGTCGCGGCAGGTGACGCGGTTGCCGGTCCAGTTGTGGAAGTACTCGTGGGCGACGACGCGGTCGATGTTCTGGTAGTCCGTGTCGGTCGCGGTGTCCTGCCGCGCCAGCACATACTTGGTGTTGAACACGTTGAGGCCCTTGTTCTCCATCGCGCCCATGTTGAAGTCGCCCACGGCGACGATCATGTAATGGTCGAGGTCCATCTCCAGGCCGAAGCGCTGCTCGTCCCAGGCCATGCTCTTCTTCAGCGCCGCCATGGCGTGGTCGCACTGGTCGAGCTTGCCCGGCTCGACGTACACAGCGAGGCGCACCTTGCGCCCCGATGCCGTGGTGAAGCTGTCCTCCAGCACGTCGAGCTTCGCCGCCACCAGCGCGAACAGGTAGGCCGGCTTGGCGAAGGGATCTTCCCAGCGCGCCCAGTGGCGGCCTCCTTCCGCTTCTCCCGTCGCAACGAGATTGCCGTTGGAGAGCAGTTGCGGGAAGCGTGCGCGATCGGCATCGATGGTGCAACTGAAGCGCGCCATGACATCGGGCCGGTCCGGGTAAAAGGTGATGCGGCGGAAACCCTGCGCTTCGCATTGCGTGAAATAGCCGTCCTTGGATTTGTAGAGGCCGGAGAGCTGGGTGTTGTTGTCGGGCTCGACGCGGACCAGGGTTTCCAGCGTGAATGTATCGGGCAGCGGCGCGCCGTCGACGCCGCGGATGGTCAGGCTGTCGTCGGCCAGCGTGTAGCGCGAGGGAGCGAGTGCCGTACCACCAACGCCGACTTCCTGCAGCGCCAGTTCCTCACCGTTCAGCACGAGGTCGCTAGAGGCGCCTGAGGGATTGCGCCGGCAGGCCAGGCGGGCGCGCACTTCGGCATGGCCGTCCTGGATGGCGACGTGGAGATCGACCGTGTCGATCAGCCAGGCCGGCGGCGTGTAGTCCTTGAGGTAGATGGCGTGGGGAGTTTCGGTGCGCATGTTGTTATGTGTGCTTTCGGGGTTGGGATGGGCCGACCGTGCCGGCGCAGAGGCGGCAGTATTTGCGCGAAGGGGCTTGCGGTCAAGCATCTCCGTGCCGAAAGCTCCCCTGGGACGCGGAGTGCCGGCGCCGGCGGAGCGGCACGCCGGATGGATCAACGGTCCTTCACCTGCAGTTGTTGTGCAGCTTCCACTTCTCGGCGTGGCCGATGGCCACGGCGAAGGCCGGCGGCGTGCAGCGCTCGTCGCCGGCGGCAGCTACCGCCGGGGCGGCGGCCACGCCCGCATCCGGAACAGGAAAGCCGCGCTGGCCGACGAGGCCGATCAGCGCAAGAAACAGCAGCACGATCGCCGTGCCGCCAGCGCCGACTTTCTGGCTGGCGTGCGGTGTGAATACTTCGCCGATGTCACATGTACCGCCGGCGCAGTGCTGCGCCTGACGGTTCGGCAGGGCGTTGTAGATCTTGCAGCCGATACAGATGCCGAAGGCGCTTTCGAAGAACATCAGCGTCAGGCAGGTGGCGCAGACCAGCATGTTGACCGGCCCGATCACGTTCTGGATCACGATCAGCCAGAGCATGGTCACGGCAAGGACCCAGCCGATCGCCCAGGCAAAGCGCTTCTGCGGCGCGCCGGTCCATTCCGGCAGCTGCTTCCTGACCGCGAAGCGGCCGACGATCATGCTCGGCGAATACTTCGGGTTGATGAAGATGCGAATCGTGAAGTCGATCAGGAAGGCGATTACGAATATTTTTGTCGGGCGGAAGTTGCCCATGAACCACGCGTTGGCGAATGTCATCATGGCGAACACCAGAAGGATGCCGGCGGCCGCCCGCACCTCGCGCTCGTTCATTACCGGCACGTCGTAACCTTCTACGGTTTCGCCAAATCCAATAATCCTGTTCATCGCAATCCTTTCAAACAACCGCTGCACCATCAAGCCTTGATGACCTTGCCGGCGCCGTCGCGCACCGTGACGCTGACCGGAAAGCCGCTCCGGACGCTTTGCGTGACGACGCAGAAATCCTCGAACTGATCAAGGACGCGATCCAGATGTTCAAGGCTGTCGGCCGGCGAGTCGACCTGGATCATGACATCGACGCGGCCGACGCGCAGGCGTTTTTCCTCGTTGCGCTCCATGTGCGCGGTGACCACCGTGGTGATCGGGCCGGGATTGTTCTTGAACTTGCGCAGCGCGAACAGCAGGCTGGCCGAAAGGCAGTTTGCGACGCTGGCGGCCAGGAGGCGCGACGGGTTGGGCCCGGCGTCCTTGCCCAGCGGCGGCGGCTCGTCGGCCAGCAGCGGCGGGATGTCCTTGTCGAAGCGGATCAGGAAGGCGAAGTCTTCCTGTTGTTCGAGGGTGAAAGAAAACTGCTGGGTGTCGCTCATTAATTCCTCCTTTAAGACGCAGTTTCAGCAAAGGCTAACGCCGGATCTATCGGCGTTAGGCGCAGCGACCGCAACCGGAATTTCCGGGGTTCACCCATGATCTGCTCCTGGCAAAAGTCGGCGCTGGCGGGACGGCGCGGAATGCGCACCGATGGCGGCGGGTTCAACAGAAACTCACTCGCTCCGGTATCAGACGGTAGAAACAGGAAAGCTCCCGAGCGCGGGCGACCGGGAGCCAACCATGCCAGTCCGGCATGATGCCGGCTACTTGAAGTAACCGCTTGCCTTCATGCGGTCACAGCCGTTGTTGCCTGGTGCCGGCAGGGTCTTGCCCTGTTCCTTGGCGCGAACTTCCATGGCCTTGTGATGACCTTCCTGAAGCGCCTTGCATTCATCGTAAGTTTTGGTAGTACGCATCTTGTCTCGATGGGCCGTGCGCTCTTCGGGACTCATCAACTGGTAGCCCCAGGTGTTGTCCTTGTTGGCGTTGAATTGCATGCCCTTGCCGCCGCCCGGACCGGGGCCCATGCCGGCGCCCTGACCCTGACCTGCGCCGGGACCCATGCCCTGACCGCCGGCGGGCTGCGCAAAAACGGGGGATGCAAGCGATGCGCCCAGAACAGCCAGCAGCGCAATGTGTCGTAGTTTCATGACTATTTCTCCTTTTACCAAGTTAAGCAGTGCCTGAATTTCTATTCAACTGCAATATGAGCTTAGGCTTATTCAGTGGATATTCAAGGGGCCGATTGTGAGGATTTGTGACAAGGCGCAGAAGCGGTTTTCCACCGTGGCCGGAGCCGCATGAACCAACTAAGGCCGGATTTTGCGATTGCCGTCGCATTCCGGCGTGCCGGCCAGCTACTGCGCGATCTTGTCGCGGCCGGGCACGCCGCCGGCATGGACCACCCTGCCGTCGATCACCACGGCGGGCGTGCTCTTCACGCCGTAGGCCATGATGTCCTTGATCTCCTCGATCTTTTCTAGGCGGACGTCAACGCCTGCGGCAGCCGATGCATCCTCGATCAGCTTCAGCGTGGTCTTGCAGTTGGCGCAGCCGATGCCAAGCACCTTGATGTTCTTCATGACTTTCAATCCCGTGGCTTGCAGGTACCAAGGGAGACGAAGCCGTGGCGAAAAGGATGCAGGTTTCGCGATTCTCCGACCGATTCAGAGCCGTGTCAGCGGTTCCCAGGTCAAGGTTTCCGGCTGGAAGGTGACGTGGCCGATGCCGTGCTCCATCGCCTGGTGACGCAGGCCTTGCAGAACTGCGGGCCAGTCGGCGAGTTCCTTGACCCGCACATGGGCAGTGAGCGCCAGTCGCTCGCCCGACAGCGCCCAGACATGCAGGTCATGCACCTCGACCACGCCGGGCACGGTGGCGAGTTCGCGCCCCACTGCGGCGAGGTCGATGGCGAAGGGCACGCCGTCCATCAGGCCGTGCATGGCATCGCGCAGCAGGCGCAGGCTGGCCGCCAGCACCAGGCCGCCGATCAGCAGCGACAGCAGCGGGTCGATCGGCGTCCAGCCGGTGAGCCACACTACCAGGCCGGCGGCGATGGCCGCCACGGAACCGAGTACATCGCCCAGCACATGAAGGAAGGCGCCGCGCATGTTGATGTTGTCCTGACCGCGCGCGAGCATCCAGGCAACGAACAGATTGACTGCCAGGCCGATCACGGCCACCGCCGAAACCAATGCGCCGTTGATCGGATGCGGCGTCGAGAAGCGCGACCAGGCTTCGATGCCGATGCCGCCCACCACGGCGAGCATGGCCAGCGCATTGATCAGCGCGGCGAACAATTCGCTGCGGCCGAAGCCGTAGGAATGCCGCGCCGACGGCGGCCGTGCGGCGACCCAGGCGGCGAGCAGCGCCAGGCCCAGCGCGGCGCCATCGGTCACCATGTGGCCGGCATCGGCCAGCAAGGCCAGCGAGCCGCCTTGCCAGCCGGCCACCGCCTCGACCACGGCGAAGCCCCAAGTCAGCCCGAGTGCGATCAGCAGGCGCTGGCGCTGTTCGGGATTCCCCGCGCTGCCGTGGGCGTGTGAGTGGTCGTGGCCGTGGTGGTTCGCGCTCATGGTGGGGCGATTCTATGCGTCGCGGCGGAGCTTCGCCGCCCCGGTGAGAACTCCGCTTCGCCCTATTGCCCCAAAGCATCTCGATGGCCAGCACGGCACCGGAAGCGCCGATAGGATGGACCATGACTCCTTTGCCCTGGTGTCCCGCTTCCAGCACCGCGTTGAAGACATAGCCGACCAGCAGGATGCCCAACGCCACGATACCGACGAAGGTGGCGATCAGTTGCGGCTTCAGCGCCTTGCGCAGGATGATCATTTCTGGGGCGGACAGCGCGATCACGCTCATCATGAAGGCGAGCACCGTGCCGAGTGCCGCGCCCTTGCCCATCAGCGCCTCGACGATGGGGATGATGCCGGCGGCGTTGGTGTACATCGGCACGCCGATGGCGACCGCTGCCGGCACCGACCACCAGGGTGCGTCCTTGCCCATGATCGAGGCCATGAAGTCCTGCGCGACGCAACCGTGGATGCAGGCAACCGGAAAGCCTTGCGCCGGCGCGGGTTCGCCGGGAAGGTGCGGGGACATCAGTCGGGCGATTGGCCGACCACGACTTGTACGGTTTTTCCGGGGGGGAAAACCGATAATGGCGGCCTACTCGTTTTGAACGCCATTCTGGGATTCCCGCATGGAAATTAAGGTCAACTTTCTCGACAAGCTTCGCCTTGAAGCCAGATTCGATGACTTCACGGTGGTGGCCGATCAGCCCATCCGCTACAAGGGCGATGGCTCGGCGCCGGGGCCGTTCGATTACTTTCTGGCGTCGTCGGCCTTGTGTGCGGCTTACTTCGTCAAGTTGTACTGTGAAACCCGCAATATTCCTACCGATAACATCCGCCTGTCGCAGAACAATATCGTTGATCCGGAAAACCGCTACCAGCAGATATTCAAGATTCAGGTCGAGTTGCCGGCGGATATTTCCGCCAAAGACCGGCAGGGCATTTTGCGTTCCATCGAGCGTTGCACGGTAAAGAAGGTGGTGCAAGCCGGGCCGGAGTTTGTGATTGAGGAAGTGGAAAACCTGGATGCCGATGCGCAGGCCTTGCTGATGCTGGGTCGGAGTACGAATCCGGATTCGGAGGCGAGCACCTGTATCGCCGGCAAGGACCTGCCGCTGGAGCAAACCATCGCCAATATGTCGGGGGTTTTGGCGGGCCTCGGCATGAAGATTGAAATCGCTTCGTGGCGCAATCTGGTGCCCAATGTGTGGTCACTGCATATCCGCGATGCGCACTCGCCGATGTGTTTTACCAATGGCAAGGGAGCGACCAAGGAAGCTGCGTTGGCGTCGGCGCTGGGCGAATTCATCGAGCGGATGAATTGCAATCATTTCTACAACGACCAGTTCTGGGGAGAGGACATTGCCGATGCGGCCTTCGTGCATTACCCGAATGAGCGCTGGTTCAAGCCTGGCCGCAAAGATGCGCTGCCGGGTGGAATACTCGATGAGTACTGCCTGCAAATTTACAACCCCGATGGCGAGTTGCGCGCCTCGCATCTGGTCGACACCAACTCCGGCAATGTAAAGCGTGGCATTTGCTCGCTGCCGTATGTGCGCCAGTCAGACGGCGAGGTGGTGTACTTCCCGGCCAACTTGATCGACAACCTGTTCCTCAGCAACGGCATGAGTGCCGGTAATACCTTGGCCGAAGCGCAGGTGCAATGCCTGTCGGAAATTTTCGAGCGGGCGGTCAAACGCGAAATCCTGGAAGCTGAACTCGCACTCCCCGATGTGCCAAAGGACGTGCTGGCGAAATATCCCGGCATCCTGGCCGGCATCGAGGAACTGGAAAAGCAGGGCTTTCCGGTGCTGGTGAAGGATGCGTCGCTGGGCGGGGAATTTCCGGTGATGTGCGTCACCTTGATGAACCCGCGCACTGGCGGTGTGTTTGCCTCGTTCGGGGCACACCCCAGCCTGGAGGTGGCGCTCGAGCGCAGCCTTACCGAGTTGCTGCAGGGGCGCAGTTTTGAAGGTCTTAACGATCTGCCGCGGCCAACTTTTGAAAGTAACGCGGTGACGGAACCGAATAACTTTGTCGAACACTTTATCGACTCCAGCGGTGTGGTGTCGTGGCGCTTTTTCAGCGCCAAGGCCGATTTCGAGTTTGTCGAGTGGGATTTTTCCGGCCACGGTGAAAACTCCAATACCGACGAAGCTGCGACGCTGTTCGGCATTCTCGAAGGCCTGGGCAAGGAAGCGTACATGGCGGTATATGACCAGCTCGGCGGCAGTTGCAACGCGGTGGCCTGCCGCATTCTGGTGCCGGGTTATTCGGAGATTTATCCGGTCGAGGATTTGATCTGGGATAACACCAACAAGGCGCTGGCGTTCCGCGCCGATATCCTGAACTTGCACCGACTGACTGATGCCAGGCTGAAGGCACTGCTCAAGCGCCTGGAAGACAGTGATCTGGATGACTACACCGACATCATCACGCTGATCGGCATCGAATTTGACGAGAACACGGTCTGGGGTCAGCTGACGATTCTGGAGCTGAAGCTGCTGATCAATCTCGCCTTGCAGCAATTCGAAGCCGCGCACGAACTGGTGGGAAGCTTCCTGCAATACAACGAGAACACGGTCGAGCGCGGATTGTTCTATCAGGCCTTGAACGTGGTGCTGGAGGTGCTGCTGGACGACGACCTGGAACTGGACGATTACGTGGTCAATTTCCGCCGGATGTTTGGTGACGCGCGGATGGATGCGGTGCTGGGGTCGGCGGACGGCAGCGTGCGCTTTTTCGGCTTGACGCCAACGAGCATGGAACTGGAAGGGCTCGACCGGCACCGGCGCCTGATCGACAGCTACAAAAAACTGCACGCGGCACGGTTACGCTAAGGGCGGGCGCGGCTTGAAACAGCCCGGCGCGCGGATTGTCAATGCAGCACAGTCCGTTCGGCTGGCGCATGGCACGCAGGAATACGTCCTGCAACAGATCGTCGCCCTCGGCCTCGCTGCGCGCGCGATGGCGCAGGAAGCGGCGCAGCTCCGCGGCATGGGCGTTCCAGGCGTAGGTCAGGCACTTCATGTCAGCCTATAGTCACTCAGCGGCCAAGTCACAGCGAATCCTGCGAAGAATTTCGAGCGAAGCGAGCCAATCAGTCGCCTCCCCGTGAGGGGGCGAGGCGGGAATTCGCGACGCATGCGTCGCGCCGCCGCAGCCGGCAGGCTGTGCAAAGCCTGCCGTGGGCCGCGTAGCGGAAGGGAGGGGTGGGCCTTCAATTCGCTTTTCCGGCCAAGCATCAAGATCCTTCATCGAAGCCTTCCCTGTTTGGTTCCGGCTTGGCCGGCCTAGGGCTCCGTTCGTACCACCCCTTGCTGGAATTGACCACCTTCACCAGCCACAGCATCACCGGCACTTCGATCAGCACGCCGACCACCGTCGCCAGAGCGGCACCGGATTCGAAGCCGTAGAGCACGATGGCGACGGCCACCGCAAGCTCGAAGAAGTTGCTGGCACCGATCATGGTCGAGGGGCCGGCGATGTTGTGTGCGACGCAGAACTTGCGGTTGAGCCAGTAACCCAGCGCGGCAATGAACAGTCCCTGCAACAGGATCGGCACAGCCAGCATGGCAATGATCAGCGGCTGGGCGATGATGGCTTTGCCCTGGAACGCAAACAGCAGCACCAGGGTGGCCAGCAGCGCGGCGATGGTCCAGGGACCGATCTTCGCCATCGCCGCATCGAAATATGCCCGGCCCCGTTTCAGCAACGCCATGCGCCAGAGCTGGGCAAGCGTCAGCGGAATGACAATGTACATCACCACTGAAAGGAACAGCGTATCCCACGGGATCGGGATCGCCGAAACGCCGAGCAGGAGGGCGACGATGGGGGCGAAGGCGAAGACCATCACCAGATCGTTGAGCGCCACCTGGGAAATGGTGAAATTGGCGTCGCCCTTGCACAGGTTGCTCCAGACGAAAACCATCGCCGTGCAGGGGGCCGCGCCGAGCAGGATGAGTCCGGCCACATAGCTGTCGAGTTGCTCGGCCGGCAGCCAGGGTGCGAAGACATGGCGTATGAAGATCCAGCCCAGCAAGGCCATGGTGAATGGCTTGACGGCCCAGTTCACAAACAGGGTGATGCTGATGGCGGCTTTCTGTTTGCGGACTTCATGCAGGGAGCCGAAGTCGATCTTCATCAGCATGGGGATGATCATTACCCAGATCAGCAGGCCGACCGGGATGTTCACATGGGCGATCTCCATGCGCCCCACGGCCTGGGCGACCGTCGGCAGGGCGACGCCCAGCCCAGTGCCGGCAAGGATGCAGAGAACAACCCAGAGCGTCAGCCAGCGCTCGAAAAAGCCGATGGGCGCGCCGGCTATTTGTTTGGCGGTCACTTCGCATTGGGCGGACATGTCAGTTTCCTTTTGTTAGTTGCAGCAGGCGCTCGACGCCGATGGGTTCGTCCTTCAGCAGGGGCACCAGCGCATAGCGCGAGGCGTGGCGCGTGGCGACGGCCTCGATTTCCTTCACTTCGTTGCGTGCGCGCTGGCGCAGCAGGGGCGCGTGCGGTGCGGCGGCGGCGAGGCTGTTGTTGATGACCCAGGCCCAGGGCTCGATGCCGGCGCGGCGCAGGTCGGCCTGCAGGTTGGCGGCTTCCAGCACGGGCGTGGTTTCGGCCAGGGTCACCAGCAGCACCTTGGTCTGCCGCGGATCCTGCAACTGCATCATCGGCGTGGTGAAGTTCATGTGCGCCTCGACCATCTGGCGCGAGACCTCGCGGTGATAGGCGCCAGTGGCGTCGAGCAGCAGCAGGGTATGTCCGGTGGGTGCGGTGTCCATCACCACGAACTTTTTGCCGGCCTCGCGAATGATGCGCGAGAAGGCCTGGAACACGGCGATTTCCTCGGTGCAGGGCGAGCGCAGGTCTTCTTCGAGCAGGGCTCGGCCGGCCGCGTCGAGCGTGGCGCCCCTGGTCTCCAGCACATGCCGGCGGTAGCGCTCGGTTTCGGCCTGCGGGTCGATGCGGCTGACGGCGAGATTTTTCAGCGGGCCGTGCAGGGTTTCGGCCAGCGTTTCGGCGAGATGTGCGGCCGGGTCGGAGGTGGTGAGATGCACCGGCAGGCCGCGACGGGCCAGTTCGACGGCGACGGCGGCGGCCAGCGTGGTCTTGCCGACGCCGCCCTTGCCCATCAGCATGACCAAACCATGGCCGTCGGCGGCGATGGCGTCGACCAGCGACGCCAGCGAGGGCGCAGCCAGCGCGGGCGGCGACCCCTCGGCAACGATGGCTTGCCGATCGGCCGCCACCAGCAACTGGCGCAGGGCATCGAGGCCCACCAGATTGAAGGGCTTGAGCGCCACCTGGTCCCGCGGCAAGGCCTTGAGTGCTTCCGGAATTTCCGCCAGTGCCGTCTGCTCGCGCGCAAAGATCGCGGCCGCCAGGGGATCCTGCGTGGTTTCTTCGCGCGGCAGGACGCCATTGATCACCAGATGCTGTTGCCCGAGACCGATCGCCGCGAGTTCTTCATGGGTGCGGGCGACTTCGCGCAAGGTGGCCTGCTGCGCGCGTGCCACCAGGATCAGCCGCGTGCGCAGCGGATCGGCCAGCGCATCGACGGCCGCCTTGTACTGGCTGCGCTGCCTTTCGAGGCCGGCCAAGGGACCTAAGCAGGAGGCATCGCCCTTGCCTTCGTCGAGGAAGCCGCTCCAGGCGCCGGGCAGTTGCAGCAGGCGGATGGTGTGGCCGGTGGGCGCCGTGTCGAAGACGATGTGCTGGTAATCGGCGGTCAGCGCCGAGTCGACCAGCAAGGCGGTGAATTCGTCGAAGGCGGCGATCTCGGTGGTGCAGGCGCCGGAGAGTTGCTCCTCGATGCCCTTGACGATGGCATCGGGCAGCACGCCGCGCACCGGGCCGACGATGCGGTCGCGATAGGCCTGCGCCGCGGCCTGTGGGTCGATCTCCAGCGCGAACAGGCGATCCACGGCGGGAACCGGCGTGACCCGGTTGCCGATGTCGATGCCGAAGACCTGGCCGACGTTGGACGCCGGGTCGGTGCTGACCAGCAGCACGCGACGGCCTGCCGCGGCAAGCTGCACGGCGGCGGCGCAGGCGATCGAGGTTTTGCCGACACCGCCCTTGCCGGTGAAGAACAGGAAGCGCGGCGGTTGATCGAGGAATTTCATCGGGCGCGTTTCCGAGTCAGCAGCAGCGACTGCCGGAGCAGCAAGCGCCGGCCTTGGCGACTTCCGGCTCGGCCGCCGCCGGCGCGATGCCGGCCCAGCGCGCCAGCTCGGCGCGGTTCGGGTAGCGGCCGGCCAGCGCGACTTCGCCATCGACCAGGATCAGCGGCAGCGCTTCCTGGCCGGAGCGTTGCAGGAAACCCTTGACGATGGTGTTCTCGGCGAAGGCCAGCGGTTGCTGGGCGAGATTGAAGCGCTCGATCTGCGCTCCGTTCTGTTTGGCCCAATCGACGTCGGCAGAAAAGCTTACGAGCTGCTGGTCGACTTCGACACCACAGACGCCTGTGCTGCAGCATAGGGCGGGATCAAAAACCTGGATGCTTGCCATGATGGGTTCCTTTCAAATTGAAATTTGGTTGCGGTAAATCGACGCGCGGCGCGCTCAGTCGCCGCCGTGGATGCGGCGCGCGGCAGCAAGAGCATCGGCGCGACTCATGCTTTCGAGCGGCAGCGCAAGAAAGGCTTCGATGCGCTGCTTCAGGGATTGGTAGGCTTGCTCGAAGGCCTCGCGCCGCGCCTCGATGGGCTCGACGTGGGCCGGATCGGGAATGCCCCAGTGCGAGGTGGCCGGATGGCCGGGCCAGACCGGGCAGGTTTCCTGCGCCGCGTTGCCGCAGACGGTGAAGATGAAGTTAAAAGTCGGCGCTGGCGGTACGGCGCCGGCGTTGAATTCGTCCCAGGATTTGCTGCGTGCGCCGACGCAGGGCACGCCGTGCTTGTGCAAGGTCTCGATGGCTACCGGATTGACCTGCCCGCCCGGTTTGCTGCCGGCGGAATATGCCTTGACTCGCCCCTGGCCGAGGTGGTTGAACAGCATCTCGCCGAGAATCGAGCGAGCGGAATTGCCGGTACAGAGGACGAGGATATTGAGAGGATCGTTCATGGGATTTCCTTATTCGGATTCAGCTTCGAGATAGCTGCGGTTGGCGTTCTGGCCGCGCAGTTCCTGATACACCTGCAGGTAGGCGAAATCCCTGTCATCGAGCGTACTGATCGCCGTCTGCATGTCGTCGCCCCTGTCGACTGCCTGTTTCATGTGCGCCTGCAGGCGCGCCAGATAGTCGCGGGTTTCCTTGCGCGCCTTGTCCGGTGTCGCCGGCGCACCGTGACCGGGCACGATCAGCACCGGCTGCAGGGCGGCCAGCGCATCGAAGGAATTCAGCCAGTGCTTGACACTGGACACCTGCAACACACCGAGCAGGCGATCCACGTAAACGATGTCGCCGGAGAAGGCGATGCGCTTGTTCGGCAACCAGACAATGGTGTCGCCCGGCGTATGGCCGCCGCCGGCGAAGACGAGTTCGATGACTTCGTCAGCCAGTGTCAGCGTCTGCCTGCCGGTGAAGCTGCGCGTCGGCTTCTGGATGCGCGTGCCGGCAAAGTCCGGGCCGAGTTGTTTGGCGAGGCTCTCGAACAGCATGCCGCCGCGGTCGGCGATGTCGGCCGCGGTTCTTTCATGCGCCAGTATCGGGATGCCCTGATCGGCGAAATGGCTGTTGCCGAGCCAGCGGTGATCCTGCCCGCCGGTGTTGATGACATATTTGATCGGCTGATCGGTGATGCGGCGGATCGCCGCCTCGATCTTTTGCGCCGCCTGCTTCGAGCTGCCGCTGTCGATGACGACAACGCCGGCAGCGGTAACGACAAAACCGGTATTGGCGTTCATGCCTTCGTTGGCGGCCGTGCGCGGCCCGGTTTCACCGATGAAGGCATACACGCCGTCGGCGACTTTTTGCGGCACGGCGTCCCAGGCCCGGCCTGGCGCGGCCATCAAGGTGAGCATGACGAAAAGGAGGCAGCGGTTGATGTTCATGGTTTTATTTCCCTGGTCAGACGGGCGGCGATCCAGGTGGCAAGCACGGCGACAGCCATCAGGGCAAAAGCGATGCCGACCTGGCTGACGCGCTCGGGGGCAAGCAGCAGCAATGCGCCGAGGCCCAGCATCATCACACCGGACATCAGTTTCAATAAGCGGCCTTCGCGCTCGGTGAGCTTTCTCGCGCCCAGCGTGCCGGCAAACACCGCGACGATGGCGGCCAGCGGCACCACGTAGATCAGGTTGTAGGCGGCCAGATAGCCGTAACGGGCCGCGGGCGACAGCTCGGCCAGCGTCAGCAGCCGCGTATAGACCATCGGGAAGCCGGCGGTGCATAACAGTTCGTAGAAGTTGGCGGCAATCGCGAGGACGATCGTGGCGGCAAGCATTGCCGGCAGATTGTCGGCGGCGAGGATGGCGCGCGTGCGGCGGAAGATGTCGGGCTTTTTCGACTCGGGAATCGACAGCGTCAGGCCTTGTTCGAAGCGGAAGAAATCCTTGACGTTCACCGCGCCGACGAATACCGCCAGCGCCCCGGCCGCCAGCGTCACCCAGGCCAGATGGCCGAAGAGCTGGAAGACATTGAGCCAGGCCGCCATGAAGGCGAAGTACATGAGGCCCGAGATCGCGACGAAGACGCCGCCGATCGCCAGCATGCGCGTCCGGCTCTTCTGGTGCGCCATCATCGACAGGAGGAACAGCAGGACGAAGAAGGCGCAGGGATTGAAGGCGTCGAGCCCGGCCAGCACCAGGGTCAGCGCCGGCAGCGAGAGGCTGGCGGGGTCTACGGCGCCGATCAGCGGCAGGTTGATCGGTGCGGCGGGCGGCGGCTGCGCGCTGGCGGGCACGGCCGCCGCGCCGCCGACGGCGCGAGTACGGCAGGCATCGAGGCGTTGGCGAAGGGTCGCGCCGGTAGTCTCATCACCGTCCCAGCCGACATGCATTTCGCCGCAGAACAGCCATGCCGGAACACTAGCTCCATCCTCACCGAGTGCGCGCGCCATGGTCCGGTAGCGCTGCACGTTTTCCGGGTGGCGGCTAAGCTCCAGCGCGTGCAGTTTCACCCACGGCCGCGCCTGCGGGATGGCCTCGATGAAGGAATGCGCGGCCGTGCAATGCGGACAGGTCAGCGACCAGAAGAAATAGAGCTGCACTTCCGGCCGGCCGTCGGCGCCGCTGCGCAGCCATTGATCATCCGCCGCGGCCGACAACGCTGCCGACAGCAGTGTGGCGCTGACAAGAAAATGCCATAGCCGGCGCAGGACTGTCCGCACGACGGCCGCCCTCATGCCGCCGGGCCGGCTGGCGGCCGCGCACATCCGTGATCGACCGCCGCGAACTCGATCTGTAGCGTCGGATGGGTGATGTGAAAACGCTCGTGCAGCGCCTGCCGGATCCGTTCCAGGAAAGCATCGCCCGGATGACCGTCGGGCATGACGAGGTGGGCCGTCAGCGCGATGCCGGTGGTGCTCATGGCCCAGACATGCAGGTCATGCACGTCGGTGACGCCGGGCAAGGCGCGCAATTCCGCGTCGACCTCGGCGAGGGCAACGCTTTCCGGCACGCCGTCGAACAGCAGATGCAGCGAGCGGCGGAACAAACTCCACGTGGCGGCGATGATCAGCAGCGCCACCGCCATGCTGGTCGCCGGATCGAGCCAGGCCCATCCGGTCCGCAGATAGAGCACGCCGGAGACGACGACACCCAGCGAGACCAGTGCATCGCCGGCCATATGAAGGAAGGCGCCGCGAATGTTCAGGTCGGACTTGCTGCCCGACATGAACAGCGCGGCGGTGGCGGCATTGACCAGCACGCCGATCGCGGCGACGACGATGACGGTGACGCCGTCGGTCGGCACCGGCGCCTGCAGCCGGTGGCCGGCTTCCCACAACAGCGAACCCATCGCCACCAGCAGCAGCAAGGAATTGGCAAAGGCGGCGAGTATCGAGGCGCGCTGCCAGCCGTAGGTATGCCGGGCATCCGGCAGCCGGTTTGCGGCCAGCGCCGCAACCCAGGCCAGGACCAGGCCGGCGACGTCCGAAAGATTGTGGCCGGCATCGGCCAGCAGGGCGAGCGAGCCCACCTTCCAGCCATAGGCCGCCTCGACGATGACGAAGCCGAGATTCAGCGCGATGCCGATGACAAAGGCCCGGTTGAACGTCGCCGGGCCATGATGGTGCGAATGCTCGCTCATCGGCAGGGGAGGAGTGGGAGACTCCCGGTCAAGTGCGGCCGGGAGCCCGCCATGCGGTTCAACATGATGCCGATTACTTGAAGAAGCCGTTCGCCTTCATGCGGTCACAGCCGTTGATGCGCGGCGTCGGCAGGGTCTGGCCCTTCTCCTTGGCGCGGGCTTCCATGGCCTGGTGATTCTCTTGCTGCACAGCCTTGCATTCATCATAGGTTCTGGAAGCGCGCATCCTGTCGCGATGTGCCGTGCGCTCTTCGGGGCTCATCAGCTTGTAGCCCCAGGTGTTGTTCTTGTTCAGTCTGTATTGCATGTCCTTGCCGCCGCCCGGGCCGGGGCCCATGCCGGCGCCCGGCCCCATGCCGGCCCCGGGCCCCATGCCCGACCCCGGACCCATGCCCTGACCAGCGGCGGGCTGCGCAAAAACGGGGGATGCAAGCGATGCGCCCAAAATGGCCAGCAGCGCGATTTGTCTTGGTTTCATGGCTATCTCCTTTGATTGCTTAAGCGGTGCTTGGGTGTCTATCCAAAGAAATATCAGCGCAGGCTGCTTGTGCCGAGATTCAAACGCTGGATTGTGAGGGTTCGTGACAAGACTCAGAACCAGCCTTCCACCTTGGCCCGCGTCGGCACGCCGCCGGCATGGACCACCTTGCCGTCGCCCACCACGCCGGGCGTAGACATCACGCCGTGGATCATGATCTGCTGCAGGTCTTCGACTTTTTCCAGTTCGACCGCGACGCCTTTGGCGCGCGCAACTTCCTCGATCAGCTTGAGCGTGTTGCGGCAGTTGGCACAACCGGTGCCGAGGACTTTGATGTTCTTCATTCGGGTCTCCAGGATTTCAGCAGCAGGAATTCCCCCTGGCGGTCGGCGTGCAGCAGGCGGCCATGGCGGGTGTCGGTCAAGGCAGTCATAGTGCGTGCCCCGTTCAGGCGGCACAGCGCCCGGGTCGTCCCGCCATGACTTTCAGCCGCTTGAGATCCGCCTTGAACTCGGCGACGGCGCCTTCCGGCAAGGTGTTCAGCAGCGCACCGGCCCAGGCCGGCAAGGAAGACGAAAGACGGTAGAACATCCACGTCCCCTCGCGACGCGGGATCACCACGCCGGAATCCTTGAGGACGCACAGATGGCGCGAGATCTTGGGCTGGATGTCGTCCAGCGCGGCGGTGAGCTCGCAGACGCAGAGCTCGCCCTGATCCACCAGCAGGGCAAGAATGCGGCGGCGCGTGGTATCGGCAACGGCGTCGAACATCAGTTGAGTATCCATGTTGCTGAATATACGTTCTACCGTATATATGCGTCAAGGCATGTTTGCAAAACTCCGTGAGCGATCGCGATCGGCGGGCCAAAGACAAAAGTCCAAAATAGCCAATTCCTATGGAAGGCATCGGAAAATAATCATGGACAGCCTTATATGAAGCGCACACAATTTATTCATCAACTATCTGCAGGGTCTTTGCTTCCGGAACTTGTCTGCAATCTTCCCGGGGGAACGTGGATCGTTGATTGTCCTCGGTAATTCGGAAATACGGTCAAACCCGGACACATTGTCATCAAGCCTCGCCCGGCTCCCGCTCGGGCGATTCGATCTCAAGGCAAGCAAGAAAGAGGAGAAGCAAAGATGCACATCGAACCAGGAATTGTTGATGGCGCAAAGATGGTGCTGGGCTACGCGACGGCAACGGGTGCGATCGGCTATTCGGCCAAGCTCGCACTGGATACCGTCAGGCGCGATGGCGTTGCGCCGCTTACGCTTCGTGCCCTGATCGCGGTAGCCCTTGTTTTCAGCTTTTTCCAGATCCTGCCGCATTACCCGGTCGGGGTGTCTGAAGTGCACTTCATCCTCGGTTCGACGCTCTTCCTGCTACTCGGCGCCGGACCTGCCGCGCTCGGCCTTGCGCTCGGCCTGCTGGTGCAGGGCCTGTTCTTCGCACCTGCCGACCTGCCGCAGTACGGCATGAACGTCACCTCCCTCCTGGTGCCGCTGCTGCTGGTCGATGCGCTGGCGCGGCGCGTCATTCCGGCGAATACCGCCTACAAGGACGTGACCTACGGCCAAGCCCTGAAGTTGTCCACCGCCTATCAGGGCGGCGTGGTGGCCTGGGTTGCTTTCTGGGCCGTGTATGGCGCCGGCGTCGGTGCCGACAACCTGGCACAGGTCGCCAGCTTCGGCGTCGCCTACATGGCGGTGGTGCTGGTCGAGCCGCTGCTGGACCTGGGCATTCTTGCCGCCGCCAAGAGCATGCATCAGCTCGCGAACAGCAAGGTTTTCCATTCGCGCCTGTATCACACTGCCGCCTGACGGCAGCAACAAGGCCTCCCGAAACAAGGGGGCCTCTGCGGGGGCGGGCTGACCGCCCCCGGTTTCCACACTGACGGACATGGCCGGGGGCCTTGATTCAGCCCCCGGCTCCATTCCGCCTACTAGAACTTGAATGGACAACGCCATGAACAAAGCTGAAATGAAGGATGCCCTGCTCGCGGCCAAGGACGCCAAAGCCCTGAAGTGGAGCGACATCGCCAAGGCCGCCGGCCTTTCCCCCGAGTACGTCTGCTCGGCCTGCCTGGGCATGAACCACCTGGACAAGAAGCCGGCCGATGCCGTGGCCAAAGTCCTCGGCCTGGGCAAGGAGGTTTCGGCCGCGCTGCAGCGCTTCCCGAAGAAGACCTGGACCCAGACCATCCCCACCGACCCCTTGATCTACCGCTGGTACGAGATCGTCGGCGTGTATGGCGAAACCATCAAGGAAATGATCAACGAGAAGTTCGGCGACGGCATCATGAGCGCGATCGACTTCAGCATGGACATCCAGAAGCAGGCCGACCCGAAGGGCGACCGCGTGGTGGTCACGCTCAACGGCAAGTTCCTGCCCTACAAGGCCTGGTAAGTACCGCCGCACGGGCGCCGCGCCAGCCGTCGCATTCAAGACAAAAGGTCAAGCATGGTTGCCCGCGATCCGCACCGGTTTGTCAATGAACTCGACACGGCGGCCATCGACCGCCTCATCGCGCGGCTCGAAAGCCGTGCCAAGGACCAGGTCTTCACCCGCCTGTTCGACAAGTACGCAGCCCGGATCGATCCCGGTCCGGCGGGGAAGGTACTCGAAGTCGGCTGCGGCACCGGCGCGACGACACGAGCACTGGCGCGCCGGACGGATTTTTCCGGGCGGGCCGTCGGCGTCGACCAAAGCCCGCATTTCGTCGATGCGGCGCGCCGCTTCGCCCGGGACGAAGGTGTCACGGCCAAGGTCGACTTCGACGTCGGCGATGCCCACAGCCTGGATTTCCCCGACGGCAGCTTCGATGTCGTTTTTGCCCATACCCTGATCAGCCATGTCACCGATCCGGCGGCAGTGGTGCGCGAAATGGTGCGCGTGCTGCGCCCCGGCGGCACCCTGGCGATTTTCGACGGCGACTATGCGTCGATGACCTACGGCCATCCCGATCACGCACTGGGCCAGCGGATGGATGCGGCCCTGGTCACCGCCAGCTTCAACAATCCGCGCATCATGCGCGACCTGCCGCGGATGATGCCCGGCTTCGGACTCAAGTTGCAGGAGGCGTGGGGTGACGCCGTGGTCGAGGTCGGCAGCGGCAGCTACTTCAAGTCCTTCGTCGAAACCTACGCGCCCTACATCACCAAGGCCGGCCTGGCGCCGGCGGACACGGTCGATGCCTGGCTTGCCGCGCAGCGGCAGGCGCAGGCAGACGGCACTTTTTTTGCGGCCTGCACTTACTACACCTACCTTGCGCAGCGCAGCGGAGAACCCGATTCGTAATTCGTATTAAGCTGCGCTTTGCATTTCGCGGGAGGGCTCATGATGATCAACGATGCACGCAATGCCGACTGGGTGCGGGCGGAGCCGCTGTTCCTCGAGATTCTGGAGAACGGACCGCCGCCACGCCATCCGGTTGCTGACGCTCACGTGCCGGAAACCCTTGCCCACTGAGCCACGGCCGGAGAAACCCGTAGCGCCATGAGGCCGCGTTTCCATATCGTCGACGTCTTCGCCGAGCGGCCCTATGCGGGGAACCCGCTCGCGGTGGTCATCGGGGGCGACCTGTCCGACGAAACCATGCAGCAGGTCGCGGCCGAGGCCAACTACTCGGAGACCACTTTCGTGACTTCCGTCCCCGAGGCTGACGGCGGCTACCGCGTAAGGCTTTTCACACCGGCGCGGGAGATCGCCTTCGCCGGGCACCCGATCCTCGGCACGGCCTGGGTGATACGCCACCACTTGGCGCCGGCGCCGGCCGCAAGCGTGCAGTTGAACCTCGCGGTGGGGCCGGTGCCGGTCAGCTTCGAATCCAGCGCGGCGGATGGCGAGGTGGCCTGGTTCCTCGCCCCGCCCGTAACTGCCGGGCCGACCTGCTCCCGCGAACGCATGGCAAAGGCGCTGGGCCTGGCGACCGATGACATCGACGCCCGGGCCCCGGTCCAGCAGTTCGCGGCCGGTACGGCGGCCATGATCGTGCCCTTGCGCAGCCTGGATGCCCTGAAGCGCAGCCGGCTCGACCTCGCGGCTTACGCGGATCTGCTGCGCGATGGCTTCCCGCCACTGACCTACCTGTTCTGCGGCGAAACCCGCGAAGCGGGCAATCACCTCAGCGCCCGGTTTTTCTTCGAGGCCCATGGCGTGCGCGAGGACCCGGCCACGGGCAACGGCGCGGCCTTCCTCGGAGCCTACCTGCTGCAGCACAAGCTCTTGCCCGGGGCGGAACTGTCCTTGCGCATCGAGCAGGGCCATGAAGTCCGCCGACCTTCGCTGGTCAGGCTGCGCGCGCGGATGGCCGGCGGCAACCACGAAATCCACGTAGGGGGCAAGGTGATTGCGACCGTCAGCGGCGAGCTGGTTTAGGGATTCACTGACCAAGTCACGTTTCGTCATTCCGACGAAAGCCGGAATCCAGAAGAATCATCCTAGAAACCGCAATTGCAACCGCTTTCAACACAGAGAACACAGAGCCACAGAGGGCACGGAGAAAAAGCCTTGGCTCACCCGATTGGAGAGTCCTCAACGCAATCTAACTCTCTGTGTTCTCTGTGCTTTTCTCCGTGTTCTCTGTGTCAAATGAGATTTTTGGGTTCAACGCTTCCTCAGGAGCCTGTCTCAGCAGCGAGACGCGGATGTTGCGGGCTAAAGTTCGTCGGTAACGAACGTCGTCTTTCCCCGCGCGCATACCTCCGGCCGCGGACAGGGCCGCGCGTCCGGCCTCAGCGTCACCGGGCAGCGGCCGAAATTCCACTCCGCTGCCATGACGCCGAACGCCCGGCAGGCCGGACTTTTGTAGGTGCCCTTGGAACAGATCAGGGCGATCGTGTGGTCGGGCAGTTCCGGCAGCATCGGCACCGCGTAAAGCCCGGCGTGGGTACAGGCGATGGTGGTCGGCAGCACGGTCACCATCCGGCCCAGGCCGACGGATTGCACGATCATGCTAAGCGAATTGGTCTCGATCACGATGCGCGGCGTGATGCCCTGCTCCAGGCAATACAGGTCGAAGTGGCGGCGCAGCGCAAAACCCGGACTGAGCATGACCAGCGGCTCCTTCTCCAGGATCTCGGCGGTGACCGGCATCTGCTTGCCGCACAGGGGATGGCTAGCGCCGACGGCGAGGCTCAGCGGCTCCTTGAACATGGTGTGCAGCTCGATCTTGCCCGACCAGACCTCGGTGGCAGGAGTGTGGGTGAAGGCGATGCCGACGTCGATGCTGTTTTCCGCCACGCCGGCTTCGATCTGGTCCTGGGACATCTCCATGGCGCTCAAGGTGATGCCGGGGTAGCGCGCGCTGAAATCATCCAGCAGGGAGGTGGTCAGGTACTCGGTGATGGGGGTCATGCCGACACGCAGGAAGCCGCGGCTCAGGTCTTCCACCTCGCTGACCGCCCTTTTGCCGGCGTCGAGCTCTTCCAGGGCGCGGCGCGCATGGGTCAGATAGACCTGGCCGGCGTCCGTCAGCTGCACCATGCGCCCGGATCGATCGAGCAACAGCACCCCCAGCGCTTCCTCCAGCTGCTTGATCTGCTGCGACAGCGTCGGCTGCGAGACATACAAGGCTTCCGCCGCCCGGGTGAAGCTCTGGTGTTCGGCGACCGCAAGCAGGTAGCGGATCGAACGCGGGAACATGAGCTTGGAGTGCATAGTCAATTCCTATGGAACGAATCGGAAAATAATCATGGACAGGCCAATTTGAAGCGAACACAATTTAACCATCAACTACTTGCAGTGCATCCCGGTAAAGCGCATGCGACCGGGAATTGTACGGGATTGCCGCGGGTCGTTGATCGCTGTCCGGAAGTCCCGGAAATGCAGTCGGCGATGCTTGAAGAATCTGCGACATGTGCATCAGTACAAAGTTCTATCGCTTCAGTGCAAGCGGACCGGCAAGAAGACATCAATTCAAGGAGAAGTCCAGCTATGTCATCGACTACCAGAGAAGAGGTATTACGTCATCTGACCGCGGTCGTAGAGTTGCAGCCGCCGGTGCAGAAAACCGGCAAGGCGCCCTATCCCACCGATATCACCCACGAACTGTTTCGGGCCTATACGCGATCGCCCCATGATGTCGGTGGCGAGGTCGACGTTCCGTGCGAATGGACCGAGGAGGAACACGAGGCTTGGGGGCACAGAGCCTACGTCACCACCGAATGCCTGGCCTGGCGCGGTGTCTGGTGTGCCGAGGAAAGGCGTCGCATGCAGAACGTCGACCTGGGCACGAGCCAATATCTGGGCTTGCCTTACTACGGGCGCTGGCTGCTGTCCGCGGCGCGGATTCTGGTCGACGGGCATCACGTCTCCCTGACCGAACTGATCAACAAAATCGACGAGGTGAAAAAGCGCCATGAGCCAGCACGATAGAACCCATCACGCCAAAATCGCCACGGGGAAGGGCGATCCCCAATGTTTTGTTGGCACCGCTGACGGCCCCGCCAAGTTCAAGGTCGGCGACCGGGTACGGATCAAGAACCTGCCGGATATTTTCTATACCCGTTGCCAGGTGTACACGCGCGGCGCCGTCGGTGTCGTCGCCGTCGTCACCCACGAGAGCCCGGCGCCGGAAGACGAAGCCTGGGGCCACGTCGACCAGTCGGAGTGGTTTTACATCGTGCGCTTCAAGCAGAAGGATCTGTGGCCGGAGTATCCCACCAACTTTCCCAACGACACGCTACAGACCGAATTCTCGGAACGCTGGCTGGAGTCCGTGTAAGCGGACCGTCAAATCGTACAGAACAGAAAGGTAAGAGCACATGTCAAACGATCACGATCATGACCACGATCACGGCCACGGCCACAAGCCGCCGGCGCCGATGGTCGAGGAAATCAGCGACTTCGAGGCCCTCGAGATCGCCGTTCGCGAACTGGCCATCGAAAAAGGCCTGTTTTCGGCGGAAGACCATCGCCGCTTCACCGAGTTCGCCGAGCACATCGGACCGACTCCGGCTGCCCGCATGGTGGCCAAGGCTTGGCTGGATCCCGAGTACAAGAAACAGTGCCTGACCGATGCCATCAAGGCAAGCTTCGCTGTCGGCGTCGACTGGCTGAACCCGACCGGTTTCGGCACGCCGAGCGACTATACCGACCTGCGCGTCCTGGAAGACACCCCGACCATGCATCACGTGGTGGTGTGCACCCTGTGTTCCTGCTATCCGCGCCCCATCCTCGGCTTTCAGCCGGAGTGGTATCGCACGCCGAACTACAGGCGCCGCCTGGTCCGCTGGCCGCGCCAGGTGCTGGCCGAATTCGGCCTGGTCCTGCCGCCGGAAGTCGAAGTCCGCGTCGAGGATTCGAACCAGAAGTGCCGCTTCATCGTGATGCCGATGCGGCCCACGGGAACCGAAGGCTGGACCGAAGACCAGCTGACCGAAATCGTCACGCGGGATTGCCTGATCGGCGTCGCCCTGCCCAGGCCGGGCATGACCACCAACATTCCATTGCCCGTGCATAAGCCGGCCAAGCCGGCGCATCACTAGGAGTCGGCCATGACTGAAGCAGCCAAGCCGGAAGGGGCAAAAAAGGAATGGACGCCGGTTCCCTTGCTGGAAGACATCAAGGAACACGGCCGGGTCTGGGAGGATCTCGCCAATCAGTATGGCGTGACCAACCCCGATCCACCGTGGAAAACCAGCCTGGACGGGATGTGCGAGGCCCTGGGCACGACGTCCTGCTCGCCGGCGATGGCGGTCGAGAAGCGCTGGCTGGATGGCAGCATCGACCGCAAGGACGTCGGCGGCGCTGTCCCCCTGCCTTTGCTCGAGCGGCGCTGGGAAGAGGATGAGTTGTCCGAGACGCTCTACCAGGACGTTCCCTTCCCCGAGCGGCAACTTCTGGCCCTGACCCATTCCCTGATCAAGCGCGGCCTCGTGAGCGAAGAGGATCTGGCGAAGCGAATGAAGCAGGTCCATGAGCGACTCACCGCCGAGTAATTGCGGAGCGTCCTCCATTTGACACCAGGCGACGCGACAAACCGGAAGATTGACAGGAATCACCGGTTTGTCGTCCTCGCACCACAGAAACACAGTCTTCATCGGCAAGCAACGCCGGGCGCTCAAGCGGTCATGCGATGAAAGCGATGTCGCGGCCGCTGCCCGGGATTCTTGTCGAAACTTGTTTACGGAGAAATGATCGGTGTCGATTCGCGGAGTAAACATCAATATCCAGGGCCTCGGCTACCGCTACACCTCGCGCGGCAAGCCCACCTTCAGCAACCTGATGCTGGAGTCGAAGCGCGGCGAAGCACTGGCCATCATCGGCCGCTCCGGCTGCGGCAAGTCGACGCTGCTGCACATCATCGCCGGACTGAATCGGCCGACCGAAGGCACGATGCATTTCGACGACAAGAAGATCGAGGGGCCGTCGTCGCGCTGGGTCATGATGTTCCAGGCGCCGCATCTTTTCCCCTGGATGAAGGTTTCCCAGAATGTCGGCGTCGGCCTCGGCTTCGCCGGCTGGCCGGAAAAGGAAAAGCGCGAACGGGTCGACGAGGCGCTGCGCCTGGTCGAGTTGCAGGACTACGCCGACACCAATGTGCAGGACCTCTCCGGCGGCCAGCAGCAGCGCGTGGCACTTGCGCGTTCCCTGGTCATGGAGCCCGAACTGCTGCTGCTCGACGAACCTTTTTCCGCACTCGATGCGTTTACCCGCGCCTCCCTGCAACGCGATGTCCGCTCCATCGCCAAGCGCCTCGGCTTCAACCTGATCATCGTCACCCATGACATCGACGAGGCGGTGCTGATGGCCGACCGCGCGCTGATCATGGCCGGGGCCCCGGGCAAGATCGTGCACGAATTCGAGGTTCCGCTCGACGATCCCCGGCAACGCCAGGATCCCGCCGTCCAGGCCATGCGAGCGCGACTGCTGGATGCCTTCCACAGCGCGGCGCAGGTAGCGGGCGCTCCGGCCGCGGAAGCCGCGGACGATGCAGATACCGAATCAAGCAGTGTTTCGCAGCATGCCTGACCTCGACTAGGCCAGGACACCACCACCCCACCGGAGGAGACCGAGCATGTGCATACTTTGCGACCTTAATATTGTCGGCAATCACCACCCGTCCGAAACGCCGCACCTCGATTACAAGAAGCATGGCGACGGCGTCCAGGATCACGGCCTGGCGATCGAATACGACCCGCTGTTCAGCAGCGTCCTCGGCACCGGCGTGAATCGCCGCGAATTGCTCAAGTGGGGCGGCCTGGGCGCCTTGAGCAGCCTGATCCCGACCTCCGCCACCTTCGCCCAGGAGAAGAAGTGGGACCCGACAATCCGCATCGGCTACCTGCCGATCACCGATGCCTCGGCGCTGCTGGTTGCGCACGAGATGGGCTTCTTCAAGAAGGAAGGACTGGACTCCGCGCCACCGACCCTGATCCGCGGCTGGTCGCCGCTGGTCGAGGCCTTCTCGTCGCACAAGCTCAACCTGGCGCACCTCCTGATTCCGGTGCCGATCTGGATGCGCTACAACAACAAGTTCCCGATCAAGATCACGGCCTGGAACCATACCAACGGCTCGGGCATGGTCGTCGGCAAGGACTCCGGCATCAACACGCCCAAGGACTTCGGCGGCAAACAGTTCGCGATCCCGTTCTGGTACTCGATCCACAACATCCTCTCGCAGAAGATCATGAAGGACGCGGGCATCACCCCGGTGATTCGTCCGCAGGACGCCAAACTGGCGCCGAACGAGTGCAACTTCATCGTGCTGAATCCGCCCGACATGCCGCCGGCGCTGGCGGCCAAATCGATCGACGGCTATTGCGTGGCCGAGCCCTTCAATGCGCTGGGCGAAGTCCGCGCCGGCGCCAAGATGCTGCGCATGACCGGCGACGTCTGGAAGGGCCACCCCTGCTGCGTGGTGGTGATGCACGAAGCCGACACCATGGACCCGGCGCGCGCCGCCTGGGCCCAGGGCGTGCACAACGCCATCGTCAATGCGCAGATCCACCTGGTCGAGAACCGCGAAGCCATGGCAGAGATGCTGTCCAAGGACGGCAAGGGCTACCTGCCCTTCCCCAAGGAAGTGGTCAAGCGCGCCATGATGCTCTACGACATCCCCTATCCGGGCAACGCGGCGGCGATCAAGAACAAGGACTGGGGCATGGACCGCATCAACTTCCAGGGCTGGCCCTACCGCTCCGCCACCGAACTGGTGGTCAACGACATGAAGAAAACCGTCATCACCGGCGATTCGGCCTTCCTCGAAAAGCTGGATGCAAAGTTCGTCGCCAACGACCTGGTCAACTACACCTTCATCAAGAAGGCGCTCGACGCCAATCCGAAGTGGAAGAACGACCATAGCGTGCCGAAGACCGGCGATCCCTTCGTCCGCACGGAAGTCATCTCTCTGTGAGCAATGACGCAGCACCCGGCGGAGCGGCTGCGGCCGCCGGATTGACCGGCACCCGAACCTCGCGCGCCGCCGAGGCGGCGGGGCGGGGGTTCGTGAATTTTTCGCTCGGCCTGCTTATCCTTGCCGCACTTTGGTGGCTGGGCGGTTACATGATCGCCAAGAACCCGGAGACCCAGAGTTTTTCCGGCTTCGGCCTGATACCGACGCTGCAGAGCTTTCCCGAATTGTGGAACCTCGGCAAGTTGCAAAAGGCGATTGCCGCCAGCATGTATCGCCTGAGCGGCGGCCTTGGCATCGCAATCGCCATCGGCATCCCGATCGGCATCATCATGGGTCGCAGCAAGCGCTTCCGTGACCTGAGCAACTCCGCATTCCAGTTCCTGCGCATGATCAGCCCATTGTCATGGATGCCGATCGCGGTATTCGTATTCGCCGCATGGGACCATTCGATCATCTTCCTGATCGCCATCGCCTCGGTCTGGCCGGTGATGTTTTCTACCGCCGCCGGGCTGGCCAAGGTCGACCCGGCCTGGTTCAAGGTGGCGCGCAACCTGGGTGCCACGCCAATCCAGATGCTGACGCAAATCATCCTGCCGGCGATCAGCTTCGACATCTTCACCGGCATCCGTCTGGCACTCGGCGTGGCCTGGGTCGTCCTGGTTCCGGCGGAACTGCTGGGCGTCACATCCGGTCTCGGCTACGCCATCAAGGACGCGCGGGAGACCCTGGCTTACGACCAGCTAACTGCAATGGTGCTCACCATCGGCGTGATCGGCTACGCCCTCGACACCCTGTGCGCGCTGTTGATCAAGCGCTTCAGCTGGCATCGCGGGGACGCTTGAGCGATGAGTGAGAACACCGCTATCGTCGCGGGCAACGCCGCGACCGCCGCCGTGGGTCCATCGCGCTCCTCCGCGGCCTTCAGCGGCACCATCTATTGGGCGTGGAATTTTTTTGGCGGCCTCGCCGTCCTGTTTGCCCTGTGGTGGCTGGCCATCTACGTAGCCACCCTGAATCCGGCGATGTCGCACTTCGCCAGCTTCGGTCCCGGCCCGGCTTTCAAGGAAATCGGCCACCTCTGGAACAACGGACTGATCCCCAGGGCCCTGCAAACCAGCGGCGGTCGGCTGGGCGCCGGTCTGGCCATCGCCATCGCGATCGGCGTCCCGATCGGCATCCTGATCGGCCGCAGCAGGCGTTTTCGCGAACTGAGCAACTCGCCCTTCCAGTTGATGCGCATGATCAGCCCGCTCTCCTGGGAGCCGATCGCCGTCATCGTGTTTGCCGGCTGGGATCAGGCGATCATTTTTCTGATCGCCATTGGCGCGGTCTGGCCCGTGATGTTTTCCACCGCGGCGGGATTGTCCAAGGTCGACCCGGCCTGGTTCAAGGTGGCGCGCAACCTCGGCGCCAAACCCTGGCATGTCGTGACGCAGATCATCGTGCCGGCGATCGCCTTCGATGTCCTTACCGGCATCCGGCTCGCCCTCGGCGTTGGCTGGATCGTGCTGGTGCCTTCCGAGTTCCTCGGCGTGACGTCCGGATTCGGTTACACCATCCAGGATGCGCGGGAGTCGCTGGAGTACGAAAAGCTCATGGCGATGCTGCTGGTCATCGGTGCGGTCGGCTACGTGCTCGACAGCATCTGCCTGGCATTGATCAAGCGCTACAGCTGGCATAAATAGTCGGAGTTGGCGAAAAGCAGTTCCCGCAATGCACTTGCGTTGCGGCCACAGCGGAGGCAAGAACTCAATGTCAAGGAAGATCCACATAGTTTGCGTTTCCGGCACGCGCGAAAAGTTGCAGATGGCCGCGATGATCGCCTCCGTCGGGGCAGCCTCGGGCGACGAGGTCTCGGTCTTCTTTTCGATGAATGCGATGCAGTATTTCGTCAAGGGCAGCAGTGCCGAACCGCCGGCGGAAGGCGAGTTCGGTACGCTGCTGCAGACCAAGGGGGTACCGCCCTTCAGGCAGCTGTTCCAAATGGCCGCTGAACTTGGCAATGCCACACTGCTGCCGTGCTCGATGGCGCTGGACCTGCTGAAAGTCACCAAGGACGACCTCGACCCGGCGCTAGGCCCGCCGACGGGCCTGACACGCTTCCTCAGCGACGCCGAAGACGCGCAAATCCTGACATTCTAGGCAGCAGGGTCGAACCGGAAAACCAGAAGGAGTGAATCAAGATGAGTGAAACCAAGGTAATCGATGCGCGCGACACGTTCTGCCCCGGACCGCTGATGGAGCTGATATCCCACATCAAGCACGTTGCCGTCGGCGACGTCATCGAATTGCTGTCGACCGATCAGGGCTCGGCGGCCGACATTCCCGAGTGGGTGAAAAAAGTCGGGCACGAAATCGTCGGCAGCGAGCAGGTCGGCAATGTCTGGCACATCAAGGTCCGCAAGGCCAAATAGAGGAGAATGCAATGAGAATCCTAGTCGTGGGTGGCGGCACCGCCGGTACCATCACCGCCAACAACCTCTCGCGCCGGCTGAGTGGTGAAATACGCGCCGGCAAGGTGCGGATCACGCTGCTGTCGGCGTCCGACCGGCACATGTACCAGCCCGGCCTGCTTTATGTCGCCTTCGGCCAGATGACGCCGGATCAGCTCTATCGCGACCAGGCCAGCCTGCTCGAGCCGACCATCGAATTCCATGTCGACCCGGTCAAGCAGTTCCTGCTCGACAAGAACAAGGTCGTCACGGAGAGCGGCAAGACCCATGAGTACGACATCATCGTGATTGCCACCGGCTCGCGCATGGTGCCGGAAGAGACTCCCGGCATGACCGAGGGCGCCGAGTTCTTCTACACCGAAGCCTCCGCCATCAAGATGTACAAGAAGCTCAGGGAATTCAAGGGCGGCAGGGTCATGGTTGCGGTCGGCGTTCCGCACAAATGCCCGATCGCCCCGGTCGAAGTCATGTTCGCGCTGGATGACTTCTTCAAGGCGCGCGGCATTCGCGACAAAGTGCAGCTCAAGTACCACTACCCGATCGGCCGCCTGCATACCATCGAGAACGTCGCCAAGTGGGCCAAGCCCGAGTTCGAGCGCATCGGCGTCGATACCGAGACGCTGTTCAACATCAAGGAAATCGACGCCAAGAACAAGATCATGAAAAGCGAGGAAGGCACCGAGGTCGAGTACGACCTGCTCATCGTGGTTCCGGCCCACCGCGGCATGGAAGTGATCGAGCGCGACAATCTCGGATCGGGCGGCTGGATCCCGACCGACCGCTACAGCCTGAAGATGAACGGCCACGACAATGTCTATGTGGTGGGCGACACCACCAACCTGCCGGTGAGCAAGACCGGTTCCGCGGCACACTTCCAGGCCGAGGCCATCTGCGAAAATATCGCCTCGATCATCAAGATCGGCGAACCGGTGCGGGATTACGATGGCAAGGTGTACTGCTTCATCGAAGCCGGCCATGAGAAGGCGACCTACGCGATGTTCAACTACCTGAATCCGCCCGACCTGAAGCCGCCATCAAAACCCATGCACTGGTTCAAGATTTCGTACAACCACATGTACTGGACCAGCGTCCGCGGCCTACTCTGAAGAGATGACACCATGACTACCCAGACACAAACCCCCAGCGCGGCGCCCTTCAATGAAGCCGACCTGCAGCGGCTCGTCGAGTTTGCCCAACTTGTCACCTCGGCCCAGGACGCAATGTCGGACGACATGGTCAACCGCCTGGCGTCGACCATGTCCGAAGGCATTGCATTGCTCGACCGCCTCACCCGCAACGACGGATTGACCCACCTGCTGCGGGAAATCGACCGGCCGGAAAACCAGCGCTTCATCATCTGCATGTCGAATGCCTTCACCCAGGCCAGCCGCGAACTGGCGACCGCGCCGCCCCTCGGCGGCGGTCTCGGCGGCCTGCTGAAGCTGATCAGCGATCCCGGCGTCCAGGAAGGCCTGCGCCTGCTCGCATTCGTCGGTTCGCGCATGAGCACCAGCCTGCGCGAGGTGCACCGGCGCGGCCTGTAGTTTGCCGCAGGAATAACACAGGGCGTCCCGGATTCGGGACGCCCTGTGTCTTTTGGGGGTGCGATCGCGGGAGGCCGGCACAAGAGTCGGCGCTGGCGCTACGGCGCCTGCGTGGCGCCCGGCCGGTGATGCCGCTCAGCGTAGCCTGAATCCCGCCACCCGCCCGCCTTAGAGACCCAGATCGCTCAAACTTGGATGATCGTCCGGCCGTCGTCCCAAGGGCCAGAAGAATTTCCGCTCGGATTCCTTGATCGGCAGGTCGTTGATGCTGGCAAAGCGCCGCATCATGAAGCCCTGTTCGTTGAACTCCCAGTTCTCGTTGCCGTAGGCGCGGTACCAATTGCCCGAATCGTCGTGGCATTCATAGGCGAAGCGCACGGCGATGCGATTGCCGGCGCAGGCCCACAATTCCTTGATCAGGCGGTAGTCGAGTTCCTTCGCCCACTTGCGCACCAGGAACTGCCGCACCTCTTCTCGCCCGGCGGGGAATTCGGAGCGGTTGCGCCAGCGCGTGTCTTCGGTATAGACCAGCACGACACGGTCCGGGTCGCGGGTATTCCAGGCATCTTCGGCCATGCGCACCTTCTGCGCGGCGGTTTCCGGCGTGAACGGCGGAACGGGGGGTTTGCTTTCCATGATCGGCTCCTGGGCGGGAATTCGGGTAGATGGTTCCGGCTGCACGGTGCAGTCTATACAAGGTAGACAGATCTGTCTACAATGCGGGCATGCGCACCGCCAGACCAACCCTTAGCTCCGCCGTACCGCCTCCAGGCGCACGCGAACGCATCCTGCTGGCCGCGCATGAGCTGTTCTATCGCGACGGCATCCGCGCCACGGGCATCGACCGCGTGATCGCGGAATCCGGTGTCGCCAAACTGACCTTTTACCGCCACTTCCCGAGCAAGAACGAACTCGTCAGGGAATTCCTCGAGTATCGCCACCGGCGCTGGATGGACTGGTTTACCGCCGCCCTGCAGCGCCACGGCGGCGACATCAAGGCCCTGGTGCCGGCCCTCGGCGAATGGTTTCGCAGCGACGGCTATCGCGGCTGCGCCTTCATCAACAGCGTCGGCGAACTGGGCGAGACACTGCCCGAGGTCGTCGACATCACACGCCGCCACAAGCAGGACATGGCGGACGCGATCGCGCAACTGCTGCCGGCATCGCGGCAGCGCAGGCGGCAGGCAACGGACCTGGCGCTGGCCGTCGATGGCGCGATCGTCCGCGCCCAGTTCGACCAGGATCCGCGGGCCGCACTGGCCTCTCTGGAGCGAATCCGCAAATCGCTGCTGGCGCCGCTCGCCACGAATCCGGCGCGGCGCAGCGGTAATTCCTGAGCAGGCCCGGGCAAACCGGCAGCGCGGCTGTTGATACACCCTGATTCCGCGCGGCATGCCCCAAAGTGGCGAAAAACCATCGGCCACTTGCCCCTTGCTGGTGCGTTGCACAAGCCGCGGAATCCCTTCGCTGCCGCAGAACGTTTCGAAAAAGTCGAATAATTGCGCTGAAACATGTTGTTGCGATAACTGGCACGAAGTCTGCAACTGCTTGCTCAGACCAATCACCGGGAGAGCACCATGGCACTGCACGATCCTTTCGACGCGAACAACTCCATCGCCGGCTGCAACTGCGGCCAGCACGCCTCGCAGACCCAGCACGACATCGCCGTCGCCGCCGGCGACGTCGATGCGCTGAACAGCCGGGTGATCCAGACCGCCGTGATGAAGGCGTTGTTTCCCCACGATGGCGAACGCCGCAAGTTCCTTTCCGCCGTCGGCGCCTCGACCGCCTGGGCGGCGATCTCGTCGCTGGTCCCCTTCGGCGCACTGGAAGCCATTGCCCAGACCAAAGGCACGCCGGAGAAGAAGGACCTCAAGGTCGGCTTCATCCCGATCACCTGCGCCAGCCCGCTGATCATGGCCGACCCGCTGGGCTTCTACCAGAAGGAGGGACTCAACGTCAGCATGGTGAAGACCGCCGGCTGGGCGCTGATCCGCGACAAGGTCATGAACAAGGAATACGACGCCAGCCACATGCTGGCGCCGATGCCGATCGCGATCTCGATGGGCGTCGGCTCCAACCCGTCGCCGACCAACGTGATGACCATCCAGAACATCAACGGCCAGGCCATCGTGCTCGCCAACAAGCACAAGACCAACCGCGACGCGAAGAACTGGAAGGGCTTCAAGTTCGCCATCCCCTTCGAGTTCTCGATCCACAACCTGCTGCTGCGCTATTACCTGGCCGAGCACGGCATCAACCCCGACACCGACGTGCAATTGCGCGTGGTGCCGCCGCCCGAAATGGTGGCCAACCTGCGTGCCGGCAACATCGACGGCTTCCTCGGTCCTGACCCGGTGAACCAGCGTGCGGTGTTCGACGAGATCGGCTTCATCCACATCCTCTCGCGCGAAATCTGGGACGGCCACCCCTGCTGCTCCTTTGCCGTTCCGAGCGAGTTCGTCAAACAGAACCCCAACACCTTCGCCGCGCTCTACCGCGCCATCCTCAAGGCCTCGGCCATGGCGCGCGATCCGAAAAACCGCCCGATCATGGCCGAGGTGCTGTCGCCGGCCAACTACCTGAACCAGCCCAAGGCGGTGCTCGAACAAGTGCTGACCGGCAAGTTCGCCGATGGCCTGGGCAACGTCAGGAACGTGCCCGAGCGCGTCGACTACGACCCCTTCCCCTGGTACTCGATGGCCTACTGGATCCTCTCGCAGATGAAGCGCTGGGGCTATGTCAAGGGCGAGGTCAGGTACAAGGACATCGCCGAGAAGGTGTACCTGCTGACCGATGCCAAGAAGTACATGACCGAAGTCGGCATGACGCCGCCCAAGGAGACCATGAAAAAGTTCAAGGTCATGGGCAAGGAGTTCGATCCGGCCAAGACCGATGCCTACGTCGACAGCTTCGCCATCAAGAAGGTCTAGGTAGCCGTCATGTCAGCCAAACTCAAGCTCAAGGCGGCGTTCATTTCGCTGCTGATGTTGGCGATCTTCCTCGGCGCGTGGCAGCTCGCCACGCAACCGAAGGAGTCCGTCGTGCAGGCCGGCGCCGACAGCGAATACGCGGCCATGATGGGCAAGGGCAAGGAACAGTCCGGCTTCCCCGCGCCGGGCAAGGTCGGCCACGCCTTTGTCGAGTACCTGTCGGATCCGTTCTACGACAAGGGCCCCAACGACAAGGGCATCGGCATCCAGATCGCGCATTCGCTGGGCCGGGTCGCCATCGGCTTCCTGCTGGCGGTGGCGATCGCCCTGCCGGTCGGTTTCATGATCGGCATGTCGCCGCTCCTGTTCCAGGCCTTCAATCCCTTTATCCAGGTCCTGAAGCCGATCTCGCCGCTGGCGTGGATGCCGCTGGCGCTCTACAGCCTCAAGGATTCGGACATCTCCGGCATTTTCGTCATCTTCATCTGCTCGATCTGGCCGATGCTGATCAACACCGCCTTCGGCGTGTCCTCGGTACGCCGCGACTGGATCAACGTCGCCCGCACCCTGGAGGTGAACCCGCTGCGCAAGGCCTTCCTGGTGATCCTGCCGGCGGCGGCGCCGACCATACTGACCGGCATGCGCATTTCGATGGGCATCGCCTGGCTGGTGATCGTCGCCGCCGAGATGCTGGTCGGCGGCACCGGCATCGGCTATTTCGTCTGGAACGAGTGGAACAACCTCGCGTTGCCCAACGTGATCTTCGCCGTGGTGATGATCGGCATCGTCGGCATGATCCTCGACCTCTTCTTCGGCTGGCTGCAGAAGCTGGTCACTTATCGCGAATGAGCGGGAACAAATCATGAGCACGCATTTCCTCAGTGTCGAAAACCTGAAGAAGGTCTTCCCGCCGACCAACGGCGTCGCCAACCTGCCGGTGTTCGACGACATCAACTTCCACATCGACAAGGGCGAGTTCGTCTGCATCGTCGGCCACTCCGGCTGCGGCAAGACCACCATCCTCAACGTGCTGGCCGGTCTCGACGAAGCCAGCGCAGGCGATGCCTTCATGGACGGCCGCGAAGTCAAGGGGCCCAGCCTCGACCGCGGCGTGGTGTTCCAGAGCCACGCCCTGATGCCCTGGATGAGTGTGCTCGGCAACGTCGCCTTCGCCGTCAAGTCCAAATGGCCTGATTGGGCCAAGGACAAGATCAACGAACATTGCACCGGCTACCTCGAAATGGTCGGCCTCGGCCACGCCATCCACAAGAAGCCGGCGGAACTCTCGGGTGGCATGAAGCAGCGCGTCGGCATCGCGCGCGCCTTCGCCATCCAGCCCAAGATGCTGTTGCTCGACGAGCCTTTCGGTGCGCTCGATGCACTGACACGAGGCACCATCCAGGACGAGTTGCTCAAGATCGTGCAGGCCACGCACCAGACCGTGTTCATGATCACGCACGATGTCGACGAGGCGATCCTGCTCGCCGACAAGATCATGCTGATGAGCAACGGCCCGCACGCCAAGATCGCCGAGATCGTCGAGATCACCATGCCGCGCAGCCGCACCCGCGCCGAAATCCATCATGACCCCCAGTACTACAAGATCCGCAACCACCTGGTGGATTTCCTCGTCAATCGCTCGAAAACCTATGCCGGCGCCGAGGCCGGGATGTTCCACGACGCGAAGAATCCGCCTCTGGTGCGCCCCGGACTGGAAGCCGAACGTGCGCCGGTGATCGCGCTGGCGCCGGAAAAGGTGGTCTCCCAGTTGCAGCACGTCAAACACGCCGTCAACCAATGAAAGGAAGAGATATGAACCGCAACGACGTCACCGAAATGATCATCGCCGCCAAGATCAAGAAGGGCCTCAAGTGGGAGGACGTGGCGAAGAAGATCGGTCTGGCCAAGGAATGGGTCACCGCCGGCTGCCTTGGCCAGATGACCTTCGACAAGAAGCAGGCAACGATACTGGGCAAGGTCTTCGGCCTGCCGCCCGATGCCGTGGCCCTGCTGCAGGTAGTGCCCTACAAGGGTTCGCTGCCGACTTCCGTGCCGACCGACCCGCTGATCTACCGCTTCTACGAACTCATCAGCGTGTACGGCACGACCTTCAAGGAATTGATCCACGAGGAATTCGGCGACGGCATCATGTCCGCCATCGATTTCAAGATGGACATGAAGCGCGAACCGAATCCCAACGGCGACCGCGTGAATATCGTCATGTCGGGCAAGTTCCTGCCCTACAAGACCTACTGATCGGGAGCGCGCCCCATGGCAAAGATTTTCATGAAGTCATCCTGGGGCAGCGACGACCCGACCCGAGCCGCGATGGTCTTCGGCCACAGCGCGGCGCTGGCGCGGGCCGGGCACCAGGTGCGCATCTTCCTGCTTGGCGAAGCCTCGGTGCTGGCCCGCAAGTCGATCCGCGACCAGCTCTTCCCCGTAGGCTGGCCCGCGCTGGCCGAGCAGTGGCAGCAGTGCGTCGAGCTCGGCGTGGCGATCGAGGTCTGCGACGCCTGCCGCATCGCACGCGGCATCAGCGACGAAGATCTGGCGGGATTCAGTTCCACCATCGGCAGCCCCGCTACCCTGGTCGCCGGCATCGAGTGGGCGGACAAGGTCATCGCCGAATAGGCTTTGTTCGCCGTGTCACCGGCGCCGACTTTTCAACCCAAAAACCTCATTTGACACAGAGAACACGGAGAAAAGCACAGAGAACACAGAGAGTTAAATTGCGTTGAGGACTCTCCAATCGGGTGAGCCAAGGCCTTTTTTCCGTGCCCTCTGTGGCTCTGTGTTCTCTGTGTTGAAAGCGGTTGCAATTGCGGTTTCCAGGTTCAACGCCGGCCTTGATCAGACGCCGCTTGCGCGACCTCGGCCGCCGCCAGCGTTTCGTCGAAGAGTTCGATCCAGTGTTTAACCGGCAGCGGAGAAACTTCGGCGAGATGCGTCAGGCAGCCGATGTTGGCGGTGACGATGAGTTTCGGCCGGGTCGCCAGGATAGTTTCCAGTTTGGCCGCGCGCAGGCCGGCCGCCAGTTCCGGCTGCAGAATCGAATAGCTGCCGGCCGAACCGCAGCACAGGAAGGAATAGGCGACCGGCGTCAGCTTGTAGCCGGCATGCTTGAGCAGGCCCTCGACGACGCCCTTGAGCTTCTGCGCATGCTGCAGGCTGCAGGGCGACTGGTAGGCAATGCGCCGGTCCGGTGAGGGCGCTTGCGGCGGCAACGGCGGCAGGCGCCCGGCGATGCGTTCGGCGGCAACCACCTCGGCGATGTCCTTGGAAAGTTCCGAAAAACGCTGCGCCCTGTCGCGGTACTCGGGATCGTTGCGCAGCAACGCCCCATAGTCGCGCACATGCGCGCCGCAGCCGCTCGCGGTCATGACGATGGCCTCGGCGCCGGCCTCGATCTGCGGCCAGCAGGCGTCGATGTTGCGGCGCATGAAGGCGAGCGCTTCTTCGGGTTCGGCCATGTGGTGGCTCAGGGCACCGCAGCAACCGGCTGCAGCCGGCACCAGCCGGATGCCGCAGCGGTCCAGCACCCGCGCCGCGGCGGCGTTGATATCCGGCGCCAAAGCCGGCTGCACGCAGCCCTGCCAGACCAGCATGGTTCGCGCGTGCGGCGTCCCGGGCCAGGCGCCGGCCATGCGTTTCTGCGGAACCTTGGCGCGCAGCGCTGCGGGCAGTACCGCGCGCAGCGCCTGGCCGAGGCGCAACAGCGCCGTGAAGCGGTTCCGGTAGGGCACCACGGCACGCAGCGCGCGGCGCAGCAGGCGCTCCCGCTGCGAACGTCGCGCGGCGGGTTCGATCAGTTCGCGGGTGACGTCGAGCAGGCGGCCGAAGCGCACGCCCTCGGGGCACATGGCCTCGCAGGAGCGGCAGGTCAGGCAGCGGTCGAGGTGCAATTGCAGATCGGCGCTGGGCGGCTGTTCCGCGAGCATTTCCTTCATCAGGTTGATGCGTCCGCGCGGGCTGTCCCAGTCGTCCTGCAGCAGGCGGAAGGTCGGACAGTTGACCATGCATTGGCCGCATGACACGCAGGTGTCGATGATCGCCGCCGCTTCGCCGGCCAGGGCATTGTTGCGCAGGTTTTCCCCGAGTACGAGTGGCATATCAGGAATCCAGTCCGGCCTTCCGGATCAGGCGCCGAGTACCGCGACCGCGACGGTGAGCACGCCGAGCAACAGGTTGGTCAACACCAGCTGGCGTATGGTGTTCATCGCCGCCCCGGCCCGCGGCCAGTCGCTGGCGGCCACCGCGGCAACCATGGCGCGGTGGAAACGGAAAACGATCAGGGCCAGGATCACGGTCATCACCGCGGCAATGCCGGCCATCGCCAGCCAGCTTGCCGGAATCGCCGCGCCGGCCTGCGCAAAACGGATGAGGCCGCTGCCCCACAGCAGCACCAGCGCCCAGCCGACGGCGACGAAGAAGCGGCCGAGGACGGCGGCCAGGAGCGGCAGGCGCTGCGGTGGCGGCAACTGTGCGGCGGCCACGGGACGCAGGCAGACGTGGGCGAAGAACATGCCGCCGATCCAGACGATGACGGCCAGGAGATGCAGCAGGATCAGGAGGCGGTTCATTTGCGGTACTCCGGGGGCAAGCAGCATTGTGCGGGTCGCCAGTGTATTAGGCGGCGGCCATCTGGCGCAACCGGCGTTGCGAAGGCAAAATCGAGCCCTGGACAAGACTACTATTCAGCATGGTCAATCGCCGACAATTCTTGAGCGGTAATTTCAAATCCGCCAAACCGCCGCAGCGTCCTCCATGGGCGCTGGCCGAGGAACTGTTCATCGATGCCTGCAGCCGCTGCGGCGACTGCGTTCCGGTCTGTCCGACGCGGATCATCGTCATCGTGCGCGGCTATCCGGAGGTGGATTTCAAGCGCGGCGAATGCACGTTCTGCGGCGCCTGCGCCACCGCCTGCATCGACCGGGCCCTGCTCAACAGCGACATCCAGATCTGGCCCTGGGCGATCAAGGCGCAGGTGGCGGACTCCTGCCTGGCGCAACGCGGCGTGGAGTGCCGCATCTGCGGCGATCATTGTACGGTGGCGGCGATCCGCTTCAGTCCGCGCCTGGGCGGGCCGCCCCTGGCGGAGATCGATGTCGCCGCCTGCACGGGCTGCGGCGCCTGCGTGGCGCCCTGCCCGGCGGCGGCGATCAGCGTGGCCTGAGAACTACCGCAACGCGAGCCGGCGCCGACAAGCGTCGGATCGATCGATGCTGCTTACTTGATGTTGCCGGTGAAGCGGTTCTCGACCAGCGCCGGCGCGTCGACCTGGCCGACATGGCAACTGCTGCACACGTGGCGCGATGCGTCAAAGGTCCTGGTCGCCGCGACGAAATGGCTGTCGCCCATCTTCGGCGAGTTCTTCTTCACATAGTTGGCCTCACCGTGACAATCCAGACACTGGTTCTCGGTGAGCGTCACCTCGTCGAAATTATCCACGGCATGAGGGATTACCGGCGGCTGGGTGCTGAAGGTGCGGGCAACGACGGGCTGCGTACCCGGCCTCTTGCCAACATATTCCTTTACCGCCGGCGCAGGATCGGCAACGGCGACATCCGTACCGCGCATCGAAACCAGGGGTTCGTAGCTGGCGCAACCCACGATGACGGTGAGCAGCGATGCCAGAAGGATGGTGACGGTTTTCTTCATGATGGACTCCCCAGACGAGATTGACGGTTGATCACTTGGGCGCCACTTGCGGGACGCCGGTAACGGGTACGACGGTAGCATTGAAACGGTTGCCGAAGGCAAACACATCCTTCGAGCAGACATCGATGCAGCGGCCGCAATTGGTGCAGTTGGCTTCCAGAATCATCGGCGGCGTGCCGGCTATGGCCTTCAACGCCGGACGGATCACCTGCGGTTCGGGACAGACGGCGAAACAATCCATGCAGTCGTTGCAGGCGGCGCGTGCCGGCAATTTGATTCGCGTTACCGAGAGCTTGCCGATCAGGCTGTAGAAGGCGCCGACCGGGCACAGGTGACCGCACCAGCCGTGGCGCATGACGAACAGGTCGAAGAGGAAGACGGCGAGCAGCACCGCCCAGGCCAGGCCGAGGCCGAAGATCAGGCCGCGATGCATCATCGACACCGGATTGACCATTTCCCAGGCGATGCTGCCGGTGATCGCCGCGACGACCAGCGTCATGCCCAGCATCCAGTAGCGCGTCGGCCGGCTGATGTGCGCGCTGCCCTTGAGCCCCAGCCGCACGCGCAACCAGTAGGCGAAATCCGTCAGCAGATTGATCGGGCAGACCCAGGAACAATAGCTGCGCCCGCCGACCAGCAGATAGAACAGCACGACGATGGCGACACCCGTCACCGCCAGCTTCTCCGGCACCTGTCGTGCCAACAGCGACTGCAGAATCACATAGGGATCGGTCAGCGGCAGGAAGTTCAGGGTGTAGCTGAAATTCAGGTTGCCCTTGACGATCCAGATGCCGAACCACGGGCCGACCAGGAACAGCAACAGAATGCCGATCTGGCTGCTGCGCCGCAGGAGCAACCACTTGTGCGCGACGAGCCAGCCTTTCGCAGCAATGGCTTCGGCGCCGGGACGGGTCAGCGCGGTTTTCACGGGGGCGCTCACAGCTTGCCTCCCTGGAAGGCCTTGGGCAGCCCGGAAGCGCTGCCAGGCGCAGATCCCGGAGCTGCATCGGCCGGAACGCTGGGCGAGAGCCCCTTGCCGCTTTCATATTTCATGCCCTCCGGCATGTTGTAGCGATGTTCGATGTCCGGCGCCACCAGACTGCCGCCGGCCTTGTCCTTTTCCACCCAGCCCAGCCGGTAATGCGAACTCAATTGACCCTTGGCCATGTAGAGCGGGAACACCTTGATCGAGGCGATCTCGGTGGGGCACGCCTTTTCGCACTTGCCGCAGCCGGTGCAGTGCTCGGAATGCACCACGGGGATGAAATGGGTATGCCGTCCGGTGCGCACATTGACCTGCCGGTCGAGCGTGATGGCCTTGTCGATCACCGGACAGACGCGGTAGCAGATGTCGCAGCGCAAACCGAGGAAATTCAGGCAGGTCTCCTGGTCGACCAGCACCGCCAGACCCATTTTCGACTTGTTGATGTCCTTCAACGAGTGGTCCAGCGCCCCGGTCGGACAGGCCTTCACGCATGGAATGTCCTCGCACATTTCGCAGGGCAACTGGCGCGCCACGAAGTAGGGCGTGCCGGTCGACAGGGGTTCTTCCGGCTTGGCCAGATGCAGGATGTCGAAGGGACAATCGCGCACGCACAGGCCGCAACGGATGCAGGCCGCGGAGAATTCGGTTTCCGGCAATGCACCGGGCGGCCGTATCGCAGCCGGCGGCAGGGCCCTGGCATGCTTCGCGTAGAGTCCGACCCCCAGGCCCAGCAGTCCGACGCCGCAAGCCATGCGCGCTGTATCGGCAAGGAACTGGCGACGGGCCGCGGCACTGGGCTTGTTCTCGTTGTCCATGATCACCGGACGGTGAGCGCACGCAGCGTGCGACTCCCCGATTTCTCCAGCTGCTCAGGTCAGGCCTTGACTACCTTGGCCGCGCACTTCTTGAAATCCGTTTCTTTCGAAATCGGACACGTGGCGTCCAGGGTGAGCTTGTTGACCAAGCGGTGCTCATCGAAGAAGGGAATGAAAATCAGCCCCTCCGGCATCTTGTTGCGGCCCTTGGTGTCGACCCGCAGTTCGATCTCGCCGCGGCGCGTGGACACCTTCACCACGTCGTTGCGCTTGAGCCCGCGCTTCTCGGCGTCCTTCGGGTGCATCCAGACCACCGCGTCGGGGAAGGACTTGTAGAGCTCGGGCACGCGACGCGTCATCGAGCCACTGTGCCAATGTTCCAGCACGCGGCCGGTGCACAGCCACAGGTCATAGTCCTTGTCCGGCGATTCCGCGGCAGGCTGATAGGGCAGCGCAAAAATCTTGGCCTTGCCGTCGGGATAACCGTAGAACCTGACGCCCTCGCCCTTCTTCACATATGAATCGTAGCCCTCGCGGAAACGCCACAGCGTTTCCTTGCCATCCACCACCGGCCAACGCAGGCCGCGCACCTTGTGATAGGTATCGAAAGGTGCCAGGTCGTGGGCATGGCCACGACCGAAGGCGGCGTATTCCTCGAACAGGCCCTTCTGCACGTAGTAGCCAAAAGCCTCGGACTCGTCGTTGGTGTAGCCGGCCCAGGCGTGGGCATTGACCTTCGCCAACTCTTCCTTGGGAAACTTGTTGACCTGGCCATTGGCATACAGCACGTCGTAGAGCGTCTTGCCCTTGTATTCCGGCGCCTTGGCCAGCACATCCGCCGGCCAGACGTCTTCCATCTTGAAGCGCTTGGAAAACTCCATGTACTGCCACAGGTCGGAGCGGGACTCACCCGGCGCCTTGACCTGCTGGCGCCACATCTGGCCGCGGCGCTCGGCGTTGCCATACATGCCTTCCTTTTCCATCCACATGGCGCAGGGCAGGATCAGGTCGGCCGACATCGCCGACACCGTCGGGTACACGTCGGAGACCACGACGAAGGCCTTCGGATTGCGCCAGCCGGGATAGATCTCGCCATTGACGTTGGGGCCGGCCTGCATGTTGTTGGTGGTCGAGGTCCAGTAGAAGCCGATCTTGCCGTCCTTCAGCATGCGGCTTTGCGCTACCGCGTGATAGCCCATCTGCGCGGAAAGTGCGCCCGCCGGCAGTTTCCAGAGTTTCTCCGTCATCTCCCGATGCTTCGGATTGAAGATCACCATGTCGGCGGGCAGGCGATGGGCGAAAGTGCCGACCTCGCGCGCCGTGCCGCAGGCCGAGGGCTGGCCGGTCAACGAGAAGGGGCTGTTGCCCGGCTCGGAGATCTTGCCCACCAGCAGATGCACGTTGTAGATCATGTTATTGACCCAGGTGCCGCGCGTGTGCTGGTTGAAGCCCATGGTCCAGTAGGAGGTGACCTTCACCTTCGGATCGGCATAGGCCTTGGCCAGCGCTTCGAGCTTGTCCTTGGGCACGCCGGAAATCTCGTGCGCCTTGTCCAGGGTGTATTCGGACACGAACTTGGCGAAGTCCTCGAAGGTGATCGGCGTGTGCTTGTTCGGGTCGCCCTTGGGCTTGCCGTCGGCGCCGGGATAACCGTTGTTCATCGCCACCTGTTCCAGCGGATGATTCGGCCGCAGACCGTAGCCGATGTCGGTGACGCCCTGGAAGAAACCGACATTCTTCTTGACGAATTCCTGGTTGACCGCCTTGTTCTGGATGATGTAATTGCAGATGTAATTGAGGATCGCCAGGTCGGACTGCGGCTTGAAGATCAGTTCGGCATCGGCCAGTTCGCAGGAGCGATGGCTGAAGGTCGACAGCACGTGAATCTTGACGTGGTTGGCGGTGAGGCGGCGGTTGCTGATGCGCGACCAGAGGATGGGGTGCATCTCGGCCATGTTCGAGCCCCACAGGGCGAATACGTCGGCGTGCTCGGCATCGTCGTAGCAACCCATCGGCTCGTCGATGCCGAAGGTGCGCATGAAGCCGGCCACGGCGGAAGCCATGCAGTGGCGCGCGTTGGGGTCGATGCTGTTGGAGCGGAAGCCGGCCTTCATCAGCTTGACGGCGGCATAGCCTTCCCACACGGTCCATTGGCCGGAACCGAACATGGCAACGCCGTTCGCGCCCTGGGTAGGCTCTTTCAGCGTCGCCTTGACCTTCTCGGCCATGATGTCGAAGGCGGCATCCCAGGAGATCGGGGCGAATTCGCCGTTCTTGTCGAACTTGCCGTCCTTCATGCGCAGCAGCGGCTGGGTGAGGCGATCCTTGCCGTACTGGATCTTGGACAGGAAATAGCCCTTGACGCAGTTGAGGCCCTTGTTCACCGGTGCATCCGGGTCGCCCTGGGTGGCGACCACGCGGCCGTCCTTGACGCCGACCAGCACGCCGCAGCCCGTACCGCAATAGCGGCAGACACCCTTGTCCCAGCGTACGCCATCCTGGCTCTGCGGCGTCGCCGCCAGCGCCACACCGGGAATGCTCATGCCCGCCGTGGTAGCCGCTGCGGCGATGGCATTGGTCTTGATGAATTCGCGTCGCGTCAATTTCATTTCAGATCTCCTTGTCTGGCTCAGATTCGGTTTGGTGATAGACCATGGCCGCCGACATTACTCCGTCGAGCTGGCCGATGCGCTGGTAGGTGTCGGCATTGCTGCCCTCGTCCTCGGTTTCGATGGTGACGATCATCTTGCCTTCGGGGGAGATGCCGTGCACCTCGACCCCCGCCAGTGTGGCAAGGCCGGCCTGGACGACGGCCACGTTGCCGGGGAGGGCGTGGATGATGGCGCTGGATATGTTCATTGAGTGACTCCGGACGTTTGCTACGACTTTTTGGGCACTTGATAGCGCTATCGTACTGGTCGCGGCATGGAAACAAACTCAAAAACCAATATTGTGCACGTGCACCATCCTATGCCTGGCGAACATGCTCGCCTTGATGCTGATCAATCGAAATGGGTTCCGAGTGAAGCCTTGCATAGACTATACCTCTGCGCCGATTCAGTAAACTGATTCGGCTGGGGTCCTGCCCGCAGGCTCCTGTCAGGGTTCGATCTGGTCGATCACGACCCGCACGCCTTTCGCGCCCGGCTTGACCGCAGAGCTCTTGCCGGTCAGGTCGCCCTTGCCGGCCGCAGCCTGGCCCGACTTCGAGACACGGACCTCGATGCGCACCTGCTGCGCCGACGAAAGATTCGACCCCGGCATCACCGCTTGACTGTCGTCAAGCACGAAATCCAGCGGCAGATCGGCCGCGCGTGCGCGTAGCGCCGCCAGCGGCATGCGCGGGCCGTCGACGGCACGAGCGAAGATGAAGACGACGTCATCGGGCCCGGCCTTGCCCTTGACCGCAGCGGAAAGCTCGACCCGGCCGCTGATCGAAGCGGCCGCCACGCTTGCCCCCGGTTTCGCCGAATCCTTCTCCGCTCCCGGCTTCGCCACGGCACGATGTGCGTCATCCTGGGGAACGGCGGTACCGGGCGCCACGTCGCCGCGCCCGATGGTCGACTTGCCACCGCCGCCACGCTCGCGCGCCATCGCGATGCTCGATTCGACCATCCGGGCATCTTCGCTGCCGGGTTCGAGGCGAGGCAACAGCCTCTGCCAATATCCGGCAGCGGCTGCGTAACGGCCGCCGTCGAAAGCCTCGCCGCCGGCGAGGAACAGGGCCAGCATGTTGTCGGGTTCCAGGCGCAGCGCCTTCTGCACCAGTTCGCGCGAACGGGCATCGAAGCCGCTGTTCTTCTGCACCAGCAGCTCGGCCATTTCGGCCACCAATTCGGCGTTGTTCTCCAGTTGCGGTCCGATGCGGGCGAACGCGCGCTCGGCTTCGTCCCAGCGGCCCAGGGATTTGTAGGAGCGCGCCAGCATTGCCCAGCCCTCGGGATTGTCGGGGTTTTGCTCCATTTTCTGCGCCAGTTTGGCGGTGAGCTGTTCCATGTCGGCCGTGGCGCGCTGCGCCTGCACCGCACCCGGCAGGACCGCCGCAGGGCTGCCAAGCAGGGCATAAATTCCGACGGCGAGCAGCGGCAGCACGAACGCGAGCGCAATGCCGCTGCGGCGACCAACGGGATCGGCCGTCACGACTTCGGCGGCGGCGGTATCGTCGAGCAGCTGGCGCTGCAATTCTTCCCGTGCTTCGGCCAGATCGGCGGCGGACAGCGTGCCGTTGCGGTGGTCGCGCTCAAGCTCGGCGAGGCGGTCGCGATGAATGGCGGCATTCAGCACGGGCAGAAAGTCGGCGCTGACGGTACGGCGCCCGGAGAGCCACCAGGGCCGCAGCAGCAACAGCAAAGCGACGACGACCAGCGCCGCCGCTGCAAGATAGAAATAGGTCATGGTTTAAGGTAAAGCAACAGGATGGGTCGCGGGTGATATCGAGCGTAGCGAGCCGATCAGAAGCCTCCCCGCGAGGGGAGGATGGGAGGGGCGGGCCTTTAGTTGGTCTTTGGCGTGTTTCATCATCTATGAGCGGCTCTCGCCGCCACCAGCGTCAGGTTGTTCCAGCAAGGCCGCGGCGCGGCGGCGTTCTTCTTCGGAAAGTTGGGGCGCGGCGTTTTCCTTGGCGCGGCGCCGCAGAAAGACGATCAGTGCGGCCACTCCGCCGCCGAGCAGCAGGAACGGCCCGCCCCACAGCAGCCAGGTGGTCGGCTTCACCGGCGGCCGGTAACGTACGAAGTCGCCATAGCGGGCCACCATGAAATCGAGGATTTCCTTGTCCGTCTTGCCCTGGCCGATCAGCGTGCGGATCTCGCGCCGCAGATCCTGCGCCAGTTCGGCGTGGGAACCGGCCAGGGACTCGTTCTGGCAAACCAGGCAGCGCAATTCCTCGCTGATCGCCACCATGCGCTTTTCGACCTCGACATCGGCCGCCATCGGCGCCGCTTCTTTCGCAAACACTGCACCGGTGAAAATCAGGATGCAGCAAGCCAGCAGGCCGCTCAACTTCATGACGACAGCTTTGCGGGCGGACAGTTCCAGGCCGGCCGTCACGCCGCAACCCCGGCCGGAATCCGCGTTCCCGCCTTGACCCGCAGGCGGTAGCGCCGATCAAGGATGGCAATGAAACCGCCCAGGCCCATCAGCAGGCAGCCGCCCCAGATCCAGTCGACGAAGGGCTTGTAGTAGACCCGGATGCTCCAGGCCCCGGTATTGTCGAGCGGTTCGCCCAGCGAAACATACACATCGCGCGTAAAACCGGCGTCGATCGCCGCTTCGGTCATCGGCATCTCCGAAGAGAAATACTTCCGCTTCTCCGGATGCATGGTTTTCAAGATGCGGCCGTCCTTCGACAATTCCACGACACCCCTCGCGGCACTGTAATTGGGGCCGGGAACGCTCTTGACGCCGACAAAGCGGAAACTGTAACCGCCCACCTGCACGGTATCGCCCGGCTCCATGCGCACGTCCTTCTCTTCCTGGTAGCCGCCGACCATGGCGACGCCGAAGACGAACACCGCGATGCCGAAATGCGCGACATGCATGCCCCAGAAGGCCGCGGGAGGCCGGCCGGTCTTCAGGCGATCCATGATCTGGAACACGCCGCTGGCGGTGATCCACACCGCCAGCAGGGAACTCATGGCGGTCAGCGGCGTCCAGGCGCCCATCAGCAGCGGCAGCGCGATGCCGGCGATGACGGCCAGCACCATGCTGACGCGCAGGCGGCGCGCAATCGCCTTGAGATCGGCGTGTTTCCAGTGCGCCAGGGGACCGACCGCCATCAGCAGCAGCAGCGGCACCATTACCGGCACGAACACCGCGTTGAAATAGGGCGGGCCGACCGAAAGCTTGCCCATGCCCAGCGCATCGATCAGCAGCGGGTACAGGGTACCCAGCAGTACGCTGCCGGTGGCCACCACCAGCAGCACGTTGTTCATCAGCAGCATGGTTTCGCGCGAAACCAGGCCGAAGTTCCCGCCGGCGGCAACCTTGGGCGCGCGCCAGGCAAACAGGGCCAGCGAACTGCCGACCACGATCACCAGCAGCGCCAGGATGAACACGCCGCGGCGCGGATCGGTGGCAAAGGCATGCACCGAGGTCAGCACGCCCGAGCGGACCAGGAAGGTGCCGAGCAGGGACAGGGAAAATGCCGCGATCGCCAGCAGCACGGTCCAGTTCTTGAAGGCGCCGCGCTTCTCGGTGACGGCCAGCGAGTGGATCAGCGCCGTTGCCACCAGCCAGGGCATGAAGGAGGCATTTTCCACCGGATCCCAGAACCACCAGCCGCCCCAGCCCAGTTCGTAATAGGCCCACCAGCTGCCCAGCGCGATGCCGAGCGTGAGGAACACCCAGGCTGCCGTGGTCCACGGCCGCGACCAGCGCGCCCAGGCGGCGTCGAGCCTTCCCGAAATCAGCGCCGCGATGGCGAAGGCAAAGGCCACCGACATACCGACATAGCCCATGTACAGCAAGGGCGGGTGATAGATCAGGCCCGGGTCCTGCAGCAGGGGATTGAGGTCGCGCCCTTCCGCAGCCGCCGGCAGCATGCGGTCGAAGGGATTGGAAGTAAACAGGATGAAGGCCAGCAGGCCGATGCCGACCAGTCCGAGCACGGCCAGCACGCGCGCCACCATGATCTCAGGCAGCTGGCGCGAGGCCAGCGACACCGCGGCACTCCAGCCTGCCAGCATCAGCACCCAGAGCAGCAGCGAACCTTCGTGGCCGCCCCACACCGCCGAGAAGCGGTACAGGGTCGGCAGCTGGCTGTTGGAATGGTTGGCGACATAGGCCACCGAGAAGTCGTTGGCGAGAAAGCTCTGGGCGAGGCAAGCGAAAGAAACACCGATCAGCAGGAACTGGGTCTGCGCCGCCGGCCGCGCCAGCGCGATCCACTGCTGCTGTCCTCGCTGCGCGCCGATCAGCGGCAGCACGCCCTGCGCGATCGAAACCAGGAAGGCAAGAATCAGGGCGAAGTGTCCGAGTTCGGCGGTCATGATTTTGAGTACCTGGTTATGGCGTGCCGGGCGTCCGGCAAACGGGATTCAGTTCCGGTATTGATCGTCGCATTGCGGCGTTACATCCGTGACATTCATGCACACCGGGACCGAACAGGTTCATTTGTATGCCGGCGCGCCAGGACTTTTTTGCGCTTTCTGCGCCTGGTCGACAGCATGCTGCGCCTCCGGCGGCATGTAGTTCTCATCGTGCTTGGCCAGCACTTCGGTGGCGGCGAAGACGCCGTCACCGCCCAGCCGGCCCTGGATCACTGCGCCCTTGCCCTCCTTGAACAGGTCGGGAAGTATTCCGGTATAGGCCACGGGAATGTCCTTGGCGGTGTCGGTGATGATGAAGCGTACCGTCATGTCCTGGCGCTTGATTGAGCCTTCTTTCACCAAACCGCCGATGCGGAAGGCCTTGCCTTGCGGCGCCTTGCCGGCCAGCACCTCGGTCGGCGTGACGTACAGGGCGATGTTGCTGTCGAGGGCATTCAGCGTCAGCACGGCGGCAAGGGCGATCGAGGCGAGTCCGCCTACAATCAGGGCGATGCGTTTCTGTCTGGGTTTCATTGACTTTTTTGCTGGTTTTCGAGTTCGTCGGCGAGCCGTTCGCGGATCAGGCTGCGGCGAACCTCGCTAAGACGCCGCTTTGCCAGAAAAGGTTCCGCGATCATCAGCAGCGCGCAGGCGCCGAAACTGCCCCAGACATACAAGGCATAACCGCCCATGGCGAAAAAATCGCCGACGCTATTCCACTGCATGTTTCACCCATTCCGTATGCCGTTCGCGTTCGAGGATGATGGCGCGTACCCGCATCAGCGCCACGGCTATCGAATACATCCAGAAGGCAAAGGCCATCAGCAGCATGCCCCAGAGCATGGTCTGCGCCATCGACGGCGCCTTGGTCAGGTTGATCGTCGAGCCCTGATGCAGGGTGTTCCACCACTTTACCGAGAAATAGATGATGGGGATGTTGACTACGCCGACCAGGGCGAGGATCGCCCCGGCCTTGTCGGCGCGGCGCGGATCGTCGATCGCCGCCTGCAGCGCCATGAAGCCCAGATAGAGGAAGAACAGGATCAGTTCCGAGGTCAGGCGCGCATCCCACACCCACCACGCGCCCCACATCGGCTTGCCCCAGAGCGCACCGGTCAACAAGGACAGCGCGGCCATCAGGGCGCCGGTAGGCGCCAGCGACTGCGCCATCATGGCCGACACCCGCGTGTTGAGGGCGAGGCCGAGGCCGGCCCAGAAGGCCATCACCAGATAGATGAACATGGACATCCATGACGCCGGTACATGGACGAAGATGATGCGGTAGCCCTCGCCCTGCTGCGCGTCGGTCGGTGCGACGAAGAAGGAAATCCACAGCCCGGCAATGCCGGAAATCGCCGCGGCGGCCCAGAACCACGGAATCATGCGCCCGGCCAGCGGATAAAAACTCTGCGGGCTGGCAAACCTGAACCACTGAATAATCGACTGTCTCACTCCAACGCAATCCTCAATGCCGCCGTGGTCGCCCACGGCGCAAAAAAAGCGGCCAACACCAGCATTGCCGCCAGCAGGGACAAGTGTCCTCCGACGTCCAGCCCGGCAATATGGGCTTCGACAGCCCCGGCGCCGAAAATCAGCGCCGGAATATAAAGTGGCAACACCAGCAGAGCCAGCAACACACCTCCGCCACGCACGCCCAGCGTCAGCGCCGCACCGATCGCACCGATCAGCGACAGCAACGGCGTACCCAGCAGCAGCGCCAGCGTGAGGATGCCCAGGGCCGACGCATCAAGGTCGAACTGCAGACCGAGTACCGGCGCCAGTAGTACCAGAGGCAAACCGCACAACAACCAGTGCGCCAGTATTTTACCGGCAACCAGCAATCCCAAGGGGGATGGCGACAAGGCCATCTGTTCCAGCGTGCCATCCGCATGATCGGCCGCAAACAGTCGTGGCAGACCGAGCAGGGTGGCCAGGAGCGCCGCGACCCACAGGATCCCGGGGGCGATTTTCTTCAGCAGCACGGGCTCAGGGCCGATGCCAAGGGGAAACAGGCTGGTGACGATGACGAAAAAGAATACCGCGGTCAGCACCTCGCTCTTGCGCCGCATTGCCAGCAGCAGATCGCGGCGTACCGTCGCGAAAAAGGCGTTCATAGCACCAGAGTCTTCCCGCCCGGCACGGGCAATGGCTGATGGCTGGTCAGCACAGCCATTCCGCCGGCAGACAAATGTTCTGCAATCAGTTCCCCGAGCAGTTTCACGGCCGCAACGTCGAGGGCATTGAACGCCTCGTCGAGCACCCAAAGCACCGCCGGACGTGTCAGCAAGCGCGCCAGCAACACGCGTCGCTTCTGGCCGGCGGACAGGACGCGCACCGGGAGTTCCTCGCGACCGCGCAAACCGAGTCGGATCAAGGCGGCCAGGGCTGCGCGTTCATCGAGGGCAATGCCGTCCAGCGCGGCGGCAAGGCGCAAATTCTCCAGGGGGGTCAGGTCCTCCTTGACCGCGGCGTGATGCCCGAGATAAATCAGATCGCGGCGGAATTCGACGGAGGGCGTCGGTTCGTTTCGCCAGAAAATCTCTCCGGCGTCGGCCGGCGAAAGTCCTACCAGCAGGCGCATCAGGCTGGTCTTGCCGGAACCGTTCTCACCCTGCACATGCAGCCATTCGCCGGCGGCGAGCGAAAAGCCGACGTCGGCAAACAGGCGGCGTTCACCGCGCGAACAGGCGAGTCCCGAAACATTGAGCATGCGTCAATTGTGCCCGAAACAAGGCGACTGAACCTTGAAACAGGTCAAGTCCGTCACCGAGGAGTCAGCAAAAAGTCCCGCAGGCTCCCGGAGAACACGCCCTGGCAGCACGCCAAATCCCTGTTGGCCTGGATCATCGCTCACGATCATCTGCCCACCTCAAACGAAACCCGAGCGCAGGCCAAGCCCAGCCTGATCGACGTCAAGTGCCGGGCGCTGCAGCCCTTACAATCGGCAAATGCCAACAGCCAGCCCATTACCTTCGCTCGCCGTCACCGCCCTGCTGGCGCTGGTGATGGCGGGCGTACTGCTGGTCACAGGACAAGCGACCCCGCAACTGGCCGGCCACCTGGCCCTGGCACTGGGGGTGATGCCGTTGATTCTGGCCGCCATGGGCTATTTCGTCCCGGTACTGACGCGCAGCGGCACAGCAGGACCTGCCGCCTGGTGGCCACCCGTCATGGCGTGGGGTGGGGGAGCTCTGGCGGTTTTTTCGTTCGCCGGCGATTTTTCGATGCATGGACTCGGACTGGCGGCAGCCTTGGCGGCCCTTGCCGCATCCATCCTCGGCTTGTGGACGCTGAAGCGGGTACGCCACATGCTGGGTCCGCGTCATCGTGGACTGGACTGGTATCTGGCCGCGCTCGGCTTTTTGCTGCTGGCACTGCTGGCAATTATCCTGATGCCGCTCTTCCCCGATCAGCGCAACGCCCTGCGCCTGTTTCACCTGCACGCCAACCTGCTTGGCTTTGTCGGACTTGCCGCCCTTGGCACCCTGCAGGTGCTGTTGCCCACCTGTCTGGGACAGCCCGATCCGGATGTCGCGTTGCGTCTGCGGCGCGACATAAAATGGGCGGCACCCGGTGCATTCCTGATCGCGGCCGGAAGCGCCTCGAGCCTGCCCGGACAAGGCTCCATGGTCGGATCGGCGCTGGCCCTGCTGGGCACTGTGGCCTATGTCGTCGCGATCCTGCGCATGCTGAACGCATGGCGATCCAGATTCGGCCCGGCCCTGGCTCGCGTGCATGGAGCGGGACCCTCCCTGGCCTCGGCGGCGCTGGGCCTGCTCGGTCTGCTGATATTCGGCACCGCGCACGGTTTCGGCTGGCTTTCGGCGCGCCCGGCAGTGGCCGGCTTCGTCATTGCCTTCCTTCTGCCGCTGGTGAGCGGGGCTGCCGCCCACCTGTTGCCGACCTGGCTCAAGCCGGGGGCACAAAGTCCGTGGCATCAAGCCTTGCGCGCCCGACTCTGCCGCTGGGGCGGAGTGCGCGGCATGGCGTTGCTGCTGTTTGGCCTGCTGATCACCGGATTGCCTTGATCGCCGGTCGGGGGGGATCCGAAACCCGAAAAATCGCCGGTGATCAATATCGCCATGGTCATACCGGCAATTTCGGCCTATATTGTTTCATTGCAGGAACCATTAAAAAAATAGCATAATGATTTACCCCTCAACAACCTGAGATGCAGGAGGACACCATGGCTCGCAAGAAAAAACTTGATTTCAGTGACATCGCAACGGACCGCAAGAAGGAAAACCGCAACCAGAAGGACTTCTGGGCGAGATACGGCGTTACGCAGTCGGGCGGCTCCCGCTATGAATCCGGCCGCAATATTCCCAAGCCGCTGGCAATTCTGCTCTGGCTGCACCGCTCGGGAAAGATCAGCGACAAGGATCTTCACGACGCCGTGAAGTAGCAGCAGCTGGTTGCGTAGGTCGCCTTTCGGCGACGGATTTGGCTTGATTGTCGGACGATATCCGGAGAGCGTGAATGTTGCCCGGTGGCAGGCGGTTTGGCCTGCGTGAATCACGGCATCCCGCCGGCTCCCTGGGCAATATGCACCAAAAAAAGCTCCTCACGGAGCTTTTTTTCTCTTCCTCTTGCCTGGAAGTCTTACCTGGCGGCAGCCAGCTTGTCGCTGACGCGCCAGCCGAGCGCGGAGAGTTCCTGTTGCGCGCGCGGCGTCACCTGGCCCGAGACCAGCAACCAGCGCTCTGTCCCCTTCAGGTCGGTGCGACGCGCGAAATCATCGACCGGCTTGACCCAGGGAACGTAGTCGAGCGGCGCCGCTATCACCAGCTTGCCATCGCGCGTTTCACCCGCGATGACGTTGTCGGCACCGCGTAGCTTCGCCAGCGGCGCGACGTTGCGGCTGTACTGGGCGAGCATCATGACCGAGTTATTGACGTAGCGCGCCTCGACCTCCGAGGCCGCGCGTGCGGCGAATACGATCGCTTGATCGCGTCCCGCAACATTGCCCAGGGATTCGAGTGCCAGCACCAGCGCGGTCTGCAGGGTCGGCGTGAAATAACTGTTGCGCAAGAAATTGCGCGCCGGGAGGCCTTCGATGCCCATTTTCTTCAGGCGGCCTTCATTGCGCGTACCGATGTCGAGCGGCGGAGTTTCATAGGCCTCGAGCGTCGCCTGCTCATTGAATTGCTGCGCGTAGTAAAGCGGTGCTATCACCGCGCCGAGTACCACATTCACCGGAAAGTTGCCGACAAAGCTGACGCTGGCGACGTCGCCGAGCTTGTCGGACAACGCGCCGTTGAAAGTGTAGGGATCGACCTTCAGGCGTTGCGCCCAGTCGCGGCGCTGCTTGTTGTAGCCCAGCGGATCGCCGATAAATGTGCGCGGTGCGGCAGTGCCCAGTGGCGCTGCGGCCGGCTTGAGTATTTCCTTCTGCGCGGGCGAATTTCCGGCCACCGTGTCGCCGACGCGCGTCGCCGAAACTTCTGCCACGCGTCCGACACGACTCGCAATGAGGCCGATACCGGAGAGGACATTTTCGGTGGTCTTGGCCGGACTGTCGATGAATTGACCCACGGCCTTTACCGGCGCGGCGACGGCAGTACCGGCCGACTTCATGAATTCATCCGACTTGCTGACTTTTGCCAGTTGCTCGAACGCCGGCAGTTCGGCAATACGGATGCCGAGCATCTCCTGTCCGCGCGCTTCCCACACGCCGTACTGGGATCTGATGGTGAAATTCGGCTGTCCGCCAACCATCGTGACATTCTCATCGACACTGTGGAACGGACCCTTGAGCGCTGTAGCAGGCGCGAGATCGCCGGCTTTCAGGTTGCCTGGCGTCTCGTAGTTTTGCGCGGCTGCCGTAGCGGCCGTCGCCAGTGCGGCGGCCGCGAATAGTGCGCGGCACAGTGCGGAGCGACTCATCGTGATGGTCATATACGTTTCCTCTGCGGTGCTACAAAAGAGAAACGGCCTCCATCGCTGGAAGCCGCATGAATACTGGTGGGTTGTGAGTGGCTCGAACACTCGACCTACGGATTAAGAGTCCGCTGCTCTACCAACTGAGCTAACAACCCGAACGGGAAAATCGGGGAAATTGAACTTGCCTTGCCAGGCGCAACGATCAGCGGCTGACGATAACTTCAACCCGTTCCAGACGTGCATGGAAGTCTTGAACGATCCCGACAAGGCGCGAATCTTACCAGAATCCAAGGTCAGGGCAATTGCTTGCTCGCGGCATGTCGGACACGGCCTGCTTTACATGCTGAAACAATTCATTACCTTCCCGGCGGCGCGAACTTGCTAGCCTGAGCTCCTGTGCAGCAACTGGAGCGACAAATCGTGAGAATGCTAGCCCATGCAACCGGAACCATGGTTCTGATCCTGTTCGGAACGCTGATGAATGGCACGGCGATGGCGGACCACCGCGGTCATGCCTACGGTCATCGCCACAATCATCATGGCCCGACCGTACGCTTCGGCTTTTCCTATGGCTTTCCCATTTACGCGCCCCGTTACATCCCGGCGTCCTTTTACGCCTTTCCCGCATATGCCATCCCCGCCCCGGTTTATGCCTATCCTCCGGCAGTGGTCCGGTATTCCTCGCCGACGGTTTATGTCGAACGGAGCATCGCTCCGGCGGAACCCGCTCCACCCCGGGCTCAAAACGACTGGTATTACTGCGCCGGTTCCCAAACTTATTATCCCTATGTCATGGAATGTCCGGGTGGTTGGCAACGCGTGCCGGCACAACCGTCTTCCCGTTAAGCGTCCCGGTAATCCGGGAATGTGTACGGTTGTGCTTCCCGACCATTGCGGCCCTTCCCGGTTCCGGCGCCAGTTTCAGCGCTGTGCCAAAAAGAACCCCCCCACAGGCTTTACCGCCAGTCAGCCAGCAACTCCTTTTCCTTGCAGACAAACTTGAAAATGGCCGAAACGATGCCCTCGGGAGCGATGGGTGTCCAGGGCACATGGCCGCCCGTAGCGGTGGAGACAATGTGACCCCCTGCCATCGGTTCGGAATGGGAGGAAATGGCCAGCGTCCGGCTCTGCTTCCCGGCGCAATCGATCTCCTCTTGCATTGTCGCGGACTGGAACGGGGCGCCGGACAGGGTTCGTACCGTTGCGTAATCGAGCAGGGCGGAAAACTCGACTACGTTGCCTTCGCGCTTGATCGATGCGGGATCGACATAGACGGTCACCTCCCCTTCGCCGGCGGTAGTGAGCTTGACCCACTCGGCCTGGGCGAGCGTCGAGGCCAGCAGGGCGATCAGGAACAGGAAGCTTTTCATGTCGGAATTCAATTTTCCGCCGAAGATATCACACGCGCTCCGTCTGCCGTACCCGCTTTGCCGGCGCCGTTACCGGGCGGGCAACTTCAGTGTGTATCATTCCCCGCTCACCAACCCAACAGGATCCGGCCATGCTTACGCTTGAAGACGCACGTCGCATCACCGTCGCGGCCCGCCGTGCGGCGACCGAAAACAACTGGAACGTGGTCATTGCCGTCGTCGATGACGGCGGCCACCTGATTTCGCTGGAGCGGATGGACGGTACGCAGAAAGGCTCCGTCCGTGTCGCCGAGCAGAAGGCCAGAACCGCCATCATGTTCAAGCGGCCGAGCAAGGCCTTCGAGGACATGGTCCTGCAGGGCCGCCCGGTGATGATGACCATGCCCGACGTGATCTGCCTGGAGGGTGGTCTGCCGCTGATCCACGACGGCGTATATCTCGGCGCGATCGGCGTTTCAGGCGTCAAGTCGTCGGAGGACGGCATCGTGGCGGCGGCAGGTGCGTCCGCGCTGAGCGCATAGCCGCCGCGTATTGTGGTTGGCGCCGTCTCGCCGGCGCCGACTTTTTGCCTGACGGCTATTGCCCGTCACGCAAATTCCGCCGCCAGGTTGCTTGCCGCCGCTCCTTCCACTAAAGCCCGCGCTGCCACGGCGGACGCAAGCGGACTTCTTCCGGAGTTGCGATGGCCGCACGAATTTCGCTCAGCAGGCGCGGCTTTTCCGCGCCCAGGCTGCCTTTGAGCACCAGGCGGTTGGAGACGTGGTCGCTGCGGAACACGCTGCGCCGGAGTTCCAGCGCCGAGACGAAGGCCTCCATTTCCGCGAACAGTTCGCTCTGGCTGCATGGCTGCCATTCCGGGAATCCGGCGCGGAAGCGTTCCTCACCCTGCGGGAAGCTCACCACCAGCGTGGCCAGGTATTCGGGTTGCGTGGTGTTGGCCAGACGCGCGGAATTCGCGGCGTGTTGCGGTGACAGTACCTTGCCGCCGAGGCCGTTGAGGATCATGACCGAACGCTTGATGCCGGCCTGCTGCAGCTTGTCGAGCGCCTCGCAGGTCGTGGCGAAGGTTTCGCCCTTGTTCACCTTCGCCAGCACCTCGTCATCGCCCGATTCGGCGCCGACATAGGCCATGCTCAGGCCGGCATCCGCCAGTTCCCCAAGCTCGGCGACCGATTTCCTGCGCAGGTTGCGCGGCAGGCAGTAGCTGGAGACGCGGCGCACCGCCGGCAGATGCTCGCGGATGGCGCCGAGGATTTCCAGCAGGCGCCGGGTTGGCAACACCAGCGCATCGCCGTCGGCGAGGAACACGCGGCGGATGTCGCTGCCGAAACGCTCGCCGCAACGGCGCAGGGTCTCCATGATTTCCGCCGCGTCGCGGGCGCGGAATTTCTTCTGCGGTGCGGTGTACATCTCGCAGAAAGTGCAGTGGTTCCACGAGCAGCCGTCGGTTACGGGCAGGATCAACGATTCCGCCTCGCTGGGCGGGCGGAAGACGGGGTCGACATAGCGGATGGGGAAGCCGGCGTTCATGCCGATGATTATCGCAGGCCGGCGCAGGCTATGATCCGTCTCCCCGAAATCACGCGCTCCGCTTCATGTCCTTTCCCCCATTGGCCTTTGTCGATCTCGAAACCACCGGTGCTACGGCGACGGCCGACCGCATTACCGAAATCGGCATTGTCGAAGTGGACGAGAAGGGCGTGCGCGAATGGTCCTGCCTGGTCAATCCGGGCACTACGATTTCCGGTTTCATCGAGAGCCTGACCGGGATTTCGAACGCCATGGTGGCGGATGCGCCGTCCTTTGAGGATGTCGCCGCGGAAGTCAGAGAGCGACTCGAAGGGCGGCTTTTCATCGCCCACAACGCACGCTTCGATTACGGCTTCCTGAAAAACGAGTTCAAGCGCGCCGGCCAGGATTTTCGCGCCACGGTGTTATGCACCGTGAAGCTCTCGCGCAAGCTGTTTCCGCAGCATGCCAAACACAACCTCGACAGCCTGATCGAGCGCCACGATCTCACTGTGAGCAACCGGCACCGGGCTCTGGGCGACGCCCGGCTGATCCACCAGTTTTGGCAGCGGCTGCAGGCCGTGGTGACGCCGGAACTGCTGGCGCAAACCGTCAAGGCGCTGACGGCGCGGCCAAGCCTGCCTGCCGGCCTCGACCCGGCGGCGATCGACGATCTGCCGGAGGGCGTCGGCGTGTATCTGTTCTATGGCGAGAACGAGCTGCCGCTGTATGTCGGCAAGAGCAAGGAATTGAAGAAGCGCGTGCTGGCGCATTTTGCCGCCGATCATGCGGCGGCCAGGGAAATGAACCTGGCGCAGCAGGTGCGGCGCATCGAATGCATCGCAACCGGCGGCGAGATCGGAGCGCTGCTCAAGGAAGCGGCGCTGATCAAGCAATTGCAGCCGATCCACAACCGGGCCTTGCGCCGCAACGAGGATCTTTGTTTCTGGCAACTGATCGAGGTGCGTGCCGGAGAGTGGCGGCCGGTGCTGCTGCCGGCGAGCGATCTCGGCCATCGCCAGCAGGACCAGTTGTACGGGCCGTTCAAGAGCGCGCGAGAAGCCAAGCGTACCCTGACCGAACTGGCGAAGGAGCACCATCTCTGCCACTCGCTGCTGGGGCTGGAAAAGGTGACAGGCGGCAAGCCCTGCTTTGCCCACCAGTTGCAGCAATGCCGGGGTGCCTGCGTCGGCAAGGAGCCGGTCTCCTTCCACAGTGCGCGCCTGATGGCGGCGCTGGGCCGCCACCGACTTTCACCCTGGCCCTTCGCCGGGCCGGCATGGATCAGGGAGGGCGACGAAGTGCACCTGATCGATCACTGGCGCCACCTCGGTACGGCGCGAAGCGAAGCGGATCTGCACGACCTGCTGGAGACTCCGGCGCTCGCCTTCGACCGCGACAGCTATCGCATCCTGCTCAAGGCGCTCGCGCACATGACGCCGCTGGCGAACAAGGGCTAGCGCGCTATAACGACCGGCGGAGGATTGCGCAGCCGCGCCAGCTTTTCCTTGATTTCCACCATGACCGCGGCGGCGGCTTTTTCGCCCTCGAGCACGGCGCGATGGCGGCCGGCGAAATCGGTGGCGGGCAGTTCTGCCGTGATCGGACGAATCATTATGTCGGCTTCTGCCTTTTCGTAGCGGCCGATCGACTGGCCCATGATGGCGAAGGTTTGCAGCAGCACGTCGAATGTGCTTGAAGTACGGGCATCGCGCGGGTTGACCGAGATGTCTACCGCAATCACGAAATTTGCGCCGAGGCCGCGCGCGGCGCGCACCGGGATCGGACTGACCAGGCCGCCATCGACATAGTCGCGGCCGTTGATGTTGACCGGCTGGAACACGCCGGGCACCGCCGACGAGGCGCGCACCGCCATCCCGGTGTTGCCGCTGCGAAACAGTGCCGGTTCGCCGCTCTTCAAGTCGGTGGCGACCGCGGCAAAGTTGCGCGGCAGCTTTTCCAGCGGCCGGTTGCCAACCGCGCGATTGACGAAGTTCTGCAGTGCTTCACCCTTGAACACGCCGCGATCGGGCAGGGACCAGTCGCCGATCTGGGCTTCGTCGATGTCCAGTGCAACTTTTTGCAATTCGAAACCGGAAAGCCCGGAGGCATAGAGAGCGCCAACCACGGCGCCGGCGCTGGTACCGACGATGATGTCGGGCACGATACCCTGCGCTTCGAGTGCCTTGATCACGCCGATGTGGGCGAAGCCGCGCGCTGCGCCGCCGCCCAATGCCAGGCCGATCTTTACGGGGGCTGCGACGGTAACGGGCGCCGGCGGCACCGGCTTCTCGCCCAGCAAGGCGCAGCCGGGCAGCAAGGCGGCGAGTAGAACGGCCAGCAGGAGCCGGGTATCAGCAAACATGGCCGCCAAAACCCATGGGCGCCAGTCCCGGCTCAGGAATTTCCGGCTGCAGTCTAGCTCGATGCGCCGGGCTTCCTGCCCGGGCTCTTGGGCGGAATGTATCCGGCCACCCGGCACAGCACGGCTTCGACTTTCTCGCCGTTGTTGAAGCGGGTCACGCTGCACTTGGAGATCTCGCCGCGTGCCGACAGGTCGGTGATCGAGCGGCGCACTTTTGCCAGCGAGATCCCCGTCGCGGCAGCGATTTCAGAGTCGAAGCGCTGGCCGTTGTCTTTCAGGTATTGCATGATTTCTTGCATGTCAAATGCTCCGCTTGAAGGTGAAATCATAGGATCCACCGCCTCCATTCATCAAAACAACCTACCGGGTGCCTGCCTTCGAAAGCCACGGAACCGGATCCTCCGCCACTCTCCGCCGCCACCCTTGAATTGCTGGTGGGCCCAGCGAGACTCGAACTCGCAACCAAAGGATTATGAGTCCTCTGCTCTAACCATTGAGCTACAGGCCCTACGTGTAACAGCAGCGGCTCGCGTTGCCTGAGCCGTTGGTGATGCGCAATCAGGTCTCGGAATCGAGGAAGCTGCGAAGTTTTTCCGAACGGGTCGGGTGACGCAGCTTGCGCAATGCCTTGGCTTCAATCTGGCGGATGCGTTCGCGGGTGACATCGAACTGCTTGCCGACTTCTTCCAGCGTGTGATCGGTGTTCATCTCGATGCCGAAGCGCATGCGCAGCACCTTGGCTTCGCGCGGCGTGAGGCTGTCCAGCACTTCCTTGGTCACGTCGCGCAGGCTGGCGAACAGTGCCGCGTCGTCCGGCGATAGTGTGGCCTGGTCTTCGATGAAATCGCCGAGGTGGGAATCGTCGTCGTCGCCGATCGGCGTTTCCATCGAGATCGGTTCCTTGGATATCTTGAGGATCTTGCGGATCTTCTCCTCGGGCATTTCCATCTTGATCGCCAGCGTCGCCGGATCGGGCTCCAGCCCGGTTTCCTGCAGGATCTGGCGGCTGATGCGGTTCATCTTGTTGATCGTCTCGATCATGTGTACCGGGATGCGGATGGTGCGCGCCTGGTCGGCGATCGAGCGTGTGATCGCCTGGCGGATCCACCACGTGGCGTAGGTCGAGAACTTGTAGCCGCGGCGGTACTCAAACTTGTCCACCGCCTTCATCAGGCCGATGTTGCCTTCCTGGATCAGGTCGAGGAACTGCAGGCCGCGGTTGGTGTATTTCTTGGCGATCGAGATCACCAGGCGCAGGTTGGCCTCGGTCATCTCGCGCTTGGCGCGACGGGCCTTGGCTTCGCCGGTGGACATCTGCTTGTTGATGTCCTTGAGTTCCTTGAGCGGGATGCCGATGCGCGCCTGCAGGTCGATCAGGCGCTGCTGCTCTTCGAGGATGTTCGGCGCGGCGCGCATCAGCTGCGCGCAATAGGGCTTGCCCGACTGCACTTCGTGCTTGAGCCATTCCATGTCCGTCTCGTGGCCGGGGAAGACCTTGATGAAGTGGGCGCGCGGCATGTGCGCCTTGTCCACGCAGAGATGCAGGATCTTGCGTTCGTGGCTGCGCACCGCCTCGACCATGCCGCGTACCGAGTCGCACAGGCGCTCGATCGACTTGGCGGTGAAGCGGATGTTCATCAGTTCGTCGGAAATCTGCTTCTGCAGGCGCAGGTAGCCTTTGTCCTGCGAGCCCTTCCGCGCCAGCGTCGGCTGCAGTTTGGCAAATACCGCATGGATCACCGAGAAACGCTCGAGGGCATCCTGCTTGAGTTGCAGCAGTGAGGCCGAGATGCGCGCGCTGCCGTCGTCGTCCTCGTCCTCGGTATCCTCTTCGACTTCAATCTCTTCGTCTTCGGCCAGCGCCTCGATGTCCTGGTCGGTGGCGTTGGGGTCGATCAGGCCATCGACCAGTTCGTCGATGCGCATTTCGTCGCGCGCCACCTTGCCGGCGGTTTCCAGCATTTCGGCAATCGTGGTGGGGCAGGCGGAGATCGCCATGATCATGTGTTTCAGGCCGTCCTCGATGCGCTTGGCGATTTCGATCTCGCCTTCGCGGGTGAGGAGTTCGACCGAGCCCATTTCGCGCATGTACATGCGCACCGGGTCGGTGGTGCGGCCAAATTCCGAATCGACCGTGGACAGCGCCTGCTCGGCTTCTTCCTCGACTTCGGCTGTATCCACGGGCGCCGGCGCCGACTCATTGAGCAGCAGATCTTCGACGGCAGGGGCTTCGTCGAAAACCTGGATCGCCATGTCGTTGAAGGTGGAGATGATCGATTCGATCTGCTCCGCATCCACCAGATCGTCGGGCAGATGGTCGTTGATCTCGGCGTAGGTCAGGTAGCCGCGCTCCTTGCCCAGCGCGATCAGGGTTTTAAGCCGGGTGCGCTTGGTGTCCATGTCCACCAGCTTGGCTTCGGGCGCGACCAGCTTTTCCCTGCTTTTGCGGCCGCGCGACTCGGCGATCGCCTTGGCGACGGACTTGGCGGGCAATGCCTGGACGGCAGGTTTTGCGGTCGCAAGGACGACGGCTTCCGGAACCTTGGCGGCTTTCAGGGGGGCGGCCTTGGCCGGAGCCTTGGCCGGAGCTTTGGCTGGAGCCTTGGCAGGAGCCTTGACCGGAGCCTTGACCGGAGCCTTGGCCGGAGCTTTAGCAGGAGCTTTGGCCCGGGCAGGCTTTTTCGCCGGCACCGGTTTTTTGGCTGTTGCCGGCTTTTTCGGCGCAGCTTTCTTTGCGGCCGGTTTGGTGGCGGCCCTTGATTTGCTCTGCTTGGCGATTTCCTTCGGCATGACGATCCTCGGCTGGAGCACGATGGCGGCGCGGCGCTGTCGGCCCTTGCAACGTCGCGACGCGCGCGGACAGGCCGACTCAGCGCGCCGTGAAAGCGCTGGAGAACCGCAAATTATATCACATCGGGGTACCGGCCGTCGAGGATGGGCCGGGATGCTTCTTTGCCAGCAGTTCTGCCAGCCGCTGCCGCTCTTCCTGGCTCAAACCCTGCCGGGCGCGGGCGGTAAGCTGTTCGATCTCGGCGGTGATGGCCGAGTGGCGCAGGCGCAGGATGGAATCGTTGAAAACGCCTTCGAGCGCGCCCAGATCGACCTCTTCCACCATATTGGTCGCGATTGCGGCAATCAGCGCCTCGTGCGGGGTATCGCGGAAGAACTCCAGCAGCATGCCGAAACCGCCGGCGGGCAGTTCGCCGTGCTCGATGGCGTCGGTAATGGCACAGAGCGCCTCGCCTTCGACCCGCTCGCGATCGATCAGGTCCAGCGGCAGGCGGGCCGCCCACTCCGGTTTGTGCAGCACGATCTGCAGCAGCTTGTATTCAACGGAAGAGGGTACCGGTCGCTGCTTCATCTGCGCCGGTGCGTAACGGCTGCGGGCCAGGGGCTTGAGGCCGCACTGGGCTTCGACTTCGGCCTGCGAGACTTGCGCGCGCTGGGCAATTTCCTTGGTCAGTTGGACCCGCAGGATGGGCGCGGACATCTTCTGCAACAGGGGTTTGGCCGCGTGCACCAGCGCGGCGCGGCCCTCCGCAGTGCTTGGGTTGGCTTGCTTGACCAGTTCGCGCAGGAGGAACTCGCTCAAGCGAGTCGCGCTGCGGGTCTGCTGCACGAAGGCTTCCTTGCCGTGCTCGCGGATGTACTCGTCCGGGTCCTGGTTGCCGGGCATCTGCAGTATTTCGACGATCTTGTTGTCGGCCAGGTGGCCCAGGCTCACTTCCATGGCCCGCCAGGCCGCCCGGTCGCCGGCGCTGTCGCGGTCGAAGCAGAACACCACGCGGTTGGCCTGTTTCAGGAGTTTCTGCACGTTGGCGTCGGTGGCCGCCGTACCCAGCGTGGCGACCACGTTTTCGACGCCGGCCTGCACCAGGCCCACCACGTCCATGTAGCCTTCGACCACCAGCACCGTGTCCTCTTCCTGGATGGCCTTGCGCGCTTGGGGCAGTCCGTAGAGTTCGCGGCCCTTTTCGAACAGCGGCGTTTCCGGCGAGTTCAGGTACTTGGGCTCGCCTTCGCCGATCACTCGGCCGCCGAAGCCGATCACGTTGCCGCGCTGATCCTGAATGGGGAACATGACGCGGTCGCGGAAGCGGTCGTAGCGGCGACCCTGCTCATTGACGATGACCAGGCCGCATTCGACCAGGGCCGGGTCGTTGTAGTCGGAGAAGACCTGCTGCAGGCCCTGCCAGCCGTCGGGAGCGTAGCCCAGCGCGAATTTTGCGGCGATTTCACCCGTCAGGCCGCGGTTCTTGAGGTAATCGACGGCTTTCGGCGAAGTCTTCAACTGCTCGCGGTAGAACATCATGGCGCGCGCCATGAGTTCCGTCAGCGGTGCCTTTTTCGCGCGGATTTCGGCGTTGCGCTCTTCGTGCGGCACCGGCAGGCCGACGGACGAGGCGAGATCCTCGACCGCCTCGATGAAGCCGATGCCGGCATGTTGCATCAGGAAGCCGATCGCGCTGCCGTGCGCGCCGCAGCCGAAGCAGTGATAGAACTGCTTGCTCGGGCTGACCGTGAAGGACGGGGTCTTTTCGGAATGGAAGGGGCAGCAGGCGCTGTAATTGGCGCCGGCCTTCCTCAGCGGGACATAGCGTTCGACCACATCGACGATGTCGATGCGGGCTAACAGTTCCTGGACGAAGCTCTCGGGGATCACGCGGACATTATGCCGCGCTTCAGCCAGTCGCCAGTTTCGCCTTGACCAGCTTCGAAACTTCGCCCATGTCGGCGCGGCCGGCCACCCGGGGCTTGACCAGCGCGATCACCTTGCCCATGTCGGCCGGAGCCTTGGCGCCGGACTCGGCGATGGCCGCGGCGACGATCGCCTCGACTTCGGCGGCGGACAGGCCCTGCGGCATGTAGGTGGCAAGTACGCCGGCCTCGAACTTCTCGGCATCGGCCAGATCCTGCCGCTTGGCGGCTTCGTACTGGGTGATCGAATCCTTGCGCTGCTTGAGCATTTTCTCGATCACCGCAATTACCGCCGCGTCGTCGATCTCCACTTTCTCGTCGACCCGCTTCTGCTTGATGGCCGCGCGCAGGAGGCTCAGTGCATCCTTTTTGGCCCTCTCCCCAGCCTTCATGGCAGCTTTCCAGTCGTCGTCGATACGCGTTTCGAGGCTCATAAAATCATCCTTTGCAGAAGCAGTCCGGAGGATACCGTCCGGCCGCCCGGCCGGACATAAAACACAAAAACCGCCGAGAGGCGGTTTTTACCGCCTCTCGGCGGTTTTCCTGATCAAGCGGTACAACCAAGGTTCGCTCAGAACAGCCGAACCAGGGCTGGCTCAATACATCTTCGGCGGCAGAAGCTGGCTGCGAATGCGCTTGTGATGGCGCTTGACGGCGGCGGCGGCCTTGCGCTTGCGCTCGGTCGTGGGCTTCTCGTAGAACTCGCGTGCGCGCAGTTCGGTGAGGAGGCCAGTCTTCTCGATGGCGCGCTTGAAGCGGCGGATCGCGACTTCGAACGGCTCGTTTTCCTTGAGGCGAATACCCGGCATTGCAATAATCCTGGAGAGGCGGGAAAGGCGCGCATTCTAAACGCTTTGCCATTGATGTCAATTGTTTCGGTGCCCGCTCAGGCCAGACCCAGCTCCCGCAGCAGCCAGCGCGCCGCCTGTTCGGCGCCGCCGGCCACCGGCTGGGATGGTGCCGGCGACCGCCAGAGCCGATCCATGTCATCAATGAAGTCGCCGGCCAGCAGCCGCTCGCGGGTCAGCATCCCGGCTCGGGCGTGGATGGCGAGCCAGGCTGCGAAGTGGGGTGTTTCGGGCCAGTCCTCGCGTTGCAGATACAGGATCGGGATGCCGCTGCAGGCCGCCTCGACGAAGGTGCCGTAGCCCGGTTTGGTGATCACCGCATCGACACTGGCCAGCAGGTCGGTGAAGTTCAGGTCGCCGACGTCAAAACTGCGGACGTCTTCGCGTTGGACCTTCCACTCGCCCGGCACCAGCCAATTGAGGCCCGGGATCTGCGGCCAGTCTTCCAGCGGCAGGCGGAAATCCATGCCGCCCATGGCCAACAACAGCCAGCGCTCACTCTCATTCAGGCCCAGCAGGTGTGACACGCGCGGACGATCACGGCGGCAGATGCTGGCGATCGGGGCAATGTCGCATCGGCCCGGCAAGTCGGCCATCGCCAGCCCCGGCGTGATGCGCAGGAAGGCTTTGCCCGAGCGGTAGGCGGCGAGGATCTGGGCATGGATTTCCGCTGCCCAGGGCTCGCGCCCGAGGTAATGGGCGAACATCTCCGCCCAGTTCAGGGAGCTCAGGCCGCAGGCGGGAACGCCGGCCTCGGCCGCCGCCGCCAGCGGCAGGTAGGCGACGTTGCTCAGCACCGCATCGATCCCGTGTCGTCGCAGCCAGTCCGCCTCGGCTGCGACCCGTTGCGGCCAGTCGGCGTGGAATTCGCGATAGCGTGTTGCGCTGGCGTCGAGATCGATATCGACCGCGTTGTGCATGACCAGGCCGAAATCGCGCGCCTCGGCGACATGCGTGAAATTACCACCGATGCGCAGCGCCAGTCGCTCGCGCGGGATCGCGCTGCGCACCGTCAGTTCCAGGTCGGGCGCCAGCGCCAGCAGGGCATTGATCACCGGCGCGGTCTGCGCCAGGTGGCCCAGGCCGTGGGCCGAGATATCGACCAGCAGGTGCATCCGCGTCAACTCGCCAAGTGGAGGCGACGCACGACGCGCTTGTCGACGAAACTGCGTGCGGCGAACTCGGTCGCGCCGGCCGTCTGCGCCGCCTCGACCAGGGTTTGATCGAAGGTCGCCGCACAGGTGAAGATGCAGATCTCCGGATGAAGCGCGCGCAGTCTGGAAATTTCAGCCAGCGCATCGCGCCGGCCAAGGTCGATCACGATGCAGTCGGGAGGCTCGCTACCGGCCTGCGTCAACATCGTGGCGCCGGCCGCCGACCAGACGTGGGTCAGGTGCAGGCGCGTGGTGAGGTCGTGGCAGAGGAGCAGGATTTTCTTTGGCATGCGGATTTTTTTGCGGGATCGCCGTGTCGCCGGCGCCGACTTTTCCGGCGGGGTTTCCGGGGCGATTATAGTCAGCCGGTAGAATGCCGCCGATGAAAGTGCTCGGCATCGAATCCTCCTGCGACGAAACCGGCGTTGCGCTCTACGACACCGAACGCGGCCTGCTCGGCCATGCCGTGCACACCCAGGTGGCGATGCACGAGGCCTATGGCGGCGTGGTGCCGGAACTGGCCTCGCGCGACCACATCCGCCGCCTGATCCCGCTGCTGGAGCGGGTGCTGGCCGCGTCGCACTGCGCGCGCGGCGACATCGACGCCATCGCCTACACGGCCGGCCCGGGGCTGGCCGGGGCGCTGCTGGTCGGCGCCAGCTTCGCCGAGTCGCTGGCCATGGCGCTCGATGTGCCGGCGCTGCCGGTGCATCACCTCGAGGGCCATCTGCTCTCGCCCCTGCTCGCGGACGATGCAAAAGCTTTTAGTTCCGACATCACGCCCGCAAGCGGGCATGAGTCTGCACTGAAGCCACCGGCATTTAGTTCCGACATCACGCCCGCAAGCGGGCATGAGTCTGCACTGAAGCCACCGGCATTTAGTTCCGACATCACGCCCGCAAGCGGGCATGAGTCTGCACTGAAGCTTTGCTTTCCTTTCATCGCGCTGCTGGTATCCGGCGGGCATACGCAGCTGATGCGCGTGGCGCGGGTCGGCGACTACGAACTGCTCGGCGAATCACTCGACGATGCGGCTGGCGAAGCCTTCGACAAGACCGCCAAGCTGCTCGGCCTGGGCTACCCCGGCGGGCCGGCGCTGGCAAAGCTGGCCGAATCGGGCAAGGCCGGCCGCTTCAAGCTGCCGCGGCCGATGCTCAACAGCGGTGACCTGTCCTTCAGCTTTTCCGGGCTGAAGACGGCGGTGCTGACCACGGCGCGGGCGCAGGAGCTTTCTGAAGCCGACAAGGCCGACCTCGCCGCGGAATTCCAGGAAGCGGTGACGGAAGTGCTGGCGTCCAAGGCGGTGGCGGCGTGTCGCCGACACCGACTTTCTTCCCTGGTGGTGGCCGGCGGCGTCGGCGCCAACCAGCGCCTGCGCGAAAGGCTGGATCAGGCCATGGCCAAGATCGGCGGCCGGGTGTTCTATCCGGCGCTGGAGTTATGCACCGACAACGGCGCGATGATCGCTTTCGCAGGTGCCCAGCGGCTGCTTCAGGGCGCGGTGCCGGATCGCGGCGGCGCTTTCGCGGTGCGGCCGCGCTGGCCGCTGGCCGAGATCTCCTGAGCGCCCGGCGCGATTTTCAGCTTCCCAGAAGTTTGCCGATATGCAGCACGCGCGCGCTCAGCGAGCGCATCAGCGCGATGCCGAAGGCCGGCCTTGCCCTGACCATGTCGACGAATTCGTCCTTGCCGACCAGCAGCCAGGCGCTGTCGGTTTCCGCCGTGGCGGTGGCGGAACGGCCGGAACGATCGACCAGCGCCATTTCGCCGAATGCGCCACCCGGGCCGACGCGCTCGATCACCCGATCGTCGACCAAGATTGCGATGCGGCCTTTGATGACGACGAACATGCAGGCGCCCACGGCGCCCTTGGTGACCACGGTCCTGCCGGCGGCGGCGGTGGACGGCTTCGGGTCGCCGAGTTCATGCTGCAATTCGGCGAGCATCGTCTTGTCCAGCGTGTTCCGGTTTTCCAGCACCTCGATCGGAGTCTTTTTTGCCGCGGCCAGTCGCGCCACTCCGCGACGCAGGCGCTGGGCCATGACGCTCATCAGCATCAGGGCGAATTCTGGCATTTTCTGCAAGGCGTGCTGGAACTGCTTTTCGTCGAGCGACAACACCCGGCAATTCTTGCGCGCGGTGGCCGTCGCGCTGCGCGGGGCTTCGGCGATCGCCGCCATCTCGCCGAATATCTCGCCGGGAGGCACCAGGTCCAGCGGCTTGCCGGCCCGGGTGAGCATCACGTCGCCGTCCAGCAGCAGGTAGACGCGTGCGCCCTTGGAGAAGAGTCCCGAGGCCTTGTCGTTCTCGGCGAAGATCTGCCTGCCGGCGGGAAACTGTTCCAGGGTGCCGCCGAGCTTGAAGAATTCGAGTGCGAGCCTGGGTTCGTAGAGTGAAGCCGGCTCGCCCGGCGGGACTGGCTTCGGCGCGGGTGGCGTTTTCGGTCCGCCGGAAAAGTCCAGATCATCCATTGGATCGCATCCTGAAAAATGTGATTGGGGAACCGGAGCCCATTATAAAGTGGGGCCGTGCCGCGGCTTCTTCGGGCCGCCGATGCGCCCTTCGCTGCCGGCCAGCAACTTGCGGATGTTGCTCTTGTGGCGGTAGATCAGCACGGCGCACATGAACGTGACGGCCGCCGTGACGTCGACGCTTCCCAGCAGCCACCAGGTCAGCGCGGGCGCTGCTGCGGCCGCGGCCAGCGCTCCCAGTGAGGAATAGCGCGTGAATATGATCGCCGTCAGCCAGACAGCCGCCGTGATCCCCGCCAGTGCCGCGGAGAAACCCAGCAGCACGCCGAGCGCGGTGGCCACACCCTTGCCGCCCCTGAAGCCGAGGGTGAAGGGAAACACATGGCCGAGGAAAGCCGCCAGTCCGGCTACGGCAATCGCCGTGCCGTCAGCACCGACTTTTGCGGCAACAAACATCGCCAGCCAGCCCTTGGCGGCGTCGCCGAGCAGCGTCAGCAGGGCCGCGGCCTTGCTGCCGCTGCGCAGCACGTTGGTGGCGCCCGGATTGCCCGAGCCGAAGCTGCGCGGATCGGCCAGGCGAAACGCGCGCGAGACGATCACGGCAAAGGGCACGGAGCCGAGCAGGTAGCCCAGCACGGCATAGACAAGCAGGTTCATTGCGGATTCCATAGAATGGGCTGCATTGTAAAGGAGCATTGCGATGGCCCATCCCAATTTCCCCGCCCCGAGGGCGGGGCTGACCAGTCACCTCCACCGCGCGGCCGGGCGCGCAGGCGGGGTTTCGCGAAGCACTTCTTCGCGCCGCCGAAGCCGGTTGGCTTTGCAAAGCCAGCCGTGGACAGCCGGGAGGGGGTGCCCAGCATATTCCCGCGCTTGCGCGGGCGGCCCGGCGGAGACGTAATGGACTTCATTTTCATCGACGACATGCGGGTGGACGCCCACGTCGGCATCTTCGAACGCGAGAAGGCGGCGGCGCAGACGCTCGAAATCAGCCTGACCTTCGGCGTGCCCGACGCGGCGGCGCAGGATGACGACATCGACAAGACAATCCGCTATGACGCGGTGATCGAGCGCATCCGCGCCGAACTGGCGGCGCGCCACTTCAACCTGCTGGAGACGCTGGGGGAATACGTGATCGGCCTGCTGTTGAACGAATTCGGCGCACCCTGGGTCAAGATCAGCATCGCCAAGATGGGCATCATGAAAGGCGTGCGCCGCGTCGGCGTGCAGATCGAACGTTCGCGATGACGCCCCTGCCCGCGCCGGCCGAGCTGATCTACGCCATCGGCATGGCGGCGGTGGCGGTCAATGCCGCCTCGGCGGTGCTGGAAACCGAGAACAAGAAAATGGACCTGGTCGGCGCCGTGGTGGTCGGGCTCGCCACCAGCCTCGGCGGCGGCACCCTGCGCGACCTGCTGCTCGACCGGCAGGTGTTCTGGCTGGGCGATGTCGCCTACCTGTTCTGCGGCCTGCTTGCGGTTGGCCTCACCTTCATCATCGCGCGGCGCATCCGGGTGCGCCCCGGGCTGTTCGTCGTGCCCGATGCCGTGGGCCTCGCGCTGTTCACCGTGGTGGGCTGCCAGATCGCCGTCGCCTCCGGAGTGCATTGGCTCTCCGCCTCGCTGCTGGCGGTGATCACCGGCGTCGTCGGCGGCATGCTGCGCGACATCCTGGTCAACGAAGTGCCGCTGGTGATGCGGGCCGGTACGCTTTACGCCACGGCCTCCTGGCTCGGCGCGCTGATCCTGCTCGGCGCGCTGCATCTGGGGCTGGGTGATGCCGTGGCGGCGGCGGCCGGTGCCACGGTGGTGCTGGGCCTGCGCCTGGCGGCGATCCGCTGGCAGCTCAGCCTGCCGACCTACAAGTCGCGCTGATCAGTCCTTCAGCGCGCACTCGACGATCTTCGGCTGCAGCACGGCCAGGACGTCGTGCGGATGGACGCCGACCAGGTAGCCGCGACGCCCGCCGTTGATGTAGATCAGCGGCAGGTCGAGGATGGATTTCTCCATATGCACCGGCAGGACCTTTTTGGTGCCGAAGGGCGAGCAACCGCCGACCATGTAGCCGGTGTGGCGCAAGGCGTCTTCGGGCTTGCAGGGGCCGACCTTCTTGACGCCGATCTGGCGCGCCAGTTCCTTGGTGGACACTTTGCGATCGCCGTGCATCAGCACGACCAGCGGTTTTGCATTCTCGTCTTCCATGACCAGCGTTTTGACCACCGCGTGCTCGGCCACGTTGAGCTCGCGCGCCGACACCTGCGTGCCGCCGTGCTCCTCGTATTCGTAGAGGTGGTTGGAATGGGCGATGTGATGCTTGTGCAGGAACTTGGTCGCCGGTGTTTCGGGGGCCGAATCTTGGTAGCGGGTTTCGTGTCTCATGGGGGAATTCTACGCCTCCCGCAGCCGTCCGTTCGGGTGCAACCGTTTCCCGCGGGGCGTAAGGAATCCGGCCGTCGCGCGTCCAATCGCTCAGCCTTTGCCCCCTTCGCCTTCAACCGGAGCTTGACCATGAAACCTTGCCGATTCACGTGCCTGATGTCTGCCGGCCTTGCCGCCCTGTTCAGCGTCGGCGCACTCGCCGCGCCGGCGTGCGTGGCGCAAAGCGGAGCGCAGCGCAATGTTTTGCTGGAGCTATACACCTCGGAAGGCTGCGACAGTTGTCCCCCGGCCGATCACCGCCTGTCGCAGTGGAAGACCCAGGCCGGGCTCGCCGGGCGCCTGGTGCCGCTGGCCTTCCATGTCGATTACTGGGATCGCCTCGGCTGGACCGATCGTTTTGCCAGCGCGCAATATACCCAGCGCCAGTACGCGATGGCCGGCCTGGCGCGTTCGCGCTCGATCTATACGCCGCAATTCCTCAGGAACGGCCGCGACTGGCGCAGTGGCGGCGGCCCGCTCGACGGCGTGGCGGATCTGCCCGCCGGCGCCGCCATCGCGCTCGAACTGGATGCCGCGCGCGGCGGGCAACTTGTAGTAAGTGGCACGGTCACCGCGACGAAACCGGGCAGCGAGGTCTGGCTCGCGCTGTACGAAAACAATCTGGAATCGCAGGTGCGCGCCGGAGAAAACAGCGGCAAGACCCTGCGCCACGACTACGTGGTGCGCCGCCTGATCGGCCCGCTGGCATTAGGCCGGGATGGCCGCTCGTCGCTGCGGCAGCAGATCGCGCTGGAAGTCGGTTGGAAGCGCGTCGACCTCGGTGTCGTCGCCTTCGTGCAGGACAGGGCCAGCGGCGAGATCCTGCAGGCTTTGCAGCGCCACGCCTGCCCGACGTGAATGGTTTCAGCCGCGCGGATGGTGCTGGTGATGCAGTTGCTTGAGGCGTTCGCGCGCGACATGGGTGTACACCTGCGTGGTCGAGATGTCGGCATGGCCCAGCAGCAACTGCACCACACGCAGGTCGGCGCCGTGGTTTAGCAGGTGGGTGGCGAAGGCGTGGCGCAGCACATGCGGCGAGATGCGCTCCCGCGGGATGCCGACCCGCAGCGCGTATTTCTTGATCAGGGTCCAGAACATCTGCCGCGTCATGCCGGCGCCGCGCGTGGTGACGAAAATCGCATCCGACACGTGCTGCTTCAACAGTTCGCCGCGCGCCCCTGAAATGTAGCGCCGCAGCCAGTCGGCGGCCACTTCGCCCAGCGGCACCAGACGCTCCTTTGATCCCTTGCCCATCACGCGCACCACGTTGTCGTTGAGGCTCAGTTCGAACAGGCGGATGCCGACCAGTTCGGAAACCCGCAGGCCGGTGGCGTAGAGCAGTTCGAACATGGCGCGATCGCGCAGGCCAAGCGGGGTTTGCACGTCGGGCGCGGCGAGCAGGTCTTCCACGTGTTTTTCCGAAAGCGTCTTCGGAAAGCGCTGGATGCCCGGCGGCTTGTCGATGTTGAGCAGCGGATCGGCCTGCAGCCGGCCCTGGTCCAGCAGCCAGCGGTAGCAGCGGCGCAGCGTCGCCATCAGGCGGCGCTGGCTGGACGACTTGATGCCGCCCGGGCGGGCGTGCAGGAAGGCGAGATAGCCATTGATCGCCGTCTCGTCGGCGCCGACTATCGTGATGCCTTTTTTTTCCAGCCAGCCGGAAAACAGCGCGAGGTCACTGCGGTAGCTCGCCAGCGTGTTCTTCGACAGGCCGTCGGCGAGCCACAGGGCGTCGATGAACTCGTCGATCAGGGCGGCGTCAGTAGCCAGCATGTTCGTGGCGCAGCAGCCAGCGTTTGATGTCGAGCAGGAAGCCTTCGCCCTGGCGCCCGAAGCCGCCCAGCCCCTGATTCGCGGCGACGACGCGATGGCAGGGCACGACGATGGGATAGGGGTTGGCGCCGCAGGCATTGCCCACCGCGCGCGGGCCGCTGCGGATCGCGGCGGCGACCTCGCCGTAGCTCATGGTGTGGCCGGGAGGAATCGCCGCGACCGCGTTCCACACCCGGCGCTGGAAATGCGTGCCGGCCGGCGCCAGCGGCAGGCCGAAGTCGAATCGCGGGTCTTTCAGCCAGGCGCGCAACTGGCGCACGACTTCCCTGGCCAGAGGGGTTTTCGGCGCGACTTCGGGACAGGGTTCAAGGTAATCGATGCCGGTGATCTCGTCGGCATTGCATTCGATGCCGATGCTGAAAGTCGGTGCTGACAGCACGGCGGCGTAGGGCTGTTTGGCCATGGAGGGCTCCCGGTCGGAGGTGAAGGCCGAATTGTCGGTCCGACCCGATGCGCCCGCAAGCCCCCAACGGGGTAAACTCCGGCAACTTCCGCGACGGCTTGCCAACTACATATGTCCGAAATCGTTTTCAAAGGCAAAGAGTACGTCTATAACCACCACCTCTCGGTGCCCTACCGGCCGCTGCTGGCGGACGTCAAGAAGGGCATCGGCCCGGCGGACCTGGGCGGCAACCTGGTGATCCACGGTGACAACCTGCACGCGCTGAAGGCGCTGCTGCCGCGTTACGCCGGCAAGGTGGACCTGGTCTTCATCGACCCGCCCTACAACACCGGCAACGAAGGCTGGTGCTATAGCGACAACGTCAATTCGCCGATGATGAAGGAGTGGCTGTCCACCAATCCGGTCGATGGTGAAGACATGCTGCGCCACGACAAGTGGCTATGCATGATGTGGCCACGCATGGTGCTGCTGCGGGAACTGCTCTCCGATAAAGGAGTGATTGCCGTATTCATTGGTAATGACGAGCAGCATCGCTTACGGATGCTGATGGATGAAGTATTTGGCGCCGATAGTTACGTCACGACTTTGGCTTGGAAGAGCCGTGCAAAGCCAAGCAACACGGGCGACGCAAAGGTGAAGCCGCAACAGGACGCGGAATATGTTCACCTCTACGGTGACAAATCGGCTTGCCGCTTCAATTTGGTTGCGTCCGGGGAAATTCGGCGCTATCCGCACCTTGATGGCGACCGGGCATACCGCCTTCAAACAATCCTCAAGTCGAACCGTGGCGAGAACGAACGGGAAACCATGCGTTTTGAAGTTGCGGGATTCACTCCGCCACCTGACCAGCGTTGGCAAGGTGGCGAAGATTTCATCAAAGGTCTGCATGCATCCGGCCATCTTGAGTTTAGAGACGGCATTCCATTTCGCCGATATTTTGCTGATGAGGAATCGGACGAGAATCGTCCCTTCTATTCGTTTGTGGAAAGAAGCGACAGCGGAACATCCGAAGCCGGGAAAAACCAGCTAAACCAAGTCATGGGCAACCAACACGGCTTCGATACGGTTAAGCCAGTCGAAATTGTGAGCTATCTGCTTGACTACTTGTCTTTTTCAGACTCCCTCATCCTCGACTCCTTCGCTGGTTCCGGCACCGCTGCCCACGCCGTGCTCAAGGCCAACGCCCGCGACAACGGACAGCGCAAATTCATCCTCGTCGAAGGCGAGGACTACGCCGACCGCCTCACCGCCGAACGCGTGCGCCGCGCGATCAAGGGCTATGCATGGTCCGGCACGCAGCGCGAGGAACTGCTGAAGGAAAAGATTACCTTTACCCAGTTCAAAAAGGCCGACGAATGGCTGAAGAAAGTCGAGGCGATCAAGGCCCGTGAAGGTTTTGCCGAGGGCGACCTCGCCGATCAGGGCACGACGAAGAAAAGGCGTTTCGAAAAGATCGAAGCGAAACTCGACGACGGCGTGCTGTTGGTCGAGGGCGTCAAGCGCATCTCGCAAATGGTCGACGGCCTCGGCGGCGAATTCACTTACTGCACGCTGGGCGAACCGCTCGATATCGAAAAGCTGCTTGCGGGTGAAAACCTGCCGGGCTTCGACGCCCTGGGCGCCTGGCTGTTCCACACCGCCACCGGCGGCACCCTGCCGCCTACGCCGAAAAAGGCGCCGCCCTGGTATCTGGGCGAAGCCAAGGACGCCCACGTCTGGCTGATCTACGAACCGACCTTGAGCTTCCTCAAATCGCCCGAAGCCGCATTGACACTGACGAAGGCAAGGGAGTTTGCTGCCTGGGGCAAGATGAAGAACGATGGCAAGCGCCATCTGGTCTTTGCCCCGGCCAAGTACATGTCGAACAAGCAACTCGCGGAGCATGGCGTGGACTACGCGCCGCTGCCGTTTGCGCTGTATCGGGAGGGATGATGGGGCAGTTCCGCGATAGGTTTGAACTGGCGCGCACTCAGTATGGCAAGGCCCTCGAACGACTGCATGAGGCCGCTGACACAGACGAAACGATGATGGTGCGCGACGCATTGATTCAACGCTTCGAATTCACATATGAGCTGGCCTGGAAGAGCATGTTTTACTGGATGAAGGAGCAAGGTGAGCAAGTGCCAGAAATGCAAAAGCCGATCATTCAGAATGCGTTTCGCTGCCAGCTGATTTCCGATCCCAAACTATGGGAAGACATCAAGGATTGTCGAGACGAGACCAGTCATACGTACAACGAAAACAAGGCTGTCGAAGTGGCGGCATTCGTGCGTGCTACGGCATTGGCAGCGTTTGATTCATTTCGGCAACGCATTGATTCATTGTGACGGCCGCGCACTCCGACCAATCAGCATGGCAGTTTGGCATCGCGCCAAACGTTTATGCAAAGCTGGCCCGAATCTTTGAGCAGACGCCTGGGTTGGCAAGGGTATGGGTGTATGGTTCGCGCGGGCGTGGCACGCCGCGTCCGGAATCCGATATCGATCTGGCGGTGGAGTGGGACGAGAAGCATGAGTACAGCCAGTCCAGATTGTGGAGTGCTGTTGAAGCAGCCGAGATCATTTATAGAGTCGACCTGGTCAGCCTGTCGGACAAGCTAAACGCAGATTTCCGCACCCGCATCGAACGCGACCGCAAAGTTTTCTGGGAACCGCGCCGCTACGCAGCGGCGACCGAGGCTATCGGCAGCACGCAACTGAAACCCTTCCAGTCCGGCGTGCTGGCGAAGCTGGATACCTATCTCGCCGAACTCAAGAAACACGCGGCGCAGGCCGGGCAGCAGGCGAAGGTGTTGCGTGCGATGGAAGGCGCCGACGATTTGCTGGCGCAGGTGGCGGATTTTCCGAAGAAGACCTGGGAGGCCTTGAAGAAGGCCGACGAACTTCCCCCCACTTTCGCCGGCCAGCCGCACTCGTCGCGCTGGACGGGAGAAGTCGGCGCTGGCGGTACGGCGATACCGAATCTCTGTCTGAAAGTTCCCACCGGTGGCGGCAAGACGCTGCTGGCGGCGGCAAGCGTCGGGCGCGTGTTTTCCAGCTATCTGAATCGGCACACCGGATTGGTGTTGTGGATCGTGCCCAACGAGGCCATCTATCGGCAGACGCTGAAGACGCTGGCGAATCGCGACCATCCCTACCGGCAAATGCTGAATGTGGCCGGAGCTGGGCGCGTGAAGATTCTGCAAAAGGATTCGCCGCTTTCCCGGATCGATGTCGAGTCGCATCTGTGCGTGATGCTGCTGATGCTGCAATCCGCCGCCCGCAAGGACGAGGCGCAGAAGAAGCTCAAGGCTTTCCGCGATCGCGGCAACGTGCTCGGCTTCGTGCCGCGCGAGGACGACATCGAGGCGCATTGGAATCTGTTGCGCGAGGTGCCGAATCTCGATGTCTATGCTCCGTTCGGGGCCAGCGCCGAGGACGCGCGGAAGACCAAGGGTTCCATCGTCAAGAGTTCGCTGGGCAACGTGCTGCGCTTGCAGCGACCGATGGTGGTGATCGACGAAGGGCATCACGCCTACAGCGAAAACGCCTTGCGCACGCTGGACGGTTTCAATCCGTCGTTTCTGCTGGAACTGTCGGCGACGCCGCGAATCGCCTCGGAAAAGGGCAGCGGGTCGAACATCCTGGTCGATGTGCGTGGCACCGACCTCGACGAGGCCGAGATGATCAAGCTGCCGATCCATGTCGACGTGCGCGGCTGGAGTGACTGGCAGAGTTGCCTGACAAGCGCCGTCGAGCGCCTGGCTGGCTTGCAGCGCGAGGCCGACGAACTGCACGCCGAGAACAATCGCTACATCCGCCCGATATTATTGGTGCAGGTGGAGCGCACCGGCAAGGACATGCGCGACGCCGGCTTCATTCACGCCGAGGATGCCAAAGCATGGCTGATGCAGCTTGGTTTCACTGAGTCGCAAATTGCAATCAAGACCTCCGAGAAGGACGAACTCAAGCAACCGGAGAATCTCGATCTACTGTCGCCAGCCTGCGCGGTGCGCGCCATCATCACCAAGCAGGCGCTGCAGGAAGGTTGGGATTGCCCGTTTGCCTATGTGCTGTGTGCTCTGGCGGCAGGCCGCGAAATTCGGGCCATGACGCAACTGGTCGGGCGCATCCTGCGCCAGCCACAGGTGGTCAAGACCGGCCGGCCGGCGCTGGATTCCTGTTACGTGTTGTGCCACAACGCAAAGACTGGAGAAGTGGTCAAGGCCATCAAGGGCTCGCTGGAAAGCGAGGGCATGGGCGATCTCGGCGTGTCGGTGACGGGCGAAGGCGGTGACTCTGTGGATACCCAAAAGCGCCAGTTTCATCGCCGCAAGAACTTTGCCCGGCTGCGTATTTTTCTGCCACGCGTCACCTGGGTCGAAAGCAATAGTGCGCGGCGCGAGCTGAACTACGAAAGCGACGTGCTGGCGGGGGTCGATTGGTCGCAACTCGATGCCGAAGCGCTGGCGCGCGACTGGGCGCCAGGTGTTTCGACGGCGCTGGCGCAGCAGTTCGATGTCGGGCTGGACGTACTGGACCATCCCGAGCGCGTTGCGACGGCCGGCAAGCGGCTGGCACTGCAGCGTCTCGACCGGGCTTTGCTGGTGCGCGGCCTGCTCGACATCGCGCCGAATGCCTGGTGGGTGTGGACCTGGACGGATACGGTAATCCGGCGCCTGGCGGGCTTGGGTTTCGGGGAGGAACTGCTGGCGGCGTCGCTGACCTCGCTGCTGGAGAGGCTGCGAGTCGACGTGGAAAGCGAACGCGACCGTCTGGCGCAGTCGGTATTCAATGCGGCCGTGGCGGAGGGACGTATCGAGTTCCGCTTGCGCGCGGATGCGATGGACTATGAGATTCCCGAACACTTCTCGCTAGACCTGTCAGGCAAACCGCGACCGCTGGCGCGGGAAGATGGCATGCCGGTGGAGAAGAGTTTGTTCGAGCCCGCGCTCGCAGCGCTGGTGGACACGGGTTTTGAGTCAGACGTGGCCTGCTATCTGGATACCCAGGCGGCACTGCAATGGTGGCATCGCAACGTAGCAAAGGCTCAGTATGGCTTGCAGGGATGGAAGCGGCACAAGGTCTATCCCGACTTCGTCTTCGCGAAACTGGACGGCGACGGCGCGACCCGACTGGTGGTGCTGGAAACCAAAGGTCTGCATCTGGCGGGATCGCACGACACCGAGTACAAGCGGAAGTTGCTGGATCACTTGACCGACGTGTTCGCCGACGAGCGGTCAATAAGAGCAGGCGAACTGGAATTGGTGCATGGGCGAGAGCGTCTCGTCTGTGACATGGTGTTCGATGAGGCATGGCGCGGAAGCTTGCAAGCGCGTCACTTCTCCCCGCAGGAATAGATTTCGATTGTTGCGCTGCCTGGCAGCTCCGGCAACCGATCCGCAAGCGGCGCGCACAGGGTCGCCGTGCACAGCGTGTAGCCACCGGCATGCGGCGAATGCGAAAGGCGCAGCACCTGCTGCGGCGGCAACGCGGGACGATAGCGCCAGACGCCATCCTTCAGCACGCTGCCGGCCGGCGGCTCCATGCCGGCGCCGCTGCCGCGGATACGCGCTTCGTCGATCACCAGTTCCCTGCCGACGATGCGCCAGTCTTCCTCCCAGCGGATTTTCTCGATGGAATGGATCCAGCTCAGGGTGAAGGCATCGATGGCGAGCACGGCACTTAGCGTGCCGGCGGCCAGGCAAAGGCTCATTGCGCCTAAGAGTCGGCGCTGGCGGCACGGCGATCCGCGCGCCGGCTGCGAATGAAATGCCAGACGACGAAGACCGCGCTCATGCCGAAGCCGATCTCGTCGGTGAGCGGCAGCGCCGCCACCAGCATGAAGGCCGCCGCCGCCGCAAAGCCGCGTTCGAACATGTTGAGCGGCGTGAAGAGGAAGCCGATCGCCGCCGCGCCCCACAGCATGATCGAGACCACCGCCTTGAACACGATGTAGGCGACGGCGACGAAGGTCCAGTCGCCCTGCAGCATCAGTGCCGGGGTGTAGACCGCCATGTAGGGGATGACGAAGCCGGCGATGGCGATCTGCACCGCCTTGATGCCGATCTTCATCGCCGATTCCTTGGCGATGGAACTCGCGGCGAAGGCGGCCAGGGCCACCGGCGGCGTCAGGTCGGCCATGATGCCGAAGTAGAAGACGAACATGTGGCTGACGATCAGCGGCACGCCGAGCTTGAGCAGGGCCGGCGCGGCGATCGAGCTGGTGATGATGTAGTTGGGGATGGTCGGGATGCCCATGCCGAGCACGAGGCACACGAGCATGGTCAGCACCAGCGAGAGGAACAGGCTCTTCTCGCCGACGCTGAGGATGTAGCCGGCGAAGGAGGACGCCGCGCCGGTCAGGGTCAGCACGCCGATGATGACGCCGACGATGGCACAGGCGATGCCCACCGCCAGCGATTGGCGCGCGCCATCGACCAGGCTCATCCTGAGCAGGTGCAGGGTCTTCATGCCGCCCCGGATGGCGAAGGTTTGTGCCACCAGTGCGGCGATCAGGCCCAGCAGCGGGTAGATGCCCCAGGTTTCCATGTTCTTGACGAAGACCGCGGCGGTGAGTCCCAGCGCGATCCAGAACACGTAGCGGAAAGCCGTGCTCGAAACGCGCGCGGCGATCGCGGCGCCGAGGATCAGCACGGCGGTCAACACCAGGCCGACCATGCCGGCGAACATCGGCGTGAAGCCGTTGAACAGCGTGATCACCAGCACCACCAGCGGCAGCAGCAGGTACCAGTTGTCGCGCATCGCATGCCAGGGGTTGGGGCATTCGGACTTGGGCATGCCGACCAGGTTCTTGCGCCCGGCTTCGAGATGCACCATCCAGAACGCCGTCAGGTAGTAGAGGATGGCCGGGATCGCCGCCGCCTTGACGATCTCGGCATAGGGCACGTTTAGGTTTTCGGCCATGATGAAGGCCACCGCGCCCATCACCGGCGGCATTATCTGGCCGCCCATGGAGGACGTTGCCTCGACCGCGCCGGCGAATACGCCCGAGTAGCCGAACTTCTTCATCAGCGGAATGGTGAATTGGCCGGTGGTCAACACGTTGGCCACACCCGAGCCCGAGATGGTGCCCATCAGCGCCGAGGAAATCACCGACACCTTGGCCGCGCCGCCCTTGGTGTGGCCGACGAAGCCCAGCGCCAGGGAGTTGAACAGGTTGATCATGCCGGCGTGTTCGAGAAACGAGCCGAACAGGATGAAAAGGAAAATGTAGGTCGCCGAGACCAGTGTCGGGATGCCGAAGATGCCCTCGGTACCGAGGGCCAACTGATTGACGATCTGGTCGAAGCCGTAGCCGCGATGGGCGAGATCGCCCGGCAGGTACTGGCCGAACATGCCGTAGAGCAGGAAGATGCCGCAGACGATGGGCAGGGCCAGGCCGAGGATGCGCCGCGTCGCCTCGAAAGTGAGGATCACCAGCGCGGTGCCGACAAAGAGGTCGACGTTGCTCGGGTCGCCCGAGCGCTGGATCAGGTCGGCCTCGAATACCCAGTGGTAGGTCGACAGCGCCAACGCGCCGAAGGCCAGCGCCGTGTCGCCAGCGCCGACTTTTGAAAGCTTGCCGCCACTCTTGAACGCCGGGTAGAGGATGAAGGTGATGCACAGCAGGAAGCCGACGTGCAGGCTGCGGATGACCAGGCTGGACAGCGGATGGAAAGCCGCGACGATCAGCTGGTAAGTGGAAAATGTCAGCGCGAGGCCGTTAAGAATCGTCAGCCAGTGGCCTCCGAGCCGGCGCTGCACGCCGTGCTCGGAGAACTCTTCCTGGCCGTGGTCGGGGGCGACGCTGTGGTCGCTCACCGCGACCCTTCTTTAATGGCCCCCACCCCCCAACCCCCGCCCGGGCGGGGGTGACGGATGTTCGCCGCTTCGCGGCTCCGGTTAGTTGGCTGCGCCATGCTTGGGCCGGCTCGGCGCCTGGCTACTTGATCAGCCCGACTTCCTTATAGTACTTCTCGGCACCCGGATGCAGCGGCGCCGGCGGCGCCTTGGCGGCGTTTTCCCGCGTGATGTCCTTCGCTGCCGAGTGCGCGGCCTTCAGGTCGGGCAGGTTGTCGAAAATCGCCTTTGTCATCTTGTAGGCGGCATCGGTCGACACGCCTTCGTGGCTGACCAGGAAGTTCTGAATCGCCACGGTAGCCGTCGCCTCGGTCTGGCCGTTGTAGGTGTTGGCCGGCACGGTGCCGGCCTGGTAGGCGGCTTCGCCGATCTTGGCCACCACGTCGGCGGGAATCGGCACGAGGACGATCTTGACCGAGGTGGCCAGGTCGCGGATGGCGGCAACGCCGAGGCCGGCCGAAATCAGCGTGGCGTCGAGCTGGCGGTTCTTCATCAGTTCCACCGATTCGCCGAAGGGCAGGTATTCGACCTTGGCCAAATCCTTGTAGCTCATGCCGGCGCCCTTGAAGATGTCGCGCGCATTGAGCTCGGTGCCGGATTTCGGCGCACCGACGGCAACGCGCTTGCCCTTGAGGTCGGCCAGGGTCTTGATCCCGGAATCGGCGGCGGCGACGATCTGGATGTAATTGGGATAGATCGCGGCGATGGTGCGCAGTTTCTTGAGCGGGGTCTTGAAGCCGGCTTCCTCGTTACCCTTCCAGGCTTCATTGAGCGCGTCACCGAGGGTGAAGGCGATCTCGCCGCGGCCGGCCTGCAGCAGGTTGAGGTTCTCGGCGCTGGCTTTGGTCACCTGGGCCGAGGTCTTGGCGCCGGGCATGGCTTTGCCGTAGATCTGCGACAGGGCGACGCCCATCGGGTAGTAGACGCCCGAGGTACCGCCGGTAAGGACCGTGACGAATTCCTGGGCATGGGCCGTGGCGGCAAGGGCCAGCGTGACCGCGGTGAGCAACAGGCTGCGAACTTTCTTCATGGTGATTCCTCCGGTTATGGCTTTATTGAAGCGTGAAGCTTACAACACTCGGCATTCTTAGGACAGGGAGGGTGCTTCATGACAAAATCCTGATTCGACAGATCGATGCAGAACAGCCAATGAAACTGCCAAAACTGGAAAACCCCGCAGGCGATTTCTGGGGTGGTTTTGCCGCCATGCTGGTGGCCTTGCCGTCGGCAATCGCTTATGGCGTCACCATCTATGCCGTGCTGGGCCCGACCCATGTCGCGCTCGGCGCCCTGGCCGGGATCCTTGGCGCGACGGCGATCGGCATTGTCGCGTCGAGCTTCGGCGGTACCAATCGTCTGATTTCCGCGCCCTGCGCCCCCGCCGCCGCGGTGGTGTCGGCCTTCGCCATCGAAGCCGTGGCCAGCGGTGCCCCGGTGGACACGATCCTGCTGCTGCTGACCCTGCTCGGCCTGCTCGCCGGCCTGATGCAGCTTCTCTTCGGCCTGGCGAGCCTGGGCCGCCTGATCAAGTACATGCCTTACACCGTGGTCAGCGGCTATCTGTCCGGGGTCGGCCTGATCATCATCGGCAGCCAGGTACCGAAGCTGCTTGGCGCCCCCAAGGACCTGCATTTCTGGGCGGCCCTGGCCGCGCCCGATCAATGGCGCTGGCAGGCCATCGTGGTCGGCGTCGTGACCATCCTCGTCATGCTGTGGGCGCCGCGCCTGACGAAGGCCGTGCCCGGTGCCGTGCTTGGCCTGGTGGCGGGCATTGCCGCCTACTTCGGCCTCGGCCTGCTCGATCCGGCGCTATTGAGCCTGCAGGGCAACACCCTGGTGGTCGGCGCGCTCGACGGTGGCGGCGGCGGCAGTTTCTTCGCCGGCCTGGCCGGACGCTGGACGGCGATCGCCGATGTCAGCCTGCATCAGTTGCTGCAACTGGTGATGCCGGCGCTGACCCTGGCCGTACTGCTGTCGATCGACACGCTGAAAACCTGCGTGGTGCTCGATGCCATGACCCGCTCGCGCCACGACTCGAACCGCGAACTGGTCGGCCAGGGCCTGGGCAACCTGGCTTCGGCTGCGATCGGCGGCATTCCCGGCGCCGGCACCATGGGCGCGACCCTGGTGAATATCTCCGGCGGCGCCAGCAGTCGCTTTTCCGGCATGGTCGAAGGCGTGCTGGCGCTCGTCGCCTTCCTGCTGCTGGCGAGTTTCATCTCATGGATTCCGGTGGCGGGCCTCGCCGGCATCCTGATCGTGATCGGCGTGCGCATGATCGACCGCAACAGCCTGCACTACCTTAAATCGCGCTCGACCATCCTCGATTTTGCGGTGATCGTCGCGGTGATCGGCACGGCCCTGACGGTGAGCCTGATCGCGGCTTCCGGCGTCGGCATCGTGCTCGCCGTGGTGCTGTTCATCCGCGAGCAGATCGGCGGTTCCATCGTCCGCCGCAAGCTGCTCGGCAACGAGACCTTCTCGAAGCGCATCCGCACCCACGAGGAAATGGAAATCCTCACCGAGCATGGCGATCGCGCCGCGATCATCGAGTTGCAGGGCAGCCTGTTCTTCGGCACCGCCGACCAGCTTTACCTGTCCATGGAGCCGGAACTCAAGACGCGCGACTTCCTGATCCTCGACATGCGGCGCATCCAGACCGTGGATGTCACGGCGGCGCACTTGCTGGAGCAAGTCAAGGACATGCTGGCCGAGCGCCACGGTTTCCTGATCTTCAGCGCGATTCCGGCGACCCTGCCCTCGGGGCGCGACATGCAGCAGTATTTCGACCAGGTCGGCCTGATCCGGCAGGACAGCCCGGTGCGCGTGTTCCCGTCCCTGGACGACGCGCTGGAGTGGGTCGAGGACCGCATCATCCATGAAACGGTCTGTTTCCGTGACGAGGAGGTTGCGCTGGAACTGCACGAGGTCGAGCTGTTCGCCGGGCGCAAGGAGCAGACGCTGGCGGCCCTCGAACAGTGCATGGAAAAGCGCAGCGTGGCGAAGGGCGATACCATCTTCTCGCGCGGCGATGCCGGCGACGAACTGTTCCTGATCCGGCGCGGTGCGGTGCGCATCGTGCTGCCGTTGTCCGACCGGCAATCGCACCACCTCGGCACTTTCGGCCGCGGCGCCTTTTTCGGCGAGATGGCCTTCCTCGACGGCGAGGTGCGTTCGGCCAATGCCGTCGCGTTCAGTGATACCGAACTCTATGTGCTGTCGCGCCGCGCCTTCGACAAGCTCGCCGAAGAGCACAAGAAGCTGGGCTTGCGGTTGATGGAAGGCATCGCCAGCGTGCTCGCCAGCCGCCTGCGCTACACCAATGCCGAGTTGCGCGTGCTTGAGTCCTGATAGCCGGTTTAGACCACACCCGCTGTACGCAATGCGGCGATGTCTTCCGTGCTGCGGCCCAGTTCCTTCAAGATTGTTTCGGTATCCTGCCCCAGCAGCGGCGGCGCGTGCCGGTAGTCGACCGGCGTCGCCGAAAAGCGGATCGGATTGGCCACCTGCGGCGCCTTGCCGCCGGCCGCATGGGGCAGGTCGACGCGCAGGCCGCGATGCAGCACCTGCGGATCGGCGAAGACGGCGGCCAGGTCGTTGATCGGGCCGCAGGGCACGGCGGCGCTTTCCAGGATCGAAATCCATTCGGCCGTGGTTTTCATCACGGTGGCCTGGCGCAGCAACGGGATCAGTTCGGCGCGATGCCTGACCCGCGCGGCATTGGTAGCGAAGCGGGTATCGCCGCTCCACTCGGCATGGCCGGCGATGTCGCAGAAACGCGCGAACTGGCCGTCGTTGCCGATGGCGAGGATCATGTCGCCGTCGGCCGTCGGGAAGTCCTGGTAGGGCACGATGTTGGGATGGCCGTTGCCCATGCGCCGCGGCGCCTTGCCCGAAACCAGATAGTTCATCGCCTGGTTGGCGAGGCAGGCTACCTGCACGTCGAGCAGGGCGAGGTCGATATGCTGGCCCGATCCGGATTTTTCGCGATGCGCGAGCGCCGCCTGGATGGCGATGGTAGCGTAAAGACCAGTGAGGATGTCGGTCAGCGCCACGCCGACCTTCTGCGGCCCGGCGCCGTCCTCGCCTTCGGCGCGGCCCGTGATGCTCATCAGACCGCCCATGCCCTGGATCAGGAAGTCGTAGCCCGCGCGCGCCGCGTAGGGGCCGTCCTGGCCGAAGCCGGTGATCGAGCAATATACGAGACGCGGATTGAGCGCCGACAGGCTGGCGTAATCGAGGCCATAGGCCGCAAGCCCGCCGACCTTGAAATTTTCCAGCACCACGTCCGCTTGCGCGGCGAGTTCGCGGACGATTTCCTGGCCGGCCGGCTGCGTAATGTCGACCGTCAGCGAGCGTTTGTTGCGATTGGTACACAGGAAATAGGCAGCATCCACGGTCGGCTTGCCCGCGCCGTCGGCCAGCCAGGGCGGCCCCCAGCCACGCGTGTCGTCGCCGCCTTTGCCATCGGCGCCGGGCTTCTCGACCTTGATCACGTCGGCGCCGAGGTCGCCCAACAGTTGCGAGGCCCAGGGTCCGGCCAGGACGCGGGACAGGTCGAGGACCTTCAGTCCGGCGAGTGCCCCGTCGGCCATTACGGGGCTTCGGCCACTGCGTTCAGCGCCGATAGTGCCGATAGTGCCGACGTTAAGCTGCACTGAAACTTCGTTTTCATCTGGATAATCCCATGGGTGTCGTCGGTGCCATGATACCGCCGATGCCCTCATGCTATCGTTGCCCGCCTGCACAAAGGAGACGCCCATGAAACCCCTGCTCGCCGCCGGCCTGCTGGCCGCCACCCTGGCCCATGCCGCCGACCCGGCAAAGGATGTCGGTTCCACCGCCGCCGACCGCGAGGCGGTCGCCGTGACCGTCTACAACGATGACTTGGCGCTGGTCAAGGAACGGCGCCGGGTCGAACTGCCGGCCGGCCTCGCGCGTCTGTCGCTGCGCGATGTGGCGGCGCAGATGCGCCCCGAAACCGCTTTGCTGCGCGCCGCCTCGGGGCCGCCATTGACCCTGGTCGAACAGAACTTCGATTTCGACCTGCTGACGCCGCAAAAGCTGCTGGAAAAGTACGTCGGCCGCCAGGTGACCGTGATCCGCCCGCACCCGACCTCGGACGCCGAACGGCGCGAAACGGCGACGGTGCTCGCTGCCGGCCAAGGCACGGTATTGCGCTTCGCCGACCGCATCGAAACCGGCGTGCCGGGACGCCTGGCATTCGACAGCGTGCCGGCCAACCTGCGCGACCGTCCGACGCTCTCGGTGTTGCTCGAAGCGGCCGGCGGCAAGCAGGCGGTGGAACTTTCCTACCTGACCTCCGGCCTGGCGTGGAAGGCCGACTACGTGGCGAATCTGGCCGCCGACGGCATGAGCCTCGACCTCAACGGCTGGGTGACGCTGACCAATCGCAGCGGTGCCGGTTTCGACGACGCGACGCTGCAACTGGTCGCCGGCACGGTGAATCGCGTGCGCGTGCAGGATTCGCGGGCCTATGCCATGGCGGCGCCGGCGCCGGCGCGCGCCAAGTCCATGGAGGCGACGCAGGAGGCGCTGATGGATTACCACCTCTACAGTTTCGAGCGGCCGACGTCGATTGCCGACAACCAGACCAAGCAGCTTGCGTTGCTCTCGGCCGGCGCCGTGCCGGTGCGCCGCGAATACCTGCTGGCGGGCAACGAGTACTTCTACCGTGACCGCTACACCCAGATCGGGCAGAAGCTGAAACCTGCAGTCTTTCTGGAATTCGAAAACAAGGGCGGGCAACTCGGCAAGCCCCTGCCGGCCGGCATCGTCCGCGTCTATGCGAAGGACAGCAAGGGCGCGGCGCAATTCGTCGGCGAGGACCGCATCGAGCACACGGCGAAGAACGAGAAACTCAAGCTGCGCCTGGGCGAAGCCTTCGACATCACCGCCGAGCGCAAGCAGACCAATTACAAGCGCATCGCCGACAACCAGACCGAATCGTCATGGCGCATCGAGCTGCGCAACGCCAAGGACGAAGCGGTGACGGTGCGGGTGCAGGAACCCATGCCCGGCGACTGGGAGATGGTCCATGAGTCGCAGAAGCACAGCAAGGATTCCGCGCGCGTGGCGTCATGGAACGTCGCCGTGCCGGCGGGCGGCAGCACCGTGCTGGACTACACCGTTCGAGTACGCTGGTAGCCGATAGTTTCGAGCGCAGCGAGCAGATCAATACCCCCCCTCCTCGGGGCGAAGGCAGGAATTCGCGGAGCACTGCTCCGCGCTGCCGTAGCCGGCCGGCTGTGCAAAGCCGGCCGTGGGGCAGGAGACGGGGGATGGCGGTTTGTGTCGCCGCAGGCGAGGCTCGTGCCGTCAGGCACGAACCTCGCCGTCACCCAGCACGATCCACTTCTGCGAGGTGAGGCCTTCCAGCCCCACCGGGCCGCGGGCGTGGAACTTGTCGGTGGAAATGCCGATCTCGGCACCGAGGCCGAATTCGAAGCCGTCGGCGAAACGTGTCGACGCATTGACCATCACCGAAGCCGAATCCACTTCGCGCAGGAAGCGCATCGCGTTCGTGTAGTTCTCGGTGACGATGGCGTCGGTGTGGGCCGAGGAGTATTTGTTGATATGCGCGATGGCCTCGTCCACGCCGGCGACGATCTTGACCGAAATGATCGCGGCAAGGTACTCGGCGTAGAAGTCCTCCTCGCTCGCCGCCTTCGCCTGCGGCACCAACTTCAGGGTTTCCGCGCAGCCGCGGATCTCGACGCCCTTCGCCGTGAGCATGGCGCATAAAGTCGGCGCCTGCGATACGGCGACGCCGCGTGCGATCAGCAGCGATTCGGCGGTATTGCAGGTGCCCAGGCGCTGGGTCTTGGCGTTTTCCAGGATGCGCAGCGCCTTGGCCGGATCGGCGAATTCGTCGACATAGACGTGGCAGTTGCCGTCGAGGTGCTTGATCACCGGTACCTTCGCATCGAGCGAGACGCGTTCGATCAGGCCCTTGCCACCGCGCGGCACGATGACATCGACGTACTCGGGCATGGCGACGAGAAGGCTCACGGCTTCGCGGTCGGTGGTTTCCATGACCTGTACCGCGGTTTCCGGCAGGCCCGCAGCGGCCAGACCGACACGCACGCAGGCGGCGATGGCCTGGTTGGCGCGCAGGGCTTCCTTGCCGCCGCGCAGGATCGCCGCGTTGCCGGACTTCAGGCACAGCGCGGCGGCATCGGCCGTGACGTTGGGCCGCGCTTCGTAGATGATGCCGACCACGCCCAGCGGCACGCGCATCCTGCCGACCTGGATGCCGGAGGGGCGGCGTTTCATGTCCGTGATTTCTCCGATCGGGTCGGGCAGGGCGGCGACCTGCTCCAGTCCCTGTGCCATGGCTTCGACGCCTTTGTCGGTCAGCATCAGGCGGTCGATCATCGCCGCGTCAAGGCCGTTGGCGCGCGCTTCGGCGACATCGGCGGCGTTGGCGGCGAGCAGTTCGGTGCGGTGCTCGCGGATCGCCGCTGCCATCGCCAGCAGCGCGGTGTTCTTGGCGGCAGTCGAGGCGCGCGCCGTGGCCCGCGATGCTGCCCGCGCATTGCGACCGACTTGCTGCATGTAGTCTTTTACGTTCATCGAAATTCCAGTATTTCCTTTGCCGCTTCAGCGGCCATAACTTGTCACCCCTCTCCCTTGGGGAGAGGGGTGGGGGTGAGGGTGCTCACCCAGGCGAGTTATCTTCAACGCCAGTTGAAGAAACTCGTCCCAGATGTCCCCGCGCGCCAGGCCCTTGATCATGCGGTCAATCTTCGCCGCATGCAAGAGGGCGCGCTGTTTCGTCGCCGGCGCCGAGGCGCTGCGCGCTTCAGTGGCCAGTGCCCAGAGCACCAGAGGCGGCGCCGCATCCTCGCCCTTGAGTCCCTCCAGCGTGCGTGCGGCGCGCACCGTGTCGCGCGCCTTGAGTGCGTCGCGCAGGTCCGACACATCGTAGCGGGCGACGTTCATCACGGCGGCTTCCACCTGGTCCAGCGTGAGCTCGCCGGGTGGATGGATCAGGCCGAGCTTCTGGATCTCCTGGTGCGCTGCCAGCAGGTTGCCTTCGACATGGGCGGCGATGAATTCCAGCGCGGGCCGCGGTGCGCTCTGCTGCTGGCGCGCCAGGCGCTCGGCGATCCATTGCGGCAGGCGCGCCGGCGGCGGCGCGTTGCATTCGATGGCCACCCCCGCATTCGACAGCGCCGTGACCCAGGCGGCCTTCTTCGCCTGCCAGTCGAGCTCGGGCAGGGTGATCAGCGTCACAATGCCCGGGCCCAGGGTGGCGATGTAACGTTGCAGTGCTTCGCTGCCTTCGCGCCCGGGTTTGCCGGAGGGGATGCGCAGGTCGACCAGCTTGGAGCCGCCGAACAGGGACATGTTGCCGGCGGCGCGGAAGAGGTCGTCCCACTTGAAGCCGGTGCCGGCGACGATGACTTCGCGCTCTTCGAATCCCTGTTTGCGCGCGGCGGCGCGGATGGCGTCGCCGGCTTCGATCACCAGCAGCGGCTCGTCGCCGTGCAGCAGGTAGAGCGGCGCCAGCGGTTTATCGAGATGCGCCGCAAGCTGTTCCGGCCGCAGCAGCATGGTGTCTAGTCAGTCACCTTGACCGGCTGCAGCTTCGCCGTGGCCAGGCGGCGCATCAACTGCTGCACCAGGTCGTTCTGGATGTCGCGCCAGAGCAGGACTTCTTCCGCCTCCTTGGACAGCACCAGATCGTCGCTGTAGGTGACATCGCGGCGCAGCACGATGGTGCTGGACGCGACATATTCGGTCGGCGCAATGACGGGGGCATCGGTGTATTTGACTTGCGGGGCCGCTTTGGCCGACGGGTTGTTGGCCTGCACCTTGAACGAGAAAGTCCTCACCAACTCGAATTCGCGGACCCGGCCCGAGGTGTTGAGCGAAAGAATCTTCTTCTGGCTGGCGTCGCCCAGCACCATCAGGATGGCTTCCGCCTCGCCGGCATCGACAACCCGGGTACCCGCCGACGAGGCCTCGATGGAGCGCTTGATCTGGGCATAGAACTCGGAGGTCGGGGCCAGCGTGAGGGCGATCGTCGAAAACGGCAGTTTGTGAGCGGGCAGGTCGGCGCTGCCGCGCAGCTTGAAGCCGCAGGCGGCGAGCAAGCCCGCAAGCATCAGGATCAGGACAAGTTTGGCGGCACGCATGGCGAACTCCCGGAACAACTAGACCACTATGTTAACCAGACGGCCGGGCACGACGACGACTTTCTTCGCCGGCTTGCCCTCCATGAACTTCTGTGCAGCCTCCGCGGCCAGCGCGACGGCTTCGATCGCCGTGCGGTCAGCGCCGACTTTTACGCGGATGTTGCCGCGATGCTTGCCATTGACCTGCAGCACCAGTTCTTCCTCGTCCTGCACCAGCGCCGCTTCGACCGGCTCGGGCCAGGCGGCGGCGAGGATGTCGGCGCCATGGCCCAGTTCGATCCAGAGCGCATGGCAGATGTGTGGCGCGATGGGCGACAGCACGCGCAAGAGGATGCCGAAGCCTTCGTTCAGGACCGGCGCATGGGCATCATCCTTCGGCGCCTTCTCCATGGCATTGAGCATTTTCATCGTCGCCGAGGCGACGGTGTTGAACTGGAGCTTGCCGAGGTCGTAGTTGGCCTGCTTTAGTAGCAGGTGGATTTCGCGGCGCAGGGCGGCCGGACCGGCGGCAAGTGTTGCAGGGGGAAAAGAGGGAAAAGGGGTCAGGTTCGAATTACATGAATCTCGTAATTCGAGCCTGACCCCTTTTTCTTGCGGTAATTCGAGCCTGACCCCTTTTTCTTGGCCCCGGCTGCCGTGGCCGAAGGCCCAGACCCGCTTGAGGAAACGATATGCGCCCTCGACACCGGAATCCGACCATTCCAGCGTCTGTTCCGGGGGCGAGGCGAACATCATGAAAAAGCGCGCGGTGTCGGCGCCGAACTCGTCGATCAGCGATTGCGGGTCGACGCCGTTGCGCTTGGACTTGGACATGGTGCCGACGCCGCCGTAATCGACCGGCTGGCCATCGGCCTTGCAGGTCGCACCGGTGACATGGCCGCCCTCGTCGCGCTTGAGCTCGACCTCTTCGGGGGCGAAGTACTCGATGCCGCCCTTGTCGGTGCGGCGCGAAAAGATGTGGTTGAGCACCATGCCCTGCGTCAGCAGGTTGGCGAAGGGCTCGTCGTAGCTGACCAGCCCGAGGTCGCGCATGACCTTGGTCCAGAAGCGCGAATAGAGCAGGTGCAGGATCGCGTGTTCGATGCCGCCGATGTACTGGTCGGCCGGCATCCAGTGGTTGCTGCCGGCATCGACCATCGCGGTGTTGGCCGCGCGCGTCGCCGGATCGACGCAGTAGCGCGCGTAGTACCAGGACGAATCGACGAAGGTGTCCATGGTGTCGGTTTCGCGCCTTGCCGGTTTGCCACATTTGGGACAGGCGCAGTTCACGAAATCGGCGCGCTTGGCCAGCGGATTGCCGGAGCCGTCGGGCACGCAGTCTTCGGGCAGCTTCACCGGCAACTGGTCGTCGGGTACCGGCACCGTGCCGCAGGAGTCGCAATGGATCAGCGGGATCGGGCAGCCCCAGTAACGCTGGCGAGAGACGCCCCAATCGCGCAGGCGGTACTGCACTTGCGTCGCGCCGAGATCCTTGGCCGAGAGGTCGGAGGCGATGGCGGTCGTGGCCGCAGCGTAGTCGAGCCCGTCGTACTTGCCGGAATTGACGCAGCGGCCGCGCTGCTTGTCGGCGTACCATTCCTGCCAGCCGTCCAGCGAGAAGGTCTCGCCTTCGACGGCGATCACCTGCCTGATGGCCAGGCCGTACTTCTTCGCGAACTCGAAATCGCGTTCGTCATGGGCCGGCACGGCCATCACGGCGCCTTCGCCGTAGCTCATCAGCACGTAATTGCCGACCCAGACTTCGACCTTCTCGCCGGTCAGCGGGTGGTCGACGAAGATGCCGGTCGGCATGCCCTTCTTTTCCATGGTCGCCATGTCGGCTTCCATGACCGAGCCGTGCTTGCATTCATCGATGAAGGCGGCAAGTGCCGGATTGTGCTTCGCCGCGTGGGTGGCCAGCGGATGCTCGGCGGCGACGGCGCAGAAGGTCACGCCCATGATGGTGTCGGCGCGGGTGGTGAATACCCAGAGCAATCCCTTTTCAGTGCCGGAGGCACTTTGAACGTTCCCTTCCCCTTCAAGGGGAAGGGCTAGGGATGGGGATGGGTCCAGGTTGTTAGCCGTCGACACACCATCCCCTCCCTCGGTCCCTCCCAGGGTCCCTCCTCGCTCCCCATCCCCTCCCTCAGTCCCTCCCCTTGAAGGGGAGGGAAGCGTTTGGCCGCCTGCGGCGGGGAGGGTGTAAGGGAACGCAAAGCGCACGCCGGTGCTCTTGCCGATCCAGTTGGCCTGCATGGTCTTGACCCGCTCGGGCCAGCCCGGCAGCGTGTCCAGCGCCGCGAGCAGCTCGTCGGCATATTTCGTGATGGCCAGGTAGTAGCCGGGGATCTCGCGCTTTTCGACCACCGCACCGGTGCGCCAGCCACGGCCTTCGATGACCTGTTCGTTGGCGAGCACGGTCTGGTCCACCGGGTCCCAGTTCACCACCTGGGTCTTCTTGTAGGCGATGCCCTTTTCCAGCATGCGCAGGAACAGCCACTGGTTCCACTTGTAGTACTCGGGTGCGCAGGTCGCCAGTTCGCGTTCCCAGTCGATGGCAAAACCCAGCGACTGGAGCTGCTTCTTCATGTAGGCGATGTTGTCCCAGGTCCACTTGGCGGGCGGCACGCTGTTCTGCATCGCGGCGTTCTCGGCCGGCAGGCCGAAGGCGTCCCAGCCCATTGGCTGCAGCACGTTGCAGCCCTTCATCCGGTGGTGGCGGGAGAGCACATCGCCGATGGTATAGTTCCGCACGTGCCCCATGTGCAGCTTGCCCGACGGGTAGGGGAACATCGACAGGCAGTAGTATTTCGGTCTGGAGGAATCCGTCAGGGCGCGGAAGGTCTGCGTGCTGTTCCAGTGGGCCTGGGCGGCCTGCTCTATGTCGGTCGGAAGGTATTTTTCCTGCATGGCCGGGGCTTCGGATTTGAGTACTGGCAAGGGGCGGAATTATACCTGCCCACCATGATCGAAAGGATTTGCATGCGTTCCATGAACCGGCTTTTTGCAGTGTTTGCGGCGATTGCGCTGCTGTCGCCCGCTGCGGTGTTCGCGGCTGCCCCGGCCACTGTCGAAGCGGTACAGGCGCCGGCCTGGCGCGATCGTGGCGGCCTCACGGTGCCGCTCGCTGCCGGCATGGAACTCAAGAGCGGCGATGTGGTGCGTACCGGTGCCGGTTCGCGCGCCTACCTGATGCTGGCCGAGGGCAGCCGGGTCAAGCTGGGCGAAGGCGCGCAATTCACTTTGTACACGGCCAGCCTGCGGCCGGAAAAAACCTTTCGCGGCGCGCTCGATATTGTTGCGGGAGCCTTTCGCTTCACCACCGCCAAGCTGAAGAAGACCCTGCCGCGCGAGGTCGCCATCCGTGTCGGCACGGCGACCATCGGCATTCGCGGCACCGATATCTGGGGCAAGACCGACAAGGACGGCGACCTGGTGGCGCTGATCGACGGTCGCATCGAAATTGCGCGGGCGGGCGAGATCACCGAACTGGCGAAGCCGATGACCTTCTTCGATGCGCCGGCCGGCAAGGCCGCCGAGGTCAAGCCGCTGGACATGGAAACCTTCGTCAAACTTGCGCGGCAGACCGAAATCCTGCCGGGCGACGGCGCGGCACGGGCGAAGGGCAAGGGCAGCATGCGGTTGGCCACGGTGGCAAGCGAGGAAGCCGCCCTGGAGTTGTATGACCGGATCCGGGAGGCAGGATTCGCTGCGCGCATCCTGCCACGAGCGACGGAGGGTGGCGGCTGGACCTACGAGTTGCGGCTGGGCGGTTATGCCAATGCCGCCGAGGCCGAAGCCGCGGCGTCTGTCGTGCAGACGAGGACGGGACTCAGACCCGTCGTCGGACCCTAGCTGCTAGGCCCGTAGCGGCGGGATGCCGTCAGCCGGGCTGGTGTTGCCGGGCGGTCGAACGAATCAGCCGCCAGCCGCGATCCGTCAGGGCCGAACCGTGTTGCGCCACCTGCATCGAGACGGCCCATAAGCGGGCCTGGGCGCGTGCCCAGGGACGCCAGCCGAATGAGGCCGCGTCTGCGCGCAGGGATTCGGCAAGCGCCAGTTCCAGCAGGCGATCCACGGCCAGTTTGAAATAGAGCGACGAACTGACCTTGGCCCGGTGTCCGGCCCAGCGTTCCGCCTCGTGCCACAAGGTGGTGGCTCTGGACTCGCTGATGCCGGCCTTCTTTGCCAGCCAGGGCAGTATTTTGGGTGTCTTGGGGTAGCTTCTCATAAGGTTCTCCTTTTAGTCGGGCAACCCCGGCCTTGTGAGCCGGAGCCACCCTTCCAGCTGTAACGTGTTGCATTGCAGCATGACGGATTCTACAGTTTGGATATGGGCGAGACACTCTAATCCCAAGTTTTTTGCTGCAACGCGGTATCTTGCTGTACAGCGCCTTCCCGTCGAGTTTCAGCCCGCTGTTAGTGCTCACTTTTGGCCGATCGAGTCGGGTTCGGCCCATATAATTGCCGCCTTGGCCCCCGTGTAATGCCCATGAATTCCCTGCTCGACCACCTCAACGCGCCGCAACTGGCGGCCGTCACCCTGCCGCCGGCGAACGCCCTGATCCTCGCCGGCGCCGGTTCGGGCAAGACGCGGGTGCTGACGACGCGCATCGCCTGGCTGATTTCCACCGGCCAGGTTGCGCCGCCCGGTGTGCTGGCGGTGACCTTCACCAACAAGGCCGCCAGGGAGATGCAGACGCGACTGGCCGGCATGCTGCCGATCAATGTCAAGGGCATGTGGATCGGCACCTTTCACGGCCTGTGCAACCGCCTGCTGCGCGCCCACTATCGCGATGCCGGCCTGCCGCAACTGTTCCAGATCCTCGACGCGGCCGACCAGCAGGCCGCGGTCAAGCGCCTGCTCAAGTCGCTGAACGTCGATGACGAGAAATTTCCGCCGCGCGAGCTGTGCCACTTCATCAACGCGCAGAAGGAGCAGGGCCTGCGTGCGGCTGTGGTCGAAGCCTATGACGACTGGGCGAGGAAGCGGGTCGGACTCTACGAGGCCTACGAAGCGCAATGCCAGCGCGAAGGCGTGGTGGATTTCGCCGAACTGCTGTTGCGTTCCTACGAGTTGCTGGAGCGCAATGAACCGCTGCGCCGGCATTACCAGGAGCGCTTCCGCCATATCCTCGTTGACGAGTTTCAGGATACGAACCGCCTGCAATACGCTTGGCTTTGTCTGCTCGCCGGGCGCGAGCAGAAAAGCCGTGGCTCCATGGTGAACCATCCCCCCAACCCCCTTCCCGAGGAAGGGGGCGACTATTCGGAGGCGCCCAAGGGCGCCTGCATCTTTGCAGTCGGCGACGACGACCAGAGCATCTACGCCTTCCGTGGCGCCGACGTCGGCAACATGGCCGACTTCGAGCGCGAGTTCAAGGTGGCGAACCTGATCCGCCTCGAACAGAACTACCGTTCCCACGGCAATATCCTCGATGCGGCCAACGCCATCATCAAGAACAACCCGTCGCGCCTGGGCAAGAACCTGTGGACCGAGGCCGGTAGCGGCGAGCCGGTGCGCATCTACGAATCCTATTCCGACGGCGACGAGGCGCGCTGGATCGTCGAGGAAGTCAAGGCGCTGTCGCGCGAGGGCCACATGCGGGCCGAGATCGCGCTGCTCTACCGCAGCAACGCCCAGTCGCGCGCACTCGAACATGCCTTGTTCAACGCCGGCCTGCCCTACCGGGTGTACGGCGGCCTGCGTTTCTTCGAGCGCGCCGAGATCAAGCACGCCCTGGCCTACCTGCGCCTGATCGCCAACACCGACGACGACACCGCCTTTGCCCGCGTGGTGAATTTTCCGGCGCGCGGCATCGGCGCGCGCAGCCTGGAAAACCTGCAGGACGCGGCGAAGGCCGCGGGCAGCAGCCTGCATGCGGCGATCCCGCAGGTGGCCGGCGCCGGCGGCGTCAAACTTGCCGCCTTCGCGCGGCTGATCGTTACGCTGGCCGAAGCGGCGCATCTGCCGCTGCCGGAACTGGTCGACCACGTCATCGAACTCTCCGGTCTGCGCGCCCATTACCAGAACGAGAAGGAGGGCCAGGAACGCCTGGCCAACCTCGACGAACTGATCAACGCCGCGGCGAGTTTCGTCGCCGAGGAGGGCCAGCCGAATCAGGACGGCGAAATCACCGGCGAATTCGGCAACGACCTGTCCTCGTTCCTGGCGCACGCCTCGCTCGAAGCCGGCGAGCACCAGGCCGGCGAGGGCGACGATGCGCTGCAACTGATGACCGTGCATTCGGCCAAGGGCCTCGAATTCAACGTGGTCTTCATCAGCGGTCTCGAAGACGGCCTGTTCCCGCACGAGAACTCAATGAATGAAGTCAAAGGCCTGGAAGAAGAACGCCGCCTGATGTACGTCGCCGTCACCCGCGCGCGGCAGCGGTTGTACCTCTCCTTCGCCCAGACCCGCATGCTGCACGGCCAGACGCGTTACAACCTGCCCTCGCGTTTTCTCGACGAAGTGCCGGAGGAATTGGTGAAGTGGTTGACGCCGCGCGCCGGCAAGGGTGGTTTCGCCGTGTCGTCAGCGCCGAGTTTTTCCGCCACGCCCCGCCGCAGCGAATCTGCCGGCGGCAGCGGCTTCCGCATCGGCCAGAGCGTAATGCACGCAAAATTCGGCCTCGGCGTCATCGTCAATGCCGAAGGTGGCGGCACGGACGCCCGGGTGCAGGTGAATTTCGGCAACGCCGGCATGAAGTGGCTGGCGCTCTCCGTGGCAAAACTGGAACCGGCCTGAGCAGGATGCTGTCGCTGATGCCGATCTTGCCGACGTCATGGAGGAAGGCGCCGGCGATCAGGTCGCGCATCTCGTCGGGTCCGAGACCAAGGGCTTCCGCCAGCCTCACCGCGTAGGTGGCGACGCGATAGTTGTGCATGCTGGTCTCCGAGTCGCGCTTGGCGATGGCGGAGCCGACCACTTCCATCAGCTCGATGTTGCCGGCGAGCAGGTCGCGCACTGTCGCACCACGTTGCGGTTGAGCGAAAGGATGATGGGATACAGGCAAAGCGTCGCCAGGGTCACCGCGATCAGGGTGACCAGAAGCGTGACAATCACGTCACCGCGCAGGCGCGTCTGCAACTTCGGATCGATCAGGAATGCGCCCTCGAATATACGGCGCCGGCTGTTTCTGCCCCGTTCAGTCGCACCCGCGTTCGCACCCAGCTCCGGTCGTCGGCGCTGAACTTTCTGAAAAGCGTTTCATGATCGAGTGGCAAGCCGGCGGCCTGACGCTCGACTTCCGGGGTCATGGCGGCATGCAGTGGATTGATCACTGCGGCCAGCTTGCGGCGATCGCGGTCCTGGAACTCCCCGACGATGAAGTATTCGCGGATGGCTTGGCTGGCGGGCAGGTCGAGCACGCTGCGTACCGCTTCGGGCGGCTTCGGGCGGCTTCGGGCGGCTTCGGGCGGCTTCGGGCGGCTTCGACAGAACGCTGTTCGCCATGGCGAACTTCTTCATTTCCACGGTGGCGAGCGATACCAGCTCGCGGTCGATCTTGCGCACGCCCAGCCACGAAACGGCCACGCCGATCAGCAGGGAGATGACCACCCAGGCGGCGAGCAGTCGGTAGAGGATGGTGCGATGGATGCTTGGCATGACCATGGAGCAAGATGGGAGCCGTTATGATGTGCGACCGGCAACAGGGAGGTATTGATATGGATCTGGGAATACGCGGACGCAACGCGCTGGTCTGCGCATCGAGCAAGGGACTGGGCCGCGGCTGCGCTTTCGCGCTGGCACGCGAAGGCGTCGACGTCACGCTGGTGGCGCGTGGCGCCGAGGCGCTGGAAAAGACCGCGGCGGAAATCCGCGCCGCGACCGGCGTAACCGTCACCGCGGTTGCCGCCGACATCGTCACGCCCGCCGGCCGTGCCGCGGCACTGGCCGCCTGCCCTGCGCCGGACATCCTGGTCAACAATGCCGGCGGCCCGCCGCCCGGAGACTTCCGCAATTGGTCGCGCGATGACTGGCTGGCCGCGCTCGACGCCAACATGCTGACGCCGATCGAGCTGATCAAGGCCACGGTCGACGGCATGATCGCGCGCAAATTCGGCCGCATCGTCAACATCACCTCGGGCGCGGTCAAGGCGCCGATCGACGTGCTGGGACTGTCCAACGGCGCGCGCTCGGGCCTCACCGGCTTCGTCGCGGGGCTCTCGCGCAAAACGGTGGCGCACAACGTGACGATCAACAACCTGCTGCCCGGCTTTTTCGACACCGACCGCATCGCCACCGTGATCGGCGGACAGGCCAAGGCGCGAGGCGTGCCCTATGAGCAGGTGCTGGCCGAGCGCGTCGCCACGATTCCGGCCGGACGCATCGGCAATCCCGAGGAATTCGGGGCCGCCTGCGCCTGGCTGTGCTCGGCGCAGGCCGGCTTCATCACCGGGCAGAACTGGCTGCTCGACGGCGGCGCCTATCCCGGAACCTTTTAGAATTGCAATCCACGCACCCCCTTTCCTGGAGTCACCCATGCCCGGCTTGCTGAACACCGTCGATCCCGACGGCTTGCTCGAATATTCGGTGGTCTATACCGACCGCGCCCTGAACCACATGTCGCTGGCCTTCCAGGAGGTGATGCGGGACATCTCGGGCACCCTGAAGCGGGCCTATGGCGCCGACGCCGTGGCGATCGTTCCCGGCGGTGGCACCTATGCCATGGAGGCGGTGGCGCGCCAGTTTGCCGGCGGGCGCGATTGCCTGGTGCTGCGCAACGGCTGGTTCAGCTTCCGCTGGTCGCAGATCCTCGACATGGGCCGGATTGCGGCCGCGACGACGGTGCTCAAGGCACGTCCCGCCGGTGCAGGTGATCAGGCGCCGTTCGTTCCGGCGCCGATCGACGAGGTGGTCGCGGCGATCCGTGCACGGCGTCCCGCCGTGGTTTTCGCGCCGCATGTCGAGACTGCCTCCGGCATCGTACTGCCCGACGACTATCTGCAAGCCGTGGCGGCAGCGGTGCGCGAGGTTGACGGCCTGTTCGTGCTCGACTGCATAGCGTCCGGTGCGATCTGGGTCGACATGCGCGCGATGGGCGTCGACGTCCTGATCAGCGCGCCGCAAAAAGGCTGGAGCGGGCCTTCCTGCGCCGGCCTGGTCATGCTCGGCGAACGCGCGCTGGCGCGCATCGCCGACACGACCAGTTCCAGCTTCGCCTGCGACCTGAAAAAGTGGCTGCAGATCATGGAGACTTACGAGAAGGGCGGACACGCCTATCACGCCACGATGCCTACCGATGCGCTGCGCGCCGTGCGCGATGCCATGCGCGAGACCGAGGCCCGCGGTTTCGAAGTCGCCCGCAACCAGCAATGGGAACTCGGGCGCCGGGTACGGGCGCTGCTGCTTGAACGCGGCTTCGCCTCCGTCGCCGGGGCGGGATTCGAGGCTCCCGGCGTGGTCGTCAGCTACACCACCGATCCAGAGATCCAGTCGGCGAAGAAGTTTGTCGCACTGGGGCTGCAAGCTGCCGCCGGCGTGCCCTTGCAATGCGACGAGCCGGCCGCTTTCCGCAGCTTCCGCCTGGGCCTGTTCGGCCTCGACAAACTGGGCAATGTCGAGCGCACGATTGCCACGCTGGAGGATGCGCTGAATCGGCTGGCCTGAGCGGCGGCCCTAATTCGCCGTAGCACCAGCGCCGACTCCTGGCCCCGTCATTCCCGCGAAAGCGAGAATCCAGAAGTAATTTGAGGTCGCCGGGACTCGCCCCGGCATCTCCCTTCGAAGGGAAAACCAAAAAGTCGGCGCTGGCGATACGGCGACAATATGGGTCTGTTGCTGGATTCCCGCCTACGCGGGAATGACGGCGCTGGTGAGACGGCGATCAGTCGCCGCCACCTCCGCAACCGCCTCCTCCGTCCCCGCCGCCATCACTGTCACCGAAGCCATCGGTACAGCCATCGACCGAACTGTCGCCGAAGTCGGCGCCGCAATGTACGTTGCCGCCGGCGTCGCTACGCAGCGACTTGCAGTTGGGGGCGTAGACGAATCCGTCGGCGATGCCGAGCTTGGCGTCGAGTGCGAACAGTAGCGGCAGGCGCAGGGCGTTCGCGGGGTTGATGTTTTCTTCCTTGCAGGCGTACCACCAGACGCGGCGCAGGCCTTCGTTGTCGCGCTTTTCCGGGCCGAGCACGACGGCCGGCGTGTGGTGCAGGAACCGGCCGAAGGCGTGCTTGCAGAAATCGTCGTAGGCCTTGGTGTGGAGGATGAACTCGTGCCACAGGTCGTCGACCACCTGCGAGGGCATGGAGACGAATTTCCTGCCCGAGTTCAGGTGGGCGAGGAAGAACTTGCGCAGGCCGCGCGCGACCAGCATGCAGTCCTTCATTTCGAGTTCCGGGCGGCGCTTGCGCAGGCGCTCGTACAAGCCCTTGGGCAGCGTGTAGTCGCGGATGTAGCGCTCGCGCTTGAGTCGTGTATAGCGCGACCACAGCACCGCCAGGATGATGGCCAGCGCAACGCCGACCGCCAGCGCCGGGATCATGCGCGCTTCTTCGCCGCGGCTTTGGCGCGGGCCTTCTTCGCGGCTTCGAGTTCGTCGAACAGCGCGCCGAACTCATGCGTTACTTTGTGGCCACGGTCGAGATGGATCATCGGCCGGGCCTGCTGGTGCGATTCCTTGATTTTCACCGAGGAGGAGAGGAAGGAGGCCAGCACCGGCAGGCCTTCCGCGCGCAATTCGTCGATGATCCGCTGCGGCAGGCTGGCGCGGGCCTGGAACTGGTTGATGATGATGCCTTCGACCTCGAGGCCGGCGTTGTGGTCGGCGCGGATCTCGCCCACGTTGTCCATCAGCGTGTACAGCGCGCGGCGGGCGAACTCGTCGCAGTCGAAGGGGATCAGGCAGGCGTCGGCGGCGATCAGCGCCGAGCGGGTGTAGAAGTGCAGCGCCGGCGGCGTGTCGATCCAGATCTCGTCGTAGCCTTCAAGCGCGTCCAGCGCCTCGCGCAATTTGTAGATCTTGTAGCGCGATTCGAGCTTGGCCTGCAGTTCCTCCAGCGCCGGGCCGGACGGCAATATCGAAAGGTTCTCGAAGGGTGTGGCGGTGATGAACTCCTCCGTTGCCAGCGGCCGCAGTTTGAAGCTCAGCATCTGGTCGAAGAATTCGTTGGCGGTGAGTTCGAGGTCTTGCGCGGCATCGCCCAGCAGGTACTGGGTCGAATTGGCCTGCGGATCGAGGTCGATCACCAGGGTGCGCGCGCCGCGCGCGGCGGCGATGGCGGCGAGGTTGCAGGTGATGGTGCTCTTGCCGACACCGCCTTTTTGATTGAATACGACGCGCTTCATGCTGCCTCCGCAGGGCCGCCCCAAGGGGCAGCCAGTCAAGTGATGGGACGCCGCGCTACTTGCGGCGGAACCGAAGTCACCCCTTCCCGTGGGAAGGGGCTGGGGGATGGGAAGTGGAATGCCTCCGGAGATGAAAACTGCGGCGGATTCTACCTTCGCCGCTCCCGTCGTGGATTTCCGTAATGGCATTGTCGGCTGCGACGGCCTATCATGCGCGGCTCACCAAGAAAAACTACAGGAGGAATACATGTCCTCGGAAGAAGAGAACCTCTCGGCCGCCGCCCTCGAATACCACGAGTGGCCGACGCCGGGGAAGATCGCGGTGGTGCCGACCAAGGGCCTCACCAACCAGCGTGACCTCGCCCTGGCCTATTCGCCGGGCGTCGCCGCGGCCTGCAACGCCATCGTCGCCGATCCGGCGATGGCCAGCCGCCTGACCTCGCGCGCCAACCTCGTCGGCGTGGTGACCAACGGCACCGCGGTGCTCGGCCTGGGCAACATCGGCCCGCTGGCGGCCAAGCCGGTGATGGAAGGCAAGGGCGTGCTGTTCAAGAAGTTCGCCGGCATCGACGTCTTCGACATCGAACTGCAGGAACCCGACGCCGACAAGCTGATCGACATGATCGCCGCCATGGAGCCGACCTTCGGCGGCATCAACCTCGAAGACATCAAGGCGCCGGAATGCTTCTACATCGAAGCCAAACTGCGCGAGCGCATGAAAATCCCGGTCTTCCACGACGACCAGCACGGCACGGCGATCGTGGTCGGCGCGGCGATCCTCAACGGCCTCACCCTGGTCGGCAAGAAGGTCGAGGAGGTCAAGGTGGTCACCTCCGGCGCCGGTGCTGCGGCGCTGGCCTGCCTCGACCTGCTGGTGAACCTCGGCGTCAGGGTGGAGAACATCTGGGTCACCGACATCGAGGGCGTGGTGTATGTCGGCCGCGAAAAGCTGATGGACCCGATCAAGGACCGCTACGCGAAGAAGACCGATGCCCGCGCGCTGACCGACATCATGCAGGACGCCGACGTCTTCCTCGGCCTTTCGGCCGGCGGCGTGGTCAAGCCTGCCATGGTGGCGAAAATGGCGAAGAATCCGCTGATCCTGGCGCTGGCCAACCCGACGCCGGAAATCACGCCCGAGGAAGTGAAGTCGGTGCGCGATGACGCGATCATCGCCACCGGCCGTTCGGACTATCCGAACCAGGTGAACAACGTGCTGTGCTTCCCCTTCATTTTCCGCGGCGCGCTGGATGCCGGCGCGACGACCATCACTGAACTGATGAAGCTCGCCGCCGTCCGTGCCATCGCCGAACTGGCGCAGGCCGAGGCTTCCGACGTGGTGGCGCAGGCCTATGGCGGCGAGAGCCTGGCCTTCGGCCGCGAGTACCTGATCCCGCGCCCCTTCGATCCGCGCCTGATCGTCAAGATCGCCCCGGCCGTGGCCAAAGCCGCCGAGGAGTCGGGCGTGGCGACGCGACCGATCAAGGATTTCGACGCCTATCGCGACAAGCTGAACTCATTCGTTTACCACTCCGGCTTCGTCATGAAGCCGGTCTTCGCCGCGGCGAAGAAGGCGCCGCGCCGCGTCATCTACTGCGAAGGCGAAGACGAGCGCGTGCTGCGCGCGGTGCAGGCGGTGCTCGACGAGGGCCTGGCGCAGCCGGTGCTGATCGGCCGCCCCGAAGTCATCGGCATGCGCATCGAGAAGGCCGGCCTGCGCCTGCAGGCGGGGCGCGACTTCGAGGTGGTGAATCCGGAGTCCGACCCGCGCTACAAGGAACTCTGGTCCGACTACCACGCCATCATGGGGCGCCAGGGCGTGACGCCGGGCATCGCCAAGCAGGCGCTGCGCTCGGACGCGACGCTGATCGGCGCCATGCTGCTCAAGCGCGGCTATGTCGACGCCATGCTCTGCGGCGTGGTCGGGCGCCATGCCCAGCACCTCAAGCATGTCGCCGACGTGATCGGCCTCGAAGCCGACGCCCACTGCTTCGCGGCGATGAACATGCTGCTGCTGGCCAAGCACACGCTGTTCCTGTGCGATACCTATGTCAATGACGATCCTTCGGCCGAGCAGATCGCCGAAATCGCCCTGATGGCGGCCAAGGAAGTGCGCCGCTTCGGCGTCGAGCCCAGGGTCGCTCTGCTGTCGCATTCCAACTTCGGCAGCGTGCGCTCCGCATCCGCGCTGAAGATGGCGGCGGCGCGGGCCATCATCGAGGCGCGCGCGCCGGGCCTCGAGGTCGATGGCGAAATGCACGGCGACGCCGCCCTGTCCCAGGAAATCCGCGAAAAGCTCTATCCCGATTCGCGGCTCACGGGCGAGGCCAACCTGCTGATCATGCCCAATGTCGATGCCGCCAACATTTCCTTCAACCTGATCAAGGCCACCTCGGGCGACGGCATTACGGTCGGCCCGGTGCTGCTCGGCGCGGCCAAGCCGGTGCACATCCTGACCGCCACCGCCACGGTGCGCCGTCTGGTCAACATGACCGCGCTGGCGGTGGTGGATGCCAACCACTTGCGGGAAAAGGCCGGCAGCTGACCACCTGAAAACCGGCGCCGCTGAAGGCGCCGGGCCCAGGCCCGGGTGCTGCATGGTTGAAATTTCCGTCCGGGCAGGGTAGCTTGCGTCCCTTCACGTTCGCCATTCCCAGGAGATACCATGAGTCATGCCATCCGTTTTCACACCCCCGGCGGTCCTGAAGTCCTGCGCTGGGAAGAAGTCGGCGTTGGCGACACGGCGCCGGGCGAGGTGCGGGTGCGCCACCACGCCGTCGGCCTCAATTACATCGACATCTACCACCGCACCGGCGCCTATCCCCTGCCCCTGCCGTCGGGCATCGGCCTCGAAGCCGCCGGCGTGGTCGAGGCGGTGGGCAGCGCGGTCACCGATCTCAAGGTGGGTGACCGCGTGGCCTATGCCGGCGGCCCGGTCGGCGCCTATGCCGAAGTGCGCAACATCCCCGCCGACCGCCTGGTCAAGCTGCCCGATGCCATCGACTTCAAGACCGGCGCGGCGATGATGCTGCAGGGCATGACCGCGCAATACCTGCTGCGCCGCACCTGCAAGGTCGAGCCCGGTGACACCATCCTGATCCATGCCGCCGCCGGCGGCGTCGGCCTCATCGTCTGCCAGTGGGCGCGGGCCCTCGGTGCCACGGTGATCGGCACCGTCAGTTCCGACGAAAAGGCGGCGCTGGCCAAGGCCCACGGCTGCGACCACACGATCATTTACACGCGCGAAAAATTCGTCGACCGGGTCAAGGAAATCACCGCTGGCAAGGGCGTGCGCGTCGTGTATGACTCGATCGGCCAGGATACCTTCATGGGCTCGCTGGAATGCCTGCGGCCGCTGGGCATGATGGTGCTGTTCGGCGCCGCTTCCGGTCCGGTGCCGGCCTTCGACCTCGGGCTGCTGGCCAAGATGGGTTCGTTGTTCATCACCCGGCCGACGCTGTTTACCTACATCGCGCAGCGCAGCGACCTGTTGGCCATTTCCGGCGACCTGTTCGATGTCGTCACCTCCGGCAAGGTGAAGATCGAAGTCAACCAGACCTATGCGCTGAAGGATGCGGCACAGGCCCAGACCGACCTCGTCGCGCGCAAGACCACGGGCTCTACGGTATTGCTTCCGTGAGCGGGTAAATGGAGTCCTTCCTGATCGCCAATCCCAAGGGCGGGGTTGGCAAGACGACGCTGGCGACCAACCTGGCCGGCTATTTCGCCCGCCAGGGCAAGCGCGTCATGCTCGGCGACATCGACCGCCAGCAGTCTTCGCGCGAGTGGCTCAAGCTGCGCTCGCCGGTGTTGCCGCACATCGCGACCTGGAACATCGAACCCGACCAGCCGGCGCGGCCGCCGAAGGACACCACCCACGTGGTGCTCGATACGCCGGCCGGACTGCACGGCAAGAAGCTGGGCAACGTGCTGAAGCTGGTGCGGCGCGTGATCGTGCCGCTGCAGCCCTCGATTTTCGACATCCTCGCCACGCGCAGCTTCCTCGATCGCCTGTTCGAGGAAAAGGAAATCCGCAGGCACGAGGCCTATGTCGCCATCGTCGCCATGCGCGTCGACGCGCGCACCCGCGCCGCGGCGGAACTCGAACGCTTCCTGGAAGGTACCGGCCTGCCGGTGGTGGCCCACCTGCGCGACACGCAGGTGTATGTGCAGGCCGCCGCCCACGGCATGAGCATCTTCGACCTGCCGCCGAGTCGCGCCGAAAAGGACGTCGAGCAGTGGCAGCCGCTGCTCGACTGGGTGCGCCGCCCGGTCTGATCCGGGGGCGCTAGAACAGCTCGATTTCGGACTGCACCGGCTTGCTTGCGAACTCGCCCGCGGCGGCCAGTTCGGCGTAGCTCGCCACCTGGTTGCGGCCGTGTTCCTTGGCCCAGTAGAGCGCGTTGTCGGCGTTGTCGAGGATCACCGAGGGTTGGTCGCCCAGCCGGATGGCGGCATAGCCTATGCTTACGGTGACGCGGCCGACTTGTGGAAATTCGCGTGCTTCGATGCCGGCGCGGAAACGATCGAAAATCCGCCGCGCGTCGTCCTCCGTATTCGGTTTCAGCAGCACGATGAACTCCTCGCCGCCGAAGCGGAACAGCTTGTCGTGGCTGCGGAACGAGTTGGTCATCATGGTGGCGACCAGCAGTAGCACCTCGTCACCGATCAAGTGGCCGAAGTTGTCGTTGACCCGCTTGAAATGATCAATGTCGATCACGGCCAGCCAGTGCGCCAGGCCGTCGGGTGGCGGGTGCCGCCGGTGCGGTAGGTGCAGCGATTCCAGCCTGGTATCGTCGCCGCTGGAGAGACTGGACAGTATGCGCAGCAGGTAGTCGTCGAAAGTCTTGCGGTTGAGCAGCCCGGTCAGCGTGTCCACTTCGCTGTAGTCGAGCAGCGCCAGCATGTTCATGAAAATGGCCTGCAAGCGGTAGGCAATCTCGATCTGCGCCTCGTCGATCGTGCAGCCCTCGATATCGACGAAGCCGAAGCAGGCGCCGCTGGATTTCAGCAGGGGGAACAGGCCGTCGCCGGTTCGTTGTGTACCGTTTTCGAGGTAGGCCTGGATTCGCTCGAAACGCTCGACGGACACCATGTCGGCGGGTATTGAAATTCCGTCGTCACGTACGTGCGCACCGTCGCCATCGACTACCACGGCAGGCCAGACGAAGGACTCGAGGGGCGTCTGCGACAGTTTCAGGATGGTCACGCGTTCGGCGCCCAGGATGTCGTGCAGGGCCGATGCCAGCCCCGCTGCGAGCAGGGGCCGCTCGCGCTCCTGCGTCAGCCGTTCAAGGTGGGATAGCAGTTGTCCTGCGCTGATCGAAGACATTGGATGCGGATCGGGAGTGCCATGTGGCTTCGCGACAGTATAGTCAAGCGACGGGATTTCGGCAGTCGAAATGAGGATGTATGTCCTGGCCCGGGGAGTAAAATCATTGTCCCATGCCTGCCCCACCATCCCAGCCGGGGTTTGTTCACCTCCGGTTACACAGCGAATACTCCATCACCGATGGCCTGACGCGCATCGACGACGTGATCGCCCAGGCGGTGGCCGACGGTCAGCCGGCCCTGGCGATCACCGATCTGGCCAACCTTTTCGCCATGGTCAAGTTCTACACCGCGGCGCGCGACAAGGGCATCAAGCCCGTCATCGGCTGCGATGTCTGGATCGGCGAGGACGCGGCGGAAAGCCATGACGGCGCGGCGCGCCTGCTGTTGCTGGCAAGAAATCGCGCCGGCTACCTGCGCCTGTGCGAACTTCTCTCCGCCGCCTATCTGGCGCCGCGGCGCCACGGTCGCGCCGCGATCAGTCGCAGCCAGATAGCCCAGGGCGACAACAGCGGGCTGATCGCGCTCTCCGGCGGTCCCCTGGGCGACATCGGACAACTGCTGGCGGCCGGCAAGCTTGACCAGGCCGATGTGCGCGCGCAAGCCTGGGCGAAGCTGTTCCCCGGCGCCTATTACATCGAGGTGCAACGCCCGGCGGGCCGGGATGTTGCAGCGAGCGAAGTGCTGGTGGCCGCCAGCGCCGATCTTGCGGCGCGCTTGAGCCTGCCGCTGGTGGCGACGCATCCGGTACAGTTCATCAGCCGCGACGACGCCAGGGCGCACGAGGCGCGCGTCTGCATTGCCGAGGGCTACGTGCTGGGCGACAAGCGGCGGCCGCTGCGCTTCAGCGAAGAGCAGTACTTCAAGAGCCGCGCGGAAATGGCCGAACTGTTCGCCGATCTGCCCGCGGCCTTGCAGAATTCGGTGGAGATCGCACGCCGCTGCAACCTGAGCGTGGAACTTGGAAAGAGCCGCCTGCCCGATTTCCCGACGCCGGCCGGCGAACCGCTGGAGGCTTTCCTCGCCAGCGAGTCGCACGCCGGCCTGGCGCGGCGCCTTGAACTGCTCTACCCCGCTGCCGCCGAGCGGGAAAGTCGGCGCCCGCAGTACGCCGAGCGCCTCGATTTCGAGATCGCGACCATCATCAAGATGGGTTTCCCCGGCTACTTCCTGATCGTCGCCGACTTCATCAACTGGGCAAAGCACAATGGCGTGCCGGTGGGGCCGGGGCGCGGCTCCGGTGCCGGTTCGCTGGTGGCCTACAGCCTCGGCATTACCGACCTCGATCCCTTGCGCTACGACCTGCTGTTCGAGCGCTTCCTCAATCCCGAACGGGTGTCGATGCCCGACTTCGACATCGACTTCTGCCAGGAAGGGCGCGATCGCGTCATCGATTACGTCAAGAACAAGTACGGCGCCCACGCCGTATCGCAGATCGTCACCTTCGGCACCATGGCGGCCAAGGCGGTGATCCGCGACGTCGGCCGCGTGCTCGATCTCGGCTTCAATTTCGTCGACCAGTTCGCCAAGCTGATCCCCAACGAACTCGGCATCACGCTCAAGGACGCCCTCGAGAAGGAACCCCTGATCCGGCAGCGCATCGAAGCCGAGGAGGAAGTCGCCGAGTTGTGGACCCTGGCGCTGAAGCTGGAGGGCCTCGCGCGCAACGTCGGCATGCATGCCGGCGGCGTATTGATCGCGCCGGGCAAGCTGACCGATTTCTGCCCGCTGTATTCGCCGGACGGCACGAGCTCGGTGGTGTCGCAGTTCGACAAGGACGACGTCGAAAAGGCGGGCCTGGTCAAATTCGACTTCCTCGGCTTGCGCACGCTGACCATCATCGAAGAAGCGGTGGGCCTGGCGCAGGAGGTCGAAGGCGTGGCGATCGACCTCGCCACGCTGCCGCTGGACGACCGCGAGACCTACGACAAGGTGTTCAAGACCGCCAACACCACGGCGGTATTCCAGTTCGAATCCGGCGGCATGAAGGATGCCCTGGTCAAGGCCCGCCCCGACCGCCTCGACGACCTGATCGCGCTGAATGCACTTTACCGGCCGGGGCCGATGGACTTCATCCCCAACTTCATCAACCGCAAGCACGGCCGGGAGCGCGTGGTGTACCCGCATCCCTGCCTGGAAAAGCTGCTGGCCAACACCTACGGCATCATGATCTACCAGGAGCAGGTGATGCAGACGGCGCAGGTCGCGGCCGGCTACAGCCTGGGCGCGGCCGACCTGCTGCGTCGCGCGATGGGCAAGAAGAAGCCCGAGGAGATGGCCAAGCAGCGCGAGATCTTCGTCACCGGCGCCGCCGCGAACGCCATCGGCGAAGCCCAGGCCAACGAGATCTTCGACACCATGGAGAAGTTCGCCGGCTACGGCTTCAACAAGTCGCACGCCGCGGCCTACGCCCTGGTCGCCTACCACACGGCCTGGCTCAAGTGCCACCATCCGGCCGCCTTCATGGCCGCCACGCTGTCGTCTGAAATGGGCAATACCGACAAGCTGCAGTTCTTTTACAAGGACGCGGTCGACAACGGCCTGGCCTTCCTGCCGCCCGACATCAACCACGGCGGCATCCGCTTCCGCCCGGTCGATGGCAAGACCATCCGCTACGGCCTCGGTGCCATCAAGGGCACCGGCGAGGCGGCGCTCTCGGTGATCCTCAAGGCCCGTGAAACGGGTGGGGCGTTCACGGACCTCTTCGATTTCTGCCGCCGCATCGACAAGCGCGTGGTTAACCGGCGCGTGATCGAGGCGCTGATCCGCGCCGGCGCCTTCGACGCCATCGACGATCATCGCGCCAAGCTGCTGGCCTCGGCCGGCGTGGCGCTGGAAGCGGCCGAGCAGGCCGAGCGCAACGCCATGCAGGGCGGCCTGTTCGACATGGGGGCGGGGGCGCAGGGGGACACCTCGCACTATGTTGAGGTGCCGCGCTGGAACGAACGCGAACAGCTGATGAACGAAAAGCCGGCGCTGGGTTTCTTCCTCTCCGGCCACCCCTACCATGCCTATGCCGGCGAGATCGCTGCCTTCGTCAAGCGGCGGCTGGGCCAGCTCGAGCCGCAGCGCGAGCCGGTGCTGCTGGCCGGCGTGGTGATGTCCACGCGCACCCAGATGACGCGGCGCGGCAAGATGGCCGTGGTCGTGCTCGACGACGGCACGACACAGCTCGAAGTCACGGTGTTCAACGAACTGTGGGATGCCGAGCGCGCCAAGATCAGGGAAGACGAACTGCTGCTGGTCGAAGGCAAGGTGCAGGACGATGCCTACAGCGGCGGCCTGCGCATCACCGCCGACAAACTCTACACCCTGGCCGAGGCGCGCGGCCGCTTTGCCCGCAGCCTGTGCCTGACCATGAACGGCGGCTCCGATGCCAAACGCCTGCAGGCCATGCTGGCGCCGTTTCGCAACGGCCCCTGTCCGGTGCGCCTGACTTACCGCAATGGCGACGCGACGGCCGAGTTGCCGCTGCCCGAGAACTGGCGCGTGCGGCTCGACGATGCCCTGCTGTCCGGCCTCGTGGATTGGCTTCAGGCGGAGAACGTAAAGGTGGTCTACCAGTGATCACGCTGATGGCCGATGCGGGCGGCGCGGGGCAGGCTGGAAAAGTCGGCGCTGGTGCTACGGCGACACGACGCCAGGCGGTGTGGCGGATCTTCGCGCAGGAGCGAGCCTGCTCGCGATGCGGACCCTAGGAAACGATATACGCCCCCGCGCCGGTCGACAGCAGCTTGCCGTCAGCCCCCAGGAACTCCATGCGGGTCGTCGCCACGCGCGAACCCAGGCGCAGCACTTCCGCGCGTAGTTCGAAATGATCGCCGATGCCGGGGCGCAGGTAGTCGATGCGCAGGTCGATGGTGCCGAGCTTGCCGAAGCGGGCCAGCCGGTGGTCCGGCGTCTCGTCCATGTGGCGCGCGCCGATCGCCGCCATCACCGCCAGGCCGCCCATCGCGTCGAGGCTGGCGCTGATGACGCCGCCGTGGATCCGGTTGTGGCTGTAGTGGCCGATCAACTCGTGGCGCATTTCGATGCGGCCGGTGGCGCGGTCGGTGGCGATCGACGTGATCTTCAGGCCGAGGATCTGGTTGAAGATGATCATCTCCTCGAAGATCTTCTTCAGCCCGTCGACGAATTCCCGTTCGAACTCCGGGACGGGTTCAGCCGTGGTGCTTTTCTTCATGGCGGGCAATCTGGAAAAAGCGGTTTTCTAGGCAGTCGCGGGCAAAAGCAGTTCCCGCGCCTGTGCCGCGACGGCTGGCGGAAAGGGCTGCGACTTGCGGGTTTCCGGGTTGAGGCAGACCACGGTAAACTCGCAAATCGAGCAAATATCGCCGGTTTCGGTATTGAACAATTCGTGGCGGAAGCGCAGCACTTTCTCGCGCATTTCCAGCACGCCGGTACGCACCGCCACCGTATCGCCGGGGTAGAGTTCCTTGCGGTAGCTGATGTTCTGCTGCACGGCAGCCAGGTGCAGGGCGCCGCTGCGCAGCAGGGACGGCGTCATGCCGAGCATGGCGTAGAACTGCCAGCAGGCCTCCTCGAGGAATTCCATGTAGGCGCGCACGTTGATGTGGCCCATGTGGTCGCGCTGCCACTCATGCACCGTGCCGCGTGCGGTTTCGATCATCGCCTCGGTTCTCCTTCCCGGCGCGACCGGGATGCCGCCGGGGCTTGCGCCCGCAGCCTATCCTTACTTTACGGCTTCCGCCAGGTCCTTGTCCGTTACCTTGCCCGAGCGGTGCAGCCAAAGCAGGATCGCCAGCGGCTTGGGTATGTTGCGGCCGGACTCGTAGCGGGAGCCGCCGGACTGGGTGACGCCGTAGCGCGTCCAGAACTCGGTCTGGTTGATGTTCTGCTTCTTGCGCGTATCCGCTATGTCGGAAAAATCGAGTTTCTTCTTGCGGGCCATGGTTGCTGCTCCTGTAGTTATAAGTCTAAAGTGTCGCCAAGCATACAGAAATTTTGCCGGTTGCGTATTCGCCCAGCGTGATTTTGCATCTTGCGCACACGAGCCGGTCAATAGTCCGGCGGTGCTTTGGTCTCGGCCAGATCCGACTCATGGCGAATCGAACGCAGGGCCTCGAGGTTTGCCAGGAAGGCATCCACCAGCGTCGGGTCGAAATGGGCTCCGGCACCGCGGCGAAGCATATCGATGGCCGCTTCTTCGGTCCACGGCCTCTTGTACGGGCGGGCCGTGAGCAGCGCATCCCATACGTCGGCCACCGCGACGATTCGCGCCGACAGGGGGATATCCTCTCCGCGCAGACCCAGCGGGTAGCCGCTGCCATCGAAGCGCTCGTGGTGGTAACGGGCGATATCGGCCGACATTTTCATCGATTCCGAGGTGGATCCTTGCAGCATCTCATAGCCGATGTCCGGATGTGTGCGCATGATGGCCAGTTCGCTGTCGCTCAGCCGCCGCGGCGCAAGCAGGATCCCGTCGGGGATGCCGATCTTGCCGATGTCATGGAGTGGCGCCGCCATGCCGATCACGTGGACCTCGGATTCGCTGAATCCAGTTTCGCGCGCCAGCAGCTTCGAGTAGCGCGCCATCCGCACCAGGTGCTGCCCGGTCTCCGAATCGCGCTTCTCGGCGACCACGGCCAGGCGCCTCAGCATTTCCATGCTGCGGCTCTGGAGATCCTCGGTGACCTCGGCAACGCGCTGTTCGAGTACCTCGGCGTGTCGCTTGTTCTGCCGCTGGAACAGGCGCATTTTGAGCAGGTTGCGACAGCGTGACTGGCATTCCCTGTGGTTGATCGGTCGCGTCAGGAAGTCCGCCGCACCGGCGTCCAGGGCGGCATAGCGGACATCCATGCCCTCGTGTGCGGTGACCACGACGATCGGCACATCGAAGAGATGCTCCAGGCGTTTCAGCCGGCTAATGACGCCGAGGCCGTCGAGTTCGGGCATGCTGAAGTCGGTGATGATCAGGTCGAGCGGGTTTTCGGCGGCGTAGCGCACCGCTTCCAGCGGCTGGGCGAAGGTGACGACGTCGATGTCCATCGAGATGCCGGACAGAATCTCGGCAACCAGCATGGCGTTGGAGGTTTGATCGTCGATTACGAGTACGTTCTGGCGCATGGGATGTCCGGATGATCCGAAGTGCGGGTGTGGCAGGATTGCGCGTTGTGCTGCCGGCGCAACATAACATTCCTCGGCGTCGGGAACAACGGCCCGGTACACAAACCGCTTCCGCCGGGGGAAAATTGCCGCTGTTCGCCGAATGAATATAAGCACTTTTGGCGATCATTGTGCCGTGTAACCCCTGGCCCTGCGCAAGGCACCCGGCAGATCTGCAGCGCAATCGATAACCATGAATTTTGCAGGGTTGAAAAGGAAAGCCTTGAACAAGTTGGGACCGGCAGTGGAATCCTGATGCAGACCGCTTCGACACTCCGGGACGTGTTGGCGAAGCAGGCGAGGCTGCGGATATTCATCGGCATTCCCATGACCGGGGGGCTGGTATGGCTCCATTACACCGCGGACAAGACCTTTCCGTGGGTGGCGTGGGCCCTAGCCTGCTATTTCGTCTACGTTGCGGCCACATTGGTCGCATCAAGGTGGCTGCCTGCGCGGATTTGGACCGCGGCCATTTACTGCACTGCCGTACTCGACGCGGTTTTCCTGATTTCTTGGCTGCCCTTGATCGAGGACGCCGCAAACTTAGTCCTCGGTTTTGCCCTGTTCACCGGTCTTGGCTACGGGCTGCGCACCGGCAACAAGTACGTCATGTGGACCAACCAGGGTGTCACGCTGGCCGGATACGTGCTGCTTCTCGTCATCTACCCATCCGAATGGCTGGAGCATCCGATCAGGGCGATAGCCTTCGCCGTGCCGCTGATCATCATTCCCTTGTATGTCGGAGCGCTGCTAGACCAGTTGTACGCGGCGCGACGCCGTGCGGAGGAGGAAAGCCGGGCCAAGTCCGACATGCTGGCCAAGGTCTCCCACGAACTGCGTACCCCCCTGGGCGGCATCGTTTCCGCCGCCGACCTGATCCACATGGGGGCGCCGACCGCGCCCGAAGGCCGGCTGGCAAGCACCATCATGGCCCTGGCCAAGCACCTGCAGGACGACATCGCCGATCTTCTCGACCAGGCCAAGCACGAGGCGAAGTCGCTGATCCTGAATCCGGGCATCTGCGACATTCGCGAGCTGATGAACACGGTGGAAGCCGCGGTGCGCGCCAAGGCCAACGAGAAGCACCTCGACCTGCAGGTTCTGATCGATCCGCGGCTCGACTCGGCGAGCATCGCCGATGCCCACTACCTTGGCCGTGCCCTGCTCAACCTGGCCGGGAACGCGGTCAAGTTTACCGAGGCGGGCCAGGTCGTGATGCGGGTGATGGTGCTCGATGCCACGCCGACCAGGTTCTACCTGCGCTTCTCCGTCGAGGACAGCGGAATCGGGATTGCCCAGGCAGATCAGGAAAAGATCTTCACTCCCTTCGTGCAGCTCGATACCGGTCCCGCCCGTCGCTCCACCGGCACCGGCCTCGGTTTGTCGATCTGCAAGGATGTCGTCGAACTGATGGGCGCGCAGTTGCGCGTTTCGAGCGAACCCGGCCGCGGTTCGCGCTTCTGGTTCGACGTCTATTTTCCGCGCGCCGACGCGCTGTCGCCGGCGTCGCCCGCGGTCGCAGACCGCGCTACCGGCAAGCCGCTGCGGATCCTGGTCGTCGACGACAATGTCACCAACCTGCACCTGCTGCGCGAGATCCTCCAGCAGGACGGGCATGCGGTCAGCATCGCCGATTCCGGGCAGGCCGCGCTCGACCTGCTGGCCCTGCCCGAACAGGCGCCGGACGTGATCTTCCTCGACTACAACCTGGGCGACATGGATGGCATCCAGGTCCTGCAGGTCTACCATTTTGGCGTGCGCGATCCGGCGCCGGTGTTCTTCCTCACCGCCGATACATCGGCCGATTCGATGGCACGGCTGCGCGATACCGATGCCTGCGGCATCATCGGCAAGCCGGTGCGGCTGGCGGAGATACGCGAGGTGCTGGCCGATACCTTCCCGGAGGGGGCTGCCGGCACCGAGGCCAAGTCATCCTCCGCCCTGCGCGCGGTGCCCATCCTTTACCTCGACGCCGAGGTCCTGGCGGAGGTGGCGGCGATCAGCAAGCGGCCGGCATTCCTCGGGGAAATGATCGATCACGCCGTCCGCGACATCGAGCGAACCACCGCGGGCCTGATTGCCGCACTCGGCGATGCGCAATGGGATGATGTCAAGAAACTGGCGCACGCCCTGAAAGGCGTCTCGCACCAGATGGGGGCATTCCGGCTCAAGAACACCGCGGTCTCCATCATGCAGACGGACATTGCGGGGCTGGAGGCGGTGCGGACCAAGCTCGGGACGGAACTCGCCGACGTCAGCGCCAACAGCGTCGCGGCGCTGCGCGAGTGGCGCAACTCGGCTAAGCCGAACGCTTCAGGGCAGTCGGTGGCGTGACCGCGGCGGCGCCGGCATCGGCCGCCTGCATGCGCACCAGGGTATCGAGCACCCGGCGTTCCTCGGCGGACAGCGCCATCGCCGTTGCCACCCAGTCCTCGACGACAATGCGCATCTCATCGAGGTCAAACGCACCCATGCGCGCTTCGGCGCGCTGCAGCGCCATGCGGGCGTTGTAGCGGCGACGGTGCTCGGCGATGAAGCGCTGCACGGCGGCCGGACCTTCGCCAGGCTCGCACAATTCGTCCACCACGCCCTGGGCGTGCAGATCCGCGGCAGTATGGATGCGCGCATTGCGCATGAAGGCGGCGGCGCGACGCAGGCCGATGCGGTTGGCCAAGAGTGTCATGCCGCCGGAGCAGGGAAAGGTACCAAAGGCGATTTCGGGAAAGCCGAATTGCGCGCCGCGTTCGGCGATCAGGTGCGAAGCGCTCAGCGCCACCTCGAAGCCTCCGCCCAGGGCACGCCCCTGGACGAGGGTGACAGTGGTGACCTCGTGCGCTGCAGCGTATATCCGCCGGATCAGCTCCAGGCAGCGCATCGAGTAGGCACGTAGCGCACCGGCATTGCCGCTTTCGATGCAGGACTGGAAGTAGGCCAGGTCGCCGCCGAGGGCGAAATGGCGGGGATGGCTCGACGTAAAGACGAGATAGCGCAGGCGACCTTCGCCTGAATCCTCCCGCCAGTGCCAGTCGTTCTCTTCGATCCGGCCCAGCAGCTGCTCGACACCGGAAAGCAGTTGCGGCGAAAAGTTGAGCGGCCGGCCGGGCACGGGTTGCAGGGAAACCCAGAGGGTATCGAGCGAACTGTCGAGCCGGGTCGTCAGAGCGGTGTCGTCCTGGGGAGCGTGCTGCGCGACGGAGGCGATCTTCACCATGGTATGCCCAAGCACTAATGGAAGGCCGATATTACCGCTTGCTGAGCACGAGGGCGGTGTTTGTGCCGCCAAAACCGGCGCTGAGGCTCAATGTGTGGCGAATTTGCACACCTCGCTCGACCACACCCGGCACGTGGCGCAGCGGGCAGGCCGGGTCGATATCGTCGAGAAAGGCCGTGGCGGGAAGAAACTCATGCTGCATGGCGAGGGCGCAGACGGCGAGTTCCATGGCGCTGGCCGCACCCAGCATGTGCCCATGCTGGGCCTTGGTGCTGCTGACGGGTACAGCATCGGCCGCAGCGCCGAGGGCGCTGCGCAGGGAAGCCACTTCCACCGGATCGCCCGTGGGGGTCGCGGTGCCATGGGCGTTGATGTAGGACAGGTCGGCCGGCTGCAGACCGGCATCGTGCAAGGCCGCCGTGATGGTGGCAGTCTGGCCGCGTGAATTAGGGGACCCGATATGATAGGCATCGCAGGTGACGCCGTAACCGGACAGCGTGGCATAGACACGTGCACCGCGCGCCAGGGCGCGGTCCGCGGCTTCCAGAACGAAAAACACCGCTCCTTCGGAAAGTACCAGTCCGTTGCGGTCGCGGGAAAATGGCCGGCAGCTGCGTCCGACCTCATCCGGATCGGGCCGGGCCAGCGCGCGCAAGCCGTGCCAGGCCCCCATGAAGGGGGGAATCAGGGCAGCCTCGCAACCACCGGCTATCGCAAGGTCGAGATCGCCATGGCGAATCCAGCGCATGGCATCACCAATCGCCACGCCGGACGATGCGCATGCAGCGGTATGGGAAATGACGGGGCCGGTGATCTGGTGGCGAATCGAAATCCATGCGGCCGGCGCGTTGTTCATTATGGCCATGATGGTGAAGGGACGAGAGGTTTGCTTGCCCTCGGCGTAATAGTCGCTCAGCCACTTGGCAAAGGTATCTATGCCGCCCGTAACGGTTCCCGCAAAAACCCCTGCGCGCGGACCGAAATCGCCCAGGCCTGCCGGCAGGCCGGCGTCGGCCATGGCCTGTTCCGCGGCGGCGACGCTCATTTTTGTAATCCGGTCCAGATAAGGCAGGTCCTTCTTTTCGAAGTGATTGTCGAAATCACCGCGGACGATGCCGGCCGGGAAAGTCTTGGTAAAGCCTTCCGCCGACCAGAGGCTGATGCCGGACCGGACCGCGAGCAGGTGATCGAGAACCTCGGCTGCGGACTGCCCGATAGGCGAAATGATGCCCAGGCCGGTGATGACGACCTCTCTCATTGTCCAGCAATAGCAGACTGCACAAGGATCACGAAATCATCCATGGTGGGGTTCGCGGGCAGGCGTTCCAGGGACAGCTGGCAGCCGAAGGATTCCTCCAGGCTCATGATGATGTCGATCATGGCCATGGAATCGAGGCCTGCGTCCTTGATGGGCTGGCTGCTGTCGGGCAGGTCCATGCCGAAGGTGGTTTTGGCGATGTCACGGATCTTGGCGGTGATGGCCTCGTCGCTCCAGACGGTGGTGTTCATAAGGGTATTTTGGTTCCGGATCGATTGGGAAACCTTAACTTAACGCAAGGGAGATCGGTTTTAAGCACGGAATTGAAGAGCAGAAACCGGTCGAAGGCGCGTTTGGCGCCGGTCATCGGATGGAAGCCTCAAGCGGTGGGTCGCAGTTCGAAGTCCTGGAAGTCGCCGACGGCGGGTTCGACGATCAGTTCGTCGACGCTGCCTCCGGCCGGGCCGATGCGGCTCCAGGCCAGCATCGCCTCGATCTGCGCCTCATCGCCGGCGATGATCGCCTCGACGCTGCCGTCGCGGCGGTTGCGCACCCAGCCGGTCACGCCCAGTAGCCGCGCCTGCGCCATCATGGAATATCGGAAGCCGACGCCCTGCACCACGCCGCTGATGAGCAGGCGGCGGACTTCCGTCATTTCACCTTCATTCCGGGGGTCGCGCCGCTGTCGGGCGAGAGCAGGAACAGGCCCGGCGTCTTGCCGCCGTCATCCGAGGCCGCGAGCACCATGCCCTCGGACATGCCGAATTTCATCTTGCGCGGCGCCAGGTTGGCCACCATCACGGTGAGCCGCCCGACCAGTTGCGCCGGATCGTAGGCCGCCTTGATGCCGGCGAAGACATTGCGCGTGCCGTCGGCGCCGAGGTCCAGCGTCAGGCGGATCAGCTTGTCGGCGCCCTCGACATGCTGCGCGTCGGCGATGCGTGCGACGCGCAGGTCGACCTTGGCGAAGTCGTCCATCCCAATCATCGGCGCGAAAGCGCCGCCAATTGCCCCCTCCCCCCTCGCGGGGGAGGGTTGGGGAGGGGGGGCAGTCGCTTGTTGATGCTGCGCATGCCGCTGCGGCGAATGCGGCTCAAAAGTCGGCGCTGGCGATACGGCGACCTGCGCGGCGGCCGTAGCCGCCGTCGGCTCCAGCGATTCGCGATTGGCGGCGACCAGCGCGTCGATCTGTTTCGGGTCGATGCGCTGCATCAGGTGTTCGTAGGCGTTGATCAGGTGCGCCGGCGGCAACAGGTATTCGGCGTCGCGCCAGTGCAGCGGCGCCACGTTGAGGAATTCCTCGGCGCGTTGCGCCAGCTTGGGCAGCACCGGCCTCAGATAAATCGTCAACAGGCGAAAGGCGTTGATCAAAAGCGAACAGACCTCGTGCAGTTTTGCGTCCTGACCTTCCTGCTTGGCCAGCGTCCAGGGCTGGTTCTTGTCCACGTACTGGTTGATCTGGTCGGCCAGCACCATCACGCGGCGCAGCGCGCGCGCCGTGTCGCGGCCTTCGTAGTAGCCGGCGATTTCCTCGGCGGCCTCCATGATGCCGGGCAGCTCGGCGCGGAACTGTTCATTGAGGTGGCTGTGCTGCAGTTGTCCGGCGAAGCGCTTGGCGATGAATCCTGCCGCGCGGCTGGCGATGTTGATGTACTTGCCGACGAGGTCGGAATTCACCCGGCTGACGAAGTCGTCGAGGTTGAGGTCGATGTCTTCCATCGTGCCGTTGAGCTTGGCGGCGAAGTAGTAGCGCAGCCATTCCGGGTTGAGACCCTGCGTCAGGTAACTCTCTGCGGTGATGAAGGTGCCGCGCGACTTCGACATCTTGGCGCCGTCGACGGTGAGGAAGCCGTGGGCGAAGACGCTGGTCGGGATGCGATAGCCGGCGTGCTCAAGTTCCGCGGGCCAGAACAGGGCGTGGAAGTAGAGGATGTCCTTGCCGATGAAATGGTAGAGCTCGGCCTGCGAACCCTTGCCCCAGTACTCGTCGAAATCGAGGCCCTTCTTCGTGCAGAAATTCTTGAACGAGCCCATGTAGCCGATCGGCGCATCGAGCCAGACGTAGAAGAATTTGCCCGTACTTTGCCCATTGTCGCCGGGGATCTCGAAACCGAAATAGGGGGCGTCGCGCGAAATATCCCAGTCGGTGAGCTTGTTCTCGCCGGGTTCGCCCAGCCATTCCTGCAGCTTGTTGATCGCCTCGGGCTGCGCCTTGCAGACTTCGCGCGTAGCGCGGCGCAGGAACTCCTGGCAGCGCGGGTCGGAGAGCTTGAAGAAATAGTGGTCGGAGGAACGCAGCTCCGGCTTGGCGCCCGACACCGCCGAGTAGGGGTTCTTCAGTTCGGTCGGCGCATAGGCCGCGCCGCAGGATTCGCAGGCGTCGCCGTACTGATCCTTGGCGCCGCACTTGGGGCATTCGCCCTTGATGAAGCGGTCGGGCAGGAACATCTGCTTGACCGGATCGTAGTGCTGCTCGATGGAGCGCACCTCGATCAGGCCGGCGGCCTTGAGCCTGGCGTAGATCTCGTTCGCGTAATGCCGCGTCTCATCCGAATGCGTGGTGTGGTAATTGTCGAAGGCGACGTGAAAGCCGGCGAAATCGCGCGAGTGCTCCGCATGGACCCGGGCAATCAGCACCTCGGGCGTGATGCCCTCCTTCTCGGCGCGCAGCATGATCGGCGTGCCGTGGGTGTCGTCGGCGCAGACGAACCAGCATTCGTGGCCGCGCATCTTCTGGAAGCGCGTCCAGATGTCGGTCTGGATGTACTCGACGAGGTGGCCGAGGTGGATCGCGCCATTGGCATAGGGCAGGGCGCTGGTGACGAGGATCTTGCGGGTCATGGGGCGGTCTTTCCGGGTGCCGGCGGCGGGCGCGAGGCCCGCCACAACTGAAGGAGTGCATTGTACTTGGGCCGGGCAGCAGGCGGGATGCGGCGCCGTGTCGCCAGCGCCGACTTTTTGAGACTGGCGGGACGGGTCTCCGCGGAAGTTTGGCGCGACATTGGCACACCATCCCGACCTGATATAAAATCCCGACTAATTCACTCAAGTATGGCGGAACGGTTCCAAGCGATAATCCGCCACCCCTTTTTCCTTCCCCACAATTCGTCGTCAGCAAAGGCCCCTAATGTCCATCACCGAACAAAGCATCCAGACCGCGCTCAAGGAAGTCGTCGACCCCAACACCGGCAAGGACCTCGTCACCAGCCGCAGCGTCAAGAACATCAGGATAACCGGCAGCGATGTTTCGCTCGACGTCGAGCTCGGCTATCCGGCGAAGAGCCAGATCGATGGCATCCGCGGCGAGGTCATCGGCGCGCTGAAGGCGCTGCCCGGTATCGGCAACATCAGCGCCAATGTGTTTTCCAAGGTGGTCACGCATGCCGTGCAGAAGGGCGTCAAGCTGATCCCGGGCGTCAAGAACATCATCGCCGTGGCCAGCGGCAAGGGCGGCGTCGGCAAGTCGACCACCGCCGTCAATCTGGCGCTGGCGCTGTCGGCCGAGGGCGCCAACGTCGGCCTGCTGGATGCCGACATTTACGGCCCCTCGCTACCGACCATGCTGGGCATTTCCACCGGCCGTCCCGAGTCCATCGACGGCAAGGGCCTCGAACCGATGGAGGCGCACGGCTTGCAGGCGATGTCGATCGGCTTCCTGATCGACCCCGAGCAGCCCATGGTCTGGCGCGGCCCGATGGTGACCCAGGCGCTGACGCAACTCCTGACCGAGACGCGCTGGCGCGACGTCGATTACCTGATCATCGACATGCCGCCGGGCACCGGCGACATCCAGCTCACCCTGGCGCAGCAGGTGCCGGTGACCGGCGCCGTGATCGTCACCACGCCGCAGGACATTGCCCTGCTCGACGCGAGGAAGGGCCTCAAGATGTTCGAGAAAGTCGGCATTCCCATCCTCGGCATCATCGAGAACATGAGCATTCACATTTGTTCGAAGTGCGGCCACGCCGAACACATTTTCGGTTCCGGCGGCGGCGAGAAGATGGCCACGGATTACAGCGTGGAAATGCTCGGCGAGTTGCCGCTCGACATGGCCATCCGCATGCAGATGGACGGCGGCAAGCCTACCGTCGAGGCCGATCCGGACGGCGCCGCAACCGCGATCTACAAGACCATCGCGCGTCGCGTGGCAGTCAAGATCGCGGAAAAGGCCAAGGACCACAGCAGCAAGTTCCCGTCGATCAAGGTGATGAACACTTGAGGAAACGCTGATTGCGTACCAGACTGTCATTCCGGCGGACGCCGGAATCCAGGTGAATCAAGGCACTGGACACCGGCGTTCGCCGGTGTGACGTTTCATTGAGCCGGAAAAGCATTTGATTCGCCGGACTCGGCGTCAGCGTCGCGGCAGGCTCGCCGCGAGAGCCGCCAGCAGGTGGTCCAGCTCCGTCGCAGTGAGCGTACTGTTGATCGCCAGGCGCAGGCGGCTGCTGCCGGGAGCCACGGTCGGCGGCCGGATCGCCACGGCGAGGAAGCCCTCGGCTTCGAGCCGCGCGGCGACGGCCAGGGTGTCGGCCTCGGCGCCGATCACCGCTGGCACGATCTGCGTGCTCGAGTCCAGCGTCGAAATCCCGAGCGCCGCCAGTGCCTCGCGCAGATGCTGCGCGTTGGCGGCAACCCGCGCGCGTTCGGCATCCATGCCCGGCACCAGGTCGAGCGCCGCATCGACGGCGCCGAGCACCGCCGGCGGCAAGGCCGTGGTGTAGATGAAGCCGGGGCAGCTGTTCACCAGCCAATCGATCAGCGCGCGCGAGCCGGCGACATAGGCGCCGAAGGCGCCGAAGGCCTTGCCCAGCGTGCCCATCACCACGTCCACGCCGCCGTGGCCGGCGGCGAGGCCGCGCCCCTGCGGCCCGAGGATGCCCGTGGCATGGGCTTCGTCTACGTAGAGCAATGCGTCGTGGCGTACGGCCAGCTGTTCCAGCGTCGCCAGGTCGGCACGGTCGCCGTCCATGCTGAACACCGATTCGGTGACGATCAGCTTGCGCCCCGGGTGCGCGGCCAGCAGGGTGTCGAGCTGGTCGAGGTCGTTGTGGCGGAAAATCTCGACCTTGCGGCGCGCGGCGCGCGCGCCATGGATGATGCTGGCGTGGTTGAGCTCGTCGCTGAAGATCGCCGTCGCATTTGCCGTATCGCCGGCGCCGACATTCTCCCCCAGCCGCACCAGCGCCGGAATCACCGTGGCATTGGCCTGGAAGCCGCTGGAAAACAGCAGCGCCGCCTCGCGGCCCTTGAAGGCGGCGAGCCTTTCCTCCACCGCAAGCGTGATCTGGCGCGTGCCGGTGACCAGCCGCGAGGCCGGCGCGCCGGCGCCATGGCGCTGCGCCCACTCCGCGGCGCGCGCCTTGACCCGCGGATGCTGCGAGAGGCCCAGGTAGTCGTTGGACGAGACGTCGACCAGCTGGCGTCCCTGCGCATCGCGCAGGCCGCCGTCGCCAATGTCGAGGGCGCGCAGGCGGCGCCGGCGCTCGCCGGCGTCGAGTGCGGACAGCTCTCCGCGCAGCAGGGCGTCGAGGGAGGTCTTCACTGCAGCGTCGCCGCGCGCTCGGCGAGGACCCGGCGCACGGCACCGGTCAGCGTCGCCAACTCATCGGGCGTGACGATGAAGGGCGGCATCAGATATACGACCTTGCCGAAGGGACGGACCCAGACGCCAAGTTCGGCGAAGCGCCGGCGCAGGGCGTGGAGGTCGACCGGGCCGCCGAGTTCGACTGCACCGATGGCGCCCTTGACGCGGACGTCGACAACCCCTGCGAGCTTGCGGCAGGGCGCCAGCTGCTCTTGCAACCACGCGGAGATCGCCGCCACCTGCTCGAGTCGCGGCTCGCGTTCGAAGAGGTCGAGCGAGGCATTCGCCGCGGCGCAGGCCAGGGCATTGGCCATGTAGGTGGGGCCGTGCATCAGCGCGGCGGCAGGGTCGTCGGACAGAAATGCCTCGAACACGTGCCGTCGTGCCACGGTGGCCGCCAGCGGCAGCGTACCGCCGGTCAGCGCCTTGGACAGGCAGACGATGTCGGGGACGACATTGGCCTCTTCGCAGGCGAACAGGCGCCCCGTGCGGCCAAAGCCGGTCATGATCTCGTCGGCGATCAGCAGGACATCGTGGCGCCGGCAGGCTTCGGCGATGAAAGCCAAAGTCCCCGCGTCGTGCATCCGCATGCCGCCCGCGCCCTGCACCAGCGGTTCGACGATGACCGCGGCGACGCGCTCGCCGTGGGTTTCCAGCAACAGGTCGAAGGCGCGCCGCATCGCCTCGTCGCTTGGCAGTTCGGCCATGATCTGGTCGGGCATGGTTCCGGCGAACAGCGCGTGCATGCCTTCCTCGGGGTCGCACAGCGCCATGGTGGCGAAGGTGTCGCCGTGGTAGCCGTGGCGAAAATACACGATGCGCTGCTTCTGCGGCCGGCCCTTGTTGCGCCAGTACTGGATCGCCATCTTCAGCGCGACTTCGACGGCCACCGAACCGGATTCGGTGAAGAAGACGCGCTCGAGGTCGCCCGGCAGCAGGGCCGCCAGCCTTGCTGCCAGGCGCAGCGCCGGTTCATGGACGAGGCCGGCGAACATGACGTGCGGCAAAGTCGCGAGCTGCGCCTCGACCGCGGCGCGGATGTGGGGGTGGTTGTAGCCATGGCAGGCGGTCCACCACGAGGAGATGCCGTCGATCAGTTCGCGGCCGTCGGCGAGGCGGATGCGCGCGCCCTGGGCGGCGACCACCGGCAAAGGCGCCGGCGCCGTCTGCATTTGGGTGTAGGGCAGCCAGATGTGGGGCAGGCCCCGGGTCAGCCAGTCGCGGGTTTCGGGCATTGGTATGAAGCGGCCGGCCGGGCCGCTAGAATGCGCCAGCGGCAACAGTTTGCGGCCTAAGGAGAGGCGAAGTGGAGGCGCAGTTTATCACCGGCACCGGCACCGACATCGGCAAGACCTGGCTTGCTTGCGCCCTGCTGCGTCACTGGCGGACCGAGGGCCGGCATGTGGCGGCGTTGAAGCCGGTGCTTTCGGGCTTCGATGCGCGGCACCCCGAAGCCAGCGATGCCGGCCAGCTTCTGGCAGCGCTGGGGCGGGCAGTGAGTACTGTCGAACTGGATGCCGTTGCGCCCTGGCGCTTTGTGGCGCCCTTGTCACCCGACATGGCGGCGGCGCAGGAAGGGCGTGAAATAAATTTCGACGAACTGGTTGCCTTCACCCGGCGGGCCATCGCCGCCCCGCAGCGGCCCCTGCTGATCGAAGGCGTCGGCGGCGTCATGGCGCCGCTGGACGAGCGGCACACGGTGCGCGACTGGATCGCCGCCAGCGGCCTGCCCTGTGTCCTGGTGGCCGGCAGCTATCTGGGCAGCCTGAGCCATACCCTGACGGCGCTGGAGGCGCTGCAAAAACTCGGCGCTGGCGTGACGGCGATTGCGGTCAATGAATCACCGGGTTCGACCGTTGCGCTTGACGCTACGCTGGAGACCCTGTCGCGTCACGCGACTGGAATACCGCTGGTGGCGATTGGTCGGGCTAACCCGCAAGCCGGCGTGGCCCGGCTGGCTGCGCTCGTAGGGTGAAAGCGGGTTTGAAGCCCGCGACGAGCGCAGCGAGCCAACTTGGATCCCCGCCTTGGGGCGGGGGCTGGGGGTGGGGGGGGCAAAAAATTGGCCCACGGCTTGGGTTTCCCGCAGGGAAACTTAAGCCGTATACTGCGGCCCCTTGAGTTTCCTTTTCTCCGGATGAACCATGACCATCAAGTCTGACAAGTGGATACGCCGCATGGCGGAGCAGCACAAGATGATCGAGCCCTTCGAGGCCGGGCAGGTGCGCGAGGCCAACGGTCAGAAGATCGTTTCCTACGGTACCTCGAGCTACGGTTACGACATCCGTTGCTCGCGTGAATTCAAGCTGTTCACCAACATCAACAGCACCATCGTCGACCCGAAGAACTTCGACCCGAATTCCTTCGTCGAGGTGAATGCCGACTACTGCATCATCCCGCCCAACTCATTCGCCCTGGCGCGCACCGTCGAATACTTCCGCATTCCGCGCAACGTGCTCACCATCTGCCTCGGCAAGAGCACCTACGCGCGCTGCGGCATCATCGTCAATGTCACGCCCTTCGAGCCGGAATGGGAAGGCTTCGTGACGCTGGAGTTTTCCAACACGACGCCGCTGCCGGCCAAGATCTACGCCGGCGAGGGCTGCGCCCAGGTGCTGTTCTTCGAATCCGACGAGGTCTGCGAGACCTCCTACAAGGATCGCGGCGGCAAGTACCAGGGGCAGACCGGCGTGACCTTGCCGAAGATTTGACCCAAACTCCTTCAACACAGAGTACACGGAGACACAGAGAACACGGAGAACACGGAGAACACTATTTTGCATTTCCTCTGTGCCCTCTGTGTCGAAAGCGGTTAATCCACCCTAAGGGTTTCCCATGCGCTTCCACTTTCCCATCATCATCATCGACGAAGACTTCCGTTCCGAGAATGCTTCGGGTCTGGGCATCCGCGCCCTGGCCGACGCCATCGAGAAGGAAGGCATGGACGTGCTCGGCGTCACCAGCTACGGCGACCTCTCTTCCTTCGCCCAGCAGCAGAGCCGCGCCTCGGCCTTCATCCTGTCGATCGACGACGAGGAATTCACTCCCGGCCCCGAACTCGACCCGGCCGTGCTCAACCTGCGCAAGTTCGTCGAGGAAATCCGCTACAAGAACGCCGAGATCCCGATCTTCCTGCACGGCGAAACGCGCACCAGCCGCCACCTGCCCAACGACATCCTGAGGGAACTCCACGGCTTCATCCACATGTACGAGGACACGCCGGAGTTCATCGCGCGCCACGTCGTGCGCGAGGCCAAGACCTACATGGATTCGCTGCCGCCGCCCTTCTTCCGCGCCCTGGTGCATTACGCCGCCGACGGTTCCTACTCCTGGCACTGCCCCGGCCATTCCGGCGGAGTCGCCTTCCTCAAGAGCCCGGTGGGCCAGATGTTCCACCAGTTCTTCGGCGAGAACATGTTGCGCGCCGACGTCTGCAACGCCGTCGAGGAACTCGGCCAGCTGCTCGACCACACCGGCCCGGTGGCGGCCTCAGAGCGCAACGCGGCGCGCATCTTCAACGCCGACCACCTGTTCTTCGTCACCAACGGCACCTCGACCTCGAACAAGATCGTCTGGCATTCGACGGTGGCGCCGGGCGACGTGGTGATCGTCGACCGCAACTGCCACAAGTCCATCCTCCACGCCATCATGATGACCGGCGCGATCCCGGTGTTCCTGATGCCGACGCGCAACAACTACGGCATCATCGGGCCGATCCCGAAAGAGGAGTTCCGCTGGAAGAACATCGAGAAGAAGATCGCCGCCCATCCCTTCGCCAGCCAGGTCAAGGGCAAGCCGCGCGTGCTGACCATCACCCAGAGCACCTATGACGGCATCCTCTACAACGTCGAGGAAATCAAGGAAATGCTCGACGGCAGGATCGACACCCTGCACTTCGACGAAGCCTGGCTGCCGCATGCCTCCTTCCACGATTTCTACGGCGACTACCACGCCATCGGCGCCGACCGTCCGCGCTGCAAGGAATCGATGATCTTCTCCACGCAGTCCACCCACAAGCTGCTGGCCGGCCTCTCGCAGGCTTCGCAGATCCTGGTGCAGGACGCCGAGAACAACAAGCTCGACCGCGACGTGTTCAACGAGGCCTACCTGATGCACACCTCGACCTCGCCGCAGTATTCGATCATCGCCTCCTGCGATGTCGCCGCGGCGATGATGGAAGAGCCGGGCGGCAAGGCCCTGGTCGAGGAATCGATCATGGAGGCGCTGGACTTCCGCCGCGCCATGCGCAAGGTGGACAAGGAATGGGGCGCCGACTGGTGGTTCCAGGTCTGGGGTCCGAAGGACCTTTCCGAGGAAGGCATCGAAGAGCGCGAGGCCTGGATGCTCAAGCCCGGCGAACGCTGGCACGGCTTCGGCAAGCTGGCCAAGGGCTTCAACCTGCTCGATCCGATCAAGGCCACCATCATCACCCCGGGCCTCGACGTCGACGGCGACTTCTCCGACGAGTTCGGCATCCCCGCCGCCATCGTCACCAAGTACCTGGCCGAGCACGGCGTGATCGTCGAGAAGTGCGGCCTCTATTCCTTCTTCATCATGTTCACCATCGGCATCACCAAGGGCCGCTGGAACACGCTGGTCACCGCCCTGCAGCAGTTCAAGGACGACTACGACCGCAACCATCCCCTGTGGAAGGTGCTGCCCGAGTTCGTCGCCAAGCATCCGCGCTACGAGCGGGTCGGCCTCAAGGACTTGTGCACCCAGATCCACGAGGTGTACAAGGCGCGCGACATCGCCCGCCTGACGACCAAAATGTATTTGTCCGACATGGTGCCGGTGATGCGTCCGGCCGACGCCTTCGCCAAGATGGCGCACCGCGAAATCGACCGCGTGTCCATCGATGAACTCGAGGGGCGCGTCACTGCTGTCTTGCTGACGCCCTATCCGCCCGGCATTCCGCTGCTGATCCCGGGCGAACAGTTCAATGCCACCATCGTCCGCTACCTGAAGTTCGCCCGCGAATTCAACGAGAAATTCCCCGGCTTCGAGACCGACATCCACGGCCTGGTCAAGGACGGCAGCAACGGCGCGGTGCGCTACTACGTGGATTGCGTGGCGAACTGAACGATACGGCCCGCACATTGTTGCGGGCGATGCTCCCGGCGACTCCGCCCCCTTTCTGGCCGGGAAGAGACACTCAGGTATCGTCGCTGTCCGACAGGTTCGTGCCCTTAGCGGCCTGATGACTTTTTCATGGGCAATGACGGCTATAGGGAATGCGTCCTTTTTAGGAGACTTTCCGCCAGGGTCTGCTCCACACCCAAAACCGGCCAGTCGCAATTTTCTGATCCAAGACTAGGTTGAGGGTCTGCTTCCCAAAACCTCACCGACTCATCCGTGCCCATTGGAGACACAGGATAAATGCATGCCGATTGGCTGGTTCACATCGGTAAGCGGCCGTCTGAACGCGCTTCTTCTTTCTTCGTCGAAGTTTGGCGATCAGGCCGGCAGCACCTCAGCCGTCTTCCGCAACCACTCCAGCATCGTCGCATACATCACCTCCGGCTCCAGCGGCTTGCCGATGTGCGCATTCATGCCGGCCGCGATGCAGGCGCAGCGATCATCCTCGAAGGCGTTGGCGGTCATCGCCAGGATCGGGATCATTGCCATGCCGGGCAACTGGCGGATGGCGCGGGTAGCTTCAATGCCGTCCATCACCGGCATCTGCATGTCCATCAGGATCATGGCGTAGCTGCCGCCGCGGGCCTTCTCCACAGCTTCGCTGCCGTCATTCACCGCTTCTGGTTCAAGCCCGGCGGCTTCGAGCAGGATCAGCTCGATCTCCCGGCTTACCGGGTCGTCTTCCACCACCAGCACGCGAACGCCGGCGAACTGCCGCGCCAGCGCGTCGCGTGCCGCTTCCGGCGGCAGGCTGCTGTCGACGGGCTGGCCGGCCACCGCCCGCTTGATTCGCAGCGTGGCCCAGAAGCGGCTGCCGACGCCTTCTTCGCTGCTCACCCCGGCGTCGCCGCCCATCAGCAGCGCGATGCGTTTGCAGATGATCAGGCCGAGGCCGTTGCCACCGTACTTGCGGTTCATGGTGCCGTCGGCTTGCGTAAAGGCGTGGAACAGTCGGGCCTGCTGCTCCGCGCTGATGCCGATGCCCTGATCGCTGACTTCGATCCTCAACATGACGCTGTTGCTGTCTTCCACCATGGCGCTGGCGCGTACGCTGATCGCTCCGTGTTCGGAGAACTTGATGGCGTTGCCGGTGAAATTGAGCAGGATCTGGCGCACGCGCATGGCGTCGCCGCACAGCAGTTCGGGCAGGGCCGCGTCGATTTCGCTGGACAGCTGCAACCCCTTGGCCTCGGCCGGCGCCTCCTGCATCTGCAGCACTTCGTCAATCGCTTGCGCCAGAGAGAAGTTCTTCTCCTCCAGCGTCAGCCGCTCGGATTCGATCTGGGAGATATCGAGGATGTCGTTAAGCACCGCCATCAGATGCTTTGCCGCCCCCTGGCTCTTGGTCAGCCAGTCGATCTGCTTGGGGTCGATGGCGCGGCGCAGCGCCAGATCGGTCATGCCCATCACGCCGTTCATCGGCGTGCGCAGTTCGTGGCT
>JBIKKY010000014.1:0-56448 GCA_044360105.1 Sulfuritalea sp.
ATCGCCGCTCTATGGCAGAATGCGCGCCTTCCAACGCGGAGTGGTAGTTCAGTTGGTTAGAATACCGGCCTGTCACGCCGGGGGTCGCGGGTTCGAGTCCCGTCCACTCCGCCAAGCATCAAGCAATCAAGCGCCTTCCGGGGCGCTTTTTTGTTTTCTGCTGACGTGCCTGGATGAGTGGGCAGAATCGAGGGGGATCGGCCGGGCGATGGCGATTTCGTTGGCAGTGGCGGTGGCGCGACTGAAGTCGTCCGTCAGTGGTCGAAATGGGGTATCTTGATATGTACGGCTAATTGCCGTATCCTGAGTTCAGGAGGACTATTGCCATGACTACAGCCGTTTCCACTGCGCGTCTCGAAGCTCGCATCAGTACTGATTTGCACAGCATGCTCAAGCGTGCCGCCGAGATTCAGGGCCGCACCATGACTGATTTCGTTGTGTCGGCAGTGCAGGATGCCGCGCAACAGGCTATTGCCCAATCCGAAGTTATTCGCCTGTCGCTCGCCGACCAGGAGTGTTTTGCAAAGGCATTGCTGTCACCACCGAAACCGGCACCGGCCTTGAAGCGTGCGTTCGCGCGACATCGCAAGTTGGTTGGTGCGGAGTGAGTGAGCCCTCTTTTCGTGTTGCAGCGCTTGATCCCGCGCAAAATCGTTCAGGGTTCAACAGCGGATCCGAGCCCCTCGACAGCTATTTTCAGCAGCGGGTCACGCAGGACATTCGCCGCCGCGTTACCGCATGTTTTGTTGCGTTGACGCGAGACCGGCGCATTGCCGGTTACTACACCCTGGCATCCGCCAGCGTACCCCTGTCGGATCTTCCTCCGGCAATCGGCAAGAAGCTGCCGCGTTATCCATCGGTGCCAACCGTGAGAATGGGCCGGCTTGCGGCTGACCTGGATTTCAAGGGGCGAGGACTGGGCAGTGCCCTGCTGGCCGATGCCATCTATCGTGCCATCCGTGCGGAAATTGCCGCCTATGCTCTCGTGGTCGATGCCAAGGATGAATTCACCGGGAAGTTCTATCGGCATCACGGATTCATTGCCTTGCCAACTGCGACGCAGACACTGTTTCTGCCACTGGCAACAGTTCGCGACTAATCGAGGCCGCCGCTGAGCAATCCCGCAAGAGTTTGTGCCCGTCGCGCCGGGTGGCGTCTCCGGGCCGGTTTGCTAAGATGCCAGATGTCTTGCGTTGCGGGAGTGTTTCCCGCAATCACCCCTGAAGGAGGATGTATGAAAAGCCTGAGCCTGCTGCTGGTATCCGCCATGCTGTTTCTGGGTGCACCGCTCGCTTCTGCCGCCGAGGAGGCGTGGGTTGTCGATTTCAGGCGTGCGGACCTCAACGACAGCGGGGGCCTTTCCCGCGTTGAACTGGAGAAGACCGGCTCCGCGCAGCTACAGCAAGTCAGGAACAATTTCGACGCCATCGATGCCGACCGCGATGGCCAGGCGACCGCCGACGAATACCGGCGCTACCTGGTCAGGGTCCAGGACGATTTTGCCGTCAAGTTCAGGAAGGCCGACGTGAACGACAGCGGCGGGCTGTCGCGCCGCGAACTCAAGAAGCTGTCCGGCATCGAATTCGACTTCATCGCGGCGAATTTCGATGCCATGGATGATGACCGTGACGGGCAGGTGACGTATGCCGAATTCAAGAATTTCCAGGCGCGGATGCCGGCTCCGGCGGCGGCGACCGAGGTTCCCGGCACGCCGCGCGACATGTGCAAGATCGACTGTGGCGCGGTTGTCGCTGTCAACCGCTACAAGGTCAAGGGGGAGGACGGCACGATGGGGGCCATTGCCGGCGGGGTCGTCGGCGGCCTGCTGGGCAACCAGATCGGCAAGGGCTCCGGCAAGACGGTGGCCACGGTGGCCGGGGTAGCCGGCGGCGCCTATGCCGGAAATCAGATCCAGAAGCAGTCGGGCAGCAAGCAAATGGTCAAGGTCACCGTCAAGTTCGACAATGGCCCGCAGCGCGACTACGAGTTCGAGGGCGAGCAGAGCCCCTACCCGATGGGTAGCCGCGTCCAGTTGCGCGGCGGCCAGCTCATGCAATACACCGGCCCGTAAACATCCCCGCTGTCGGGAGCGCCCGCCGCTCAAGCACGCGGCGTTCTGCCGGTGCCGGGCGGGGTATCATTCCCGCTGAATTCCGAATGGGCACCTGAGTTGAAAATCCCACCCCTTGAACCCGGCACCGTCGGCCCCTGTCCGGTGGCGCCCGATGCCCTGCAGGGCATCGTCCGGCAGCAGACCAATCCCGCGCGCTGGAACGGCGCCGGCTGGCAGGACTTCGTCGTCGCGCTGGGCGCCGCCGGCGTCGAGGTGGCGGAAAGCGCCGCGACGCGCGGCATCTTCGCCACCGATGCCGGCGGCACGGCCTACGGCCTGCCCCACGGCGTGGTCGTGGCGCGCGGCGCGGCACAGGTCGCCGGCCTGCTGCAGGCGGCGCAGGCGCACCGCGTGCCGGTCACGGTGCGCGGCGGTGGCCTCACCACCGAGGGCGAATCCGTGGCCTACGGCGGCGTACTGCTCGACATGACCGGCATGAGCCGCGTGCTCAAGATCGACGCGGACGCGCTGACGGTGCGCACCGAGGCCGGCATCTACTGGCACGGTCTGGCCGAGGAACTGCGCCGCGAAAACCTCGATTACCTCTCGGCGCCGCTCAACATGACGTCCTCGGTAGGCGGTACGCTGGGGGTCGGCGGCATCGACGTCAATTCGGCGCGACTGGGTTGCAGCGCCGACCAGGCCCTGTCGTTGCAAGTGGTGACGCCCACCGGCGAGATCGTCGAATGTTCGGACAGCGAAAACGCGGAACTCTTCCGGCGCGTGATTCTCGGCTACGGCCAGTTCGGCGTGATCACCGAAGCCACGCTGAAGGTCCGGCCCTACACGCCGCTATCGATGCACTACTACTACTATTCGACGCTGCGAGAGGCGATCGAGGACCTGCAGCTGCTGGACCGCAACGACGCCAGCGATTATTCCGGCATCCTCACCATCATGGATTGCGCGGTGAACCTGCTGGTGGCCTTCGATTCGGCCGAGCGCGAAGCGGCCTTCAAGGCCAACTGGGAAAAGCGCCTGCGCGGCCACGGCGAATTCGGCTTCGCCCTGTGCATGGCCGGGCATTACCTGCTGCGGCCGTGGAAGCTCGGCGAGGCGCTCTACCTGCTCCAGCGCAAGCAGGCCGTGTTCCCCGAATTCCGCCGTCCCGAATTCCATCGCGACGGCCGCATGGAGGACCGCAGCGTGGTCTTCTCGCGCGCGGTGTGGAAGCACTGGGGCTCGCGCACCATGGTCATCCCCGACCTGGCGACACCGGCGGACAAGTTCATCGAGGCGGTGGAACGCGGCAATGCCGTGTGCCGCAAGTTCTTCCCGCACTACACGCTCTACTGCGTCGGCATCAAGCTGCGCCCGGAGCACAAGCCGCACTACGAGATGTCCTGCGTGCCGCCCGGCGCCGAGGGCTGGGCCTACGGGTGCGAGTTCGAGCCGATGATCGAGGACGCGGTCTATAGCCGCGACCACTTCCAGTCCTTCAAGAACGCCATCTACGACATCGGCGTGGACCTCGGCGCCAGCTATTACCGCTTCGGCGGCATGATGAAGGGCTACATCCGCCGCGTCTTCGGCGACGCGCTGGTGGACCGCCACCTGGCCATGAAGCGCCAGGCCGACCCGGCCATGATCCTCAACCGCGACGTGATTTTCTGATGTATTCGAGCGCCCATCCCCGCGACTACCCGGCCTGCAGCGGCTGCAACCTGTGCCGCCTGGTGTGTCCGATGTGGCGCAGCCATCGCGATCCGCGCTTCAGCCCGGAGGGCATCGCCAAGGCGCGGCAGAACGGCGCCGACCTCGCCGAACTGGCCCCGGTGCTCGATGCCTGCACGCTGTGCGGCGCCTGCGACCCGGTCTGTCCGGAGAACATCGACCTGAGCGGGATGATCATGGACCTGCGTCGCGAGCTGCCGCCGCGCCCCGAACTGGCGGCGCTGCAGGCCGGCTGGCAACAGGCAGCGGATGCGGCCGCAGCCGCGCCGGCGGGAGCGCTGCTGCTGCCCGGTGCGGCCTTGCGTGCCGATGCCGGACTGCTGGCGCGCGTCCTGGAACTGCTCGGCATCCCTTGCGCCACGGATGACGGGGCGGACATCGCGCTGGCACTGGAAGCGGGCGGCACGATCGATCCGGCCCGTCGCCGGCGCTTCCTCGACATGCTCGGCGGCCGCACGCTGGTGGTCGGCGACGGCCTGCTGCTGCGCGAGTTGCGCCATTGGCTGCCGGGGGCGCGTCTGCAGGGCCTCGGTGAGGCGCTGGGCAACCTGGGCACCATCCGTCGCCGTATCGCCAGCGCCGACTTTTACGTGATCGAGCCGCGTGCCTACCATGCCGACCATGAGCGCCTCGTCGCGCACTACGACGCCTTGCGCAAGGAAAGCGGCTGCGCCATGAACCTCGACCTGCAGCGCATCGCCATTCCCGCCTGCGACGAGGCCGAGGCAAGCTGGATGCTCAAGGGCCGGCGGCCGGCGCGCATCGTGGTCGAGGATGCGGCCGGGCGCGAGGTCTTGCGCCGCGTCGCCGGCGTGCCGGTGCTGCACCTGGCCGAACTGGCCTGAACGGGGAAATACATCATGCGCAATGTCGATGTCGTCATCGTGGGAGCCAGCCTCGCCGCCGCCGCCGCGGCCAAGCGCACGGTCGACGCGGGCCTCGAAACCGTCGTGCTCGAACGCAAGGAGCTGCCGCGCCACAAGATCTGCAGCGGCATCCTCTCGCCGCGCGGCCACCGCTTCCTGCTGGAGAATTTCGGCCCGCTGCCGCGCGAGGTACTGCACGAGCCGACCTCCTGCCGCGGCGTCACCTTCCATTTTCCCTGCCGCGTCGAAATGCCGATGGACTTCTTCCACGGCACCACGCCGCACCTGCACCGCAAGTATTCTGACCACTGGGCGATCCAGCGCAGCGGCGCCGAGGTGCACGACCAGACGTCGTTTGCCGGACTGGAAGACAAGGGCGACCATGTGCTGGTGCACGCCCGGCGCGGCGGCGAGGCGATCGAATACCGCGCGCGCCAGGTGATCGGCGCCGACGGCCCCAGTTCGCTGGTGGTGCGCGCCGTCTACCCGGATTACACCAAGCAGATTCCCTGGTTCTTCGTCGGCCAGAAGTTCCACGAAATCATCGACTGCCCGCTCTCGCCCGACTACTTCCATTTCTGGTTCCATCCCGGGCTCGGCCACTATACCTGGAGCCACGCCCGCGACGGGCGCCAGATCGTCGGCGTCGGCTTCAAGCGCGGCGACAATTTTGCGAGGAAGCATCAGGTGGTGCAGCAGTATCTGCAGGACAAGCACGGCGTGCACCTGAAGCCCGCCGGTGACGACGACGAAGGCTGCGCCGAGAATTTCGGGCCCTCGCTGATCAACCGCTACGTCTTCGGCCAGGGCAACGTGCTGCTGACCGGGCAGGCGGCGGGCTTCCTCAACATGATCGGCGAAGGCATGAGCTGCGCATTGCATTCCGGCGCGATCTCGGGTGAGGCCATCGTCGAGGCCCAGCGCCGCAACCGTCCGGTACAGGAAATCTATCGCAAGATGATCGCCTCGGAAGTGCGCCGCTGCAGCGACCAGTGGAACCCGTTGAAGATCGCCTTCGACCGCCCGCATGAGGCGGATTTTCCGGAGGCGCTGATGAAGCTGTCCTGGCGCGAGCGCGGTCTCGTGATGCGCGACATGTGGAACTTCATCGTGCTGTTCAAGGAATTCAAGTGGGGCCGGCAGATCGCCGCCGCCGCGCTGCAGCGGCCGCTGCTGGGCGGCTACCCGATCCAAAGGTGGTTGTAGGGGAGCGCCGCATGCCTGCCGCGCGACTGCTGCGGACGCTGAAATCCTGGTTGCGGCGCAAGCCGAAGCTGCCGCGCGAATTGCAGGCGGGCCGGGATGTCATTGCCGCCATCGATGCCGGCGGCCTGCCGCTCGATGCGACGCGCATCAACCGCATCGCGCGCGACCTGGGCCTCGAGGTCTCGCCGCAGGCGCCGCTCGAAGATACCGTGGCGCGCCTGCGCGCCGCCGTCCTGCGCGGGCTGCAAAGCCTGACCATGCAGGACGCCGCCAAAACGCACAAGGGAGGAAACAAATGAACGCCAGAACCGTCGCCACCACGCCCTTCACCGACCAGAAGCCGGGCACCTCCGGCCTGCGCAAGAAGGTCACCGCCTTCCAGGCGCCGCACTACCTGGAGAACTTCGTTCAGGCGGTCTTCGACACGATTTTCGACAACGGCCCGGCGCCTGCCGGCACCGCGTTGGTGGTGGGTGGCGACGGCCGCTACCATAACCGGGAGGCGATTCAGGTGATCCTGCGCATGGCCGCCGCAAGTGGCGTCGCCCGCGTGCTGGTGGGGCAGGGCGGCATCCTGTCGACCCCGGCCGCCTCCTGCGTGATCCGCAAGTACTCCGCGTTCGGCGGCCTGATCCTGTCCGCCAGCCACAATCCCGGCGGCCCCGAGGGCGACTTCGGCATCAAGTACAACACCGGCAACGGCGGCCCGGCGCCGGAAAAGATCACCGATGCCATCTTCGCCCGCAGCAAGGTGCTGACGAGCTATCGCATCCTCGATGGCGCCGACCTCGACCTCGATCGCATCGGCACACAGACCTTGGGCGGCATGGCCGTCGAAGTCATCGACCCGGTCGCCGACTACGCCGAACTGATGGAATCGCTGTTCGACTTTGCCGCGATCCGCGAGCTGATTGCCGGCGGCTTCGAGCTGTGCTTCGACGCCATGCACGCGGTGACCGGCCCCTATGCCAAAGATATCATCGAGCGGCGCCTTGGCGCGCCGGCCGGCACGGTGATCAACGGCGTGCCGCTGGAGGATTTCGGCGGCGGCCATCCCGACCCCAACCTGACTTACGCCCACGAGCTGGTGGAGATCATGTTCGGTGCCGACGCGCCGGATTTCGGTGCCGCATCGGACGGTGACGGCGACCGCAACATGGTCCTCGGCCGCGGCTTCTTCGTCACGCCTTCCGACAGCCTCGCCGTGATCGCCGCCAACGCCGCGCTGGCGCCGGGCTACGCGGGGGGCATCGCCGGCATCGCGCGTTCGATGCCGACCAGCGCCGCGGCCGACCGCGTCGCGCAGAAGCTCGGCGTGCCCTGCTACGAGACCCCCACCGGCTGGAAGTTCTTCGGCAACCTGATGGATGCCGGCCGCGTCACGCTGTGCGGCGAAGAAAGCTTCGGCACCGGCTCCAGCCATGTGCGCGAAAAGGACGGCCTTTGGGCCGTGCTGTTCTGGCTCAACATCCTGGCCAGGCGGCGGCAGTCGGTGGAGCAGATCCTTGAAGATCATTGGGCCGTCTTCGGCCGCAACGTCTATTCGCGCCACGACCACGAGGCGCTGCCGGCCGACGTTGCCAACGCCATCATGGACCAGATGCGCGGCGCCTTCGCCACGCTGCCGGGCAAGGCCTTCGGCAGCTATGCGGTAAAGGTCTGCGACGATTTCAGTTACGTCGATCCGATCGACGGCAGCGTCTCGACCGGGCAGGGGCTGCGCATCATCTTCACCGATGGCTCGCGCATCGTCTTCCGCCTCTCCGGCACCGGCACCGAAGGCGCGACCCTGCGCATCTATCTCGAAGCCTTCGAAGCCGACCCGGCGCGCCAGCGCGGCGATGCCCAACTGTTACTGGCCGAGTTGATCGCCGTTTCCGACGAGATATCGGGGCTGAAAGCGCGCAGCGGGCGCGAGCGGCCGACGGTGATTACATAAAAAAGCCGAAGGACTCGCGTCCTTCGGCTTTCGAGCCATGCTTTTGCTGGCTTAAACCGCAGCCAGCGCCTGCTCCAGGTCGGCCTTGATGTCGTCGATGTGTTCGATGCCGATCGACAGGCGCACCATGTCTTCCGAAACGCCGGCCTTCTTCATTTCCTCGGGCGAGAGCTGGCGGTGCGTGGTGCTCGCCGGGTGGCAGGCCAGGCTCTTGGCGTCGCCGATGTTGACCAGGCGCGTGACCAGCTTCAGCGCATCCTGGAAGCGCCCGCCGCCTGCGGCACCGCCCTTGACGCCAAAGGACAGGATGCCCGAGGCGCGGCCGCCCATGTACTTCTGCACCAGGGCGTGGTCGGCGTGGTCGGGCAGACCGGCGTAATTGACCCAGCCCACCTTGGCGTGGCCCTTGAGGTAATTGGCCACCGCCAGCGTGTTCTTGCAGATGCGGTCCATGCGCAGCGCCAGGGTTTCGATGCCTTGCAGGATCAGGAAGGAATTGAAGGGCGAGATCGCCGCGCCGGTGTTGCGCAACGGCACCACGCGGGCGCGGCCGATGTAGGCCGCGGGGCCCAGCGCCTCGGTGTACACCACGCCGTGGTAGGACACGTCGGGTGTGTTGAGGCGCTTGAAGCGTTCCTTGTGCTCGGCCCAGGGGAACTTGCCGGAATCGACAATGCAGCCGCCGATGCTGTTGCCGTGGCCGCCGAGGTATTTGGTCAGCGCATGCACCACGATGTCGGCGCCGTGCTCGAAGGGGCGGCACAGATAGGGCGTGGGCACCGTGTTGTCCACGATCAGCGGCACGCCGGCGTCATGGGCGATCTTCGCCAGCGCGGCGAGGTCGACCACGTTGCCCAGCGGATTGCCGATCGATTCGCAAAACAGCGCCTTGGTCCTGCCGTCGATCAGCGGCTTGAAACTGTCGGGATTGCGGTAGTCGGCGAAGCGCACCTCGATACCGTATTGCGGCAGGGTATGGGCGAACAGGTTGTAGCTGCCGCCGTAGAGCGTGCCGACCGAGACGATGTTGTCGCCGGCCTCGGCAATCGTCTGGATCGCGTAGGTGATCGCCGCCATGCCCGAAGCCACGCCCAGTGCCGCGATGCCGCCTTCGAGTTCCGCCATGCGTTTTTCGAGCACGTCGGTGGTCGGGTTCATGATGCGGGTGTAGATGTTGCCGACCACTTTCAGGTCGAACAGATCGGCGCCGTGCTGGGTATCATCGAAGGCGTAGGATGTGGTCTGGTAGATCGGCACCGCGACGGCCTTGGTGGTGGGGTCGGGACTGTAGCCGCCGTGCACGGCGATGGTTTCGATTTTCATGATCGGGCTTTCTCGGGACGGTGAGGGCGGGAGTATAAAGTCAGGGCGCGTACTTATGAAACGACTCTTCCTTGCATTGCTGATGCTCAGCACCCTGGCCTGGGGCCAGGGACTGGAGGTCATCAAGCTCAGGCACCGCAGCGCCGAACAACTGCTGCCGCAGATCGCGCCTTTCGTCGAGCCCGGCGGCGCGCTTTCCGGCATGAACGACACGCTTTTCCTGCGCGCCTCGGCGCGCAATCAGGCCGAGATACGCGATCTCGTCGCCGTGCTCGACACGCCGCGGCGGCGGCTGATGATCAGCGTTCGCCAGGAGGGCGCGGACAGCGGCGCGCAAAGCGGCGCCGGCGTTTCCGGGCGGGTGATCACCGGCTCCGGCGGCACGGCGGTCTCCGGCCGCGGCCACCTTTACCAGTCCGACAGCAGCAGCCGGCGCGACATCGCGCAGCAGGTGCAGACCATCGACGGCGGCCGCGCCGCGATCATGGTCGGCCAGTCCCTGCAGATCCCGCTGCGCCAGCGTGTGTTCACCCCGGCCGGGGTCCTGATCTCCGAAACCCTGGTGCAATACGACCTCGGCACCGGCTTCGTCGCCGTGCCGCAACTCAACGGCGAGCGTGTGACCGTGACGGTCAGCCCGCGCGACGTCACGCTCGGTCCGGTGCCCGGCACGATCAACACCCAGCAACTGCTCACCACGGTCAGTGGCCGGCTCGGCGAATGGCTGGAACTCGGCGGTTCGGTGGGCGAACAAAGCGGCAGCAGTGGTGCCATCGGCGCCTACGGCAGCGGTTCGGCGTCCCGCCAGCGCCGACTTTTGCTTAAGGTGGAGGAACTGCCGTAGCTGCGCTTCCTTGCCGACGGCGGCGTGTTCCAGGCCGGCCTTACGGTGTCCGGTCTTTCCTGATTAGCTGCTTGATGAACGCCGCCTCGCTTTTGGTGATGCGGACTTCCTTCTTCGGCCCCAGCGAATCGGCGAGTCGCACGAACTCGTCCAGAGTCAGCGCCGCCGAAAGCGGGCTGTCTGCGCCGGCAAGCCGCTCGCGCAGGATTAGCAGGCCGTTGCCGGTCAGCGCCATCGTGTAGTGGCGGCCTTCGCTGCGCGCATTCAGGCGGGCGATGGCGGCGGTGGCACGGGTCGAGCGCATGTGGTGGTGGAACCCCTAGGGCGTGCCGATGTAGTCGCGCTTGCCGATCTCCACGCCGTTGTGGCGCAGGATGTTGTAAGCCGTCACCAGGTGGAAATAGAAATTCGGCAGGGCATAGCCGAGCAGGTAGGGCAGGCCCTTGAAGCTCATGTCCTGTCCGCCCGCCCGGAGCGAAATATCCCGTTCCTCGGAACCGTCGATCTGCGCCGCGGAAAACGATTCCACGAAGGCGATGATCCGGGCGATGCGCGCCCGGAGTTCCTCGAAGTTCTGCTCGGTATCCTCGAATTTTGGTACCTCGACGCCGGCCAGCCGGGCGACGCAGCCCTTGGCGTGGTCGGTGGCGATCTGGACCTGCTTCACCAGCGGCAGCATGTCGGGGAACAGCCGGGCCGCCAGCAGCACGGATGGATCGATTTTCTTCGCCAGCGCATGGGCCTGCGCCCTGGCGAGGATGGCGTCGAGATTGCGCAGCATGTTGGCCAGGCGCGGTGCGCTGGCTTCGTACATCGAGATGGTCATGGTCGGATCCTCCGTCAATAGACCATTCTGCCATTGAAGATCCGGTGCGGAAGCGAACCGTCAGACAACGATCCGGACTACCCGCGATGCTTGCGGAAGTGGAGTTTCATCGCCGGGGTCTGTTCTCAATCATGCGCCAGCCGCCGGATGATCGAGAACAGACCCTGGTTCTTGCGTGCCGTATTGCAGCGCAGCTTGACCTCGTCCGACGACACCCTGTAAGTTGTATACAAAATATCGTATGCAAGAATAAATTCACGTGGAAACAAGGGTAAATCGTTCATCGTTGGCGGAACAGGCTGTCGGCTTGCTGCGCGAGCGGATCTATAGCCACGTGTTGCTGCCAGGCCAGCGGCTGGACGAAGTCGCGCTCGCGGAACAGCTCGGTATCAGCCGCACGCCCCTGCGCGAGGCGCTCAAGGTGCTTTCGGCCGAGGGGCTGGTGGACCTGCAGCCGCACAAGGGCTGCTTCGTCATCGAGCTGAGCCTGCGCGACCTGGAAGAGATTTTTCCCATCATGGCGACGCTCGAAGGCCGCGTCGCGCATGAGGTGGCGGTGAAGCGTACGCCGGCCCAGCTCAAGGCGCTCGACGCCCTCCACGAAAAGCTGGAACGCCACGCGGCGGCGGGCGACGTCGATCGCTACTACGAAACCAATTACGTCTTCCACGACCGCATGCAGGAATGCGCCGGCAACCGCTGGCTGCAGATCGTGATCGGCGACCTGAGAAAATTGCTGAAGCTCTCGCGCCACCACTCGCTGCGCCTGCCGGGCCGGCTCGCGGCTTCCCTGGCCGAGCATCGCGCGCTGATGCAGGCCTTGCATCGGCAGGATGCGGATGCCGCAGAGCGGGTGATGCGCGATCACCTGCTGGCGCAACTGGTCGCCTTGCGCGAATTGTCGCTGGCAGCGGAGGCCGTCGATGGTTGAGGGTCTGGTCCAGCGCCTGCGCTCGATAGTCGGCGCTCACGGTACGGCGGGTAGTCGACCGAAGCAGGTCGACGCCTGGCGCAGGCTGCTCACCGAGTGCGCCGAGACGAAAGGCGGCGAGGTGTCGGCGCGAACCCGTGCGGCAGCCTTGGCGCAGACCTACCTCAAGCTCGACGATGATGCGCGCCATGCTTTCCTGCGCATCATTTCGCTGGAGTTCGGCCCGACCCCGGCGCATGTGGCGGCGGCTCACGAAAGCTATCAGCAGGCGGTGGGCAGTGCGGCGCAGTGGGATGCCGAGGCAGAGCTGCGCGCGGCCCTGCGCTCGGCGCGCATCCGGATACTCACGCAGTTCAACGCCATCCCGCAGGGCGTCAAGTTCCTCGTCGACCTGCGTGCCGACCTGCTGCGCTACCTGGAGCAGGACCCCGAGCTGGCGCCGCTGGATCGCGAACTGGAGTCGCGCCTCGCGGCATGGTTCGACGTCGGCTTCCTCGAACTGCAGCGCATCACCTGGACCGCGCCGGCGGCGCTGCTGGAAAAGCTGATCGAGTACGAGGCGGTGCATGAGATCCGCTCCTGGACCGACCTCAAGAACCGGCTCGATTCGGATCGCCGCCTGTATGCCTTCTTCCATCCGCGCATGCCCATGGAACCGCTGATCTTCGTCGAGGTGGCGCTCACCGACCGCCTCGCCGACAACGTGCAGACCCTGCTTGACGAGCAGGCGCCGGTGTTCGACGCGCGCCGCGCCGACACGGCGATTTTTTACTCGATCTCGAACACGCAGGCCGGCTTGCGCGGCGTGTCCTTCGGCAATTTCCTGCTGAAGCGCGTGATCGACGACCTGCAGCGCGATTTTCCCAGGCTGCGCCACTTCGCCACGCTGTCGCCGCTGCCCGGCTTCGCCAAATGGGTGGCGAAGAATCCGCGGGAAATGGCCGCGGAGGGCCTGGAAATCGATGTCGCACAACTGGCGGCCGGCGAGTGGACGCAGGATACGACCACCGCACGGCGCATCAACGAGGCGCTGTCACAACTGGCGGCGCGCTACCTGACGCTGGCCAAGGCCGGCCGTGGCGACGGCCGGCTGCCGCTGGATGCCGTCGCGCGTTTCCATCTGGGCAACGGCGCCCGTCTCGAACGCATCAACCCCTTGGGCGACGCGTCGCCCAAGGGGTTGATGCAGTCCTTCGGTGTCATGGTGAATTATCTGTATGACCTCGACGAACTGGAACACAACGTCGAGAGCTTTGCCCGCGAGGGTGCCATTGCCACATCGGCCGCCGTCAGGCGGCTGGCGCGGCCTAAAGTCCAGGCAGTGATCCCGCAATGAACCAGAATCTGTATGCCCTGCTCGCCACCCGTTTCCCGCGGGATTCCGCTGCGCCCTGCATGATCCTGCCCGACGGGCGGGTGTGGACCTACGGGGACGTCGAGTGCGCTTCGGGGCGCATGGCCAACCTGATCGTTTCCCTGGGGCTCAAGCCCGGCGACCGCGTCGCGGCGCAGGTGGAAAAGACGCCCGAAGCGCTGGTGCTCTACCTCGCCAGCTTGCGTGCCGGCACGGTCTTCCTGCCGTTGAATCCCGCCTACCAGCGCCACGAACTGGAGTACTTCCTCAATGACGCGAAACCCGGCCTCTTCGTCTGCCGTCCGCAGGTGCGCGCGCTGGCCGACGAACTGGCGACGAAGGCCGGCGTGCCTCATGTCCTGGAACTCGACGACCACGGACACGGTTCGCTGATCGCCGCCGCCACGCCGCATCCCGACGAGTTCGCCACGGGGCCGCGCGAGACGGGCGACCTCGCCGCCATCCTCTACACCTCCGGCACCACCGGTCGTTCCAAGGGCGCGATGCTCTCGCACGGCAACCTCGCCCACAACGCGCAGACCTTGCACGACTACTGGCATTTCCAGCCCGGCGACGTGCTGCTGCACATGCTGCCGACCTTCCATGTGCATGGCCTCTTCATTGCCTGCCACACGACGCTGCTCAACGGCTCGGCGATGTTCTTCGAGCCGAAGTTTGATGCGGCCCGCGCCATGAAACTGCTGCCGCAATCCACCGTGATGATGGGTGTGCCGACCTTCTATGTGCGCCTGCTGCACGAGGCGGCCTTCGGTCGCGAGGCCTGCCGCAACATGCGGCTCTTCGTCTCCGGCTCGGCGCCGCTCTTGAAGGAGACCTTCGACGAATTCAAGTCCCGCACCGGCCACACCATACTCGAGCGCTACGGCATGACCGAAGGCGGCATGTTCACCTCGAACCCCTGCGACGGCGAACGCCGCGGCGGAACCGTCGGTTTTCCGCTGCCGGGTACCGCATTGCGAATAGTCGGCGCCGGCGGTACGGCGGTAAAGGCCGGCGCGATCGGCAGCATCCAGGTCAAGGGCGAGAATGTCTTCCTCGGCTACTGGGGCATGCCGGAAAAGACGAAGGAGGAATTCACCGCCGACGGCTTTTTCAAGACCGGCGACATGGGCAGTTGGGACGCGGATTTCTATGTGACTATCAGCGGCCGTTCGAAGGACCTGGTGATCACCGGCGGCCTCAACGTGTACCCGAAGGAAATCGAGGAACTCATCGACGCCATGCCCGGCGTGGTCGAGTCCGCCGTGATCGGCCTGCCGCATCCCGATTTCGGCGAGGCGGTATCGGCCGTGGTGGTGCGGCAGAAGAACGCCGCGGGCGCAGCGCTGACCGAGTCCGGCATAATCGCGGCGATCAAGGATCAACTGGCGAACTTCAAGGTGCCGAAGTGGGTATATCTGGTCGACGAACTGCCGCGCAATGCCATGGGCAAGGTGCAGAAGAACATTCTGCGGAAAACCTATTCCCCGATGCCCGGCCGCTGAGATGCTGAGGCCGGCATGCTGAATTTCCTGCCGGCACCGCTGGTCGGCGTCATCGCCTTCCTGCTGCTGGCGCTCAACGCCTTCTTCTGGGTGCCGATCCTGCTGGTCTTCGCCATCGTCCGCCTGATCCTGCCTTTCAAGCGGGTGCGCCTCGTCATCGACCCGCTGCTGGTCACCATCGCCGAAACCTGGATCTCGGGCAACAGCGGCTGGATGGCGCTGACCCAGCGCACGGAATGGGATGTCGAGGGCATTGCCGGACTCGATCCGCAGGACTGGTATTTGGTGAACAGCAACCACCAGACCTGGGTCGACATCTTCGTCCTGCAGCACCTGCTCAACCGCCGCATCCCCCTGCTCAAGTTCTTCATCAAGGACCAGTTGAAGTGGGTGCCGGTGATGGGCCTGGCCTGGTGGGCGCTGGATTTTCCCTTCATGCGCCGCCACAGCGAAGAGTTCCTGAAGAAGCACCCGGAGATGCGCGGCAAGGACCAGGCGGCCACCCGCCGCGCCTGCGAGAAATTCGCCCTGATCCCGACCAGCGTGATGAACTTCCTCGAAGGTACGCGCTTCACGCCGGCCAAACATGCGCGCCAGAACTCGCCCTACCGCCACCTGCTGAAGCCCAAGGCCGGCGGCATTGCGTTGGCGCTCAATGCCATGGGCGACAAGTTCCGCGCCATCCTCGATGTCACCATCGTCTATCCCGACGGCGCGCCGAAGTTCTGGGATTTCCTCTGCGGCCGGCTGCGCCGCGTCATTGTCCGCGTGCAGAGCCTGCCGGTGCCCGGGCACCTGATGAACAGCGATTACGGCGGCGATGCGGCGACGCGCGAAGCGTTTGCGCAATGGGTGCAGCAGCTCTGGCGCGACAAGGACGCGCAGATCGAGCGGCTGCTGGCGCAGGCAGGGCGCTGAGCGCCCTGCGGATCACTTCTTGTAGGTTTCCAGGGTGATGCTTTCGCGCGCCATGGCGGCGGCGACCGCGGGGGCTGCCGCAAGCTTTTCGACGAAGGCCTTGTAGGCCGGCAGTGTGTCCGGATCAATGCCGGCCAGGCCGCCCCAGCGCAGGAAGGTCAGCGCGTAGGCATCGACGAAGGACAGCCGCCCGCCGAGCAGGAAGGGCGCGGCATGCGCCGTCATGGCCTGGATGCGTTCCAGGTGCTCGCGGAAGGCGGCGAGCGCCTTGCTCTTCAACTCGGCCTGGGCCGCGTCGCTGTCCACAAAATTTCCGGGGCGGAAGATGCGGGTGAAGGTCGGGTGCACCGTGTTGTTCATCCAGGCGAAGTGCGACATGGCCTGGGCGCGCTGCCAGGGCTCGGCGGGCAGCAGCCCGGCCTGCGGAAAGCGCCGGTCGAGGTAGTCGCAGATCGCCAGGATCTGGTTCAGCGGTTTGCCATCCACCACCAGCAGCGGCACCAGGCCCAGCGGGTTCAGGGCCAGGTATTCGGGCGTGCGCTGCTCGCCCTTGTGCAGCTTTACCGACTGCGCTTCGAAGTCCTCGCCGGTGGCCGCCTTGATCGCCTCCAGCCCGACGAGGGGCACGAAGGAACAGGCGCCGGGGCCGTAGTAAAGCTTCATCATGCAATGTCTCCCTGGTTGTCGCGACGGCAAGCGCGTCGCCTTCGAGTTGTGCGCGGCCGGTGACCGTCGGATGACCGGATGCCGCACGAACCCGGAATGGTAGCGCATGTCGGCCGGCCCCGGTCCCGTGCCTGCACCGCTGCTTTTGATTGCCCGCCGCACCCGTTTTGCGCCAAACTGCCGCCATGGAATCCCATCTCACCGACATCACCCGCGTCATTCAACTGGCGGTAGCGCCGGTCTTCCTGCTGACGGCGATCGCCACCATGATCAATGCGCTGAACTCGCGCCTGGGCCGCATCGTCGATCGCCGCCGTGTGGTGCAGGAACGGCTCGCCGCGACGAGCGCCGCACCCGGCGAACCGGCACAGCGCGAAATCCGGCTGCTGGTGCGGCGCAGCGCCCTGGTCTATTACGCGATCTTCTGCGCCGTTCTTTCGGCCCTGCTGGTTTGCCTGGTCGTGGCCGGCGCCTTCCTCGGCGCACTGCTCGGCGTCGACCTCGCGCGCAGCGTCGCGGCCCTGTTCATCGCGGCGATGCTGGCGATGATCGCGGCGCTCGGATTGTTCCTGCGCGAGGTGTTTCTGGCCGTGCGCTCGGGAACCCACAACCAGCCGTGAGTCTCAGGCACGCCCTGGCCACCGCCGCCCTCGGCCCGGTGTTGCTGGCCCAGGGCAAGCGAGTGCGCCGTACCGTGCCGACCCTGCCCGAGCCCCCGGGCGAGCGCGAAGGCGTGGTCGGTCGCGGCCCGACGCTGCGCCTGCTGATCCTCGGCGATTCGGCCGCCGCCGGTGTCGGTGCGGCGACGCAGGACGAGGCGCTTTCCGGCCAACTCGCCGTATCGCTGGCGCCGACTTTTCGCCTGCACTGGAAACTGCTGGCCTTCACCGGCGCGACCACGCGCGACATCCTGCGCCGCCTGCGACATGAGCCGGCCGCGAGTTACGACGCGGTCGTCACCTCGCTCGGCGTGAACGATGTCACCGGGCGGCATACGCTTGCCACCTGGCGGCGGCAGCAGGAGCAACTGGTCGAACTGCTCGCCACCGGCTTCGGCGCGCGCCACATCCTCCTCAGCGGCCTGCCGCCGATGCACCGCTTTCCGGCGCTGCCGCAGCCGCTGCGCTGGTACATCGGCAGCCGCGCGCGCGATTTCGACCACGTGCTGGCCGGGGTCGCGGCGAGCCGGCCCGGCTGCGAATTCCTCGCCCTCGGCCATGAGATGATGGACGTCTCCGCCATGGCCAGCGACGGCTTTCACCCCGGACCGCCGATCTACGCCCTGTGGGCGCGCGAGGCGGCGCGGCGGATCGAAAACAACAACAAGGAGAGACCATGATCGATCTTTACTACTGGACCACCCCCAACGGTCACAAGATCACGATGTTCCTCGAGGAGACCGGCCTGCCGCATCGCATCCTGCCGATCAACATCGGCAAGGGTGAGCAGTTCGCCGCCGACTTCCTCAGGATCGCGCCCAACAACCGCATCCCGGCCATCGTCGACCACGCCCCGGCCGACGGCGGCGCGCCGATTTCGCTGTTCGAATCGGGCGCCATCCTGCTCTACCTCGCCGACAAGAGCGGCCGCTTCATCGCCCCCGACCTGCGCGGGCGCACCGAAACCCTGCAGTGGCTGATCTGGCAGATGGGCGGGCTCGGCCCCATGGCCGGGCAGAACCACCACTTCACCCAGTACGCGCCGGAGAAAGTGCCCTACGCCATCGAGCGCTACACCAAAGAGACGGCCCGGCTCTATGCCGTGCTCAACAAGCGCCTGGCCGACCGCGAGTTCGTCGCCGGCGACTATTCGATCGCCGACATGGCCTGCTATCCGTGGATCGTGCCGCACAGCCGGCAGGGGCAGAAGCTCGATGACTTCCCGCATCTGCAGCGCTGGTTCGGCGCGATCCGCGAACGGCCGGCGACAAAACGCGCCTATGCCCTGGTCGAAAAAATCAATCCCGCGCCTGTGGTCGACGACGCGGCAAAGAAAGTGCTCTTCGGCCAGGACGCGAGCACGGTACGACCGGGCTGAACGGATTTTCGATCAAGGAGAACGGCAGATGAAGTGGATGCGATTCCGCGCCGGCGGCAGGGAGCGCTTCGGCGTGCTTGCCGGCTGGGCAAAGTAGGTCAGCACATCCGGCAAGTGGTGATCGAAGGCATAGGCAAGCTTATCCACGAGTACCGCGCGGCGCCGTAGCGCCAACGCCAGCGCGCTGCGTCCCTTCGGGAACTTCTGGCCTTGCCACCGTACCCCGCGTGCTACCATGCCGCGCCCGCCATGTCCGATCCCATCCACGAAATTGAGCGCATCTTCGCCCCCGAGGGGCCGCTCGCCGCTGCCGTGGCCGGCTTTCGTCCGCGGCCGCAGCAATTGGAGATGGCGCAGCGCATCGCAAAGGCGATCGCGGGCAACCTGGCGCTGGTGACCGAGGCCGGCACGGGGACCGGCAAGACCTTCGCTTACCTCGTGCCGGCGCTGCTCTCGGGCGGCAAGGTGATCGTCTCCACCGGCACCAAGACCCTGCAGGACCAGTTGTTCAACCGCGACCTGCCGACGGTGCGCGCCGCGCTCAAGGTCGGCGCAACGATCGCGCTGCTCAAGGGCCGCGCCAATTATGTTTGCCCTTACCACCTCGGACGCGCGATGGATGCCGGACGGCTGGCTTCGCGCGAGGAAGCGGCGCACCTGCGCAAGATTGCGCGCTTCGCCGAGCGGACGAAGACCGGCGACAAGGCGGAATGCATCGACGTGCCCGAGGATTCCGGGGCCTGGGGCTTGGCGACCTCGACGCGCGAGAACTGCCTCGGCCAGGAATGCCCGAAGGTGAAGGACTGCTTCGTGCTGGCGGCGCGCCAGGATGCGCTGGCGGCCGACGTGGTGGTGGTCAATCACCACCTGTTCTTCGCCGACGTGATGTTGAAGGACGAGGGCATGGGCGAACTGCTGCCGGCCTGCAACACGATCATCTTCGACGAGGCGCACCAGCTGCCCGAGGTGGCCGGGCTGTTCTTCGGCGAGAGCGTGTCGACCAGCCAGATCATCGAGCTGGCGCGCGACACGAAGACGGAAGGCATCGTCGCCGCCAAGGACTACGCGCCTCTGCAGGATGCGGCGCAGGCGCTGGACAAGGCGGCGCGCGACCTGCGCCTGGCGGTGAAGGGCGAGAACCTGCGCCTGCCGGCGGCGAAACTCGAAGGCGAGGCGGAATTCGCAGCTGCCTTGCAGGGCCTGGCCGATGCCGTGGTCGAACTCGGCCGCCACCTCGACACCCAGGCCGAACGCGGCGAGGGCATCGCCAACTGCCTGCGGCGCACGCAGGAACTGGCGGCGGCGCTCAAGCGCTGGCGCGGCGGCAGCGCCGACCCCGAGGTTTCGGGTGGTGCGAGTTTGGCAAATGAGGTCGTGAAGTGGGTCGAGGTCTATTCGCAGGCGATGTCGCTCAATCTGACGCCGCTCGACATCGCGCCGATTTTCCAGCGCCAGATGGAAGGCCATCCGCGCGCCTGGATCTTCACCTCGGCCACGCTTGCCGTGGGCAGCAACTTCGCCCACTACTGCGGCGAGCTGGGGCTGGCCGACGCTGACACCGCGGTCTGGGGCAGCCCCTTCGATTACGAAAAGAACGCGCTGCTCTACGCGCCGACCGGCATGCCCGACCCCAACAGCGCCTTCTACCAGGAGGCCGTGGCGGAGGCGGCCTGGCCGGCGATCCGCGCTTCCGGCGGGCGCGCCTTCGTGCTGTGCACGTCCTTGCGCGCGATGCGCCGCATCCGCGAACTGTTGCAGGAAAAGCTCGCCGCCGAAGGGCTCGACCTGCCGCTCCTGATGCAGGGCGAGGGCTCGCGCAGCGAACTGCTCGAGCGCTTCCGCTACCTGGGCAACGCGATACTTGTCGCCAGCCAGAGCTTCTGGGAGGGCGTGGACGTGCGCGGCGAGGCGCTTTCGCTGGTGGTGATCGACAAGCTGCCCTTCGCCCCGCCCGACGACCCGGTGCTCTCGGCGCGCATCGACCGCCTGCGCGCGGCGGGGCGCAACCCCTTCATGGAATACCAGTTGCCGCGCGCCGTGATCAACATGAAGCAGGGCTCGGGCCGGTTGATCCGCGACGAGGACGACCGCGGCGTGCTGATGATCTGCGATCCGCGCCTGACCGGCAAGCCCTACGGCAAATCCATCTGGCGCTCGCTGCCGCCGATGCGGCGCACGCGCGACGTGATCGAGGTCGAGGCCTTCTTCCTGCGCGCGCTGCCGGTAGAATCGGCGCATGAATAGCCACCTCAGCATCGAACTGGCCGACCGGCTGAATGCCGGCTGCCACTGCGTCTCGCTCGACAGCGCGGGACTGGAGGCGGAACTGGAACGCGTCAGCCCGGGCTTTCACGACGAGGTGATGGCGGGGCGGCCGCATCTGTTTTCTTCGTCCGTGGCTTTCGTCAGCGCCGAGCATGTGCAGCGCATGGCGCGCCTGGTCGCCGCCGTCGAGCGCGTGGTCGCCATGCCGGCCTGGCGCGAGCATGTGCTGGCCTGGGCGCCGGAAAGTGCGCGGCATCGCTGCGCCGCGCCGGGCGTGTTCCTCGGCTACGACTTCCATCTGGGCAATACGGGGCCGCAACTCATCGAGATCAACACCAATGCCGGCGGCGGCCTGCTCAACGCCCTGCTGGCGCGCGCGCAAAAAGCCTGCTGCGACGATGTCGAGGCCCTGCTGCCGGGCGATCTGGCCGGCGAGACGCCCGAGCAGCTGTTCCTCGAAATGTTCCGCGCCGAGTGGCGCGCGTTCGCAGAAAAAGTCGGCGCTGGCGGTACGGTGAATGAGGTCCCCCGCGGGGACGTGCCGACGCGCATCGCCATCGTCGACGAAGCGCCGCAGACGCAATACCTTTACCCCGAGTTCGTGCTGTTCCGGCGCCTGTTCGAACAGGCCGGAATCGCCGCGGTGATCTGCGATCCGCAGGAACTGGCGTTTCGCGACGGCGCGCTGTGGCATGGCGAGGAGCGCATCGACCTGGTCTACAACCGGCTCACCGACTTCGCGCTGGATGCGCCGGCCAGTGCCGCGCTGCGCGCCGCCTGGTTGGCCGATGCCGCGCTGGTCACGCCGCATCCGCAGGCCCATGCGCTTTACGCCGACAAGCGCAACCTGGTGGCGCTGTCGGACGATGTGTTGCTGGCGAGCTGGGGCGTCGATGCCGAAACGCGCGCCACGCTGGCGGCCAAGATTCCGCGCACCGAGCTGGTGTTGCCGCAGAACGCCGACGACCTCTGGGCGCGGCGCAAGCAACTCTTCTTCAAGCCTGCCGCGGGCTACGGTTCGAAGGCGGCCTACCGCGGCGACAAGATCACCAGGCGGGTGTTCGACGAGGTGCTGGCCGGCAGCTACATTGCCCAGGCGCTGGTGCCGCCGTCCTCGCGCACGCTCAAAGTCGGCGAGGCGCCGGTAGAGCTCAAGCTCGACCTGCGCAACTATGTCTACAACGGCCATGTCCAGTTGATTGCGGCGCGCCTGTGGCAGGGACAGACCACCAACTTCCGCACCCCCGGCGGCGGCTTCGCTCCCGTACTCACGGTTCCCTCGGCCATGGAAGCGCCATGAAACGAAACCCTTCACCACAGAGACACAGAGACACAGAGAAAGATACGAAGCCGAGAGATTGCAGGTGCTGTGTTGTTGTCCTCTGTGTTCTCTGTGCCTCTGTGGTGCAACCGGTTGTCTTGGAATGAAAGTCTTCGGACTCGCCGGCTGGTCCGGCTCGGGCAAGACCACGCTGCTGGAGGAACTGATCCCGCGTTTGACGGCGGCCGGGCTGCGCGTTTCGCTGATCAAGCATGCCCACCACCGCTTCGACATCGACCATCCGGCCAAGGATTCCTACCGCCTGCGCGAGGCCGGTTGCTCCGAGGTGCTGCTGATTTCCGACCAGCGCTGGGTGCTGATGCACGAACTGCGCGGCGCGCCGGAGCCTTCGCTGGACGAACAGATCGCGCGCTTTTCCGAATGCGACCTGGTCCTGGTGGAAGGTTTCAAGCAGACGCCGATTCCGAAGCTGGAAGTGCATCGGCCCTCGGTGGGCAAGCCGCTGATCGCCGGCACCGGGGTCGAAACCATCGTCGCCATCGCCACCGACGAACCGGCCGCGCTGGCCGGGCAAACTACGCTGCCGATACTGGCACTCAACGACCGCGACGCGATCGCGGATTTCATACTTCGCCACATGGAATTTCGCAAATGAGCGCAATGCTTGAATTCGGGGAAGCACTGGCGCGCCTGCTGGCCGGCGCCAATCCGGTGCGCGAGGCCGAGGCCGTGTCGACCCAGGCGGCGGCGGGGCGGGTACTGGCCGAAAGCCTGCGCTCCGCCATCGACGTGCCGCCGCTGGACAACACCTCGATGGACGGTTACGCCGTTCGTTGCGCCGATGTTTCGGTCGCCGGCGCGAAGCTCGCCGTGGCGCAGCGGATTCCGGCCGGCAGCGTCGGCCATGTGCTGGCGCCGGGCACGGCGGCGCGGATTTTTACGGGCGCGCCGCTGCCGGCCGGCGCCGATGCGGTGGTGATGCAGGAACTGTGCGCCTTCGATGGCGCGACGGTGGCGATCAACCACATGCCGCATCCCGGCGAATGGATCCGCCGCCGCGGCGAGGACATCGCGGCGGGTGCCGAGGTGCTGGCTGCTGGTACGCGCCTCACCGCCGCCCATGTCGGCGTCGCCGCCTCGGTCGGCGCGCCGCAACTGACCGTGTTCCGCCGCCTGCGCGTGGCGCTGTTCTCGACCGGCGACGAACTGGCGATGCCGGGCGAGCCGCTCAAGCCCGGCGGTATCTACAACTCCAACCGCTACACCTTGCGCGCCCTGCTCGAAGGCATGGGCTGCGTGGTCGACGATCTGGGCATCGTGCCCGATACGCGCGAAGCGACGCGCGCCGCGTTGCGGGCCGCCGCCGTCAGCAACGACCTGATCCTGACCAGCGGCGGCGTCTCGGTCGGCGAGGAGGACCACGTCAAGCCGGCGGTCGAGGCGGAAGGCGCGCTCGACCTGTGGAAGATCGCCATCAAGCCGGGCAAGCCGCTGGCCTTCGGCAGCGTGCGGCGGCCCGGCGGCCAGCCCTCTCCCTCGTTCCCTCTCCCGGAGGGAGAGGGAAGCAATTCGCCTCCTCTCTCCCTCTGGGAGAGAGGCCGGGAGAGAGGGGGTGGCGCCGCGGCCTTCATCGGCCTGCCCGGCAACCCGGTGTCGAGCTTCGTCACTTTCCTCATGCTGGTGCGGCCCTTCATCCTCAAGTGCCAGGGCGCCACCGACCTCCGGCCGAGGGCGCGAGGGCTGCCGGCGGACTTCGATTTCAAGGGCGATCCGCGCCGCGAATTCCTGCGTGCCCGGATTAACGATACCGGCGGGCTGGATCTCTTCCCCAACCAGAGCTCGGGCGTGCTGACGTCCTGCACCTGGGCCGACGGGCTGATCGACAATCCGCCGCACCGGGCCATCGCGTACGGCGACACGGTGCGCTTCCTGCCGTTTTCCGAACTGCTATAGTTGAATGCAGGTCATCCCGGCGAAGGCTGGGATCCAGCGCTTGCAGACTTCCTGGATTCCCGCGTTCGCGGGAATGACGAGTCACCAAGCTTTCAAGGTCTCTATGCCGATGAACGTAAAAATCCTTTTCTTTGCCGGCTTGCGCGAGGCGCTCGGTGTCGGTTCCGAATCGCTGGCCCTGCCGGCCGGCATCGCCACGGTCGGTGCCCTGCGCGATCACCTTGTGGCGCGCGGCGAAGCTTGGTCGGCGCTGGCGACCACCAAAAATCTGCGTGTGGCGGTCAACCAGCAGATGGTCGGCCTCGATGCCCCCCTGAAGGCCGGCGACGAAGTAGCTTTCTTTCCGCCCGTGACCGGAGGCTGACGTGAGCGTTTCGGTCCAGGAAGCCGATTTCGACGCCGGCGCGGAAATCGCCGCGCTGTCGGCCGGCCGCGACGACGTCGGTGCGGTGGCCAGCTTTGTCGGCCTGGTCCGGGCGGACAAGGCGGCCGGGGCAATGGTTTCCGCAGGAACGCAGAGCGCCGGCGCTGATGGGACGCCGGCCGTACAGGCCATGACGCTCGAACACTATCCCGGCATGACCGAAAAGGCGCTGCAGGAAATCGTCGACGCGGCGCGCGGGCGCTGGGACATCTTCGGCGTGCGCGTGATCCATCGCGTCGGCCGCCTGCTGCCCGGCGAGCGCATCGTCTTCGTCGCCGTGGCCTCGTCGCATCGCGGCGAGGCCTTCGCCGCCTGCGAGTTCATCATGGACTACCTGAAGACCCGGGCGCCCTTCTGGAAAAGGGAAGAAACACCGGAAGGCGGGCGCTGGGTCGACGCCCGCGAAAGCGACGACCACGCCACCGGACGCTGGGAAACCGGAAAGAATTGCGGGTAACTTTCACCAAAGCCGCCGTTGAACCTGTGCAGACGCCTGGCAGCGGTCATTGAGCCGGGCACCCAGCCGCGGCAGTGCTGTGATGCCGACGGTCTCTTCAGGAAATCTCGCGTCCTTCCCCTGCCTCTTCCACCGTTCGTCCATCGCGGATGTGGTAAATCCGCTTGAAGGTCGGAATGATCTTTTCGTCGTGGGTGACGACAATGATCGCGGTCTGGTACTGGCTGGCCATCTGGTTGAGGATGCGTATCACGGCCAGCGCCCGTTCGCTGTCGAGCGGCGCGGTGGGTTCATCGGCGAGGATCACCGGCGGCTGGTTGGCCAGGGCGCGGGCGATCGAGACGCGCTGCTGCTCGCCGCCGGAGAGTTCGCTCGGCTGCGCGCCTGCGCGATGCGCAACGTCGAGCGCCTGCAGCAGCTCCAGCGCCCGCGCCCGGGATGCACCATTCGCGCGCCCGGCCAGCATCGGCAGCAGGGCGACGTTGTCGGTAACATCGAGGAAGGGAATCAGGTAGGGCGCCTGAAAGATGAAGCCGATGCGGTCGCGCCGTAGCGCGCGCAAGTCCGGCGTCTTCCAGCCGCCCTGCTCACTGTCGTAGATCACCTCGCCGCCCAGCGTCATGCGCCCGCGCGTCGGTTCGATCACCGCGCCGAGGCATTTGAGCAGCGTGGTCTTGCCCGAGCCGCTGGGGCCGACCAGACCGACCACCTCGCCGGGCGCGACGCGCATGTTCACGTCTTTCAGCGCATCGACCGCGGTATCGCCCTCGCCGTAGCGCTTGCTGAGGCCTTCGATGTGGATCCCTTCGTCCATCTCAGCCTCCGATCGCCGTGGCCGGATCGACCTTCAGCGCGGCGCGAATCGCCAGCGTGCTGGCCAGCGCGCAGACCACCATGACGATGGCCAGGGCGCGCATGGCGTCCGCCGTCTCCAGCAGCACATACTTGGGAAAGGCCGGCGCCCACAGCGTGGCGGAAATCTTGCCGACGATGAAGCCGATCAGGCCGAGGCCGAGCGCCTGTTGCAGGATCATGCCGGCGATGGTGCGATTGCGCGTGCCGATCAGTTTCAGCACCGCGATTTCGCGAATCTTGCCCAGCGTCATGGTGTAGATGATGAAGGCGACGATTGCCGCACTGACGATGGTGAGGATGGCGAGGAACATGCCGATCTGTTTGGCCGAGGTGGCGATCAGCTTGGCAATCAGGATCTCCTCCATCTGCTCGCGGGTGTAGGCCTGCAGATGTTTCCAGCGGCGGATCTCCTGCGCCACGGTTTCCGCCGTGTCGCCAGCGCCGACTTTCACCAGCACCGCATTGACACTGTGATTGACGGTTTGCGACGCGGTCACCGCGTCGAGCAGGCCGGGCACGCCGGGGCGGTTCAGGGCGGGGTTGGCCGCCGTGCGCGCGCGGTCGGCGATGATCGCGTCGTTGTCCTTGAGGAACTGTGCTTCCTGCGCATCCTTGAGCGGAATGAATACCATCGGATCGCCGCCGGACGACACCATGCGCCGCGTCAGGCCGACCACTTCGTAATCGTGGCGGCGGATGCGGATGCGCTCGCCGAGCTTGAAGCCGGTCTTGACGTCGGCGATGGCCTCGAAGTGGCCGCGCAGCAGGCGCCGCCCGGCCACCAGATAGCCCGGCTCGCCGGGTTGTCCCGGTTCGAAACCAACCACCATGCTGCGAATCTCGCGGGCGCCATGGCGCACTTGCATGGTCAGGTAGGTGACGTTTGCCGCCTGCGCCACGCCGGGCATGCCGAGCAGTCCGCGATACACGTCGTCGCGGATGCTGGATGCCTCTGCATACGGTCCCTGGGTATCCTTCTGCACCACCCAGATGTCGGCGCCGCTGTTGGTCAGCAATACCCGCGCATCATCGACCATGCCGCGATAGACGCCGGCCATGGTCAGCGTGGCGCCGATCAACAGGCCCAGCCCGACCCCGGTGAGGACGAACTTGCCCCAAGAATGCAGGATGTCACGGCCGGCAAGACTGATCATGATGTGATCATGATGGGCTCACGAACCCGTCAGGGTGGAAACCACCTTGATGTGGCTGTCCTCGGTCAGTTCACCTTCGCTGTACACGATTACCTTATCGCCCTCCTTGAGGCCGTCGATGATCTGCACCCTGCCGTCGGCGCCGCTGATGCCCGTCTTGACCGGGACAAAGCCCGGCTTGCCGGCAGCCAGCAGCCAGACGCCGGTCTTGCCTTCGTGCAGGCGCAATGCCGCGCCGGGCACCGCCAGCGTCTGCTTGACGCCCGGCGGGTGCAAGGTGATTTCGCTCATTTCGCCGATCGATGCGCCCTTCGGCGGCGTGTCGAATGCCACCTGGGCGATGCGCTCTTCGGTCACGCTGTCGCCGAGCATTTCAATGCGCGCGACTTTTCCGGGCAACACCTGGCCCGGCCGTGAGCGCAACACGATTTCAGCCGGCAGCCCCACTTGCAGCCCGGCCGAGCGATTCTGATCGAGGCGCAGTTTGAGCCACAGGCTGTCGGCGGCGACCAGCCGCACCACGGCCTGGCCGGCGACAACGGTCGAGCCCGGCTCGGCGTCGCGTGCGGTCACCACGCCGTCGGCCGGCGCCAGCAGGCGCAGGTTGCTGCGCTGCTGTTGCGCGCCGGCACGTTCGGCATCGAAGCGCGCGCGGTCCTGGCGCGCGCCGGCCAGCGCGGCTTCGGCGGCGGCAAACTGGGCCGTCGCGGAATTCATCTCCTGCGTCTTGCCTTCGGTCACGCTGGAACTGACGAAGCCCTTGCGCCCCAATTCCTCATAGCGGCGTGCATTGGCGGCGGCGACTTCGCGTCGGGCGACGCTGTCGGCACGTTGCGCCGCCGCCGTATCGACAGCACTCTGCGCCCGGTTGGCGGCCGCGCTCGTTGCGGCAATGCGCTGATCGAGGTCGACCGGGTCCATCTCCGCCAGCAACTGGCCGGCCTTCACAATTTCGCCGACATCCACGGCGACGTGGCGCACGCGCCCGGCCGTGGTGGGGCCGACAAGATAGCTGCGCCGCGCTTCGACCACGCCGATGCCGAACAGCAGCGGCGCCAGATCGGCCCGCGCGACCGGCGCGACGGTGACCCGCATCGACGCCAGCGGCCCGCGGCGCGCGACGAACAGCACCAGAATGGCCACCAGCACGACGGCGGCTGAAATGAGGATTTTGCGACGATTGAAAGAGAAGTTCATCGCAGGCTGCTCCCCGCCGCAGTCGCCTTCATGGTGCGCCGGGCGACCAGCGCCACCGCAATCCAGAACAGCGAGCGCAGCGACAGGGCGCCGACGGTGCGTGCCTCAAACGCCCCGCCGGCGACGATGTGCACCGCAAAGGCGAGGAAGACGAGAACGGTCGACACGGCCAGGAACACGGCCAGCGGGGCAGCCCAGCGTCTGGTCTGCAGCAGCGCCACCCCGGCGAGGACATAGACAAAGCCGGCCGTGAAGTTGAACCAGAGTACGAAAGGCACGATGTTGCCCAGCTCGGCACGCGCCTCCATGCTGCCGAACAATGCCCGGCCGCCGCTGAAGACGGTGAGAGCGCCAAAAGCGATGGCGGCGATGGCCAGCCATTTCACGCTGCGATTCCAGTTCATTTCACACTCCCGATTCCACGACGGTAAATGGCGAAAGCGCCTGGCGCGTCGGCGCGCATTTGTCCAGCCTTGCCGCTCAGCAGCGATTGCATGACCAGCCCCTGGATGCTGCCGATGAAGGCGATGACAGCCGCTGCGGTATCGACCTCCGGCGCCACTTCGCCGCGGACTTTTCCTGCATCGATGAGGCCGCTCAGGCGTTCCCGGTAGCCCCCGATCAGGGTGCGCGCCATGCGTTTGGCGGGAGTGTCCTCGGCACGCTGCAACTCGCCGAACAGCAGGCGCGGTACGCCGGGGTGCGCAACGACAAACTTGATGTGGGCCATGAACACCGCTTCCAAAGCCTGAAGCGGCGAGTCCGCGCCTTGAATGGCGCGATCCACCCGCTGCAGCAATCGCTCGGCCACCCACTCCATGACCGCCTGCCAGATTGCATCCTTGCTGGGAAAGTGGCGAAACAGCGCGCCCTGCGTGAGATTCATTCGCTGGGCGATTGCGGCGGTAGTGATGTCACCCGGATTCTGCTCGGCCGTCAGTTCGATAACCGCTTCCACGGTGACAGCCCGGCGCTGGTCCGCGGGCAAGTTCTTCGGTCTCGGTTCAATCGGCATCGCAAGTCAATAAGAAAGTAATCAGTTACTATCTTATTCCAGCGGATTCGGCGGGTCAAGAAATTCACGTTTGGGCTGATCGTGTCGAAGCGCCGCGGGTCCTTCGGCACACTCAGTGCCAACGCTCAAGTAAGTTTTAGCCGGATCACTGATACACGGGATTACATCCAACGTCTTTCCTGATTAGCAATGAACGTAAGCCACTCTCGATGGAACGCAATATTTTCGAACCCCTCGCTTCGTCATTCCGGGCTTGACCCGGAATCCAGGAGGTTTTCGAGCGCCCGTTCTGGATTCCGGCTTGCGCCGGAATGACAAGCTGACGTTCATTGCTAATCAGGACGTCTTTTGATCGTCGGCCGCAGTTGGCCCGACCCCGCGTTGGCATTCAAACGAAAAAACGGCTGACCGCTTGCGCGGCCAGCCGTCTTTCGGCAAGTGCTGAAGCTTACTTGCGCTTGGCGCCGGCCGCGGCCTTCTTCACCGTCTCGCCGACATTGTTCATGGCGGAGGTCGAGGCCTTGCTGATCTGCTCGAAGGCCTGGTTGGCGGTGGCGATGGCCTGCTGGAAGGATTCCATCATGTTCGGCGTCTGGCCGGGCAGGCTCTTCATGAAGGTCTGCAGCGACTCGGTCATGTCCTGGCTGCCGGTGGCAAGCTGCTCGGTGACCAGGCGCGCGAATTCGGCGCGGGCTTCATTGCTGATCTCGGCGATCTGCTGGGCCGCGGCGACCATGCGCTGCGTGGTTTCCTGGGCGTATTCGGTGCGCAGTTGCAGCGCGGTCTGCGGGTCGCGCGCGGCGGTCAGCGCCTTGGCGTTTTCGACTCCGCTCTGGAACATTTCCTTGGCCAGGGCGGACTGCAGCGCCATGATGCGTTGTGAATTCTCGATCGACATCTGTGCCATGCGCATGGCAGCTTCCATGTTCTTGCGGTGCAGTTCGCTGAATTGCTCGATCTTGGCTACCATGATGATTCTCCTGTGAGTGATTCGAAAGTTTCAATTTACCACCAATGGCTTACGGGACTCTGACCCAAGTCAACAGATGTCGTTTTGTCATCGTAAGTTGTTGCCGGCTCCCGGGTGAAGGATACTGCACACGGCTTGAGCTTCCAATAAGGGAGAAATCATGAAAATGCTCGGAATCGCACTGGTGCTGCTGGTGGCGCTGGAACACCTGTATTTCCTTTACCTCGAAATGTTCCTGTGGACCACGCCCAAGGGGCTGAAGACCTTCGGCAACACGGCACAGAAGGCGGAAGATTCGAAGGTGCTGGCGGCCAACCAGGGGCTGTACAACGGCTTTCTCGCCGCCGGATTGCTTTGGGGTCTGGCCTACCCTGGCGCTGCCGGAATCCACATCCAGATCTTCTTCCTGGTCTGCGTCATCGTGGCAGGGATTTACGGTGGCCTCACGGTCAGCAGGAGGATCCTCTATCTGCAGGCCGGGCCGGCGCTGCTGGCGCTGCTGGCCTTGCTGGCCGGGTAGCTGGCTTCAGGGGCGCCTCAATCGAGGATTGAAATCGGCCCGGCAATCCCCATGTTGTGCGCAATGACATCTTTCTGAGGCCTCCGCCATGCGTTTCGACAAGTTCACCACCAAGTTCCAGCAGGCCGTCTCCGACGCCCAGAGCCTGGCGGTCGGCAACGACCAGCAGTTCATCGAGCCGCAGCACCTGCTGCTGGCCCTGCTCAACCAGGACGACGGCAGCACGACGTCGCTGCTTTCGCGCGCCGGGGTCAATGTCGGCGGGCTGAAGGCGGCATTGACCAAAGCCCTGGATCGCCTGCCCAAGGTTGAAGGCCACGGCGGCGAGGTCAGCATCGGCCGCGACCTGGCCAACCTGCTCAACATCACCGACAAGGAAGCGCAGAAGGCCGGCGACCAGTTCATCGCCTCCGAAATGTTCCTGCTGGCCCTGACCCAGGACAAGGGGGAAACCGGCCGCCTGCTGAAGGAAGCGGGGTTGAACCGCAAGGCACTGGAAGATGCGGTGAAAGCCGTGCGCGGCGGCGAGAACGTCGGCTCGCAGGAGGCTGAAGGCCAGCGCGAGGCGCTCAACAAATATTGCCTCGACCTTACCGAGCGCGCCCGCCAGGGCAAGCTCGACCCGGTGATCGGCCGTGACGACGAAATCCGCCGCTCGATCCAGATCCTGCAGCGGCGCACCAAGAACAACCCGGTGCTGATCGGCGAACCCGGCGTCGGCAAGACCGCCATCGTCGAAGGCCTGGCGCAGCGCATCGTCAATGGCGAGGTGCCCGAGACCCTCAAGGACAAGCGCGTGCTGGTGCTGGACATGGCGGGCCTGCTGGCCGGCGCCAAGTACCGCGGCGAATTCGAGGAACGGCTCAAGGCCGTGCTCAAGGAAGTGGCGCAGGACCAGGGCCGCATCATCCTGTTTATCGACGAGATGCACACCATGGTCGGCGCCGGCAAGGCCGAAGGCGCCATCGATGCCGGCAACATGCTGAAGCCGGCCCTGGCGCGCGGCGAACTGCATTGCATCGGCGCCACCACGCTCGACGAGTACCGCAAGTACATCGAGAAGGATGCCGCGCTGGAGCGGCGCTTCCAGAAGGTGCAGGTCGACGAGCCCTCGGTCGAGGCGACCATCGCGATACTCCGCGGCCTGCAGGAAAAGTACGAACTGCATCACGGCGTGGACATCACCGACCCGGCCATCGTTGCCGCCGCCGAGTTGAGCCATCGCTACATCACCGACCGCTTCCTGCCGGACAAGGCCATCGACCTGATCGACGAGGCGGCGGCGAAGATCAAGATGGAAATCGACTCCAAGCCGGAAGTCATGGACAAGCTCGACCGCCGCCTGATCCAGTTGAAGATCGAGGCCGAGGCGATGAAGAAGGAAAAGGACGAGGCTTCGCAGAAGCGCCTCATCCTGATCAAGGACGAGATGGACAAGCTCGAGCGCGAACTGGCCAACCTCGACGAAATCTGGCGCGCGGAGAAGGCCCAGGTGCAGGGCTCGGCCCACATCAAGGAAGAGATCGACAGGATTCGCGGCCAGATGGCGGAACTGCAGCGCAAGGGCCAGTACGACAAGCTGGCCGAACTGCAGTACGGCCAACTGCCCAAACTGGAAGCGCAACTCAAGGCAGCCGATTCGGCCAGCGAGAAAGTCGGCGCTGACGGTACGGCGAAGAACCGTCTGCTGCGCACCCAGGTCGGCACCGAGGAGATCGCCGAGGTCGTCTCGCGCGCCACCGGCATCCCGGTGAGCAAGATGATGCAGGGCGAGCGCGAGAAGTTGCTGAAGATGGAAGACAAGCTGCATGGCCGTGTGATCGGCCAGGACGAGGCCGTGCGCCTTGTGTCCGACGCCATCCGCCGCTCGCGCGCCGGGCTCTCGGAAGAAAGCCGTCCGTATGGATCCTTCCTCTTCCTCGGCCCCACGGGCGTGGGCAAGACCGAGCTGTGCAAGGCGCTCGCCGAATTCCTGTTCGACGCCGAGGACCACCTGATCCGCATCGACATGAGCGAGTTCATGGAGAAGCATTCCGTGGCGCGGCTCATCGGCGCGCCGCCGGGCTATGTCGGCTACGAGGAGGGCGGCCACCTGACCGAACAGGTGCGGCGCAAGCCCTATTCGGTGATCCTCTTCGACGAAGTCGAAAAGGCACATCCTGACGTGTTCAACGTGCTGCTGCAGGTGCTCGATGACGGCCGCATGACCGACGGCCAGGGCCGCACCGTGGACTTCAAGAACACCGTGATCGTCATGACATCGAACCTCGGCAGCCAGATGATCCAGCAGATGGCCGGCTCGGATTACCAGGTGGTGAAGATGGCGGTGATGGGCGAGGTCAAGACCCACTTCCGCCCCGAGTTCGTGAACCGCATCGACGAGATCGTGGTGTTCCATGCGCTCGACGAGAAGAACATCGCCGGCATCGCGAAGATCCAGCTCAAGTACCTCGAAAAGCGCATGGCGAAACTGGACATGGCGCTGGAGGTATCCGCCGCCGCCGTGGCCCTGCTGGCCGAGGCCGGCTTCGACCCGGTGTTCGGCGCGCGGCCGCTCAAGCGCGCGATCCAGGAGCGCATCGAGAATCCGCTTTCACGGCTGATCCTCGACGGCACGCTAGGGCCCAAGGACCGGGTCAAGGTGGAGGTGAGCAAGGGGCAGCTCACGTTTGGCAAGGCGACAATCTAACCAGTTTTATTTAAAATCTGGTTATACTGGGCGGGTCAGAACAGGAGCCCCCATGTTGAGCGTCGGAATCTTTGAAGCCAAGGCCCAGTTGTCGCAACTGGTCGAGCGCGTCGCGCAGGGCGAGGAAGTCCTGGTGACGCGTCACGGCAAGCCCGTGGCACGTCTGGTGGCGCCCGAGGCGGCGTCCGATGTTGCGGCGCTCGCAGAATGGGCCGCCGACTTGCGGGCCTTTCGTCGCGGCATTGATCGCGGCGCAAAGCCCGGCAGCACGCTTTCTGAGTTGATCGCGGCGGGGCGGCGGTGAGTTCAAAGCCGCCGCTGGTCATCGACTGTTCGGCGGCGATTCCCTGGTTCCTCGACGATGAGGCGAATGCATGGAGCGAAAGCCTGCTCGACGCCTTGCCGCGTTTTACCCTGCACGTGCCGGCGCTGTGGCATCTCGAATTTGCCAATGTCCTGCTCACTGCGCAAAGGCGCAAGCGCATCAATGCCAGAGATGCCAAGGGGCTGCTGGCGCGTGCCTCGCGCCTGCCGCTGGCGACCGACGGCAGGGTGGTTCCGCTGGTTGAAATAGCCGACCTGGCCGAAACCCATGGCATCACGACGTACGATGCTGCCTATCTCGAATTGGCGACACGCTTGAACTGTCCGCTTGCAACCCAGGACAAGGCTCTGGCGAAAGCGGCGAAGCGCCTCGGATTCATGTACGCGTAACAGCTTCGGCTCGCGGTGTTTGGCATCGACATGGCTTGAAACCGGCGAATCTCCAGTGTAGTATAACAATTGTTATAACTTCACCGGAGCCCGCCATGCACATCCTCAAACTCACCCAGATCGGCAATTCCGTCGGCGTCATCCTGCCCAAGGAGGTGCTCGCCAACCTGAAACTGGAGAAGGGCGAATCGATATATTTCACTGAAACTCCCGACGGCTACGCCATCACTCCCCACGATCCGGCATTCGAGCAGCAGATGGTCGAAGCGCAGCGGATCATGAAGAAGCGCCGCAACGCCTTGCACGAACTGGCCAAGTGAGGCACTCGTGAGCGGTTGGGTGTGGATTCAGCGCCGCGTCATCATTGCGGCCCACGGCGAACAGTTGGCCGAACACGGCGGTGCCGGTGGCATTCGCGATGCCGGGCTGCTTGAGTCAGCACTGGCGCGGGCGCAAAACCTGGCCGCCTATGGCGATCCGGATGTCGCGGCCCTGGCCGCCGCTTACGGTTTCGGCATTGCGCGCAACCATCCGTTTGTCGATGGCAACAAGCGCGCGGCGCTGATTGCGACCGAATTGTTTCTCGTCCTCAATGGCCACGAACTCGTGGCTGGCGATGCCGATTGCGTCCTGACTGTTCTTGCCCTCGCCGGCGGCGAACTCGATGAGGCCGAGTTTGCCGGTTGGCTGCGCACGCATCTGGTAACGCGGAAGAAATGAGCCCAAAAACCTCATTTGACACAGAGAACACGGAGAAAAGCACAGAGAACACAGAGAGTTAGATTGCGTTGAGGACTCTCCTATCGGCTGAGCCAAGGCTTTTTCTCCGTGCCCTCTGTGGCTCTGTGTTCTCTGTGCTGAAAGCGGTTGCATTTGCGGTTTCTAGGATGAGTACAGCCAACGCCCTCGCGGAAGCGCTGACTACCTTCGTCGCCATCAGATCCTTTGCCGCCTGGCCGGCTATTTGTTGGGCATGGTCCACACGCCGTCCCATGCCACGGGGGGTGGCGTGCTGCGGTAGATCCGGCATCGCTCGAAATAAATTTTCGACGGCCCGTCCTCGGGATTGGCGGCCAGGGCTGCGCTGAAGCAGTGTTCGGCGCTGCTCCAGTCGCGCTGGCGGTAGCGCAGCAGGCCTTCGCTGAATGCGGCCAGCGCCTCCTCGCGATGGGGGAAGCTGTCCTCCGAGTGGTGGCCCAGCGCTTCGTAGATGGCCACCGGCATGTCCCGGCCGCGGACGCGGATCAGGTCGATTTCGCGGGCCGCGGCATGATGCTTCACCGCCGCCCAGGTGGCATCGCAGATCAGGATCGAGGTGCCGTAGAACTTGTTGGCGCCTTCCAGGCGCTCGGCCAGGTTGACCCGGTCGCCGATCACGGTGTACTCCATGCGTTTCAGGGAACCGATGTTGCCGGCGACGACGTTGCCGGTGCTGATGCCGACGCCGATCCGGATCAGTTCGCTGCCGCGTGCGGCGCGACGCCGGTTGAGCGCGTGCAGGCCGGTCAGCATCCTGTTGCCGACCGTGACCGCGTTGCTGGCGTCTTCGTCGCTTTGCAGCACCGAGCCGAATACCGCCATGATCATGTCGCCGATGTACTTGTCGAGCACGCCGTTGTGGGCGAACACGATGTCCACCATGTCGGTGAAATACTCGTTGAGCAGGGCCACGGTTTCCTTGGCGCCCAGGCGCTCCGAGATCGAGGTGAAGCCGCGGATGTCGGAGAACAGCACGCTGACGTCGCGCCCGGTGCCGCCGAGTTCGACCTCCCCGCTTTCCAGGAGCTGGTCCACCACCGTCTTGCTCATGTAGCGCGACATGGTGTTGCGCAGGCGCTTCTCGCGGGTGATGTCCTCCATCATCAGCATGTAGCCGATCGGCTCATTGCGCAGGCTGGTCAGCTGAACCGTGGCGAGATTCACCGAGATCGCCTCGCTGCCTTCGATGAACAGGTCGGTGTCGACCGTGATGTCGGTATTGCCGGAGGCTTGTACCTTGCCCAGGCTTTTCGCCACCCAGCCGTTGCGGCCGACGAAGATCTCTTCCAGCCGGTGGCCGAGTAGTTCCCCGTCGCCGAGGCGCAAGATGCGACGCGCCGCTTCGTTGATCTTCCTCAATATGCCGCCGGCGTCCAGCGTCAGCACGGCATTGTTCATGCTGTGCAGGATGGCCTCGTTGTAGTTGCGTTCGCTGTTGATCTCGTCGAACAGCTGCGCATTCTCGATGGCGACCGCCGCCTGCGCCGAGAAGGCCCGCAGGCGCCGCTCGTCGGCGCTGCCGAAGGCGCCGCCCTTGCGGTTGAGGATCTGCATGACGCCGATCTTGCGCTCGCCCCTGGCGACGATCGGCATGCACAGCATGCTGTGGGTGCGGTAACCGGTGTGACGGTCGAAATCGGGATTGAAGCGCGGATCCGAGTAGGCATCGGCGATGTTGATCACGCGGCCGCTGCTGAAACACTCGCCGGCGATGCCGGCGTCCGCCGGAAAACGTATCTCCTCGCCGGCGATGCCGCCGGCGACGCGAGAGAACAGTTCATGGCTTGCCGCGTCGTGGAGGAACAGGGTGCCGCGGTCGGCATCGAGCAGTGACGTGGCGGCGCTCATGATCTTCAGCAGCAGCGGATCGAGGTGGATTTCGGCGACGATCGAGATGCTGATTTCCAGCAGCATGGCCTCCTCGCGTTGCTGGCGCTCGACTTTCTCGAACAGGCGCGCATTCTCGAGCGCGGCGGAAGCCTGCAGCGACAGGCCTTCGAGCAGGCGCTGGTCTTCGCCGTCGAAATCGCCGGCACGCTTGTTCAGCACCTGGGTGATGCCGATCACCTCGCGGTTCTTGTTGCGGATCGGCACGCAGAGGATGTTGCGCGTGCGGTAGCCGGTGCGCCGGTCCACCTCCTGGTTGAAGCGCGGGTCGGCGTAGGCGTCGGCGATGATTTCCGCCTCGCCGCGGGTGAACACCGAGCCGGCGACGCCGAGGTGGCAGGGGAAGCGGATCTCGCCGATGACGTCGCCCTGCATGACACGCGAGAATAATTCATTGGTGTCGGGATCGTGCAGGAACAGCGAGCTGCGGTCGGCATTCAGCGCCTCCGTCACCACCTCCATCAGTCGCGGAAACAGCACGTCGAGCGAAAGGCTGTCGGAAACGCGGTTGGCGATGTCGGCCAGCGCCGAGGTGCGGCGCAGCATCTCGGTAATGCGGAAGAACAACTCGGCCTTGCCGGCCTCGTCGAGTCCGTGCAGCAGTTTCTCTATGTCCTCCTGATGCAGGCGGTGTTCGAGAATTTCGCGAATGGTTTCGAAGCCGATTTGCATGTGCAATGCGAGCGGGAGACCAGTGGCTGGACGAGTTCTATTGTAACCACATTGAAAGCAAGCCCAATGTGCGCCGGGGCGCCGCATGGCGCGGCTGAGTTCAACGGCCGGGCTCGGCGTGGCGCGGGCAGGAGACGAGGTGGTCGTTGACCATGCCGGTGGCCTGCATGTGGGCGTAGACGACCGTCGGGCCGATGAAGCGGAATCCCCTGCGCTTGAGTTCCTTCGACAGCGCTTCGGCCTCGGGGGTGATGGCCGGTACTTCCGCCATGCTGCGCCAGCGGTTGATGCGCGGGCGGCCATCGACGAAAGCCCACAGCAGGCTGTCCAGGCTGCCGCCCTGCTCGTAGAGGTCCAGTGTGGCGCGGGCGTTGCCGATGCTGGCGGCGATCTTCAGGCGGTTGCGCACGATGCCGGCGTCGCCGAGCAGGCGTGCCACATCCTTTTCACCGTAGCGGGCGATGCGCGCGGCGTCGAAGTTGTCATAGGCGCGGCGATAGTTTTCGCGCTTCCTGAGGATGGTGATCCAGGACAGTCCGGCCTGGGCGCCTTCGAGGATGAGGAACTCGAACAGCGTGCGTTCATCGTGGCAGGGGACGCCCCACTCGGTGTCGTGATATGCGACATAGAGAGGATCGGTACCGCACCATGGACAGCGCGCCGTGGCGCCGGCGCCAGCGCTGTGCGTCCCTTCGGGAACTTTCAATTCAGCACCAGCATACCGCGCTTGAGACCCGGATCGTCGGGATGCGTCGAGAGGACGAAGCCGAGGCTGGCGACGAAGGCCAGCATGCGGGTATTTTCGGAGAGGAAGTCGCCGTGCATGTAGCGCAGGCCGGCGCTGCGCGCGGTGTCGATCAGGGTACCCATCAGGCGACGGGCAAGGCCCTTGCCCTGCCAGTCGTCGGCGACGACGATGGCGAAATCACAAGACTCGCCGTCCGGGCTGGTGGCGTAGCGAACCACGCCGACTTCCTTCTCCGCGCCGTCGGCGTCGATGGTGGCGACGTAGGCCATTTCGCGGTCGTAGTCGATCTGGGTGAGCCTGACCAGCTGCGCCGGCGAGACTTCACGGATGGTATTCATGAAGCGCATGTAGCGCGATTCGGGCGACAGGGCCTTGACGAATTCCTGCTCCATGCGGACATCCTCGGGCCGGATCGGCCGGATCCTGACCTGGGTGCCGTCTTTGGCCTGGTAGCCGGTTTCCAGGTGCGACGGGTAGGGATGGATCGCCATGTGGTCGTAACGGCCGGCGGTGATCGGCGTGTTCTCGATGTTGATGCGCGCATCGACCGCGACCGCTCCGTGCTCATCGACGATCAGCGGATTGATGTCCATCTCGCTGATCCACGGCAATTCGCAGACCATGGCGGAAACGCTGAGCAGGATGGATTCGAGGGCGGCCATGTTGACCGGCGGCATGTTGCGGAACTTGCCGAGGCGCGCCGTGGTGCGGGTCGAGGCCAGCATGTCGGCGACGAGGAAGGAGTTGAGCGGCGGCAGGGCCACGGCACGCTCGCTGTTGTAGGCCTCGACGCCGGTGCCGCCGGGGCCGAAGACGATGGTCGGGCCGAAGATCTTGTCGCGCATCATGCCGACCACGAGTTCGCGCCCGTTGGCCTTCTGTATCATCGGCTCGATGGCGATGCCGTTGATATGCGCGTCCGGGCGGTTCTTCTTCACTTCGTCCATGATCTCCAGCCAGCCGTCGCGCACCGCGGCGAGGCTGTTGAGGTTCAGGCGCACGCCGCCGCAATCGCTCTTGTGCGCGATCTGGGGCGAATCGATCTTCATCACCACCGGCAGTCCGAGTTCTTCGGCCAGCACCATGGCTTCCGAGGCGGAGCGGGCCACCATGGTTTGCGCGATGGGAATCCTGAAAGCCGAAAGGATGGCCTTCGATTCCATTTCGCTGAGCACCTTGCGCCCTTCCATCAGCGCGGTTTCGATCACCAGCCGGGCCGATTCGAGGCGCGGCGGCGCCTGTTCGGAAACCGAGGGTGGGGTTTGCATCAGCAGTTGCCGGTTGCGGTAATAGTTGGAGACATGCGAGAACAGGTCGACGGCCGGCTCCGGCGTGCGGAAGGTGGGTATGGCCGCACCCTGGAACAGCTTGCGCGCTTCGCTCACCTGTTCTTCGCCCATCCAGCAGGTGACCAGCGGCTTGTCGCTCTGGCGCGTGATCTCGATCACCGTGCGCGCCGCCTGGGTCGGATCGGTCATTGCCTGCGGCGTCAGGATGGCCAGCACGCCATCGACATTGTCGTCGTCGATGCAGGCTTGCAGCGCGGCACCGTAGCGCGCCGGATCGGCATCGCCGAGGATGTCGAGGGGGTTCGCCTTCGACCAGTTGGCCGGCAGCAACTCGTTCAGTCGCGTGAGGGTGGCCGGGGCGAGCTGGGCCAGCGGGATGCCGATGTCGGCGGCATGGTCGGCGGCCATGACGCCGGGACCGCCGCCGTTGGTGACGATGGCCAGGCGTTTGCCGCGCGGGCGGAAGTGCGAGAACAGGGCCGAGGCCGCGGCGTACATCTGGCCGACGTTGGCCAGGCGCACCACGCCGGCGCGGCGCAGCGCGGCGTCGAAGACGTCGTCGGCGCCGACCAGGGCGCCGGTGTGCGAACGGGCCGCCTTTTCGCCGGCCGGATGCTTGCCGACCTTGATCAGCAACACCGGCTTGCAGCGCGCCGCGGCGCGCAGCGCGCTCATGAAGCGGCGGGCGTTCTTGATGCCTTCGATGTAGAGGAATATGTTTTCGGTGCGCGGGTCGGAGACCATGTAGTCGAGCACCTCGCCGAAGTCGACATCGCTTTCGGCGCCGAGCGAAACCACGTTGGAGAAGCCGACGTTGTTGGGCAGGGCCCAGTCGAGGATCGCCGTGCACAAGGCGCCAGATTGGGAGATCAGGCCGATGGTGCCGGCATGGGCGAAGCCGTGGCCGAAGGTCAGGTTGACCTGGCTGCCCGGACGCATGATGCCCAGGCAGTTGGGCCCGAGCAGGCGCATGCCGTGGCGGCGGGCGTTTTCCAGTGCGGCGCGCTCCAGCGCCGCGCCGCGCGGCCCGGCCTCGGCGAAGCCGCCGGCAATGACGATCGCGTTTCTGCAGCCGGCGCGGCCGCAGGCGTCGACGATGTTGGGCACGGCGGCGGCCTCGGTGCAGATCACGGCGATATCGAGGCGCTGCGGGATGGTGTCCACCGAGGCGTAGCTGGGCAGGCCGAACACGGTTTCGTGCTTCGGATTGACGAAGAACAATTTGCCCTTGAAGCCCGAGTCGAGCATGTTGCGCACCAGCGTGATGCCGATCGAATTGGGCGTTTCCGAGGCGCCGATGATGGCGATCGACTCCGGCTCGAAGAGTGTGTGCAGGTAGTGGCGTTCGTTATCCATGATGGTATTTCGCCGGAGCGATCAGGTGTCGGGGAAATTCGATGGTGCGGCGCAGCATAACACCTTCGCCGACGGTGAAATCGGAGAAACAGCCTAAATCAGGCCCGTTTCCCTTGCCGGTTATTCAGGTAATGGCCGTAGTGACGATCGGCGCTGAGGATGTGGTTCACCAGCCAGCCGGTCAGCAAGCGCTTGACGCGAAAGCCCAAATAGACGCGATCCGTTTCGCCGAGTTCGATTTCGTGCCTCAACTCGGTCAGGAAATGAAAAAAACGCTCGTGCTGGCGCGCGTGCAGATCGACGAAGGGATAGTCGTCCTCATCCATCAATTCCCGTTCACGCATGAAACCCCGGGAAGCGGAGGATTGAATCCTTTCAAGCAAGGGTTGCGTCCGACCGAAGTTCCCCGCGTCGATCGCATCGGCCAGTTCATTCATGTCGGCGAACAACTGTTGGAGGGCGGTAACGACGATTTCAGGGCCGATCGCATATTCGTCGCGCCAGAAGTAAGGGGGTTCCGCCCGCAGGTTGCCGAGCGCGTCGTTGGCGGTTTCACAGCGTTCGAGGTAGGCATGGGCGGCGGTGTCGTCGGGCACCATGGCGATGTAGGTCAGGAGTTGCTCGCGGGCACCGGGGGCGTCACCAACGTGATAGTAGGCCAGCGCCTGGTCGAAATGCTTCTGGTGGAGTTGCTTGGCCTCCCGCAAGGCAGGCGGCTCGCAATTGAACACCTCGAACACCGATTGGGTGCCCTGCTTGCCGCGCACGAACATTCGGTCGAGAAAGCGGATCGCCCAGGCTTCCGGCTTGTCGAGGCTGTACAGAGTGTATTCGCTGATCAGCACCGACGCCCGGTATTCCTTGGTCATGCGTTCCATGCGTGCCGCGAGATTGACCGCATCGCCGATCACGGTGCCGTCCATGCGCTGGGCGCCGCCGACGGTGCCGAGGATGACGATGCCGGTGTTGATGCCGATGCCGATCCTGATCGGACGGTAGCCTGCGCGCTGGCGCCCGTGGTTGTATTCTTCGAGGCGCTGCAGCATCGCCTGGCTGCAATGCAGGGCCTGGTCCGGCGAGTCGGGAAACAGCGCCATGATGGCATCGCCGATGTACTTGTCGATGAAGCCGCCATGGGCGGCGATCACCGGTTCCATCTGGATCAGGTAGGAGTTCAGGAAATTGAAATTCTCCTGCGGGCTCATGGTTTCCGACAGCGCGGTGAAACTGCGGATGTCGGCGAACAGCACCGTCATCTTGCGCTCGACCTGCTGGCCGAGTTCAACCTTGCGGATATCGTCTATGCCCAGCAGGTTGAGGAATTGACGCGGGACAAAGCGGCTGTAGGCTCTGGTGATCGTATCCAGCCGTTCGCGCAGGACATCGCTGCTGTCCTGGGGGAAGTCTGGCGAGTGGCTGGGTCTTGCTGTCATTTTCCAGATGCGAACATGGCTAGCGCTTTGGTTTAGACTCAAAATGATACCTGACATGTTAATAAATATGAGCGAAAAATCATCACTTTGGGTGGAACGCTTCCTGCCGAACATCAAGTCGGGCGGGGAAGTCCTTGATCTTGCCTGCGGCCGTGGCCGGCATTCCCTGCGACTGCATGCTGCCGGATTTCGGGTCGAGGCGGTCGACCGCGACGCCGGTGCCTTGGCCGAAATTTCGGCCAAGGCACCGGGAATAGGCACCCGCATGGCCGATCTCGAGGGGGCGGCTTGGCCCTATCAAGGCCGCCGCTTCGACGCCATCGTCGTTGCCAACTATCTGTTCCGACCGCTGTTTCCGCATTTGCTGGATGCGCTGGCCGCGGATGGCGTGCTGATCTACGAAACATTCATGAGCGGTAACGAACGCTTCGGCAAGCCCTCGAATCCCGAGTTCCTGCTGCGGCCGGGCGAATTGCTGGATGTCGTGCGCGGGCGGCTGCGGGTGGTCGCCTTCGAACAGGGCGAAGTGGCGACGCCGCGGTCGGCAGTGGTGCAGCGGCTTTGTGCGACCCGGCGCACGGAGTTCCTGCTGCCCGGGTAGTGCGTTGTCGATGGCGGCCTGCAGGCCGCAGCTCGTTCCGCCGCACGGCGGTCCCCCGTGCGTCAGGCCGATGCGGCGAGAATCCCGGCCGCCAGCCTGTCGAGCGAGGCCGCATCGAGTTTGTCAGTGGTGTAGCGGGCCGCCTCGCCAAACGAGCCGTAGTTGTGCGCCTGCGAACGCTGATACAGCGCGTCATAGTGCCGCGTCAGCAGTTCTTCCACCAGGGCCGGAAAATCCCCCGCCTCGATCAGTGCCCGCCAGTGCGCCAGGGTCTCGTTGCTCTGCAGGCCCTTGAGGTGTCCCAGCCGTTCGATCAGCCAGGCCGGGTCGGCGACGGCGTAGTCATAGTCGCGCAACAGGAACTCGACCCGGGCGTCGAGCGGCGCTTCGATGCGCAGGCCGGGGGCGCTGCGGATGGCGTCCAGCAAGGCATCCGGCACCTGCAGGCGGCCGATCTTGCGGCTTTCGGCCTCGACGAACACCGGTTGCCGCAGGTCCAGCGCCGACAATGCCGCCAGCAACTGCGATTCGAAGCCCTTCTGTGCCGGTTGCGGCTGGCCGGGCAGGTTGCCCAGCACCGAGCCCTTGTGCGCCGCCAGTTCCTCGAGGTGCAGGATCTGTCCGCCGCGCGCGGCAATGGTTTCCAGCAGGCGGCTCTTGCCGCTGCCGGTGGCGCCGCTGACGACACGAAACTTCACTTGCGGCGGCAGCACGACAAGTTGCTCGATGACATGCTGGCGCCAGCTCTTGTAGCCGCCCTGCAGGCGATGCGCATCCCAGCCGATCTCGCGCAGGATGTGGGTGAAAGCGCCGCTGCGCTGGCCTCCGCGCCAGCAGTACACCAGCGGTCGCCAGTTCTTCGGCTTGTCGACCAGGTGTTCTTCGATGTGCCGCGCGATGCTTTTCGACACCAGAGCGGCGCCGAGTTTCTTCGCCTCGAACACCGAGACCTGCTTGTACAGCGTGCCGACGCGGGCGCGCTCCTCGTCGTCCAGCACCGGCATGCTGATCGCGCCCGGCAGGCGGTCCTCGGCGAACTCGCCCGGTGCGCGGGCGTCGATGACGGCGTCGAATTCGCCGAGGTGTGCTACCGTCGCCATTCCCTTGGGCAGTTTTTCAGACATGGGATTCAAGGAGATAGTCGCGTAGCGACTCGCGACGCTCCCCTCCCCACTAACGGGGGGGGCTGGGGGAGGGGGATGATTTTCAGGCACAGTGCATCAGCCGAGCAGCGCTTGCAGCGCGCTCCAGACGTGATTGAGGATTTTCGGCTGGGCCGCGGCGGTCGGATGCAGGCCGTCGGCCTGGAAGGCGTTGCGTTCGAGTGCAACGGGTTCCAGCAGGAAGGGCAGCAAAGGGACTTTTTCGCGTTTGGCGACCTTGCGGAAGGCGGCATCGAATTCGTCGGTGTACTTCTGCCCGTAATTGGGCGGCAGGTGCATGCCGACCAGCAGCACCCGCACTTTCTGTTTCTTTGCCAGTTTCACCATGTAGGCCAGGTTGTCCTGCATGGCGGCCACCGGCAGGCCGCGCAGGCCGTCGTTGGCGCCCAGCGCCAGGATCACGATGGTCGGCTTGAACTGCTCCAGCGTCGCGGCGAAGCGCGTTCGCCCGCCGGCCGTGGTTTCGCCGCTGATGCTGGCGTTGGCCACGGTGAAGCGGGAACCGTTGGCCTGCAGCCGCTGTCCGAGCAGGGCCGGCCAGCTCTGGTTGACGGCGATGCCAAAGCCCGCAGAAAGGCTGTCGCCGTAGACCAGGATGCGTTTTTCTGCCGCGTTGACGGGCAGACTGAAGAACAACAGCAGCAGAAAACAGGAGGCAAGTTTCTTGAACATGGTTGACAAGAGTCTGATGAATGACGCGGTGATCGATGTGGCGGCGCTGGGCAAGGTCGTGCCCAGCGGTGGCGGTACGCTCACGATTCTGCACGAGATTTCCTTTGCCGTGACGGCGGGCGAAGCGGTGGCCATCGTCGGCGCCTCGGGTTCCGGCAAATCGACGCTGCTGGGCTTGATGGCGGGCCTCGACCTGCCCTCGTCGGGCACGGTGCATCTGGGCGGGGAGGATCTCGCCGCGTTGGACGAAGACGCCCGCGCCGAACTGCGCGGCCGGCTGCTGGGCTTCGTCTTCCAGTCCTTCCAGCTCCTGCCGGCGCTGACCGCGCTTGAAAACACCATGCTGCCGCTGGAACTCGCCGGCCGTGCCGATGCCCGTGCCACGGCGCAGGCGATGCTCGCCCGGGTGGGCCTCGGCGAGCGGCTGGGGCATTACCCGAAGCATCTTTCCGGCGGCGAGCAGCAGCGCGTCGCGCTGGCGCGCGCCTTCGCCATGAAGCCGCAACTGCTGCTGGCCGACGAACCGACGGGCAACCTCGACGCCGCGACCGGCGCGCAGATCATCGACCTGATGTTCGCCATGAACTCGGAGGCCGGCACCACGCTGATCCTGGTGACCCACGACGAGGCACTGGCGCATCGCTGCGGGCGCACGCTGCGGCTGTCGGGCGGGAGGCTGGAAAGCTGAATCAGGCGACCAGAACCGCCCGTGCGGCGGCGACGCCGCTCCTGACCGCGGCTTCCAGGGTTGCCGGATAGTCGCTCGCGATGTAGTCGCCGGCCAGCCAGAGGCCGGGTAGCCCGCTTGCCGCACCCGGTCTCGGCAAATCGGGAACGCAGGCGAAGGTGGCGCGCTTTTCGGTAATCGTTTGCACCGCCAGCGGCGCCGGCAGCCCGGGCACGATGCGGGCTATTTCCTGATGAATGCCGCGTTCCAGTTCGGCCGTCGGCAGGTCCAGGTGCCGGCCGCGGGCGCTGATCACGGCGGCGAACAGGCCGTGCTGGCCGCACAGTGTGCCGCGGTCGAACAGCCATTGCGCGAGGCCGGCGTCGACGCCCAGCATGGGCTGCGGCAGGCGCACCGTGGCGGGATAGCGCAAGTAGCTGGTGACGATGGGTTCCCAGTCGAAATGCGCCACCCGCGACGCCAGTTCCGGCACCAGGGCGGCGAGGTGATAGGGCGCCACGGCAAGCACGACGTGGGCGTAAGGGCCGGCCTCATCGATCCACCAGCCATCGGCCTCCCGCCGCAGCGAATTGACGCGATGGCCGCGATGTACGACGCCGCCGTGTTGCGTGACGAACGTTGCCGCCGGCTCGGGAAACAGCGCCGAGAGATTGACCTGGGGCAGCAGCATGTCGCTGGCCGCGCGAACGCCGCCGAGGCTGTCGCGCAGCACATTGGCCAGCACCTGTGCCGAGGCGCGCTCGGCCGGCGTATTCAGGGCGGCGATGCACAGCGGTTCCCATAAAAGTCGGCGCTGGCGGGACGGCGTTTTGTTGCCGTCCAGCCACTTCGTCACGGTAATGTCGGGTTCGATGCGGTATCGGTTGGCGCGCAAGTCCTGCATGAGGCGGATCGCCGCCCGTTTTTCGCTCCAGTCGAGGCCCTGCGCAAGAAGCAGGGCAAAGGCCGTGTGCAGCGGCGCCGGCAAGCGCGGTGCGCTCATCAGGAACTCGCCGGGGAATTCGAAGCGCAGCGGCGTGCGCCGGAGCACGACATCGGGATCGGCGCCGACGGCGCGCATCAGGCGCAGGGTTTCGCCATAGGCGCCGATCAGGATGTGCTGGCCGTTGTCGACCTCGAAGCCGTCGATCTGCGCCGCCCGGGCGCGCCCGCCGAGGGTGCGCGAGGCCTCGAATACATCTACCTGCCGGCCGGCTGCGGAGAGTTCAACGGCGGCGGCCATGCCGGCATAGCCGGCGCCGATGACGGCCAGCTTCACGCCAGAAACCAGGTCTTGCCCGCCAGCCAGAGCTTGCGCAGCGGCGGCAGCGAAATGCGCTGGTTCAGCACACGGTAGTCGTCGCGCACGATCTCGGCCAGCGTGGCGCGGTAGATGGCTGCCATGACCAGGCCGGCGCGCTGTGCCTTGCGGTCGGCGGCGGGCAACTGGTCGAAGGCCTGGCGGTAGGTGGCCTGGGCGCGCTCGACCTGGAATTCCATCAGGCGCCGGAAGTTGTCCGAATAATTCGCACCCAGCAGATCGGCCTCGCTGACGCCGAAGCGGGCGAGTTCGTCCTGCGGCAGGTAGATGCGGCCGCGGCGGGCGTCTTCGCCGACGTCGCGGATGATGTTGGTGAGCTGGAAGGCCAGCCCCAGGTCGTGGGCGTACTTGAGCGTCCGGCGGTCCTTGTAGCCGAAGATCTCGGCGGTGAGCAGGCCGACTACGCTGGCGACGCGGTAGCAGTAAAGGTGCAAGGCCTTGAAGTCGGCGTAGCGCGCGTTGTCGAGGTCCATCTCCATGCCGTCGATGATTTCCAGCAACTGCTCCTGCGGCAGGTGGAATTCCTTCAGCGATCCGGCCAGCGCTTGCGTCACCGGATGGCCGGGGCGTCCCGTGTACAGGGCGGCAATTTCACCGCGCCACCAGTCGAGCTTGGTGCGTGCGAGCCCGGCGTCCGGGCATTCGTCGACGACGTCGTCGACCTCGCGGCAGAAAGCGTACAGCGCCGTGATCGCCTGGCGCCGGCGCGGTTCGAGGAAAAGGAAGCTGTAATAGAAGCTGGAGCCGCTGGTGGCGGCGCGCTGCTGGCAGTATTCGTCGGGTGTCACGGGTTTTTGTCCAATGGGCGGACCAGGGAGCGCCACATGATCTGAGGCCAGTCGAGGGTTTCGAGCTTCGGCCGGCGCCCGAACACATCGTAGTCAATCGCTTCGATTTTATCCAGGATGCGGAGGCCCCCGGCGACGATGGCGCGGATTTCGAGGCCCATGCGCCCCGGCAGGTCCCAGCCCAGCGGCGCGCCGGAAAGCATCAGGGCGCGGGCGCGGTCCACCTGGAAGCGCAGCAGTCCGGAAAAGTCGGCGCTGGCGACACGGCGAATCACCGTCTCATCCGTGACGCCGAAGCGCGCCATGTCGTCCTGCGGCAGGTAGATCCTGCCGTTGGAGCCCTTGGCGGCATCGATGCCGACATCCTGCCAGTGGTTGATCAGTTGCAGCGCGGAACAGATGGCATCCGAGCGGGACAGGTTTTCCGCGGTGGCATGGCCAAACATATGCAGCAGCAGGCGGCCGACCGGGTCGGCCGAGCGGCGGCAATAGTCCATCAGTTCGGCGAAATCGCGGTAACGGTCTTTGTCCACGTCCTGCTGAAAGGCATCCAGCAGGTCGCGAAACAGCTGCAGCGGCAAGCGGTACTGCGCGATCACCGGCCGCAGGCGGAGGAATACCGGATGCCGGGTGGGTTGGGCGCGTTCGATGGCGTCGAGTTCCGCCTGATACTCCGCCAGCAGCGCATGGCGTTCGTCGGGCGACAGGTCGCCTTCATCGGCGAAATCGTCGGCCTTGCGGGCGAACCAGTAGATCGCCGCCACCGGCTCGCGCAATCGCGCCGGCAGCAAAACGGAAGCGACGGGGAAGTTTTCGTAGTGATCGACGGCCATGATGCGGCGGGAGTATAGCTACAGAGCCTTTTACTCATGCGACTTTCACTGCCGGTTTGCCCGGGTTACCGCGCTGGCGGCTAGCGCGTTGCAGGCCCTGCAGCCGAGCAGGGACCAGCCTGCAGAGGACGTGGCTCAAGCCGGAAAGAAATGTCGAAAGCAGGTAAAATTCGGCATCCACGTCGTGTCCTGCGGCTTTGCATCGCCGGCCGGTTGCGACATGCGCCCAGGTGGCGGAATTGGTAGACGCACCAGATTTAGGTTCTGGCGCCGCGAGGCGTGGGGGTTCGAGTCCCTTCCTGGGCACCAGCGTTCGGGGCGCAGACCCGGAGGTTTGCCGGGGTTTGGTCGCGTTTTGCACGCGTTTTGCTTCTGGCGCGGTTTTTTTAATGATTTCTTCAATGACGGATACAGAGATGACGGATACGGTAACGACGGACGCTGCAATCGAGACCGGCAGCGCGCTGGAACGGCGCATCGACATGACGGTGGTTCTGGCCGAGATCGAAAAGGATGTCGATCAGCGCCTGAAGCAGATGTCGCGCACGGTGAAAATGCCGGGCTTCCGTCCGGGCAAGGTGCCGATGAAAATGGTGGCCCAGCAATACGGCTCCCAGGCCCGCTCGGACGCGATCGGCGCGGCGGTGGAAAAAGCCTACGGCGAAAAGGTGCGCGAACAGAAACTGCGCGTCGCGGGTTATCCGCGCATCGAGCCGAAATCCGACGCCGGACCGGGACAATTGGGCTTTACCGCCGTTTTCGAGGTTTATCCCGACATAATCCCGGCCGACATCTCCGGCGAAGCGATCGAAAAGCCGACCCTGGCGGTGACCGACGCCGAGGTCGACAAGACGCTTGAAGTCTTGCGCAAGCAGCGCACCACCTATGAAGAGACCGACCGCGCTTCGGCCAAGGATGATCGCCTGGTGATCGACTTCGTCGGCCGCAAGGACGGCGAGGAGTTCCCCGGCGGCAAGGCGAGCGATTACTCGGTGATGGTCGGCGGCGGCATGATGCTGCCGGATTTCGAAGCCCAGATGGTTGACGTCAAAGCCGGCGACAGCAAGACGTTCGACGTCGCCTTTCCGGCCGACTACCAGGCCGCGGAACTGGCCGGCGCCACCGTCCAGTTCGAGATGACGGTGAAGAAGGTCGAGGCCGCCCGTCTGCCCGAGATCGACGCCGATTTTGCGAAACAGCTCGGCGTTGCCGACGGCGATGTCGCCAAGATGCGCGCCGAGGTGCGTTCGAACCTGGAGCGCGAAGTCAAGAAGCGCCTGCTGGCCAGGACCAAGGAGCAGGTGATGGACGCACTGCTCAGGGTCAATCCGGTCGAAGTGCCCAAGGCGCTGGTCGGAATGGAAGCCGAGCAGATGGCCGAGGCCGCCAGGCGCGACATGGAAAAGCGCGGCATGGGCATGAAGAACATCCCGGTCGAGGCTTCCTGGTTTACCGAACAGGCGACGCGCCGGGTGAAGCTCGGCCTGCTGCTGGCAGAACTGGTCAAGGCCAGGGACCTGCATGTCAAGCCGGAACAGGTGCGTGCCATCGTGGACGAATTCGCGGAAACCTTCGAAGACCCCAAGGAAGTGGTCCGCTGGTACTATTCCCAGCCACAGCGCCTGGCCGAGGCCGAGGCCCTGGCGCTGGAGAACAATGTGGTGGATTGGGTCCTCGCCAATGCCAAGGTCAGCGAAGCCCCGATTGCCTTCGATGCACTGATGGGAAATGCAGCATGATTTTTCCGGAGATGTCCATGCACGGTTCGCGACAAAACGGCGGCGCCTGGGATGCTCCCGCACCCGACACGCAGGGTCTGGGCCTGGTGCCCATGGTCATCGAGACCAGCGGCCGCGGTGAGCGGGCCTATGACATCTATTCGCGTTTGTTGCGCGAGCGGGTCATCTTCATGGTCGGGCCGGTAAACGACGGCACCGCCAACCTGGTTGTGGCCCAGCTGCTGTTCCTCGAATCCGAAAATCCGGACAAGGACATCTTCTTCTACATCAATTCGCCGGGCGGTTCCGTCACGGCGGGCATGGCCATCTACGACACCATGCAGTTCATCAAGCCCAATGTGTCGACGCTGTGCATCGGCCAGGCGGCGAGCATGGGCGCCTTCCTGCTGGCGGCAGGCGAGAAGGGCAAGCGCTACTGCCTGCCGAATTCGCGCGTGATGATCCATCAACCCATGGGTGGCTTCCAGGGGCAGGCCTCGGACATCGAGATCCATGCCAAGGAAATACTGTTCCTCAAGCAGAAGCTCAACAGCATGCTGGCGCACCACACCGGCCAGTCGATCGAGCGCATCGAGCGCGATACCGATCGCGACAACTTTCTTTCGGCCGAAGCCGCGGTGGAGTACGGGCTGGTGGACAAGGTGCTGAACCGTCGCGACGAAGCACCCGACGCCGCCAAGGCTTGAGCGTTCGCACGGAGATAGACGAAGATGGCCGAGAAAAAATCGGGTAGCGGCGAAAAGCTGCTGTACTGCTCCTTCTGCGGTAAGAGCCAGCACGAGGTCAAGAAACTGATTGCCGGCCCCTCCGTATTCATTTGCGACGAATGCATCGAACTGTGCAACGACATCATCCGCGACGAGATCGCCGCCGAACCGGCGGGTACGTCCAAGCGCGAACTGCCGGCGCCGAAGGAGATCCGCGAGATGCTCGATCAGTACGTGATCGGGCAGGATTCGGCTAAGAAAATCCTCGCCGTCGCGGTCTACAACCACTACAAGCGCATCCGGCACCAGGAAAAGGGCAGCGACGGGGTCGAACTGGCCAAGAGCAACATCCTGCTCATCGGGCCCACCGGCTCGGGCAAGACCCTGCTGGCACAAACCCTGGCGCGCATGCTCAACGTGCCCTTCGTCATGGCCGATGCAACAACCCTGACCGAAGCCGGCTATGTCGGCGAGGACGTCGAGAACATCATCCAGAAGCTGCTGCAGAAATGCGACCATGAAGTCGACAAGGCGCAGCAGGGCATAGTCTACATTGACGAGATCGACAAGATTTCGCGCAAGTCCGACAACCCCTCGATCACCCGCGACGTTTCCGGCGAAGGAGTGCAGCAGGCGCTGCTGAAGCTGATCGAAGGCACGGTCGCCAGCATTCCGCCGCAGGGCGGGCGCAAGCACCCGAACCAGGATTTCATCCAGATCGACACGACTAACATCCTGTTCATCTGCGGCGGAGCATTCGACGGCCTGGACAAGGTGATCCGCAACCGGTCCGAAAAGGGCGGTATCGGCTTCGGCGCGGAAGTGAAGAGCCGCGACGCCGGCAACATCGACGAGATGCTGCAGCAGGTGGAGCCCGAGGATCTGATCAAATTCGGCCTGATCCCGGAACTGATCGGCCGCCTGCCGGTTCTCGCGACCTTGCGGGAACTCGACGAGGCGGCGCTGATCGAAATATTGATCGAGCCGAAAAATGCCCTGATCAAGCAGTACCACAAGCTGTTTGCGATGGAAGGCGTTGAACTCGAAGTGCGCCCATCGGCGTTGCAGGCCATAGCCAAGAAGGCCCTGAAGCGCAAGACGGGCGCGCGCGGGTTGCGCTCGATCCTGGAGAACGTGTTGCTCGATACGATGTACGAGATTCCCACCCTGGAGAACGTCAGCAAGGTCGTGATCGACGAGAGCACGATCGAAAGCGGCGCCCAGCCGCTGATGATTTACGCCGACCAGCCCAAGGTTTCGGGTTCCAACTGAGTTTCCGCGCAAACTCCGATCCGGCGGCGATGCCGCCTTGAATTCCGGTCATTCATCCCCACGTGGGTGAGGTGACTCATAACCGAAGGACACGATGATGTCTGGCCTCCCCGCCTCCCCCGTAGAGACCCAATCCTTGCCGCTCCTGCCCCTGCGCGACGTGGTGGTATTCCCGCACATGGTGATTCCCCTGTTCGTCGGCCGCCCCAAGTCGATCAAGGCACTCGAAACCGCGATGGAGGCCGGCAAGAATATCCTCCTGGTGGCGCAGAAATCCGCGGCCAAGGACGAGCCGGTGCCCGAAGACATGTATGAGATCGGCTGCCTGGCCAATATCCTGCAGATGCTCAAACTGCCCGACGGCACGGTCAAGGTGCTGGTCGAGGGCGTGCAGCGCGCGCGCCTGCTGAAAATCGAGGATCAGCGTACGTTGTTCGTCGCCGACATCGCCCTGATTCCTATCGAGGAACGCACCGACAACGAGATCGAGGCCATGCGGCGCACGGTGCTGGCCCAGTTCGACCAGTACGTCAAACTCAACAAGAAAATTCCGCCCGAGGTGCTGACTTCGCTCGCCGGGATCGAGGAAGCCGGGCGTCTGGCCGACACCATCGCGGCCCACCTGCCGCTCAAACTGGAGCAGAAGCAGGAGGTGCTGGAAGTTTTCGGTGTGTCCGAGCGCATGGAAAAGCTGCTGGGACAACTCGAGGCCGAACTCGACATCCTGCAGGTCGAAAAGCGCATCCGCGGCCGCGTCAAGCGCCAGATGGAAAAGAGCCAGCGCGAGTACTACCTGAACGAGCAGGTCAAGGCCATCCAGAAGGAACTCGGTGAAGGCGAAGAGGGCGCCGACATCGACGAAATGGAGAAGAAGATCAAGGCCGCCGGTATGAGCAAGGAGGCATTGGCCAAGGTCAATGCCGAGGTCAAGAAGCTCAAACTGATGTCGCCCATGTCCGCCGAAGCCACCGTGGTGCGCAACTACATCGAAACGGTGCTCGGCCTGCCCTGGAAAAAGAAGTCGCGCATTAGCAAGGACCTCTCGGTGGCCGAGAAAATCCTCGACAAGGATCACTACGGGCTGGAAAAGGTCAAGGAACGCATCGTCGAATACCTTGCCGTGCAACAACGCGTGGACAAGGTCAAGGCGCCCATCCTGTGCCTGGTCGGCCCCCCCGGTGTGGGCAAAACCTCGCTCGGCCAGTCGATCGCCAAGTCCACCAACCGCAAGTTCATCCGCATGGCGCTGGGCGGCGTGAGGGATGAGGCCGAGATTCGCGGCCATCGCCGCACCTACATCGGTTCGATGCCGGGCAAGATCCTGCAGAACATGGCCAAGGTCGGGGTCAAGAATCCACTGTTCCTGCTCGACGAAGTCGACAAAATGGGTCAGGATTTCCGCGGCGATCCGTCGTCGGCCCTGCTCGAAGTGCTCGATCCGGAACAGAACCACACCTTCCAGGATCACTACATCGAGGTCGACTTCGACCTGTCCGACGTCATGTTCGTCGCCACGGCAAACACGCTCAACATCCCGGCGGCCCTGCTCGATCGCCTCGAGGTGATCCGGCTCGCCGGCTACACGGAAGACGAAAAAGTCAACATCGCCCTGCGCTACCTTGTGCCCAAGCAGATGAAGAACAACGGCATCAAGCGCGACGAACTTGGCATCACCGAGGATGCCCTGCGCGACATCGTGCGCTACTACTCGCGCGAAGCCGGCGTACGTGCTCTCGAGCGCGAAATCTCCAAGATATGCCGCAAGGTGGTGAAGTCGCTGGTGATGAAGGCGCGCAAGAACCGGATCGTGGTCAACGCCAAGAACCTCGACAAGTTCCTTGGTGTGCGCCGCTACAGCTTCGGCATGGCCGAGAAGGACAACCAGATCGGCCAGGTGACCGGCTTGGCGTGGACCGAGGTCGGCGGCGAACTGCTGACCATCGAAACCGTGGCCCTGCCCGGCAAGGGCAAGACCATGACCACCGGCAAGCTCGGCGAGGTCATGCAGGAGTCGATCCAGGCCGCACTGTCCGTGGTCAGGAAGCGCAGCAAGTCGCTGGGCATCGAGGATGATTTCTATCAGAAGAACGACATCCATATCCACCTGCCGGAAGGCGCGACGCCGAAGGACGGTCCGAGTGCCGGCGTTGCCATCTGTACCGCGCTGGTGTCGGTCCTGACCGGTATCCCGGTACGCGCCGATGTGGCGATGACCGGTGAAATCACCTTGCGTGGCGAAGTGCTGCCGATCGGGGGACTGAAGGAAAAACTTCTGGCGGCGGTGCGTGGCGGCATCCGTACCGCGCTGATTCCGGAAGAGAACGTCAAGGACCTCGCCGAGATTCCGGACACCATCAAGAACCGCATCGAGATTCTGCCGGTGCGCTGGATCGACAAGGTACTGGAACTGGCCCTCGAGCGCATGCCGCAACCGCTACCCGAACCGGCGGCCACGCCGGCAGTTGCCGTTGTTGCCGAGGATGCCGCAGCGACCGGCCTGGTGACCCACTGACCGGCTTTGAACTGATAGAATTGCCGCCGGTTGTTCGATGTGGCAGCGGATGTTCAGCGGGTGCTTGGCTCAGCTGGCACAGCGTCGCCATTGACAAGGCACTGGATTTGGATGATGGGTCGTTAGCTCAGTTGGTAGAGCGTCTGCCTTACACGCAGAATGTCGGCGGTTCGAGCCCGTCACGACCCACCAGGGACTTGTGTCAGCACGAACAAAGGCGAACATCCGTTCGCCTTTGTCGCATCTAGGGTTTTCATCGCATGCTCGATATCGTTCGCAACAACAAGAGAATCACCCAGGTTTTCCTCGTCCTGATCACGCTTCCGTTTGCTTTCTGGGGCGTTGAGTCCTATGTACGCAACGTCGATGTCGACGCGGAGATTGCCAGCGTGGGGCGCGGCAAGGTGACGCAGCAGGAATTGCAGGTGGCTTTGCGCGAGCAGCAGGAGCGGATGCGTAGCCAGCTCGGCGGCAAGGTGGATCCGGCCATGTTCGAGACGCCGCAAATGCGCCGCGCGGTGCTCGACTCGCTGGTGACGCAACGCTTGCTGGCCGAGCAGGCGCGGCAGGCCAAGCTGTTCATCGGCAACGAGCAGCTGGTGCAGTTCATCGCCGCCGTGCCCTCGCTGCAGGAGAACGGCAGGTTTTCCAAGGAACGCTATGAAGCGCTGGTTGCGGCGCAGAGCATGAGCAAGGAAATGTTCGAGGCGCGTTTGCGCCAGGACATGGCGATGCAGCAACTGATCCTGCCCGTCACCGAAGCCGGCATTGCCGGTCGGGAGGCGTCCGGCCGCTGGCTGGCGACGCAGTTGGAACAGCGTGAAGTCAGCGAGGTGCCGCTGTTGCCGGAGAACTACCTCGGCCGGGTAAGCCTTGCCGCCGATGCCGTGCAGAAACATTACGAGGCCAACCGCAAGCAGTTTGAACTGCCGGAGCAGGTACGGGCCGAATTCGTGGTGCTGAGCCGCGATGAATTGACGGCCGCGGCCGTCGTCACCGACGAGGAAGCGAGGAAGTACTACACGTCGCATGCCGACCGCTACAAGACCGGCGAGACGCGTCGCGCCAGCCATATCCTGATCCGTGTCGACAGCGGTGCGCCGGAGGCGGCGGTCGCCGCCGCAAAGGCGAAGGCGGATCAGCTGCTGGAGCAGGTGCGCAAAACTCCCGGTGATTTTGCAAAAATCGCCAAGGACAATTCTCAGGATCCCGGTTCGGCGGCAAACGGCGGCGACCTTGACTGGTTCGGTCGCGGCGCCATGGTCAAAGCCTTCGAGGATGCGGCCTTTACGCTCAAGGAGGGCCAGGTTTCGGAAGTCGTCCGATCCGATTTCGGCTTTCACGTCATCCGCGTGACCGGGGTGCGTCCCGGACACGTCAAGCCCTTCGACGAAGTGAAGGCGGAAATCCTTGCCGAGCAAAAGCATGAAGCGGGAATGAAAAAATACGCCGATGCGGCGGAAGCATTCGGCAACACGGTGTATGAACAGGCCGACAGCCTGAAACCCGCCGCGGAAAGATGGAAACTCGACCTGCGGCAGTCCCAGTGGCTGGCCAAGGGCGACAAGTCGGCGGCCCCCTTCGACAACCAGAAGCTGGTGGCGGCCCTGTTCGGCGACGATGGCTTGAAGAACAAGCGCAACACCGAAGCGGTCGAAGTTGCGCCCGGTACCCTGGTTTCGGCGCGCGTGCTCGAACACAAGCCGGCGGCCCTGCAGCCGCTGGAAGCGGTCCGCGGCGAGATCGAGAAGCGCCTGATGCGCGAAGAGGCGGCGGCCCTGGCGATCAAGGATGGCGAAGAAAAGCTGTCGCTGCTGGGCCAGGGCAAGGCCGTCGACCTGAAGTGGTCGCCGGTGCGCAAGATCAGCCGCAACGAGGCACCTGGACTGCCGCCCGAATCCGTGCGGGCGGTTTTCGCGGCGGATGCCGCAAAGCTGCCGGTACATGCCGGTGTCGCCTATCCGGGCAGGGGCTATGCGCTGTACCGGATCAGCTCGGTCAAGACAGGCGAGGCTGGCAAGGATGATCCGCGGGCGCGGGCGCTGGTCCAGCAATATGCGCGTATCGTGGCCGAGGAGGAGTTCGCCGCCTGGCTGTCGAGCCTGAAGGAAAGCTACCCGGTCAAGATCAACAAGACTGCGCTGGAGAAGAAGGATCGCTGATCTGATTCGCCTTCGCACAAACAACAAGGCCCCGCGATGCGGGTAATGCAGTTCAGTTAAGATTTTTCTTGAGGTAAAGAACGGCATACCGTTTTGGAAGGGCTTTAACGACACGGGGGCATTGACGCCCCCGTTGTTTTTCCACGATGGCGAATTGAAGCTGAGTGCGC
>JBIKKY010000099.1:0-7042 GCA_044360105.1 Sulfuritalea sp.
ATCGACGAAGATGGCCAGCCGCTGCGCGTGGCCGGCTCGCACACCGACATCACCGAACGGCGGAATGCCGAGGCGGTAATCCGCGACCGTACCGAACAATTGGATGCCATCTTTGAGTTGAGCCCTGACGGCTTCGTCTCTTTCGATGCCGCGCACCGCATCAAATATGTCAGTCCGGCATTCACGCACATGACCGGCCTGAATGCGGACGAGATGATGGGGCTCGACGAAGCCGACTTTTCCGAGCGCCTGGCCAATGCCTGCCTTCCCGAGGCGCGCTTTTCCGGCATTGCCGCGCTGCGCATAACAAGTAAAGTCGGCGCTGACGGGACGGCGCGCGAGCGCCGCCAGACGATTGAACTGGCGGACGCCGGCAAGCGTGTACTGCAAACCGGCCTGCGCCTGTCAAAGGCAGAAACCGTGTCGCAGATCCTCTATTTTCGCGACATCACCCATGAGACCGAAGTCGATCGGCTGAAAAGCGAATTCCTTTCCACCGCCGCGCACGAACTGCGCACGCCGATGGCCAGCATCTACGGTTTCACCGAACTGCTGATGACACAGGACTTCGACGAAGCCGAGCGGCGCGATTTCCTCGACACGATCTACCGGCAATCCGAACTGATGATATCGATCATCAACGAACTGCTCGACCTCGCCCGCATCGAAGCACGACGCGGCAAGGATTTCACCATTGAGCGCGTCGATGTCGGCGAACTGCTACGCGACGTGGTTGGCGGTTTCAAGACGCCGGGTGGCCGCCCATCCCCGACTGAACCATCATCCGATGGGCCGCTCTGGGTGAGTGCCGACCGCAAGAAACTGATCCAGGCCGTCAGCAACGTGATCTCCAACGCCTACAAGTATTCGCCCGACGGTGGCGCGGTGGGCATCGATCTCGCCACGCTCCCGGGCAACGACGACTTGCCTTCGCGCATCGGCATCCGCATCACCGACTACGGCATCGGCATGACGCCGGAACAACTCACGCACGTCTGCGAACGCTTTTACCGCGCCGATACATCCGGCAAGATTCCCGGCACCGGCCTGGGCATGAGCATCGTCAAGGAAATCGTCGAACTGCACGGCGGCGACCTGGAAATCACCAGCAAAGTCGGCGCTGGCACCACGGTGATGCTCTGGTTGCCAACATCAACGGTGGAATCAGCGCCGACGTAATTTAATTCCACAAGGACAAATCCATGAAACCCATCCTGCGCCACCTCGGAATGCTTGCCTCGGTTCTGTTGATCCTGGTATCACCGCCCGCAGCCGCCGATCTGAAGGAAATCCAGGCGCGCGGCGAATTGCGCCACATCGGCATTCGCTACGCCAATTTCGTTACGGGCGCCGGTGACGGCTTTGACGTCGAACTGGCGCAGGGGTTCGCGCGCCACATCGGCGTGAAGTACGCCTTGGTGTATTCCGATTTCTACAACGTGATCCGCGACCTGTTGGGCAAGGACGTCGTGCGCAAGGGCAGCGAAGTCAGCCTCGCCGGTGACTTCCCGATCAAGGGTGACCTCATCGCCACTGGCTTCACGATACTGCCGTGGCGCGAACAGGTGCTGCTCTATTCAAAGCCCACCTTTCCCTCGCAAGTGCTGCTGGTGGCCCGTGCCGAGTCAAGCCAGCGCCCCATCGCCGGCAGCTCGAATCTGGCGCACGACATTGCGGAAACCCGGGCATTGATCAGCGGCAAGAGCGTTCTGGTGATGGAAAAGACTTGCCTCGACCCGGCCAATTACGGACTCAAGGGCAAGGGCATCGACCTGCGCGCCTACACCAAGAGCACCAACCTGAACGAGATGGTGCCCGCACTGCTCAACGGTGACGCCGAATTCACCTTGCTTGACGTACCCGACGCCATTCTCGACCTGCAGAAATGGGCGGGGCGCATCAAGGTCATCGGCCCCATCTCCGAAGTGCAGGACCTCGCTGCCGCCTTCCCGAAATCGTCCCCCCAACTGCGCGACGAGTTCAACGTCTATCTGGCGAAAATTCGCGCCGATGGAAGTTATGACAAGCTGGTACGCAAGTATTATCCAGGCATCCAGCGCTATTTCCCGGTCTTCTTCGAGAAGTCCCGCTGAACATGCACTCTGAAGCGCTGGCTCACCTCTATCGTCGGATACTGCCGCGGCTGCCGATCATCGTGGCGCTGGCCTTCGGCTTGTATTCGCTGGCGCTGGTCGGCTATACGGTGAGTTCGTGGCGTTACATGAAGCAGGACGCGGACCGCTTCCTGGTGGCGGACAGCACGCGCCGCGCCGCCGCCCTGGGTGACCTGGCGGACGAGGTAGGCAGGGAAGCGGTGCTGCACGCCAATCTGCATGAGATCCGCAGCTATCTCATGAATCGCGATCTTGGCATGTCGCCGCGTTACGGCCTCGACGCCAGCCTGCAGGCCATCGAGGAGCGCTTCAAGGAACACAGTTCGCACAGCTTCAGCGTCACTCCCAGCCGCATCTTCTATCTCGGCGCTGACGGCCAACGGCTGGCCGACACCCATCCGGGGGAAGCCCTTCCCCCACTGTCGGGGATTCCGTCATTTAACGCACGTCTGCGTTTCGATCCCGCCAGCGGACTGCTGATCGCCGTCGAGCCGGTGACCCACAAGGGCATGTCAGAGGGCGTTGTCGTCACCACCAACCCGATTGCTATCCTCTATCGCAACCTGATCAGTTCATCGGACGCCAGCCAGTACCGCGAACTGTTGCTGACCACGGACGGCCTTGAGCTGCCTGGCGGGGGCCGTGGGCGCACGGTCGGACCGGAACTGCTGCGGCGCTTTGCCCAGACCCCGACCAACGTCGTACTGTCCGTCGCCGGACTGAGCGGCGGCGTTGCCAGCAGCGCCGACACGGGTTTTTCCAACGCTTTGCTGGCCAACACGCCGGTGCCGGGCCTGTCGCTGCAACTGGTGACCCTGCTGCCTGCCGAATTCGCCCACGGCCACCTGGCCTCCCCCGGCATCCTGGTAGCGGCCGGACTGGTGCCGATCCTGCTCCTGCTCGGCGCCGTCTGGCTCGACCGCCTGCGCCTGACCGCCGACAGACTGCAGGAAGAAGTACGGGCCATCGAACAGAAACGGCTTTGGGCAGAAGAGCGCAACCTCGTCCTGAAGAAGGAAATCGCACATCGCGAATTGATCGAGCGGGCGCTGAAAGACAGCGAAGAACGCTGGCAACTTGCCGTGCGCGGGGCCAATGACGGGATCTGGGACTGGAACCTGCAAACCGGCGCAGTGCATTTTTCCGCGCGCTGGAAGACCATGCTCGGCTACACCACCGATGAGATTGTCGACGATGTCCAGCAATGGATGTCCCGCATTCACCCCGACGATCTCGAACCTACTCTGGCCGAAGTGGAGCGCCACCAGCGCGGTGAAACCGAGTTTTACCAGTGCGAGCACCGGCTGCGCTGCAAGGACGGCCACTACAAGTGGATTCTCGCCCGCGGCCAGGTACTGCAAGATGCCGAAGGCAAGGCGGTGCGCATGTCGGGGTCGCATACCGACATCACCGAGCGGCACCTGGCCGATGCCCGTGTGCGTGACCGCACGGAACAGATCAACACCATTTTCGCCCTGAGCCCTGACGGCTTCGTTTCCTTCGATTCCGACCGGCGCATCAAGTACACCAATCCGGCTTTTCTGCGCATGACTGCGCTCGACGAAGCCAAACTCATCGGTCTCGATGAGGCGGCCTTCAGCGCAGAGTTGGAACGCATCTGCGCGCCCGAAACAGGTGCGCTCGACATGGCCGCCCTGCGCGCGATGCAGCAGCAAGACGGTGCCGGTGCAGACAGTGGGGCGAGCCGCCGCGATGACGGGCGCTGTCGTATCGAACTGGCCAGCCCGCGCAAGAGCGTGCTGGAAGTGAGTCTGCGGGAGGCGCAGGCCGAAACGGTATCGCAGATTCTTTATTTCAGCGACATCACCCATGAGACTGAAGTCGATCGGCTGAAAAGCGAGTTTCTCTCCACCGCTGCTCACGAACTGCGTACCCCGATGGCCAGCATCATGGGTTATTCAGAAATAATCCTGGCCCAGGAATTTGACGAGGCCGAGCGGCGCGATTTTCTTGAGATCATCCACCGCAATGCCCAGTTGATGGCCAACGTCATCAACGAACTGCTCGACTTGGCCCGCATCGAGGCGCGGCGCGGCATGGATTTCAAGTTCGAGACGCTGTCGGCAGCCCCTCTCCTGCGCGAAATCATTGTCGACTTCAAGGTGCCGGAGGGACGCGAGATTCCCCTGCTGAGTTTTCCGGAAACCAACTTTTGGCTGCGCGGCGACCACGACAAGCTGACGCAAGCGGTGGGCAACACCCTCTCCAACGCCTACAAGTATTCGCCCGACGGCAGCGCGGTGGACACTGCACTGGTCAAGTCGCCTGATGTCGGAGATGTGCCGCCGCGCATCGGTATCCGCATTACCGACCACGGCATCGGCATGACGCCGGAACAACTCTCCCACGTCTGCGAACGCTTCTATCGCGCCGATACCTCCGGCAAGATTCCCGGTACCGGTCTGGGCATGAGCATCGTCAAGGAGATCGTCGAACTGCACGGCGGTCAGTTGGAACTCACCAGCAAAGTCGGCGCCGGCACCACGGTGACGCTCTGGCTGCCTGCCGGTGATGTCGAAGTCGGCACGCAAGCGCCGGATGCTTTCCCCTCATCACCAAAGGAGCAAAAAACATGACGTTAAACACAACAGTACTCATCGTCGACGACGACAGCGACCTGCGCAAGCTCCTGCGCATGTCGCTCGAAAACAGCCATCGCGTGGTCCATGAGGCGGCCACCGCCGAGGAAGGTCTGCGTCTTGCGCTCGATACCGTGCCCGATGTGCTCCTGCTCGACATCGGCCTGCCCGGACTGGATGGCTTCGCGTTTTGCCGGGCCATGGACGAGGAACCACCGCTGTGGAACATGAAAACCGTGATCATCACTGGCAATGACGCTGCGGAGGATATCAGTCAGGCCGAGCGGTTCGGCATCGATGCCTATCTGATCAAGCCATTCTCGCCGCGAACCGTGGTCGAACTCGTCGAGCGACTTGAACCTCAGCCTCACAAGATGATGGTCATTCTCGCCGACTGACGTTCAGGTTCCGGCTGCGCACCATAAACAACATAAGCCATCCAACCCTGGCAGAAGGCTCGTCCGACTAACTCCGCTTAAGGCAATGCAATCATGACGAAAAACTCAAAGATACTCATCGTCGACGATGACAGCGATTTACGCAATTTCGTCCGTCTCTCGATCGATAACGGCAAACGCGATATTGTCGAAGCCGAAACTGCGCTGGACGGCTTGCATGCCGCAAACGAATCGCCTCCGGATATTCTGTTGCTCGATATCGGACTCCCGGGTCATTTCAACGGCTTTTCGCTGTGCGAAGCACTTTCGAGAGACCCGCGGCACAACAAGCTGCGGGTCGTGGTGATCAGCGGGCACGGCGAGGCCGAAGACATTGAACAGGCTAAACGCCTCGGAGTTGTTGCTTATGTCGTCAAGCCTTTTTCACCCGCTACGCTGGTGGACCTGATAGACGGTCTGGAAGCGAACTTCAATCAAATGCGGGTGATCGCACCCTGATCGTTTGTCAGTCTTCGGTATCACCCAACCAGCATGCGATCCCGCTCCGTCACCCGTCCCACCGGACCCTGTGCAATCTTCAAAAAGAGGAAACAATGAGACACGGCGTATTGATCACGGACGACCAGGCTGACATTCGCAAGCTGGTACGCATGACGCTCGACATGGCTGATGTTGAGGTGTATGAGGCCGATAACGCGGCGAGCGCACTGGACCTGATTTATCGTATCTGCCCCAAGGTTGTCCTGATGGACATCATGATGCCGGGCGAGATGGACGGGCTGGACGCCTGTCGTCAGATAAAGGCTGATGCGGACCTCGCCCGCACCGTAGTCATCATGCTCACTGCACGAGGGCAACAAGCCGATCTCGACGCAGGCAAGTCTGCCGGCGCAGATGCCTATCTCGTCAAGCCCTTCAGCCCGCTGGAATTGCTCGACATGGTTAGCAGGTATGTAAGCGATGTCAGTATCTCGACCCAGGATACAAAGTGAACAGCCCGGCGTTCCTGGCCAAGCAGAACGGAATACAGTGCCATGTCATGGAAAGCGCGATCATGGCCAGCGTCAACGGCATCATGATTGTTGAAATCGGTCCCGGCACAGTCACCACCGTATTCGTGAATCCGGCGTTTGAGTCGATTACCGGTTACTCCAGCGACGAGGTAGTTGGCAGAAACCCGGGGATGCTGCACGAAGGAGATTCCGATCAAGCCGGCCTGGATGAAATACGACAGGCCATCCTGGCACATCGGTCGGTGACGGTCGTGTTGAGAAACTACCGCAAGGACGGTGCGTTGTTCTGGAACGAACTGACGATTTCGCCGGTGCATGACGCCGAAAACCAGCTCACCCACTTCGTCGGGATCCTGAACGACATTGGTTACCGGAAGCGAGCCGAGCAGGAATTGATTACCTGGTCCATGCGTCTCGACGCGCTCACCACCATGAGTGACGACGGTCTGGTCACCTTTGACGATCATGGCATCCTGTCTTATGCAAATGACGCCTTTACGAGACTCACCGGACTGGCGACAGTTGAACTGCGGGGGCTGGCATTTGCTGATTTCGATCTGCTCCTTGCGCGGCAGTGCGCCGACTCGGGCAACCCTCTTCGCCGCGTTGCGGAAGATTTTGATGAGGTGAAGAAACTCGGTTGCATCAACAACCGCGAGACGACAATTCATCTGCAGCAACCGCAGAAAAGAACTCTCGCACGCCGCGCCCAAAAGGGCAGCCATGGCACTTCACTGCTGCTCTATTTGCAGGACATCACCAAAGCATGTGAAATTGATGAAATGAAGAGTGAATTCCTGGCGACGGCCGCACATGAACTGCGCACACCGATGGCCAGCGTGCTCGGTTACGCAGAACTGTTATTGCTGCGAAACTATGACGCGGAAAAGAGCCGCGAACTTCTCGAAATAATCGTG
>JBIKKY010000100.1:0-6976 GCA_044360105.1 Sulfuritalea sp.
GAAAATGACGATTGGCGCGCATTGCATGAGCATTTTTCGGATGAGGAATGCACGCGTTACACCTTCCGCCGCGCCCTGACCGAGGCCGCGACCTGGCGCGCGATGGCCGGCATGGCCGGACACTGGCTGCTGCGCGGCTACGGGCCGTATGCGGTGGAGGAAAAATCGACGGGCATGGTGCTGGGGACGGTAGGACCCTGGTACCCGCTCGAATGGCCGGAGCCGGAGATCAAGTGGGCGCTGGCGCGGCGGCACTGGGGCAAGGGCTACGCCAGCGAGGCGGTGCGCGCGGTGCAGCGCATGGCGCACCAGCATCTGCCGCAACTGCGCCTGATCAGCCTGATCGACAGCCGCAACGAGGCCTCGATCCGGCTGGCGCTGGCGGTCGGCGCCACGCTGGAACGCGAAATGGAGTTTGCCGGCGGGCCGTTCCATCTTTACCGGCATCCGCAAAAGGGCGATGCCAGACAAGCGCGGACTTGACGCCGGAGAAGATGGGTGAAGGAATGACTGAACACGTTCCGGAACGGGAGGCAAGAGCATGAAATCACGCATCATCATTGCCCTGCTGCCGGCGCTGGTCGCCATTGATGCGGTCGCCGCCGACCTGGCGCCGGGGAACTGCGCCGCGCCGCAGGCGGCAACGGATCTCTCTTTCTGCGATTTCTCGCGCAAGAAACTGGCGGGGAAGGACTTGCGCGGTGCGCGGCTGGCGGGTGCCAAGCTGGAGAGCACGGATTTTCGCAAGGCCAACCTGGCCGCTGCGGACTTGCGTGGCAGCAACGCCAAATGGGCCAACTTTAGCGGGGCGAATCTGGCCGGCGCGGACCTGCGCGACGCCGATCTGTTTCATGCGACTTTCGACGATGGAGATTTGAGCGGCGCGAACCTGGCCGGAGCCTACCTGTTCGGCGCCAACCTGATCAACACGCGGGCGCCGCGGGCCGATTTTTCGGGGGCTTATCTAAAAGACATACTGATGGAAGGGATCGACCTGTCGGGCGGGTCGATTCGCAACTGCTATGCGTTCCGCGGGGTGTTCACCGGGGCGCGGCTGATCGGTACCGATCTTTCGGGTGCGGACCTGACCGGAGCGGCGATGGAACAGGTGGATTTCACCAATGCCAGGCTGCAGAGGACGCGACTGGCGGGTGCGACCCTGCGCCAGGCGATTTTTTTCAAGGCGGACATGCAGGGTGCCGACCTGAGCAATGCCGATGTCTGGAATGCCAGCTTCGACCAGGCGCTCAACCGGGATGATTCGGTGCAGGAGGCGCTGGTGGAGCCTTTCGTCGTCAGGGATCGCCGCTAGCCGTGGTCAGCCTGCAAGCTGCTGGCGCAGCGGGTCGGCGAATGAACTCGGCGAATGCGGAAATAAATTTATCCATTGCCGGGTTCCGGTTATAGGTCTTATAGTTGACTTGTCACAAACATGCGAAGCAACACCCCGCCGCGCATGTCTCCCTGAGTCGGCGCAAACGCGCCGACTTTGCCTGTAGTTCGGGAGCAACTCCCGACTGCGCCGTGATGGGATTCGCCGTTCGCGCCCCCGAGGTTGCGAACGGCTGGATCCAAACTGGCGTTGCTGCACGGCAAGTTCATCCCTTGTTCCACGTCAACGCGGATTGCCGCGCTTGGGGGCATTGTGGGCTTGCGGCAACAAAACCATGATACTTGAATGGTTTTTATTTCAGGTCTAAAGAAGTTGCGGACCGCACTGGCAAGGGAGATGGCAAGTTTGGAGTCGTTGTCGAATCTGGCGCTGGCAGGGGGCTTCATGGCGGGCTTGGGAGTGCTCCTGGCGCTGCTGCTCGCCATCGCCAACAAGAAACTCTACGTCTTCGAAGACCCGCGCATCGGCGAGGTCGAGGAATTGCTGCCCAAATCCAACTGCGGCGCCTGCGGCCAGGCCGGCTGCCGCGACTTTGCCGAGAAGGTCGTCGGCGGCGAGACCATTCCCGCGAAATGTACGGTGAGCACGCCGCAGCAGCGCCAGGGCATCGCCGACCTGCTCGGCGTCGCCGCCGGCACGGTGGAAAAGCAGGTGGCGCGCCTGGCCTGCGGCGGCGGTCACCACGTGGCCTTCCTGCGCGCGCGCTACGAAGGGCTGAAGACCTGTCGCGCCGCGGCCGTGGTCTCGGGCGGGGGCAAGGAATGCGCCTGGGGCTGCCTGGGCCTGGCGGACTGCGCCAATGTCTGCACCTTCGATGCCATTGCCATGGACGTCCACGGTTTGCCGGTGGTGGACAGCGAGAAGTGCACCGCCTGCAACGATTGCGTCGAGGTTTGTCCCAAGGGACTGTTCAGCCTCGAGTCGGTCAGCCACCGTCTCTGGGTGGCCTGCAAGAACCAGGCGGACGGCGATACCGCCGAGGCCTCCTGCGAGGTGGCCTGCACCGCCTGCGGCAAGTGCGTCGCCGATGCGCCGCTGAAGCTGATGCGACTCGCCGGCAACCTGGCCGTGGTCAATTACGACTGGAACGATCAGGCTACGCGCGAACCCATAGAGCGCTGCCCCACCGGCGCCATCGTCTGGTTCGAAACACCCGACCGCGCCGCCAAGGGCGCGGCGGCAAAGAAAATTTTGCGCAACGAACCCCTGCCGCTACACGTCTGAATTCGCCGAATACGAAACCCGAGGAAGCTGCCATGAGCCTGTCGATCATCAAGAAAATTTTCTCCACCGGCCTGCTGCCGCAAACCGGCGCCGGCGTCGCCGCGGGCAAGGTGAAGTACCCCGGCGTGCGCGATGCGGTGGACGGCAATACCGCCGTGATCCACGTCGAGCGAGAATCCTCGGATGCCGCCGGCGCCTACCCGATCACGCCCTCAACGCAGATGGGCGAGTACTGGGCCGAGGAGGTCGCCAAGGGCCACCTCAACATCTCGGACAGGCCGCTGATCTTCATCGAGCCCGAGTCGGAGCATGCCGCCGCCGGCGTCACCGCCGGCATGTCGATGACGGGGCTGCGCGCCACCAACTTCTCCTCGGCGCAGGGCGTCGCCTTCATGCATGAGTCGCTCTACGCGGCGGTCGGCAAGCGCCTGCCCTATGTGCTCAACATGGGTTGCCGCGCCATCACCAAAGCCTCGCTCAACGTCCATGCCGGCCACGACGACTACCACTGCGTGGACGACACCGGTTTCATCCAGATGATGGCGAAGGACGCCACCGAGGCCGCCGACCTGAATCTCGTCGCGCGCAAGACCGCCGAGCTTTCGCTGACGCCGGCCATCGTCGGCCAGGACGGCTTTCTCACCACGCACCTGATCGAATCCTGCGTGCTGCCGGAACGCGAACTGGTCGCCGAATACCTCGGCCGTCCCGATGACATGATCGACTCGCCGACACCGGCGCAGCAGATGCTCTACGGCCCCAAGCGCCGCCGCGTGCCGGCGATCTGGGACGTGGACCTGCCGCTCCTGTCCGGCTCGGTGCAGAACCAGGATGCCTACATGCAGGCCACGGCCGGCCAGCGGCCGTATTTCTTCGACCACGTCGAGGCCCTGGCCGACGGCTGCATGGACGAATTGGCCGCGCTGACCGGGCGCCGCTACCAGCGCGTTTCAGGCTTCAAGACCGAGGATGCCGATTACATCATCCTCGGCATGGGCAGCATGATCGTGCAGGCCGAAGCCGTCGCCGACTACCTGCGCGAGACGCGCAAGCTCAAGGTCGGCGTGGTGAACCTGACCATGTTCCGTCCCTTCCCCGGCGACCTGCTGGGCCAGGCGCTGCGCGGCAAGAAGGGCGTGGCCGTGCTGGAGCGCACCGACCAGCCGCTGGCCGAGGACCTGCCCCTCATGCGCGAAGTACGTGCCGCACTGCTGAAATGCGTCGAAAACGGCATGGCCGCAGCGCAGGGGCAGAAGGAGCCGCCATATACCGGCTACGCCGTGTATGCCGCGGCGGAAATGCCGCGCCTGTATTCCGGCTGCTACGGCCTCGGATCGCGTGACCTGCAGCCGGAAGCGCTGATCGGTGCCATCGAGAACATGCTGCCCGAAGCCGCGCAGCGCAAGTTCTTCTACCTCTCGATCGACTTCGCGCGCGACCCGCTGAACCCGAAGGACGAGGTGCACCAGCAGGACATCGCCGACAAGTATCCGCAGATCCGCGCGCTCGGCGTACGCGGTTCGGAAAACCCGAATTTGCTGCCCAAGGGCGCGATCACCGTGCGCATGCACTCGGTGGGCGGCTGGGGCGCCATCACCACCGGCAAGAACCTGGCGATGACGCTGTTCGAACTGCTCGGTTGGGAGATCAAAGCCAATCCGAAGTATGGCTCGGAGAAGAAGGGCCAGCCGACCACCTACTACCTCTCGGCGGCGCCCGAGCCGATCCGCATCAACTGCGAATACGTTTATGTCGATGTCGTGCTCTCGCCCGACCCGGCGGTGTTCGGCCACAGCAACCCGCTGTCGGGCCTGAAGAAGGGCGGCTTCTTCATCATCCAGTCCAACCTCGGTGCCGAGACCTGGGCCAGTTTCCCGCTCTGGGCGCAGAAGTTCATCGTCGATAACGAGATTCACGTCTTCCACCTCGACGCCTTCCAGATCGCGCGCGAGGAGGCCGGCTCGGCCGACCTGCAGCTGCGCATGCAGGGCATCGCCTTCCAGGGCGCCTTCTTCGCCGCCAGCCCGACCATGGCCAACGCCGGCCTCACCGAGGACGCGCTGTTCACCGCGATCGAGGCGCAACTGCAATCGAAGTTCGGCGGCAAGGGCGCGCGCGTGGTGGCCGACAACCTGCGCGTGGTGCGCCGCGGCTTCACCGAACTGACCGAGATCACCGAAAAGGAAGTCGGCGCGACGCGCAAGGGCTTCGTCAAGAAGGACACCGGGCTGCCGGTGATGCTCAGGCAACTGCCGGTGGTGGGCGAGTCCCAGTCGGGCAAGGTGGGCGACATCCACCGCTTCTGGGAACAGACCGGCCACTTCTACCTGAGCGGCAAGGGCAACGACAACATCGTCGATCCCTTCATCGGCGCGTCGCTGGTGCCGGCCGCCACCGGCGTCTTCCGCGACATGACCGGCATCCGCTTCGAGCATCCGGAATGGATCGCCGAGAACTGCACCGCCTGCGGCAACTGCTACGTCGAATGCCCGGACTCGGCGATTCCCGGCCTGGTCAGCTCGATCGGCGACGTGCTGGGCACGGCGATCAATCGCATCGAGACCGGCGGCACGCCGACGCGCTACCTGCGCCGCGCCGCACGGTCCATCGAGAAGAAGCTGCGCACGTTGGTCGACAACGAAGGCGGCTACGTGCGCCCGCTGTTCGACCGCGCCATGGATGCGGTGCTGGCCGAAACGGCGGAAGGCGAGCGCGCCGGGCTGGCCGCCGAATTCACCCAGTTGCAGATCCACCTCGGCGGCTTCCAGTTCTCCGCCACCAAGCCCTACTGGGGCAACCGCGAGAAGAAGGCCAAGGGCAGCGGCGGCCTGTTCTCGATCACCGTCAACCCCTACACCTGCAAGGGCTGCGCGCTGTGCGTCACGGTCTGCGAGGACAATGCGCTGAAGATGGTGACGCAGACCGAGGATTCGGTCGAGCGCCTGCGCCGCGACTGGAACACCTGGCTGGAACTGCCGACCACGCCCAAGGAATACAGCCGCATCGACAGCCTCGACGAGAAGATCGGCGCGCTGGAAACCCTGCTGTTGGACAAAAAGAACTACGGTTCGATGAACTGCGGCGACGGCGCCTGCCTCGGCTGCGGCGAGAAGACCGCGATCCACTTGTTCACTTCGACCGTGACGGCACTGATGCAGCCGCGCGTTGCCGCGTTCGTCGAAAAGATTGACGACCTGGTCACGCGCCTGGAACAGCACATGCGCGTCAAGCTGGCTTCGGCAGTCGATCTCACCGATGCCAGCGCCGTGATCCGCGCGGTCGAGTCGACCGGCCAGCACGATCTGACGCTGTCCAACCTGGCCAACAAGCTCAATGCCGACAAGCCTTCGCAATTGCTCGATCCGGCCTGGGTGAAGAACACCGCGCAACTGCTGGAAAAGTTGAAGGACCTCAAGTGGCGCTACGTCGAAGGACCGACCAAGCGCGGCCGCGCCGAGATGGGCATCATCAACTCCACGGGCTGCACCTCGGTGTGGGGCTCGACCTATCCTTTCCATCCCTATCCCTTCCCGTGGACCTCGCATCTCTTTCAGGATTCGCCTTCGGTGGCGATGGGCATCTTCGAGGGCCACATGGCGAAAATGGCCGACGGCTTCAAGGCCGTGCGCAAGGCCGAGATGGAACTGGCCAGTGACTACCTGCCCGACCGCGACGACGATTTCTTCCGCCGTTTCAACTGGCAGCAGTTCTCTGTCGACGAATGGCAGCTCTGCCCGCCGGTGGTGTCGATCGGCGGCGACGGCGCGATGTATGACATCGGCTTCCAGAACCTGTCGCGTGTGCTGATGTCGGGCATGCCGGTGAAGATCCTGGTGGTCGATACCCAAGTGTATTCGAATACCGGCGGCCAGGCCTGCACCTCGGGCTTCATCAGCCAGGTCTCGGACATGGCGCCCTGGGGCGATGCCCAGCGCGGCAAGCAGGAGGTGAGGAAGGAGATCAGCCTGATCGGCATGGCGCACCGCACCTCCTACGTTATGTCGGGCACCATCGCCCACGTCAACCACCTGATCGAGAGCTACATCGACGGCCTCAACAGCCGCCGCCCGGCGCTGTTCAACATCTACGCCGTGTGTCCGCCCGAGCACGGCGTCGGCGACGACAAGAGCGTGGACCAGAGCAAGCTGGCGGTGGAAGGGCGCGCCTATCCGCTGTTCCGCTTCGATCCCGATGCCGGCACGACCTTCGCCGAGTGCGTCAGCCTGGAAGGTAATCCCTCGCTCGATACCGATTGGCCGACCTACACGCTGAAGTATGTCGACGAGGCGGGCGCATCGCAAAGCATGGAACTGCGCATGACCTTCGCCGACTTCGCCGCTACCGAGGCGCGCTTCCTCA